>NZ_JBIBVY010000001.1:105380-658267 GCF_043080665.1 Streptomyces sp. NPDC014991
GGGCCGGTCGGCGCGGCGGGCACGTAGGGGTCCGGCGGGGCGCCGGAGCGGCCCGGGCGCGGGTCCGGTCACACCCGCGCCGAGGGGCCCGTCAGCACGCGGCGAGGGCCGGATGCGGGGCCGGGGCCCACGCACCGAAGTAGGTCCGGGGCCGGTCGGCGCGGCGGGCACGTAGGGGTCCGGCGGGGCGCCGGAGCGGCCCGGGCGCGGGTCCGGTCACACCCGCGCCGAGGGGCCCGTCAGTCCGGTCGCGGTGGCGGGAGGCGGGCCGGGGCGGCGCGGGTGCGTGCGGAGGCCCGTCGACACGCGTGTCCGGATACGGAGAAGGGCGGGCCGGGTCCCCTCACGGGTCACCGGGCCGCCCCTCTCGGAAGCGCCGCGCTGCTCAGCTCTCGGCGCCGGCCGGCTCGCGGGTCGCGGCGGGGGCGGTGTGCGGGGCGGGGCGCGACGCCTTGGGCTGGCCGAGACCCATGGCGCGCATGACGGCGCCGACGACGCCACCGAGCACCACGATCACCATGCCGGCCCAGAAGCCGGCCGGCTGGGCCATCACCATGAAGGCGCCCGAGACGCAGAAACCGATGAAGGCGATGATGACACCGGTCCAGGCGGCCGGGGTGTGACCGTGGCTGCTGCCCGCCATGACTTGCTCCTCGTTGCTGTGTACGTGTGCGTGTCGTAGTACGCGTCGCACGTAGTGTCCGTACGGTTCCGAGCCCGCCCGTCACTGTCCGAGCCGGACGCTCACGGTCCATTGTCCCGTACGCGTGTGGCCGCCGGACGCGGGGGTGGCGTCTGTTGCGCCACATCGGACCGCACCCGGCTGCGCCCGCCGCCGCGGCTCAGGCGCCGGTCGGGTCCTCGCCCCGGTCCAGGGCCTTCCAGATCTCCTCGGGCCGCTCCGGGTCGGCCGGCGGGGCCGTGCGGCGCGGCCGGGGGGTGCCGCGCTCGTAGCGGCCGGACATCGCGGGCCACAGCCGGCCGTAGCGCAGGGCGAGCAGCCCGGCGAGCAGGATCAGCAGGCCGCCGGCGGCCGCGACGTAGGGCCACGCGGTGTGGGTGAGCGCGTCGACCGTGGCGGACGTGTCGCCGCCGGCCCTGGCGGCCTTCTCGTCCAGGGCGGAGCTGTCGGAGGCGGCCACGAGGGCGGCGGCGGCGATCCCGGCACCGGACAGGGCGAGCAGCGCGGAGACGGCGAGGCGGCCGGCCCGGCGGACGGCGAAGACGGCGACGAGCGCGGCGAGGCCCACTATGGCGAGGGCCGCGGGGACGCCTGTGACGTCGCTGCCCCTGGCGGTCAGCGGGAACGCGCCGCCGGCCACCGTCGCGGTGCCCTCGGCCCAGCGCTGCCGGGTCGCGAGCAGGGTCACGGCCGCGCCGAGCGCACCGCACAGGAGGGCCACGGCGAGGCTGCGCCGGCCGGACCGGGCGGGTGCGGCGGCTTCGGAACGGGGGTGAGGCACGGCAGTCACGTACTCCACTATCGCCTGGACCCCGGGCGAACCGTCACCCGGGGCTCCTGAGGCGGGCGTGCTACCGGCTCAGCCGGTTCGCCGTGTGCACCGCCCGCAGCACCGCCGCGGCCTTGTTGCGGCACTCCAGGTCCTCGGCGGCCGGGTCGGAGTCGGCGACGATGCCGGCGCCGGCCTGGACGTACGCGGTGCCGTCGCGGAGCAGGGCCGTACGGATGGCGATCGCGGTGTCGGAGTCGCCGGCGAAGTCCAGGTAGCCGACGCAGCCGCCGTACAGTCCGCGCCGGGACGGCTCCACCTCGTCGATGATCTGCATCGCCCGGGGCTTGGGGGCGCCGGAGAGGGTGCCCGCCGGGAAGCAGGCGGTGAGCACGTCGAAGGCCGTGCGGCCCGGGGCCACCTTGCCGGTGACGGTGGAGACGATGTGCATCACGTGGGAGTAGCGCTCGACGGACATGAAGTCGACCACCTCGACCGAGCCGGGCTCGCAGACCCGGCCGAGGTCGTTGCGGCCGAGGTCGACGAGCATCAGGTGCTCGGCGCGCTCCTTGGGGTCGGCGAGCAGTTCCTCGGCGAGGGCCTGGTCCTCCTGCGGGGTGGCCCCGCGGTGCCGGGTGCCGGCGATGGGGTGGACCATCGCCCGCCCGTCCTCCACCTTCACCAGGGCCTCCGGGGACGAGCCGACCACGTCGAACCCGTCGAGGCGGAAGAGGTACATGTACGGCGAGGGGTTGGTGGCCCGCAGGACCCGGTAGACGTCCAGGGCGCTCGCCGTGCACGGCGTCTCGAAGCGCTGGGAGGGCACGACCTGGAAGGCCTCGCCCGCGCGGATGCGCTCCTTGATGTCCTCGACGGCGCGCTGGAAGTCGGGGCCGCCCCACAGGGCGGTGTGGTCGGGCAGCTCGGAGGGCGGCAGGACGGCCGGCGGCTGGGCGACCGCGCGCGTCAGGTCGGCCTCCATGGCGTCGAGACGGGCCACGGCGTCCGCGTACGCCTCGTCCACGCCGGTGTCGAGGTCGTTGTGGTTGATCGCGTTGGCGATCAGCAGGACCGAGCCCTCCCAGTGGTCCATGACGGCGAGGTCGCTGGTCAGCAGCATGGTCAGCTCGGGCAGCCGCAGGTCGTCACGCTCGCCGGGGCCGATCTTCTCCAGGCGGCGGACGATGTCGTAGCCCAGGTAGCCGACCATGCCGCCGGTGAAGGGCGGCAGGCCCTCCTGGTGCGGGGTGTGCAGGGTCTGGAGGGTGGCGCGCAGGGCCACCAGGGGGTCGCCGTCCACGGGGACGCCGACCGGCGGGGTGCCGAGCCAGTGGGCCTGGCCGTCGCGTGTGGTGAGCGTGGCGGCGCTGCGGACCCCGACGAAGGAGTACCGGGACCAGGAACGGCCGTTCTCCGCCGACTCCAGCAGGAAGGTGCCGGGGCGCTCGGCGGCGAGCTTGCGGTAGAGCGCGACCGGGGTGTCGCCGTCGGCGAGGAGCTTGCGCGTGACCGGGATGACACGCCGGTCGGCGGCCAGCTTGCGGAAGGTCTCGAGGTCCATGGCCGCTGACCTTACTGAGCGGAGGCGGTCGGGCCGGAATCGGCGGCTTCGAGGAGGACGTCCGCGTCGAAGCAGGTGCGTGCGCCGGTGTGGCAGGCGGCGCCCACCTGGTCGACCTTGACCAGCAACGTGTCGGCGTCGCAGTCCAGCGCGACCGACCTCACCCGCTGGAAGTGGCCCGAGGTGTCGCCCTTGACCCAGTACTCCTGGCGGCTGCGGGACCAGTAGGTGCAGCGGCCGGTGGTCAGCGTCCGGTGCAGTGCCTCGTCGTCCATCCAGCCGAGCATGAGCACCTCGCCGGTGTCGTACTGCTGGGCGATGGCGGGGACGAGCCCGTCGGTGCTGCGCTTGAGCCGCGCGGCGATCTCCGGGTCGAGGCTGCTGGGCCGGGGCGTACCGGTCGTACTGGTCATGGGTGCCATTGTGCCGCGCGGGGCCGGGCGGGCGGCCGGGGCGTCCGGGGAGTGGTCACGGCACCGGCCGGCGCACTCCGGGGAGGGCGGTGGGCGGGTGGCGGGTGGGAGGACGGCCGGCGGGGCCGTAGGCTGGCTGCATGTCGACCTTCGCCAAGCGTGAACGGCTTCTGCTCGCCGACCTCTTGGAAACCGTCGGTCCGGCCGCGGAGACTCTCTGCGAGGGCTGGCGGACCCGGGATCTGGCCGCGCACGTGGTCGTGCGCGAACGCCGCCCCGACGCGGCGGGGGGCACGCTGGTCAAGCAGCTCGCGCCGCGTCTGGAGAAGGTGATGGCCGAGTACGCCGCCAAGCCGTACGAGGAGCTGATCCGGCTGATCCGTACCGGCCCGCCGCGTTTCTCGCCCTTCCAGCTCAAACAGGTCGACGAGGCCGCCAACATCATCGAGTTCTACGTCCACACCGAGGACGTCCGCCGCGCCCAGCCGGGCTGGAGTCCGCGCGAGCTGGACGCGGTCTTCCAGGACGCGCTGTGGTCCCGTCTCGAGCGGGCCGCGCGGCTGATGGGCCGGGGCGTGCCGACGGGGCTGGTGCTGCGCCGTCCGGACGGGCAGACCGTGGTGGCGCACCGGGGTGCTCCGGTGGTGACGGTGACCGGTGAGCCGTCGGAGCTGCTGATGTTCGCGTTCGGCCGGCAGAGCGCGGCCCGGGTGGACCTGGAGGGTGACGCCGACGCGATCACCACGCTGCACGAGTCCCGGCAGCTGGGCATCTGAGAGGGGCCGCCTCGTGATCAAGGTGGCGATGACCGGCGTGTACGTGGACGACGTGGCACGGGCGCACACCTTCTACACGGACGTCCTCGGCTTCGAGACCCGCCTCCACATGGACCTCGGCGACGGCGCGCTGTTCGTCACCGTCGGGGCGCCCCAGGGGGCCCAGCCGGACCTGCAGCTGCTGCTGGAGCCCGGCGAGGGTCCGGTCGCGGAGCCGTACCGCAGGGCGCTGTACGACATGGGGCTGCCGTGCATCGTCTTCTCCGTGGACGACATCCGGGCCGAGTACGAGCGGCTGCGCGGGCTCGGGGTCCGGTTCACCCATCCCCCGCGGGCCCAGGGACCGGTACTGGCGGCGGTGCTCGACGACACCGTCGGCAATCTGGTGCAGCTGGTGCAGCCGACGGAGTGAGGTCCCGTCAGCCGGGTATCTCCGCGCGGCGCAGGTCCGGTGCGAGGAGGGCGACGGCCCCGCCGAGGCCGCAGACGACCGCACTGACCACGAAGACCGGCCCGAGGCCCCAGACGCCGATCGCGGCGGCCGCGAACGGCATGCTCAGCGGGGCGAGGCCGAGACTGACCAGGCCGGCCACGGCGGTGACCCGGCCGAGGTAGGCGGGGTCGGACCGGGTCTGGAGCAGGGCCCCGCACAGCGCGCCGCTGAGCCCGGCGAGCAGGCCGACGAGCAGGGCCACCCCGACGGCGGCGGCGAGCGCGGGCACGAAGGCGAGGGCGCCGATGGCGACGGAGCCCGCGACGCACGCGCACCCGGTGACCAGCCCCGCGCGGGGCACCCGGCCGCGCACGGCCAGGAGCAGCGAGGCGGCACCCGCGCCGGTGCCGAATCCGGCGAGCACCCAGCCCATCCCGGAGGCGCCCCAGCCACGCCGGTCGGCGAGCAGGGTCAGGCCGACGTTCAGCGGGCCGACGAAGCCGAAGTCGCCGAGGGCGATGGCCAGCATCAGCGGGGCGAGGACCCGGTGGCGGCGGACGTGGCGCAGGCCGTCCCGCAGCTCGGTCCAGGCGGTGCCGCGCGGCGCGTCCGCCCCGTCGGCGGGAAGGTCCCGGACGCGGACGGAGATCAGCAGCGGCACGGAGACGGCGATCAGCACGCCCGCCACGGTGAAGGCAGCAGGCGCTCCGCCGACCGCGACTCCGAGGCCGCCGAGCGGTGCCCCGGCGACGTTCGCGAACCGGATGGCGAGGCCGCGCATGCCCTGCACCCGGGCCAGCTGGCCGTTGTCGGTGATCCGGGCCGGGAGGGCGCCCACGGCGGGCATGAAGACGGCGTCGACGGTGCCGAAGACCAGCGCGAGCAGGGCGAGCGGCCACAGTCCGGGGCTGGTGAGGAACAGCAGGGCGGCGACCGCGAGGACGGCGGCGCAGCGCACGGCGTCGCTGCCGATGACGACCCTCCTGGGGCCCAGCCGGTCGGCGACGACTCCCCCGCCGAGCATCAGCACCGCCCTGGGCAGCGCACTGGCCGACATCACCAGCCCGGCCTGCGCAGGGCTCCCGGCCTGGACGGCGGCCCAGGACAGGGCCAGGTAGTAGACGCTGTCGCCGAGCATCGAGGAGGTGTAGGCGCCGAGCCAGCGCAGAACGTTGGGGTCGCGGTGGGCGGGGCGGCCGGGCGCGGCGGGGGCGGGGGGTAGGACGGTGGCGGTCACGGAGGGGTCCTCTCAGACACGGATCCGACGCGAACCGGACGCGCACCGGACGCGGATCAGCCGCGGGCGGGAAGCGGATCGGGCGCGGGCGCGGGTCGGATCCGGGCGAAGGCAGACGCGGACGCGGGGTCGGACGCGGCGAAGGCAGCGGGGAACTGGGATCAGGCGGGCCGGACCCGGAAGGGAAAGCCGTACGCGTACAGCGCGACGTGTTCGCGGCCCTCGGTGTCGCCGGCGGCCTCGGCGGCACGGGCCTGCTCGTCGTGCCTGCGCAGCAGCGCCTCCAGCTCCTGCTTCAGCGCGGTGAGTTCCGCCGGGGTCAGCCGCATCCAGGACTCGTTGTCGACGGACGCGGTGTTCCACTCGGGGGCCCAGGTGGGCCGCTCGTCCAGGTACCGGCGGTAGTGGTCGGCGCGCTGGTCGTGGAAGAGGCGCGTGGCCGCCAGGTGCGCCGCGGCCCTGCCGGGCTCGCCGCGGAAGTCCTCGTCCCGGATGCTCACCCCGTCCGAGGCGGGCTGCCACCAGCGTTCCCGCCCGTCACCGGTCTGCGGCTCGGCCTCCTCGATCAGCCCGTGTCCGGCGAGTCTGCGCAGGTGGTAGCTGACCAGGGAGACGGCCTCGTCCACCTGCTCGGAGAGCTGGGAGGCGGTGGCGACCCGCTCGACGCACAGCAGCCGGTACAGGTTCGCGCGCAGCGGATGTGCGAGGGCCTTGAGCGTGCCCACGTCCGTGATGCGGCGGTTCTCTTCGCTCGGCATGCCCTCACCCTAGATACAAAAGAGAAGTTGCACAATTCATCTTGCGCAACTTCTCTTTCGTATCTTCGAGCTGTCACCGCACCGGGTGCCCGGCCTCCCGGAGGGTCTGCTTCACCTCGCCGATCCGCAGGTCACCGAAGTGGAACACCGACGCGGCCAGCACCGCGTCCGCGCCCGCCTCGACGGCCGGCGGGAAGTCGGCCAGGGCGCCGGCGCCGCCGGACGCGATCACCGGGACGGTGACGTGCTTGCGGACCGCCGCGATCATCTCCAGGTCGTAGCCGTCCTTCGTGCCGTCCGCGTCCATGGAGTTCAGCAGGATCTCCCCCGCGCCCAGCTCGGCCGCCCGGTGCGCCCACTCCACGGCGTCGATGCCGGTGCCGCGCCGGCCGCCGTGGGTGGTCACCTCGAAGGTGCCCCCGGGAGTGCGCCGGGCGTCCACCGAGAGGACCAGCACCTGGCGTCCGAAGCGTTCGGCGATCTCGCGGATCAGCTCCGGACGCGCGATCGCCGCAGTGTTGACGCCCACCTTGTCGGCGCCCGCCCGCAGCAGCTTGTCCACGTCCTCCGCCGTGCGGACACCGCCGCCGACCGTCAGCGGGATGAACACCTGCTCGGCGGTGCGGCGCACCACGTCGTAGGTCGTCTCCCGGTTGCCGGAGGAGGCGGTGATGTCCAGGAAGGTCAGCTCGTCGGCGCCCTCGGTGTCGTACACCTTGGCCATCTCGACGGGGTCGCCCGCGTCACGCAGGTTCTGGAAGTTGACACCCTTGACGACCCGGCCGTTGTCCACGTCCAGGCAGGGGATGACTCGTACGGCCAGGGTCATGCGGACACTCCGGGTTCTCCGCCGGAGCGGAACGCCTCCACCTCGACCTCGACGACCAGACTGGGGTCGACGAAGCCCGAGACGATGATCATGGAAGCGGCGGGCCGGACGCTGTCGAACAGCTCCTTGTGGGCACGGCCGACCTCGTCCACGTCCCGGGCGTGCGTGAGGTACATGCGGGTGCGCACCACGTCGTCCCGGCCGAGCCCCACCTCCGCCAGCGCCGCCAGCGCCACGTTGAAGGCGTTGACCGCCTGCTCGTACGGGCCGCCCCCGGCGATCTGGCCGTCCACGATGGAGGTGCAGCCCGAGACCAGCACCAGGCCGTTGGGCAGCGCCACCGCGCGGGCGTAGCCGAACTGCTCCTCCCAGGGCGCGCCCGTCGTCACACGCTGTACGTCACTCACCGGGCCACCGCCTCCAGGGCCTCTTCCAGGGTGAACGCCTTGGCGTACAGCGCCTTGCCGACGATGGCGCCCTCGACGCCGAGGGGCACCAGTCCGGCGATGGCGCGCAGGTCGTCCAGGGACGACACGCCGCCGGAGGCGACGACCGGGCGGTCGGTGGCGGCGCACACGTTCTTCAGCAGCTCCAGGTTGGGACCCTGCAGGGTGCCGTCCTTGGCGATGTCGGTGACGACGTAACGGGCGCAGCCCTCCTTGTCGAGGCGCTCCAGCGTCTCGTAGAGGTCACCGCCGTCGCGGGTCCAGCCGCGGCCCCGCAGGGTCGTGCCGCGCACGTCCAGGCCGACGGCGATCCGGTCGCCGTGCTCGGCGATGACCCGGGCGACCCACTCGGGGGTCTCCAGAGCGGCCGTGCCGAGGTTCACCCGGGTGCAGCCGGTGGCGAGCGCGGCGGCGAGGGTGTCGTCGTCCCGGATGCCGCCGGACAGCTCCACCTTGATGTCCATCGCGCCGGTGACCTCGGCGACCAGGGCGCGGTTGTCGCCGGTGCCGAACGCGGCGTCCAGGTCGACCAGGTGCAGCCACTCGGCGCCGGAGCGCTGCCAGGCGAGGGCGGCCTCCAGCGGGGAGCCGTAGGACGTCTCGGTCCCGGACTCGCCGTGGACGAGGCGGACGGCCTGGCCGTCGCGGACGTCGACGGCGGGGAGGAGTTCGAGCTTGGCCATGGTCTACAGGGTTCCGATCCAGTTGGTGAGGAGCTGGGCACCGGCGTCGCCGGACTTCTCGGGGTGGAACTGGGTCGCCCGCAGGGCGCCGTTCTCCACGGCGGCCACGAACGGCCTGCCGTGCGTCGACCAGGTGACCCTGGGCGCCTCGATCACCGGGTTGTGGCTCTCCAGGGTCCACTCGTGGACGGCGTAGGAGTGCACGAAGTAGAAACGGGCGTCCGCGTCCAGGCCGGCGAACAGCTCGGAGCCGGCGGGCGCGTCGACGGTGTTCCAGCCCATGTGGGGCACCACGTCGGCCTGGAGCGGCTCGACGGTGCCGGGCCACTCGTCCAGGCCCTCGGCCCGGACCCCGTTCTCGATGCCGCGGGCGAAGAGGATCTGCATGCCGACGCAGATGCCCATGACCGGGCGCCCGCCGGACAGCCGGCGGTCCACGATCCAGTCGCCGCGGGCGGCGCGCAGGCCGTCCATGCAGGCCGCGAACGCGCCGACGCCCGGCACCAGCAGCCCGTCGGCGTTCATCGCCCGGTCGAAGTCGCGCGTGATCTCGACGTCGGCGCCCACGCGCGCGAGGGCGCGCTCGGCGGACCGGACGTTGCCGAAGCCGTAGTCGAAGACGACGACCTTCTTGGTGCTCAATTCCACACCTCCAGCCGCACGACGCCCGCGACGAGGCACAGGGCCGCCCCGATGGAGAGCAGCACGATGAGGCTCGCGGGCATCTTCTGCTTGACGAAGGAGATGATCCCGCCGGCCAGGAAGAGACCGACGACGATCAGGAGGGTCGACAGACCGGTCATGGGTTACAGCGCGCCCTTCGTGGAGGGGAGGATGCCGGCCGCGCGCGGGTCGCGCTCGCTGGCGTAGCGGAGCGCCCGGGCGAGCGCCTTGAACTGGCACTCCACGATGTGGTGCGCGTTGCGTCCGTACGGCACGTGCACGTGCAGCGCGATCTGCGCCTGGGCGACGAACGATTCCAGGATGTGCCGGGTCATCGTCGTGTCGTACGCGCCGATCATCGGCGCCATGTTCTCGGGCTCCGTGTGCACGAGGTACGGGCGGCCGGACAGGTCGACGGTGACCTGGGCGAGGGACTCGTCCAGCGGGACCGTGCAGTTGCCGAAGCGGTAGATGCCCACCTTGTCGCCGAGCGCCTGCCTGAAGGCGGCGCCCAGCGCGAGGGCGGTGTCCTCGATGGTGTGGTGGGAGTCGATGTGCAGGTCGCCGTCGGTCTTCACGGTCAGGTCGAACAGACCGTGCCGGCCGAGCTGGTCGAGCATGTGGTCGTAGAAGCCGACGCCGGTGGCGATGTCGGTCCGTCCCGTGCCGTCGAGGTCGATCTCGACCAGGACCGCGGTCTCCTTGGTGGTGCGCTCCACGCGTCCTATGCGGCTCATGCCTCAAGCTCCTTCTTCAAGTCCCGTACCGCGTCGAGGAACGCGTCGTTCTCCTGCGGGGTGCCGGCGGACACCCGCAGCCGTCCCGGTACGCCGTTGTCCCGGACCAGGACGCCCCGGTCGAGGATCCGCCGCCAGGCGTCGTGGGCGTCGTCGAAGCGGCCGAACTGCACGAAGTTCGCGTCGGACTCGGTGACCTCGTAGCCCATCGCGCGCAGTGCGGTGACCAGCCGGTCCCGTTCCGCCTTCAGCTGCTCGACGTAGCCCAGCAGCGTGTCGGTGTGCTCCAGCGCGGCCAGGGCGGTCGCCTGGGTGATCGCCGACAGGTGGTAGGGCAGGCGTACGAGCTGGACGGCGTCCACGACCGCGGGGTGCGCGGCGAGATAGCCGAGGCGCAGCCCCGCGGCGCCGAACGCCTTCGACATGGTGCGGGAGACGACGAGGTGGGGGCGGTCCGCCAGCAGTGGCAGCAGCGAGTCGCCGTGGCTGAACTCGACGTAGGCCTCGTCCACGACGACCATCGACGGCTTCGCCCGCTGGGCCGCCTCGTACAGCGCGACGACCGTCGCCGCCGGTACCGCGTTGCCGGTGGGGTTGTTGGGGGTGGTGATGAAGACGACGTCCGGCCGGTGCTGGGCGATCGCCCGCTCCGCGGCGGCGGGGTCGAGGGTGAAGTCCTCGTTGCGCGGGCCGGGGATCCAGCCGGTGCCGGTGCCGCGCGCGATGAGGGCGTGCATCGAGTACGACGGTTCGAAGCCGATGGCCGTACGGCCCGGCCCGCCGAAGGCCTGGAGCAGCTGCTGGATGACCTCGTTGGAGCCGTTGGCGGCCCAGACGTTCTCGGTGCGCAGCGGGTGCCTGCCGGTCCTCGTCAGGTACTTCGCCAGCTCGGTGCGCAGCTCGACCGCGTCCCGGTCGGGGTAGCGGTTCAGGTCGCGGGCCGCCTCCCGCACCCGCTCCGCGATCCGCTCGACCAGCGGCCCGGGCAGCGGGTAGGGGTTCTCGTTGGTGTTCAGCCGTACGGGCACGTCCAGCTGGGGCGCGCCGTAGGGGGACTTGCCGCGCAGCTCGTCCCGTACGGGGAGGTCGTCGATGCCGAAGTTCACTTGTTCGCCGGAACCTTCCATCCGAACCGCGCCTTGACCGCCGCGCCGTGCGCCGGCAGGTCCTCCGCCTCCGCCAGCGTCACCACGTGGTGGGCGACCTCGGCGAGCGCGTCCCTGGTGTAGTCCACGATGTGGATGCCGCGCAGGAAGGACTGGACGGACAGGCCCGAGGAGTGGCAGGCGCAGCCGCCGGTGGGCAGGACGTGGTTGGACCCGGCGGCGTAGTCGCCGAGCGAGACGGGGGCCCAGGGGCCGACGAAGACCGCGCCCGCGTTCTTCACGCGGTCGGCCACCTCGGCGGCGCGGGCGGTCTGGATCTCCAGGTGTTCGGCGCCGTACGCGTCGACCACCCGCAGGCCTTCCTCGATGCCGTCGACGAGGACGATCGCGGACTGCCGGCCCCTCAGCGCGGGCACGATCCGGTCCTCGATGTGCTTGGTGGCCGCGACCTGCGGCTCCAGCTCCTTCTCCACCGCGTCCGCCAGTTCGGCGGAGTCGGTGACGAGGACGGCCGCCGCGAGCGGGTCGTGCTCGGCCTGGCTGATCAGGTCCGAGGCGACGTGCACCGGGTCGGCGGTGGAGTCCGCGAGGATCGCGATCTCCGTCGGGCCGGCCTCGGCGTCGATGCCGATCCTGCCGGTGAAGTAGCGCTTGGCGGCGGCGACCCAGATGTTGCCGGGGCCGGTGACCATGTTGGCGGGCGGGCAGGACTCGGTGCCGTACGCGAACATGGCGACGGCGGTGGCGCCGCCCGCGGCGTACACCTCGTCCACGCCGAGCAGGGCGCAGGCGGCGAGGATCGTCGGGTGCGGAAGGCCGTCGAACTCCGCCTGCGGCGGGGAGGCGAGCGCGACGGAGGCGACGCCGGCCTCCTGGGCCGGTACGGCGTTCATGATCACGGAGGAGGGGTAGACGGACCGGCCGCCGGGCGCGTACAGCCCGACGCGCTCGACCGGCACCCATTTCTCGGTCACCGAGCCCCCGGGCACCACCTGGGTGGTGTGCGTGGTCCGGCGCTGTGCGCGGTGGACCAGGCGGGCGCGGCGGACGGACTCCTCCAGGGCGGCGCGCACGGCCGGGTCGAGGCCGTCGAGGGCGTCGGTGAGCGCCCGGGCCGGGACACGGACGGATTCCAGCCGTACTCCGTCGAACTTCTCGGCGAAGTCGATCAGCGCCGCGTCACCACGATGATGCACGGCCTCGCAGATCGGACGCACCTTCTCCAGGGCGGCCGAGACGTCGAAGTCGGCTCGGGGCAGCAGGTCGCGCAGGGCGGGGCCCTCGGGGAGGGCGTCGCCGCGCAGATCGATTCGGGAGATCACGGTCCCAATTCTCTCAGACCGGCGTCGGGAGTCGTCCGCGCGTATCAATGGCTGATACAGAACACGGGCCAATGGCTGGTACATAGGCTGGCCGGAACCCGGAAGATCCCCTTCACCTGCTGTGTTCCGAGGGTCACTCACCGGGCATGAACGGCTGTACGAAACTACTGGACCGGGACCGGACCGGGAGAGGACAACGGTGACCGAGGGGACCGGCATCCGCGCCGGGGACCTGCCGGACGACCTGACCGCGGCCGAGGCCGGCATGTGGCAGGCCTTCCGCAACGGCAGCGTGTACGACCTGAGCAGCGGAGACGCCATCGTGGACGACCCGCACGGCGGTCATCCGTGGGGTCCGGAACGCACCGTGCGGGCGCGCATCGTGTGCTGGCTGCTGCTGGACGGCCCGCCGGCGCTCGCGGGCCGGGTGTCGGCGCTGAAGCTCGCCGGCGTGCGGATCACCGGCACGCTCGACCTGGCCGGCGGCCAGGTCACGCCGTACCTGGAGCTGAGCGGCTGCCGGTTCGACGAGGAGGTCCGGCTGCCGGAGGCCCGCTTCACGACCGTGCGCCTGGTGGACTGTTCGGTGCCGCGGCTGGAGGCGGCCCGCGTGCACACCGAGGGCGATCTGCACCTGCCCCGCTGCCGCTTCCAGAACGGGGTCCGGCTGACCGACGCCCACATCGGCACCGACCTGCTGCTCAACCAGGCGATCGTGTACCGCGACCGCAGCGGGCGGTCGATCGCGGCGGACGGCATGACGGTCGGCCAGGATCTCCAGGCCGAGCTGCTGGAGTCGCACGGCGAGCTGAGCCTGCGCGGCGCCAAGGTCGGCGTGTCGCTCAGCCTGCGCGGCGCGAAACTGGCCAATCCGTACGCCCGCCTGGCCCTGAACGCCCCCCAGCTGACGGTCGGGCGCACCCTGTACCTGACCCCGGCCGGCGTCGGCAGCCCGCTGCTGAGCGGCACGACACCCGCGCGCGGGACACGCGTCCAGCGGTTCGAGTGCCGGGGCGGGGTGCGGCTGGACGACGGGCGGTTCGGGGACGCCGTCGACCTGGAGCGGGCCCGGTTCGCCTTCACCGACGACCAGGAACTGTCGCTGCGCCGGGTGCAGACGCCGGAGCTGCGCTTCCTCGGCGACCGGCCCGAGCGCGGCAAGGTGGTGCTGTCCGGCGCGCGGATCGTGAACCTGGTGGACCGTGCGAGCAGCTGGCCGGACGAGGGGAACCTGCACATGGGCGGGTTCACCTACGAGAACCTGGTGCCGCAGGGCCCGTTCCCGCTGACCCGGCGCCTGGACTGGGTGTCGGCGGCCACCGCCGAGTACGCCCCGGAGCCGTACGAGCGGCTGGCCGCGGTGCTGCGCGCGGCCGGGGAGGACGAGGACGCGCGCGAGGTGCTGCTCGCCAAGCAGCGCCGGCGGCGCGAGACGCTGCCGCTGGCGGGCAAGCTGTGGGGCCACGTCCAGGACTGGGCGGTCGCCTACGGCTACCGGCCCGGCCGGGCGGCGGTGTGGATGACGGTGCTGTGGGCGGCGGGCACACTGGCGTTCGCGCACGCGGACCATCCACCGGTGAACCCCGGTGGCCATCCGGCGTGGAGTCCGGCGCTGTTCACGCTGGACCTGCTGCTGCCGGTGATCGACCTGGGGCAGGCCGGCCAGTGGCAGCTGCGCGGCGGCTGGCAGTGGCTGGCGGCGGTGATGATCCTGCTCGGCTGGATCCTGGCGACGACGGTGGCGGCGGGCGCGACCCGGCTGCTGCGGCGCGGCTGAGGCCGCGACACGACGCGCCGGGCGCACGGGACATCGGCACCCGTCCTTCACCGCCGGACCCGGGCGCACACGATTTGAACATTCATCCTTTACGGGTCCTTCACCCTGTGACGTACAACTTCCGCCGACTTGCCCCAACCCTCTGGCGCCGCCGGGACCTGCGGACTTTCAATGGTCGGCACCATGGCTCTGCTGCCCTCGTTCATCCGCCCCACCCGGATGACCAAACGCTCCGCGCGCCCGTCCGGCCGGCCGCCGGCCGGGGACGAGACGGTGCTCGACGCGCCCGACGACCGTCTCTCGCCCGCGCTGGTCGCCGCGGGCCGGGGTGAGTACACCGCCGCGGCCGGCCTGCTGGCCGCCACCCGCGCCGCCGCCGAGTGGGAGAACCGGGACCGGTACACGCGCCGCCTCGCCGCCTTCGCCCGCTCACGCCCCGAGTGGTACGAGGAGTGGCGCGCCGCCGCCCCGGAGGACCCCGGCGCGCTGCTGGTCGGGGCCCAGCTGGCGGTGGACCGCGCCTGGCCGTCGCCGGCCCGCGCCGAACTGCTGCGCGAGGTGAGCCCGCACATCACCGCCGCCGCCCGCGCCGACGACCGCGACCCGGTGCCCTGGCGGATCGCGCTCGACCACGCCCGCGGCTCACGGGCCGGACACCGTTACTTCGAGGAGCTGTGGGAGGCTGCGGTCCGCCGAGCCCCGCACCACTACGGCTGTCACGTGGCCGCCCTGCGCTACCTCGCCACCTCCTGGCACGGCTCGCACCACGAGTGCCTCGACTTCGCCGACCGGGCCGCGCAGGACGCCCCCGCCGCCTCGCTCGTCCAGGCCCTGCCCGCCCGCGCGGCCTTCGGCTACCTGACCGACGGCTGCGGCCCCGAGGTGCCCCGCGCCCGGCTGGACGCGGCGGCCGACCGGGCCATCGGACTCTCCGGTCACTTCCCCGCGGCCGATCCGTGGCCCGCCGAGGTCCGCAACAAGCTGCTGTACGTCCTGCTGCGCCTGGACCGCCGGGAGGACGCCCGCACCCAGCTGCGGCTGATCGGCCCGTACGCCACGTCCTTCCCCTGGGATCGGTTCTCCGACGACCCGCTCGGCCACTTCCTGCGCCTGCGCGAGCACCTGCTGACGGAGGGGCCGCGGCCCCTCCCGGCCGGGCTGATCACAGCACCCGAGGATCCCCTCGGCGAGCACGGCGGACACGTCCGCGCCGACGACCACTAGGCTGGGGCGCCGTGACCACCGTCCGTCTCCCGCTCTTTCCGCTGAACTCGGTGCTGTTCCCCGGGCTCGTGCTGCCGCTGAACGTCTTCGAGGAGCGGTATCGCGCCATGATGCGCGAGCTGCTGAAGACCCCCGAGGACGAGCCGCGCCGGTTCGCCGTCGTGGCCGTCCGCGACGGCCACGAGGTCGCGCCCAGCGCCCCCGGCATGCCGGATCCCACGGCCGAGCCCGAACGCGGCCCGTCCGCCGGCTTCGGCCCCGACCTCCTCCGCGCCTTCCACAGCGTGGGCTGTGTCGCGGACGCGGCGACCGTCCGGGAGCGGTCCGACGGCACGTTCGAGGTGCTGGCGACGGGCACGACCCGCGTCCGCCTGCTGTCCGTGGACGCCTCGGGCCCGTTCCTGACCGCGGAGCTCCTGGAGCTGGTGGAGGAGCCCGGTGACGAGGCCGGCGCGCTGGCGGAGGGCGTCCTGCGGTCCTTCCGCCAGTACCAGAAGCGCCTGGCGGGCGCCCGTGAGCGTTCCCTGTCCTCGGGGGCGGAACTGCCGGACGACCCGAGCGTGGTGTCGTACCTGGTGGCAGCGGCGATGGTGCACGACACGCCGACCAAGCAGCGCCTGCTCCAGGCGCCGGACACCGCGTCCCGGCTCCGGGACGAGCTGAGACTCCTTCGCGCGGAGACGGCCATCATCCGTAGCCTGCCGTCGTTGCCGGCGTTCGAACTGACGCGGACGCCGACCAGTCTGAACTGAGGGGGACCGGCACTCGATGGCGAAGAAGCAGAAGCAGCAGTCCGGGGGCACGCCCGCGACGGTGGCCCTGACGGCGGCGGGCGTGGACTTCACGGTCCACGCCTACGCACACGACCCGTCCCACCCCTCCTACGGCGAGGAGGCGGCCCAGGCGATGGGCGTCTCCCCCGACCGGGTCTTCAAGACCCTGGTCGCCGACGTGGACGGCTCCCTGGTGGTCGGCGTGGTCCCGGTGGCGGGCTCCCTGGACCTGAAGGCCCTCGCGGCGGCGGTCGGCGGCAAACGCGCCACGATGGCCGACCCCGCTCTCGCCGAGCGCACCACCGGCTACGTCCGCGGCGGCATCTCCCCCCTCGGCCAGCGCAAGAAGCTGCGGACGGTACTCGACGACTCGGCCGGGTCCCACCCCACGATCTGCGTCTCGGCGGGCCGCCGCGGCCTGGAGGTGGAACTGGCCCCGCAGGACCTGGCCGACCTGACGGACGCGGTCCTCGCCCCGATCGGCCGGGGCTGAGGGAAGCACCCCGGCGCCCGTCGGCGGCCGGGGCCGGGAACGGTCGCGTGCGGTGCGTCGCGGTCAGGGGTGCGGATACGGCGGCCGGGGGTCCTGCGGGCCGAAGAGCGCCGGCTCGGGGTCCCGCGGCCCGAAGAGCGCCGTGAGCCCGAGATGCACCAGCGCCCCGCCCAGCGGCCAGGCCAGCAGGGCGCCCTTCGCGCCGAGCTTCAGCGGCGCCGGGAACGTCACCCCCTTGCCCACGGACCGCGCGTGCGCGAGCACGTCGGACCCGGGCCCCAGCCACACACCCAGTCGCCAGGCCAGCAGCGAGCCGAGCAGCCCGCCCACGCCCAGTGCCACCACGACCGGCACACCCCCGCGCCGCCGCAGCAGAAAGACGGCCACCGCGCTGACCAGCCCGAAGGCGAGCCCCAGCAGCGCGAACGTGCCGTCCACGCCGATCGCCTGCTCGCCCTCGGTGTCCTTGAGGTAGACGACCCAGTTCTTGTCGATCACGTCCCCGACCAGCGGCACGTGCGGCGCCAGCCACCACCACAGCAGCCCCAGCAGCACACCGCCGAGAGCCACCGCCACCGTGATCACGGCGGCCTCCCGTACTTCCGTCTTCATCCCGGGGCCGTCCTGTTCGTACGGACCCGCGCCCGGCGCCCCGGCGGCCGGCGGGACCTGCCGTACCTCGTGCGGGGAGTCGTCGTGCGGGGGCGGAGGCGGAGTCAGCGGTGCGGTCACCCTGACATCGTGCCAGGTCGCGCCGTGCGGCGCGTCACCGGACGGCGGCCCTGCGGTACGCCCGGGCCGCCACGGCCAGCGAGACCACTCCGACACCCGCGCACACCCCCAGGTCAACGAGGACGACCGCCCAGTCCGGATGGGCCTCGAACGTGTGGGCGTACGCCTCCACGCCATAGGTCGAGGGCAGCAGATCACGGGCCAGCCGTACGATCTCCGGCATCCGGTCGGCCGGCAGCACGCCCAGCAGCAGCGCCGCCGACATGCCCAGCTGCCCCAGCAGCGTGGCCAGCTCCGGCCGGGGCGCGAGCAGCCCGCAGGCGGCACCGAGCCCCGACAGCGCGGCCCCGGCCAGCGGGATGACGGCCAGCAGGATCCACAGGTTGGACAGCGGCAGCCCGAACAGCACGCACCCGAAGACGGCGGTCACCAGCGTGCCCGGCACGGTGAAGGAGGCGTACGCCGCCGCGGCGCCCAGCACCACGGCGGCCGGCGGCACCGGCAGCGTGGCGTAGTGGTCGAGTCCGCCGCTGGCCCGCAGCTGCCCGAAGTACTGCGACAGCAGGTTCAACGCGACGAACGCGACGACGAGCACCGACGACCCGGCCACCACGGACTGGGCCTCGCTGCCGCTGTCGACGACCCCCCGCATCATCACGGTGATGCCGACGGACTGGAAGGTGGCCACGAACAGCAGGGGGATCCGCGCCACGCGGGCCCGGGACAACTGCGCCCGGTAGACGGCCACCAGCGACGGCCACAGCCGCGCGGACGGCCCCAGCTCGGCCGGGCCGGGGGCCGTCTCGGGCACGGCCCGGGCACCGCCCGGCACCACCTCGGCGGGTACGACACTCACGGCGAGCTGCTCCCCTTCCCTACGGCGGTCGCACAGACCCCCATGCTCGGCGCGGCCGGTGCGCTCATGCCCTCACCAGCCCCTGCCGGGCCGCGCCGCCCAGCGCCAGGTAGACGTCCTCAAGGCTGGGCGTGGCGAGCGTGAAGTCGTCCAGGGCGGCGAAGGCGGCCCCGCCGGTCACGGTGGCGACGACGGCGCGGGCCTCCTCGGGCGCGAGCCGGAGCGTCCAGCGCCGGCCGGACTCCACGGCCCGCTCGCGCAGGACTGCGATTTCGGGCACCTCCAGTGGTGCCCGCTCCCGCCACACCAGCTCCACCCGCACCTCGCCGGCGACCCGCGCCTTGAGTCCGGCGGGGCTGTCGCAGGCGATGACCCGTCCCTGGTCGAGCACGGCGACCCGGTCGAGCACGGTCTCGGCCTCGATGACGTTGTGGGTGACCAGCAGCACGGTCGTACCGCGCTCGGCCCGGCGCCGGTCCACGGCCGCCCACACCGCGCGCCGGGCCACCGGGTCCATGCCGGTGGTCGGCTCGTCCAGCACGAGCAGCGGCCGTTCCCCGACGAGTGCGGCGGCGAGGCAGGCGAGCCGCCGCTGCCCGCCGGACAGCTTCTTCAGCGCCCGCCCGGCGATCGGGGCGAGCCCCAGTTCGTCCAGTACGGCGTCCCGCTCGGCCCGTGCCCGCCGTACGTCCAGGCCGCGCAGGCGTCCGGTGGTCTCGGCGGCGAGGGAGACGGTCAGCTCGTCCAGGGCGGAGGACTCCTGGCCCAGGTAGGCGAGGAGCCGCGCGGCCCGCTCGGGATGGCGCACGATGTCGTGCCCGAGGATCTCCACGCTTCCGGTGTCGGGCCGCAGCAGCCCGGTCAGCTGCCGTACGAGGGTGGACTTGCCGGCACCGTTCGGTCCGAGCAGCCCGAAGATCTCCCCGCCCCGCACGTCCAGCTCGACCCCGTCGGTGGCGCGCACCTCGGGCGTGCCGGGTGCGCCCCGCCACCCCTTCACGGGCGGGTAGGTCTTGCCGAGCCCGCGCACGCGTACGACCTCGTCGTACCGAAGTGCCTGTCCCGCGCGCGTACTCACAAGGGACGAGGGTACGGGGTCCGGGGCCTTTACTCGCCTTTGGGGCCGCTTCTCCCCGGCACCGGAGCAGGACCGCGCGGTCGTCGGCGGGACGGCCGCGCGGTCGTCGGCGGAGTGCGCCGCGAGGGTCGCCGCCGGGGTGCGCCGCGTCAGTCGCCCGCCGGGGCGCTCTCCGTCGCCGCCGGGACGTCGACCTCCCGCCAGAAACCCGCCCGGATGGCGTACCGGTCGTGCTCGTCGATCTGGTCGTCCTTGTGGGCCAGCAGCCCGAACCGCGCCGCGTAGCGCAGCAGCTCCCCGTCGATCCGGTGCGGGATCCGCGGGTACATCTGCGACAGCGACTGAAGGTGGTTCTGGTCGCCGCCGAGCCGGGACATCCAGCGGCGGGCGAAGACCTGTCCCACCTCGTACGGGTCGCCGCCGACGGTGGTGATGTCCTCCTCCCGGTCGGCCCAGCGCTGCTCGGCCGTGGTGAGCTGGGCCAGCGTCGGCATGGAGGCGACCTCGGGCGGCTCCGTGACCGCGCCGGGCCGGTCGACCCACCCCTTGTCGGAGGACCAGCGCAGGGTCGCGGTCGGCGGCTGCGGCGCGGACTGGGCGCCGGGCGCGCGCAGCGCGGCGAGGTCCTTGGGGGTCGGTACGGTCCTGGCGGCGGACGTCCGCTCCTGGGAGCCGTTCTCCGTCCCGGCGGTGGCCGGCGGGCGCGCGGTCCGCTCGGCGGAGCGCTCGGTGGCCGCGGACGGCGCCGACTCGGGCAGCGGCGCGGAGAGGATCGCGGCGATCTCGGGGCGGGGCACGGGCGGCGGCGCGCAGACCCCGGTCAGCTCCTTGGCGCGGACGGCCTGGGTGATCCAGGCGCGGTCCAGCACGCGCCGCTCATCGGCCTCGGCGACCAGGTCCTCGGACTGGTTGTAGTCGCCGTCGGCGGCCTGGACGGCCCACAGGTGGACGGCGACGCCGTGCTCCTTGGCGGCCATCATGCCGGGCAGCAGGTCGCCGTCGCCGGTGACGAGGACGATGTCGGAGCAGGCGCGGTTGCGGGCCAGCTCGGTCAGCTCGGCGTGCATGGCCGCGTCGACGCCCTTCTGGGCCCAGCGTCCGTCGCTGCGGGTGAGGGCGCCGAGCCGGACGGTGACCCTGGGCATGACGCGCAGCCGGCGGTGCTCCGGCTGGGGGACCCGGTCGGGGGCGCCGTCGAACCAGTAGATGCGCAGCAGCGGACGTTCGGTGTCGAACTCCGCGCGTTCCCTCAGCGCCTGGATCAGGGCGGCGTGGTCGACGGTGATCCGGGACCGCGAGGGCTCACCGGCGAGGAGGCTGGCGGCGGCTCCCAGCAGATACCCGGCGTCCACCAGGACGATGCAGCGGTCCACGCGACTCACCCTCTTCCCGGGAGGTTTTGCTCCGGACTTCCCTCGAGTCTGCCCGACCGCGCGGGGGTTAACGGCCGGAACTCGATCTTCGGCGTGGCGTTTGCGGGTCCCATGCGCCCACCTGCCCTGTCACACACGGTAATTATCCGACATGCGCCTGATGTCAGCGTATGTGAATCTGGTCCCGTCCCTGGCCCCAGACCCCTCGCAGGAGGCAGATCAGCATGGCCAAGAACAAGAACCGCAAGCAGGGCGGCCCGCAGAACCGTGCCCCGCAGGCCGAGCAGGCCCACGAGCGCACGCACCGTCCGCCGGCGGAGGAGGCCGAGTCCTCGATGGCGGGCATACCGGGCAGCCCGGCGGATGTCGCGCGTAAGCAGCAGAAGCGCTTCGGCCACAACTAAAGGGCAGTTGAAGCCGGACACACGAAAGGGGCGCACCCGCCGCGGGTGCGCCCCTTGACCCTCGGGGACCTCAGCCGGCCAGGCAGGACGGGCCGAGCAGCACCTTCAGGTCGCCGAAGAGCGCCGGGTCGGGCTTGACCCGGTGGCGGTCCAGACGCAGCACGGTGGTCTTGCGCGGGCCCTGCAGCTTGATGCGGACCTCGCTGTCGCCCTTGTGGTGGCTGAGGATCTCGCCGAGCCGGCTGACCATCGGCGGGGTCACCTTCACCGAGGGGATGGTGAGGATCACGGGCGCGTTGGTGCCGGCGTTGGACAGGTCCGGGACCATCAGCTCCATGGCGACGAGGCGGGGCACGTCCTCGCGCTTGTCGAGCCGTCCCTTGACGAACACCACGGCGTCCTCGACGAGTTGGGTCGACACCAGCTGGTAGGAGGCCGGGAAGAACATGCACTCGATGGAGCCGGCGAGGTCCTCCACGGTGGCGATGGCCCAGGCGTTGCCCTGCTTGGTCATCTTGCGCTGGAGGCCGGAGATGATCCCGCCGATCGTCACGACCGCGCCGTCCGCGTGCTCACCGCCGGTGAGCTGGGCGATCCCCGCGTCGGCCTTGTCGGCCAGCACGTGCTCCAGACCGAACAGCGGGTGGTCGGAGACGTACAGACCGAGCATCTCCCGCTCCTGGGCGAGCAGGTAGGTCTTGTCCCACTCGTCGGTGGAGAACTCCACGTCCAGCCCGAAGCCGGGTTCGCTGGTGCTCTCCTCGCCCATGCCGCCGAAGAGGTCGAACTGCCCCTCGGCCTCCTTGCGCTTGACCGCGACCACGTTGTCGATCATCGGTTCGTACTGCGCCACGAGGCCCTTGCGGGTGTGCCCCATGGAGTCGAAGGCGCCGGCCTTGATCAGCGACTCCGTGGTCCGCTTGTTGCAGACCACCGCCTCCACCTTGTCCAGGTAGTCCGGGAAGGAGGCGTACTTCCCCTTCGCCTTGCGGCACTTGATGATCGACTCGACGACGTTGGTGCCGACGTTGCGGACGGCGGAGAGGCCGAAGAGGATCACGTCGTCGCCCTGGGCGGCGAAGTTGGACTCGGACTCGTTGACGTTCGGCGGGAGCACCTTGATGCCCATGCGGCGGCACTCGTTGAGGTAGACGGCCGACTTGTCCTTGTCGTCCTTGACGGACGTCAGCAGGGCGGCCATGTACTCGGCGGGGTAGTTCGCCTTGAGGTAGGCGGTCCAGTACGAGACCAGGCCGTACGCGGCGGAGTGCGCCTTGTTGAACGCGTAGCCGGCGAAGGGGACCAGCACGTCCCACAGGGCCTGGATGGCCTCGTCGCTGTAGCCGTTCCGCTTCGCGCCGGCCTGGAAGATGGTGAAGTTCTTCGCCAGCTCGTCGGGCTTCTTCTTGCCCATCACGCGGCGCAGGATGTCGGCCTCGCCGAGCGAGTAGCCGGCGATGATCTGGGCGGCCTTCTGGACCTGCTCCTGGTAGACGATCAGGCCGTAGGTGACGGCCAGGACCTCTTCGAGGGGCTCCTCCAGCTCCTTGTGGATCGGGGTGATCTCCTGGAGCTTGTTCTTGCGCAGCGCGTAGTTGGTGTGCGAGTCCATG
The DNA here is from genome assembly GCF_043080665.1 of Streptomyces sp. NPDC014991. Lineage (NCBI taxonomy): Bacteria > Bacillati > Actinomycetota > Actinomycetes > Kitasatosporales > Streptomycetaceae > Streptomyces > Streptomyces sp. NPDC014991. Next base: position 128,119 of record NZ_JBIBVY010000001.1, read on the forward strand.
CCCATCGGGCCGGGACGGTAGAGCGCCGAGACGGCGGAGATGTCCTCGAAGTTGTCGGGCTTCATCAGGCGCAGCAGCGAGCGCATGGGGCCGCCGTCGAACTGGAAGACGCCGAGGGTGTCGCCGCGCTGGAGCAGTTCGAAGGTCGTCGGATCGTCGAGCGGAAGGCTCAGCAGATCGATGTCGATGCCCTTGTTGGACTTCACCATCTTGACGGCGTCGTCCATGATCGTCAGGTTGCGCAGACCGAGGAAGTCCATCTTCAGCAGGCCGAGCGACTCGCAGCTCGGGTAGTCCCACTGCGTGATGGTCACGCCGTCGGTGTGCCGGACCCAGACGGGCACGTGCTCGGTGATGGTCTCGCTGGACATGATCACGCCGGCGGCGTGCACGCCCATCTGCCGGACCAGGCCCTCGACGCCCTTGGCGGTGTCGATGACCTTCTTCACGTCCGGCTCGTTCTCGTACATCGCGCGGACCTCGCCCGCCTCCGAGTACCGGGGGTGGCTGGGGTCGGTGATGCCGTTCAGGTCGATGCCTTTGCCGAGGACGTCGGCGGGCATGGCCTTGGTGATCCGGTCGCCCATCGCGTACGGGTAGCCCAGCACGCGGGCGGAGTCCTTGATCGCGTTCTTGGCCTTGATCTTGCCGTACGTGCCGATCATGGCGACCTTGTCGGCGCCGTACTTCTCCGTCACGTACCTGATCACCTCGACGCGCCTGCGCTCGTCGAAGTCGATGTCGACGTCGGGCATGGAGACGCGCTCGGGGTTGAGGAACCGCTCGAAGATCAGTCCGTGCGGGATCGGGTCGAGGTCGGTGATGCCCATGGCGTACGCGACGATCGAGCCGGCGGCGGAGCCTCGGCCGGGGCCGACCGCGATGCCGTTGTTCTTGGCCCACATGATGAAGTCGGCGACGACGAGGAAGTAGCCCGGGAACCCCATCTGGATGATGACGTCCATCTCGTACTCGACCTGCTTCTGGCGGTCCTCGGGGATGCCGCCGGGGAAGCGGCGCTCCATGCCTCGGCGGACCTCCTCCTTGAACCAGGTGACCTCGGTGTAGCCCTCGGGGATGTCGAACTTCGGCATCAGGTCGCGCTTCTCGAACATGCCGGCCGTGTCGACCATCTCGGCGACGAGGAGCGTGTTGGCGCAGCCCTCCTGCCAGGCGTCCGAGGAGTCGATGGCGTACATCTCGTCCGTGGACTTCAGGTAGTAGCCGGTGCCGTCGAACTTGAAGCGGTCGGGATCGGAGAGGTTCTTGCCGGTCTGGATGCACAGCAGGGCGTCGTGGGCGCCCGCCTCGTGCGCGTACGTGTAGTGCGAGTCGTTCGTCACCAGCGGCGGGATGCCGAGCTTCCGGCCGATCTCCAGCAGGCCGTCGCGGACCCGGCGCTCGATCTCGATGCCGTGGTCCATCAGCTCCAGGAAGTACCGGTCCTTGCCGAAGATGTCCTGGTAGTCGGCGGCGGCCTTGAGGGCCTCGTCGAAGTGGCCGAGGCGCAGCCGGGTCTGCACCTCGCCGGAGGGGCAGCCGGTGGAGGCGACGATGCCCTCGGACCACCGGGCGATGGTCTCCTTGTCCATCCGGGGCCACTTCGTCAGCCAGCCCTCGGCGTACGCGTCGGAGGACAGGCGGAAGAGGTTGTGCAGACCGGTCCGGTTCACCGCCCACATCGTCTTGTGCGTGTAACCGCCGGAGCCGGAGACGTCGTCCCGCTTCTGGTGCGGCTGGCCCCACTGGATCTTGCGCTTGTTGCGCCGTGACTCGGGGGCGACGTACGCCTCGATCCCGATGATCGGGGTGATTCCGGCCTTCTTCGCGGAGTGGAAGAAGTCGTACGCCCCGTGCAGGTTGCCGTGGTCCGACATGGCGATATGGGTCATGCCCATCTCGTTGCAGGCCTCGAACATGTCCTTGAGCCGCGCGGCACCGTCCAGCAGCGAGTACTGGGTGTGGACGTGCAGGTGCGTGAAGGGCGGCTTTGACACGGTTCGAGCCTCCTGGACCAACGTGCGGCGACGGGCGTCCCACGGGCTGTGGACAGTCTGGGGGACAGCGTCGAAGTCTATGCCCCCGCACTGACACGCACGGGCCCCGTCCGCGTACCTTCGTGCGGGAACCGGGCACTCCCGCGTGGCGTCGCCCGTTGAAGACGGCGGGAGCGCCGCCGCAACCGTTCCCGCACCTGCACGCACCACCCGTCCCGCACCAGGAGGCACCCCGCGATGTCGGTCCCCCAGCTCAACGACGAGCAGCGCGGCGAGGAGATCCTCGCCGTCTTCGACACCGCCTTCGGCCGGCTCCTGGCCGCCGACCCGCCCGCCTTCCGGGTGAAGTTCCGCAAGATGGCGGCCTCCGCCTTCGCCTTCTACCGCGGCACGGCTGCCCTCTTCTACCACGACCTCGACGCCGAGAAGCGCGGTGGGCCGTACCTGGACGACCGCACCTCGCGCGTGTGGATCCACGGCGACCTGCACGCGGAGAACTTCGGCACGTACATGGACTCCAACGGCCGCCTGGTCTTCAACGTCAACGACTTCGACGAGGCCTACGTCGGCCCCTTCACCTGGGACCTGAAGCGCTTCGCCGCCTCCATCGCGCTGATCGGGTACGCGAAGGCGCTCAGCGACGAGCAGATCAGCGAGCTGGTGACGATCTACGCCGCCGCCTACCGCGAGCGCGTCCACGCCCTGGCCACGGGCGCCAAGCGGGACGAGGTGCCGCCGTTCACGCTGGACACCGCGCAGGGCCCGCTCCTCGACGCACTGCGTGTCGCCCGCTCGCTGACCCGGTTCGGCCTGCTGGACTCGATGACCGAGATCCGGGACTTCGAGCGCCGCTTCGCCCCGGGCGGCGGCTCCATCGAGCTGGACGCGGCCACCCGGTACAAGGTCCTGGCGGCTTTCGACGGCTACCTGGAGACGCTGCCGGACTCCTCCCTGGCCCGCCCGGACTCCTACCGGGTGAAGGACGTCGTGGGCCGGCGCGGTATCGGCATCGGCTCGGCGGGCCTGCCGTCGTACAACATCCTCCTGGAGGGCCACAGCGACGCCCTGGAGAACGATGTGGTGATCTACATCAAGCAGGCCCAGACCCCGGCCGTCTCCCGGCACATCACGGATCCGGCCATCGCGGAGTACTTCCAGCACGAGGGCCACCGCACGGTGATCTCCCAGCGCGCCCTCCAGGCGCACGCCGATCCGTGGCTGGGCTGGACCGAGCTGGACGGCGCGGGCCAGTTGGTCGCCGAGGTCTCGCCGTACGCCGTGGACCTGGACTGGGGCGACATCGACGACCCCGAGGAGATCGCGGCCGTCGTCGCCGACCTGGGCCGGGCCACCGCCACCATGCACGCGGCGGCGGACGACCAGTCCGGCGAGTCCCTGGTGCCGTTCTCCACCGAGCGGGCCATCGACGCGGCGCTCGCGGCCGACGAGGAGGGCTTCGCACCCCTGCTGGTGGACTTCGCGCACAGCTACGGCGCACGCGCGCGCGCCGACCACCAGATCTTCGTGGACCTGTTCCGCAACGGCCGGATCCCGGGGCTGTGACGCCGCGGATTCACAGGCACCCTTTAGGGGTCTCTTACCCGGGTACGTGACAGACTCTGCTCTCGCTATGGACATATCCGGGACCCAGCTCAGAGCCGTGCGCGCGGCGCTGTTCACGGCCTTCGTCGTGACGCTCGGCACCGCGTCGCACGTGCTGCTGTCCCGTGCTCCGCTGCCCTCGGCCACCGTGGCCGCGGTCGCCACCGGAGTGTTCGGCACCGCCTACGCACTGGCGGGCCGGGAGCGCGGCTTCGGCCGGATCGCGGCCCTGCTGGTCCCGCTGGAACTGGCCGCCGACACGGTGTTCACCACCGGCCAGCACGCCTGTTACGGCCGGGCGGGCGGCCCGGTCGCCGGCCCGCTGCGCGCGGTCGGCCTGGACGTGCTGTGCGAGGGCCGGGTCGGCACCCCGCTGGCCCAGGTGGCCGGCGGCGACCGTACCGGCGCCCTGCTCGCCCACGCCGGCCCGGCCGCCGCCTGGCTGCTGCTCGCCGCGCACGTCGGCGTGGGCCTGCTGGCCGCCGCCTGGCTGCGCCGGGGAGAGCGGGCGCTGGCCCAGCTGCTGTGCGCGGTGGCCGGCAGCACGTTCCGGCCGCTGCTGCTGGCGGTGGCCGCGGTCACCGTACGGGCGCTGCCGGCCCGCCCGGCGCCCCGCCCGGCGCCGCCCCGCACCGCGGCCCGTGACCGGCTCCTCGTGCACTCCCTGGGACGGAGGGGACCGCCGTGCTCCCCCGCCGCGGCCCTCGCCTGAGCCACACCGGCTCCCGCGCGGCCGGCGGCGTCCGGACACGGCAATCCCCCACCCGCGTCCCGCGTACGGCGGGTGCGCGTCCCCCATGGAGACCACCAGCATGAGCAAGCGGAACAGCCAGACGGCGAAGACGGCGGCCCGGGAGCGGCTGCGCCAGGAGCGCGAGCGGCAGGCCAAGCGCGACAAGGCCAGGCGCCAGCTGATCGTGGCCGCCTCGGTGGTGGCCGTCCTGGCCGCGGCCGGCGGCATCGGCTACGCCGTCGTCCAGGCCAACAAGCCCGAGTACTGGGAGGCCGCGAAGAAAGACAAGCTCGTCGAGCCGGCCCACACCTCGGGCACCGACGGCACGACCGTCGTCCTCGGCAAGGCGAACGCCGAGAAGACCCTCGTGATGTACGAGGACCCGCGCTGCCCGGTCTGCGCGGCGTTCGAACAGACGGTCGGCCCGACCCTGAAGAAGGACCTCGACGCCGGCAAGTTCAAGCTCAAGTACGTCGGCGCCACGTTCATCGACAAGAGCCTGCCCGGCGAGGGCTCCAGGAACGCGCTCAGCGCCCTGGGCGCCGCGCTGAACGTCAGCCCCGAGGCCTTCCTCGAGTACAAGTCCGCGATGTACTCCAAGAAGTGGCACCCCGCGGAGACCACGGACAAGTTCAAGGACGACGCGTACCTGATCAGGATCGCCGACACCGTCCCCGCCCTGAAGGGCAACGCGGCGTTCCGGAAGGCCGTGAAGGACGGCACCTACGACCGGTGGGCACTGGAGGAGTCCAAGGTCTTCGACAAGGACGGCGTCTCCGGCACCCCGACCCTGAAGATGGACGGCAAGACCCTGACGGGTCCCGACGGCAAGAACGCCCCCATGACCGCGGCAGACTTCGACACCGCGATCGGAGCGGCCCTCAAGGGCTGAGCCGACGTCCCGTCAAAGAGCGGGCGAACTTCTGCCGTTCGCCCGCTCTCGCGCGTACCGATCAGTAGCCTGATCGTCCGTGACCAGTCGATACAGAACATCCGAGGCCGCCCAGAGCCTCGGCACGCCTTTTCCTCGCCGCCGTACGGTCGTCAAGGCCGCGGCGGCGACCGCTGTCCTGGCCGGCCCGCTCGCCGCCGCCCTCCCGGCCCGCGCCGCCACGGACGCCCCCGCCTTCCTGCACGGCGTCGCCTCCGGTGACCCGCTGCCCGACGGCGTACTGCTGTGGACCCGGGTCACCCCGGTCCCGGAGGCGATACCGGGCTCCGGGACCGGCCCGGACACCGAGGTCGGCTGGGTCGTCGCCAGGGACAGGGCGCTGACGGACATCGTCGCCAGAGGCTCCACCACCGCGACCGCCGGCTCCGACCACACCGTGAAGGCCGACATCCGCGGCCTGGCGCCGGCCACCGACTACTGGTTCCGCTTCTCCGCCGGCGGCACCGACTCCCCGGTGGCGCGCACCCGCACCGCGCCGGCGGCGAACGCCGACGTGTCCGGGCTGCGCTTCGGCGTCGTCTCCTGCGCCAACTGGGAGGCGGGCTACTTCGCCGCCTACCGCCATCTCGCCGCCCGCAACGACCTGGACGCCTGGCTGCACCTCGGCGACTACATCTACGAGTACAAGTCCGGCGAGTACGCGGCCCGCGGCACGGTCGTCCGCCCGCACGCCCCGGCCAACGAGATCCTCACCCTCGCCGACTACCGCACCCGGCACGCCCGGTACAAGACCGACCCCGACCTCCAGGCCCTGCACCTGAAGGCGCCCGTCATCGCGATCTGGGACGACCACGAGTTCGCCGACAACGCCTGGTCGGGCGGCGCGGTCAACCACACCGAGGGCGCCGAGGGCACCTGGTCGGCCCGTCAGGCCGCCGCCAAGCAGGCCTATTTCGAGTGGATGCCGGTCCGTCCGGCCGTCGCCGGCACCACCTACCGGCGTCTGCGCTTCGGCAAGCTCGCCGACCTGTCCCTGCTGGACCTGCGCTCCTTCCGCTCCCAGCAGGCGTCCACGGCCAGCGGCTCGGTGGACGACCCGGACCGCACGCTCACCGGGCGCGCCCAGCTCGACTGGCTGAAGGCCGGGCTGAAGGCCTCCGACACCAGGTGGCGGCTGGTCGGCAACTCGGTGATGATCTCGCCGTTCTCCTTCGGCTCCCTCACCGCCGACCTGCTCAAGCCGCTCGCCAAGCTGCTCGGGCTGCCGCAGGAGGGCATCGCCACCAACACCGACCAGTGGGACGGTTACACCGACGACCGCCGCGAGCTCCTGGCCCACCTGCGCTCCAACGCCATCGGCAACACAGTCTTCCTGACGGGTGACATCCACATGGCCTGGGCCAACGACGTGCCGGTGGACGCGGGCACCTATCCGCTGTCGGCGTCGGCGGCCACCGAGTTCGTGGTGACCTCGGTGACCTCCGACAACCTGGACGACATCGTGAAGGTGCCCGAGGGCACGGTCTCCGCGATCGCCTCCCCGGTCATCAAGGCCGCCAACCGGCACGTCCACTGGGTGGACACCGACCGCCACGGCTACGGCGTGCTGGACATCACCGCCGACCGCGCGCAGATGGACTACTACGTCCTGTCCGACCGCGCCGACACGCACGCCACGTCCAGCTGGGCGCGCTCCTACCGCACCCGCAGCGGCACGCAGAGGATCGAGCGGACCTACGACCCGGTGTGACCCATCGCTCAGCCGAGCGTCTCCAGGAAGCCGAGTGCCACCCGCCAGGTGGCCTCGGCGGCCTCCGCGTCGTGGTCCGGCAGGCCGGGGTCGGTGTAGAGGTGGCCCGCCCCGGCGTACCGGTACACCTCCACGTCGGCGCCCGCCCGGCCCATCTGGAGGTACCAGGCGCTCAGCCAGTCGTCCGTCTCGAACGGGTCCGGCTCCGCCACGTGCAGCTGCACCGGCAACTCCTCCACCTGCGCGTTCGGCGCGATGTCCGAGGTGCCGTGCAGAAGCAGCAGCCCGCGCGCCTTGTCGTCGCCGAGGGCGAGGGTCTGGGCGATGGACGCGCCCAGCGAGAACCCGGCGTACACCAGGCCCCGGTCCGAGTACGGCGCCGCCGCCAGCACGGCCCGCTTCAGCAGTTCTTCCTTGCCGGTGCGCTCCTTGAACTCCATGCCGTCCTCGACGGTGTCGAACGTGTGTCCCTCGAACAGGTCCGGCGTCCACACCTCGTGTCCCGCCGCGCGCAACCGGTCCGCGGCCTCGCGCACCGCGGGCCTGAGTCCGTAGGCCGAGTGAAAGAGCATGATGTTCATGAGGCCATGGTGCCAGCCGTCACTCTCGCGGCCCGTATCGGCGGCCGTACCCACACACGCTCGGAACACACATGTTCATCACCCGCCGAGCCCGGTTACGTTCGGAGGCATGGAGAACATACTCCGCCCCCTGATCGTGGTGGGCAGCTCGGTGCTGCTCACCCTTGCCCTCGGCTGGGCCACCGACCGGCTGCTGCGCAAGGCCGACGAACGCAACCCGGACTCGCCGCTGTGGGAACTGCTGCGGCGCGGCCGCATCCCCTACCAGCTGGTGCTGTGCGCCGCCATGCTCAGAGGCTCCTACGACCAGGCGCAGCTGTCCGCGCAGCACCACACCGGCATCGGCCGCGCACTGACGCTGGTGCTGATCGGGTCCGCCGCCTGGCTGGTGATCCGGATCGCCGCGGCCGTCGTCGAGACCTCCTACAGCCGCTACGCGCGCGTCCACCGGGACGCCGCCCGGGTGCGCCGGGTCCGCACACAGGTGGAGCTGATCATGCGGGTGGTGTCCGCGATCGTCATCGTGATGGCGATCGCCTCCATGCTGCTGACGTTCCCCGCGATGCGCGCGGCCGGCGCCTCGCTGCTGGCCTCCGCCGGCATCCTCGGCATCGTCGCCGGTGTCGCCGCCCAGTCGACCCTGTCGAACCTGTTCGCCGGGCTCCAGATCGCCTTCGGCGACATGGTCCGCATCGGCGACACGGTCGTCGTGGACGGCGAGTGGGGCACGGTCGACGAGATCACCCTGACCTTCCTGACCGTACGGACCTGGGACGAGCGCCGCATCACCATGCCGGTGTCGTACTTCACCTCCAAGCCCTTCGAGAACTGGTCCCGCGGGACCCCGCAGATGACCGGCACCATCTACTGGCACCTCGACCACAGCGCGCCGATCGAGGCGATGCGCGAGAAGCTGCGGGACATCCTGCGCGCGTGCCCGGCCTGGGACGGCCGCGCCTACAGCCTCCAGGTGACCGACACCACACCGAACACCGTCCAGGTGCGCGCCCTGGTGACGGCGAAGGACGCGGACGACATCTGGACGGTGCGGGTCGCGGTCCGCGAACAGATGATCACCTGGCTGTCCGAGAAGCACCCCTACGCCCTGCCCCGGGTGAACACCTCCGAGGCCGTGCTCCCGCCCTACCGTGTCCCGTCCCCCGACGGTGCCTCGCTGCGCCGGGCCTACGAGTTCCCGCGCACCGGCCGCGGCTGACCGGCCGGGGGCGTCCCGCCGGCCGCTGTAGCCGCCGGCTCCGGATCTTCGGCCGGGCGGCTCCGGCGCCGGTAGCCCGGCGGCTACCGGAACACGTCACCGCAGGCTGCGCACGTCGAGGTGGCGCAGCACCCGGTCCACGATCTCCGGATCCGCTCCGGGCTCGCTGCGGGCGGCCAGTACCTCGTGCCGCGCCGCGCTGAGCATCTCGCCCTGGATGCGCCGCACCCGCTTGAGCCGTTTGACCCGCTGGTGCTGCGCCTCCCGGCGCTCCTCCTCCCCCATGTCCGGACTGATCCGGATGCCGATCTCGAAGGCCCTGCGCAGCATCTGCTCGGAGAGCTCGTCGGGCAGGTCCTCCACCTGCTCGATCTCCCGCAGCCTGCGCTTCGCGGCCTTCGCGGCCCGCACCGCGAGTTCCTTCTCGAACTCCTTCTCCGTCTCGGAGTCGGCCCGCACGCCCAGCCGCCTCACCAGCCACGGCAGCGTCAGCCCCTGCACCACCAGCGTCGCGATGATCACGCCGAAGGCGATGAACACGAGCACGTCCCGCTGGGGGAAGGGCGAGCCGTCGTCGGTCTTCAGCGGGATGGCGAGGACCAGCGCCACGGAGGCCACCCCGCGCATCCCGGACCACCACATGACGACGGTCTCCCGCCAGCTCACCGGGATCTCCTCGTCGTAGTCCCGGCGGCGGGCGTGCAGCCGTTTGGTCAGCCAGGTGGCCGGCAGCAGCCACAGCAGTCGTACGACGACCACCACGCCCACCACGGCGGCCGACCAGCCCAGCAGCTCGCCCCAGCGCCCGCTGCCCGTGCGGATGGCGTTGTGCAGCTCCAGGCCGATCAGCCCGAAGGCGACCCCCGTGACGAGGGTGTCGATGATGTCCCAGAAGGTGTGCCCGGCCAGCCGGGTCATCACGTCGTCGGCGTCGGTGGCGTACTCGGCGAGGAACAGTGCCGTGGTGAGCACGGCGAGCACCCCGGAACCGTGCAGCTTCTCCGCGAGCACGTAGGAGGCGTACGGCACCAGCAGGGTCATGCCGATCTGGAGGGTCGGATCGCCCAGCAGGTCCATCAGCCTGTTCGCGCCCCAGCCCAGCACCAGTCCCACGGCCACCGCGACGACGGCGGACAGCACGAGGTCGAGCCCGGCCCGCCAGGGCGAGAAGGAGCCGCTCAGGGCGGCGGCGATCGCCACGTGGTACAGCACGATGGCCGTGACGTCGTTGAAGAGGCCCTCGCCCTCCAGGATGGACACCAGGCGGCGCGGCAGTCCCAGCTGTCCGGCGACACTGGTCGCGGCGACCGGGTCGGGTGGTGCGATCAGGGCGCCCAGCGCGACGGCCGCGGCGATCGGCAGCCCGGGCACGATCGCGTGGGCGACCAGCGCCACGCACACCGTGGTGACGAACACCAGGGCGACGGCCAGCAGGAAGATCGGACGGACGTTGGACGCGAACTGCCGCCAGGAGGTCCGGCGCACGGCGGCGTAGAGCAGCGGCGGCAGCAGCGCGGGCAGGATCAGGTCGGGCGGGATGTTCACGTCGGGCACGAACTCGGCCACTGCCAGGGCCCCGCCGAACAGGGTCATCAGCACGGGCGCTGGCACCCCGAAGCGGTCCCCGACCGGGACGCTCACCAGAGCCCCGAGCAGCAGGGCGAACAACAGGGCCAACTGATCCACGGACGGCGCTCCGGGCTCGACGATCACACGGCAGACCTCTAGCCTGCCACGACGCCCGCGCCCCGGCCGTACCGACGTCTCCCGGACCGCGCGGCCGTCCCGGCGGGCGGGGGCTGCAGGGAGCGGCGGGCGGGGGTTACAGGGAGCGGCGCATCGCCCGGTGCGGTATGCCGGCGTCCGGGAACTCCGGGCCGTACGCCACGTAGCCGAGCCGCTCGTAGAAGCCCAGCGCATGGGTCTGCGCGTGCAGGTCCAGGGCGGTGAGGCCCTGCGCGCGGGCGGCGTCCTCGATGGCGCGCACCAGGGCCGCGCCGATGCCGAGCCCGCGTGCCTCCCGGGAGACGGCGAGCCGCCCCAGGGAGCCCACCGCCGGGTCACCGCCGGTCTTCGCCGCCGCCGCCTCGCCGTGCAGCAGCCGCCCGGTGCCCAGGGGCACCCCGTCCTCGCGGACCGCCAGGACATGCACGGCCACGGCGTCGCAGGCGTCGTACTCGATGTCCGGTGCGACGCCCTGCTCGGTCACGAAGACTTCCTTGCGCACCGCGAAGCAGGCCTCGCGGTCGGCGAGGTCCGTCACGACCCGGATCGTGTGACGCGGGCTCACGCCCACGTCTCCTCCCGGACCTGGTCGAGGGCCTGCCGCAGGTCCTCGGGGTAGTCGCTGGCGAACTCCACCCACTGTCCGTCGCCGGGGTGCTCGAAGCCGAGCCGGACCGCGTGCAGCCACTGGCGGGTCAGGCCCAGCCGCTTGGCGAGGGTCGGGTCGGCGCCGTAGGTGAGGTCGCCGACGCAGGGGTGGCGGTGCGCGGCCATGTGGACGCGGATCTGGTGGGTACGGCCGGTCTCCAGCTTCACGTCGAGCAGGGAGGCGGCGCGGAAGGCCTCGACGAGGTCGTAGTGCGTCACCGACGGCTTGCCGTCCGCCGTGACCGCCCACTTGTAGTCGTGGTTCGGGTGGCGGCCGATCGGGGCGTCGATCGTGCCGCTCGTCGGGTCCGGGTGGCCCTGGACCAGGGTGTGGTAGCGCTTGTCGACGGTGCGTTCCTTGAACTGGCGCTTGAGCGACGTGTAGGCGCGCTCCGACTTCGCGACCACCATCAGGCCGGAGGTGCCGACGTCGAGGCGGTGCACGATGCCCTGGCGCTCGGCGGCGCCGGAGGTGGAGATCCGGTATCCGGCGGCGGCGAGACCGCCGATGACGGTCGGCCCGGACCAGCCCGGCGACGGGTGCGCGGCCACGCCGACCGGCTTGACGATCACGACCACGTCATCGTCGTCGTGCACGATCTCCATGCCCTCGACCGGCTCGGCGACCACCTGCACCGGAGCCGCCGCCTGCGGCATCTCGACCTCGAGCCAGGCGCCGCCGTGCACCCGCTCGGACTTGCCGACCACCGCCCCGTCGACCTGGACCTTGCCGGCCGCGGCCAGCTCCGCCGCCTTCGTGCGGGAGAAGCCGAACATGCGGGAGATGGCGGCGTCGACGCGCTCGCCCTCCAGGCCGTCCGGCACGGGTAGGGTGCGGATCTCGGGAATGGTGCTCACCCGTCGAGTATGCCGGACGAGAGACCGGCCACCGAACGGGCCTGTGGAAAACCGCCCGTCCACGGGCCCCGCGGGCCGGCGGGACCGGTGTCAGTCCTTGTGGACCGTGCCGTCCGGGTCCAGGCCGCGGAAGGACAGCAGCACGATCAGGATGCCGCCGCACACGATCGCCGAGTCGGCGAGGTTGAACACCGCGAAGCCCTGGGGCGCGATGAAGTCCACGACCTCGCCCTCGAAGATCCCCGGCGCCCGGAAGATCCGGTCGGTGAGGTTGCCGAGCGCCCCGCCCAGCAGGAGGCCGAGCGCGATCGCCCAGGGGAAGCTGTAGAGCTTGCGGGAGAGCCGGATGATCACCAGGATCACGGCGGCGGCGATGAGCGTGAAGATGATCGTGAAGGCCGCGCCGAACCCGAAGGCCGCGCCCGGGTTGCGGATGGCGTGCAGCTCCAGCCAGTCCCCGACGACCTGGATCGGCGCGTGGCCCTCCAGCCGGGCGACGACGAGCATCTTGCTGATCAGGTCGAGGGCGTACGCGAACGCGGCCACCGCGAACAGCACGGCGATCCGGCGCCCGCGGCCGGTCCGCTGCCCCACCGGGGCGGGCCCCTGACTCGCACCGGCCGGGCCGGACTCGCCCGGGCCGGCGGGCGCTCCGGCCGCCGCAGTCCGCTCGCCGCCGTCGTCCGGGGTGTCCGGCGTACCGATGATGCGCTCCGCCTCTGCCACGTGAGTCCCTCAACCTAGGTGCCTGACTGGGGACGAGACTACGGCACGCCCCCACGGCCCCCGGCGTTCAGGAGCGGCGTTCCTGCTTCTGCTTGCACTCCACGCACAGCGTGGCCCGCGGGAAGGCCTGCATGCGCGCCTTGCCGATGGGGTTGCCGCAGTTCTCGCACAGGCCGTAGGTGCCCGCGTCGAGCCGTTCCAGGGCGCGCTCGGTCTGGTCCAGCATCTCGCGCGCGTTGGCGGCCAGCGCCATCTCGTGCTCGCGTGTGATGTTCTTGGTGCCGGTGTCGGCCTCGTCGTCGCCCGCGCCGTCCCCTGAGTCCCGCATCAGACCGGCGACGGACGCCTCCGACGAGCTGATCTCCGCCCGCAGCCGGCCCGCCTCGGAGTCCAGCTCCGCGCGGGCACCCGCGACCTCCTCCGGGGTCCAGGGGTCCTCTCCCGAGCGCACGGCCAGCTCGCCGGGCTCCGCCGCGGCGGCCCGCGCCTTGGGAAGGGGGGTCTGTTCCGCCGTGGCCGTGCCTGGGGTCTTCTTCGCAACCACTGTCGTGGCTCCCGTCTGCTTCGCGGCCCGCGCCGCACCCGCCTTCTTGGCCGTGCTCCTGTGAGCCGTCCCCGTGGGGACGGGCTCGTGGACCGCCCGCCCGGCGCCGGTCTTCCCCGCCGTCGGCTCCTCGGGGGCCGCCTTGTCCGCAGCCGTCTCGTCAGTGGCCGTCCTCGGCGTCGGCTTCTTCGGCACCGTGGTCTTCCCGGCCGCCGAGGCCTCCACCGACTCGCCGGCTCCCGTGTGCCCGTGCGCCGCCTTCCCGGCCACCGCTTTCTTCGCCGCGACCTTCCTGGCGACCGTCCTGGGCGCCCGCTCCACCGCCGTCTTCTCCGCCGTCGTCTCCGTCCTCCGGGCCGAGTCCTTCGCGGTCGCGTGGGTCGCGGCCGCCCTCTTCACGACTGCTTCCTTCGCGCCCGCCTGCTTCACGGGCGTCTTCCTCACGGCCGCCTTCTTCGTGACCGTCTTCTTCACGGCGGCTCTCCTCGCCACCGGTCCCTCCGCCTTCTCCCCCTCTTCCCGCTCCTCCCGCACAGCCGCGCGACCGGCTGCCGGCTTCCCCGCAGCCGTCCTCCTGGTGGCAGGTCCCGCGCCCGTCTTCCCGGTCGCCGGCTGCTGTACGGCGGTCTTCTTCGCCACCATGGCCGCGGCCCCTTCACATATTGTGATCTTGCTCGCGAATCGTGCTGGGACGATAAATCGACTTGAGTCCCGCGGCAACGGGGCACACCGCCCGATTCGCCCGCCCGCACCCCCCGAGGCACGGGCCTGCATCCGTTGTGCCCAGCTCCCCGCCGGGTAATCCGTCCGCTCCGGCCCGCGCGGACCGGTGTGCCCGCCCCCTCGCCATTCGGGTCACGCGGTGCGGCCCCGGCCCCGCGCCCGCACCGCGCGGAAAACCGGTCGGCCGCTGTCCGGGGGGCGCCGTACACTGGGCGGAGCGAAAAGCGTGGATGGGGACGAGTAGCGGCGTACGCAGCCCAGAGCGACCCGGGGACGGTGTGAGCCCGGGGGCGAGCGCGACGTGAAGATCACCCCGGAGCCGCCGGAAGAAAGCCGCAGCCGAAGGGCGACGGCGAGTAGAACCGGCCTCGCGACCCCAATGAGGGGGCTCACCGGCGCGTACGGCGTGCCGGAGGGCCAAGGAGGGTGGTACCGCGGGAGCGCGCCGCACACGGCGTAGACAGGATCTAGGCTCTCGTCCCTCCGACGGAAGGCAGCAAGTCCGTTGGAGGATGCTCGCAGATGACAGCGCCGACGTACCGCCAGGTGCCCGCACAGGTCGACCTGCCCGCCCTCGAGCACGCCGTGCTCGACTTCTGGCGCGAGCAGAAGATCTTCGCCAAGAGCCTGGAGCAGTCCGAGGGCCGCCCCGAATGGGTGTTCTACGAAGGGCCGCCCACCGCCAACGGCATGCCCGGCGCCCACCACATCGAGGCACGCGTCTTCAAGGACGTCTTCCCCCGCTTCCGCACCATGCGCGGCTACCACGTGGGCCGCAAGGCCGGCTGGGACTGTCACGGTCTGCCGGTCGAGCTGGCCGTCGAGAAGGAGCTGGGCTTCTCGGGCAAGCAGGACATCGAGACGTACGGCATCGCCGAGTTCAACGCCAGGTGCCGCGAGTCGGTGACCCGGCACACCGACGCCTTCGCCGAGCTGACGACCCGCATGGGCTACTGGGTCGACCTGGACGACGCCTACCGGACCATGGACCCCGAGTACGTGGAGTCGGTGTGGTGGTCGCTGAAGGAGATCTTCGGCAAGGGGCTGCTGGTCCAGGACTACCGTGTCGCCCCCTGGTGCCCGCGCTGCGGCACCGGCCTGTCCGACCACGAGCTGGCGCAGGGCTACGAGACGGTCGTCGACCCCTCCGTGTACGTCCGCTTCCCGCTCACCTCCGGCCCGCTCGCCGGCGAGGCCGCGCTCCTGGTGTGGACGACGACCCCCTGGACCCTGGTGTCCAACACGGCGGTCGCCGCGCACCCGGAGGTCACCTACGTCGTCGCGACGGACGGCGAGGAGAAGCTCGTCGTCGCCGAGCCGCTGCTCGCCAAGGCGCTCGGCGAGGGCTGGGAGCCCACCGGCCGGACCTTCACCGGCGCGGAGATGGAGCGCTGGACGTACCAGCGCCCCTTCGAGCTGGTGGAGTTCCCGAGCGCCGGCGAGGGAACCGACGGGCACAGCCCCGCACCGGCGCACTACGTGGTCAACGCCGAGTACGTGACGACCGAGGACGGTACGGGCCTGGTCCACCAGTCCCCCGCCTTCGGTGAGGACGACCTCAAGGTCTGCCGCGCCTACGGCCTGCCGGTCGTGAACCCGGTCCGCCCGGACGGCACCTTCGAGGAGGACGTCCCCCTGGTCGGCGGCATCTTCTTCAAGAAGGCGGACGAAAAGCTCACCGAAGACCTGGCGCAGCGCGGCCTCCTGTTCAAGCACCTGCCGTACGAGCACAGCTACCCGCACTGCTGGCGCTGCCACACCGCGCTCCTGTACTACGCGCAGCCCTCCTGGTACATCCGCACGACGGCGATCAAGGACCGCCTCATCCAGGAGAACGAGAGGACCAACTGGTTCCCGGACACGGTCAAGCACGGCCGCTTCGGCGACTGGCTGAACAACAACATCGACTGGGCGCTGTCCCGCAACCGCTACTGGGGTACGCCGCTGCCGATCTGGCGCTGCGAGGACGACCACCTCACCTGCGTCGGCTCCCGCGCGGAGCTGACCGAGCTGACCGGCACGGACCACTCGGCCCTGGACCCGCACCGGCCGTACATCGACGACGTCACCTTCGCCTGCCGTCACGACGGCTGCGGCAAGACGGCCACGCGCGTGCCGGAGGTCATCGACGCCTGGTACGACTCGGGTTCCATGCCGTTCGCGCAGTGGGGCTACCCGTACAAGAACAAGGAGCTGTTCGAGAGCCGGTATCCGGCGCAGTTCATCTCCGAGGCGATCGACCAGACCCGCGGCTGGTTCTACACGCTGATGGCCGTCGGCACCCTCGTCTTCGACAGGTCGTCGTACGAGAACGTCGTCTGCCTGGGCCACATCCTCGCCGAGGACGGCCGCAAGATGTCCAAGCACCTGGGCAACATCCTCCAGCCGATCCCGCTCATGGACCAGCACGGCGCGGACGCGGTGCGCTGGTTCATGGCGGCCGGCGGTTCCCCGTGGGCGGCCCGCCGGGTCGGTCACAACACCATCCAGGAAGTCGTCCGCAAGACCCTGCTGACGTACTGGAACACGGTCGCCTTCCAGGCCCTGTACGCCCGCACGTCCGACTGGGCGCCCTCCGCGGCGGACCCGGCACCGGCCGAGCGCCCGGTGCTGGACCGCTGGCTGCTGTCCGAACTGCACGCCCTCACCGACCAGGTGACCCAGGCGCTGGAGGCTTACGACACCCAGCGCGCCGGCAAGCTGCTGTCCGCGTTCGTGGACGACCTGTCCAACTGGTACGTCCGCCGTTCGCGCCGTCGCTTCTGGCAGGGCGACAAGGCCGCCCTGCGCACCCTGCACGAGGTGCTGGAGACGGTCACGAAGCTGATGGCGCCGATCACGCCGTTCATCACCGAGCGGGTGTGGCAGGACCTGGTCGCGCCGGTCACGCCGGGCGCGCCCGAGTCCGTCCATCTGGCCTCCTGGCCCGAGGCGGACCTGTCCGCGATCGACCCGGAGCTGTCGAGGCAGATGGTCCTGGTCCGCCGGTTGGTGGAGCTGGGCCGCGCCACGCGCGCGGAGTCGGGTGTCAAGACGCGTCAGCCGCTGTCCCGTGCGCTGATCGGGGCCATCGGCTTCGAGTCCCTCGACCCGGAGCTGCACGCGCAGATCACGGAGGAGCTGAACGTCGAGGCGCTGGCATCGCTCAGCGAGGTCGGCGGCAGCCTGGTCGACACGACCGCCAAGGCCAACTTCCGGGCGCTGGGCAAGCGGTTCGGCAAGCGGGTGCAGGACGTGGCCCGGGCGATCGCCGGTGCCGACGCCGCCGGGTTGTCCCTCGCGCTGCGTGCGGGCACCGCGTCCGTGGAGGTCGACGGGGAGACGGTCACCCTCGCTCCCGACGAGGTCATCATCACGGAGACCCCCCGCGAAGGCTGGTCGGTGGCCTCCGACTCCGGTGCCACGGTCGCCCTCGATCTGGAGATCACCGAGGAGCTGCGGCAGGCCGGTCTGGCCCGTGACGCGATCCGGATGATCCAGGAGGCCCGCAAGAACAGCGGCCTGGACGTGGCCGACAGGATCGCCCTGCGGTGGGCCTCGACCGATCCCGCGGTCACCGCCGCGCTGTCCGAGCACAGCGCGCTGATCGCCGAGGAGGTCCTCGCGACCGACTTCGCCCAGGGCGAGGGGGACGACACCTACGGCGACGCCTTCACCGACGAGGGCCTGTCCCTGACGTTCCGGCTCCGCCGGGCGTAATCGCCGAGGGGTGCGGAAGGGCCCGGTCTCCGGCAAGGAGACCGGGCCCTTCCGCGTGAATCGCCGGACCGACGGTTCACACCCGGATACCGGACCGTGGGTTCCCGCCCTGAGGCCGCACCCTGGGCCCCGCCCGGGCGCCGGCCCGTGGATTCCGCCGGCTACCGGGCCGCCCTCCCACCTGGGTCCCGCCTGACGCCGCACCCTGGCCCCGCCCAGGCGCCGGCCCGTGGAATTCCCGCCGCCTACCGGGCCGGCCTGCCACCCGGGTGCCGGCCGGTCCTGTCACCGCCGCGCGGTGTCCCCGCACCCCGGCGGCAGTCGCGCGCAACCCGCGTAAAAGGGGCGGGCCCCCGGACCGAAGTCCGGGGGCCCGCCCCTTGGGCGCTGCCGACGCCGTTGTCGTACTAGTGCCCGGCGCTCAGTTGTCGTCCTCGTCGATCAGGAACCCGCGCATCGGCGAGGGCGCCTGGCCCATCGGGGACGGACCCTGCGGACGGACCGGGGCCATGGGCTGGGTCATGGCCGGGGTCATCTGCTGCTGGCCGCCGTAGGACGGGCCGGACGGACCGGGGTTGCCGCCCATGCCCTGGTTGCCGCCGTAGGACGGGGCGCTCGCGCCGGCCGGGGCCATGGAGGGCGACGGGGACGGCGGCAGGGACGCGGTGGCCGGGTTGCGCGGCGGGGCCAGGGAGTCGTCGGCCTGGGTCTCCAGCTGACGCAGCTGCGACTCGAGGTACGACTTCAGCCGGGTGCGGTACTCGCGCTCGAAGCCGCGCAGGTCCTCGACCTTGCGCTCCAGCGTGGCGCGCGCGGACTCCAGGGAGCCCATGGCGACGCGGTGCTTCTCCTGCGCGTCCCGCTCCAGGGCGTCGGCCTTGGCACGGGCGTCCCGCTCCAGACCCTCGGCGCGGCTGCGGGCCTCGCCGACGATCTTGTTGGCCTCGGAGCGGGCCTCGGCGATCGCCTGGTCGGCGGTCTGCTGGGCCAGCGAGAGGACACGGGCGGCACTGTCGCCACCGGGGCCCTGACCGTGGCCGCCCATGGGACCGCCCATCGGGCCGCCCATCTGCTGCTGCATGGGCGGCTGACCGCCCATGTGGCCCTGCCCCATGGAGCCCTGGCCCATCGAACCCTGACCCATGGAGCCCTGGCCCATCGACCCCTGCCCCATCGAGCCCTGGCCCATCGGCCCCTGGCCCATCGGGCCGGGACCCTGCGGGCCACCCTGACCGCCGGGGCCGGCGGGCAGCTGCGGGGCACCGCTCGGCAGCTGGGGCGGACCACCCATGGGGCCGCCCATCTGCTGCTGCGGCGGGCCCGATATGCCGGCGGGCACCGGTGCGCCGGGACCTCGCATCCCCTGCTGGGGCATGCCCTGCTGAGGCATTCCCTGCTGGGGCATGCCCTGCTGCTGGTCCTGCTCCGGGGGCTTGCGCATGTTCTGCTGGTTCTGGGCGGCCGCGCGCGTGGCCGCGGCCAGTTTGGCGCGCAGGTCCTCGTTCTCGCGCAGCAGCCGGGTCAGTTCGGCTTCGACCTCGTCGAGGAAGGCATCGACCTCGTCCTCGTCATAGCCTTCTCGGAGGCGGACGGTCGTGAACTGCTTGTTCCGCACGTCCTCGGGGGTCAACGGCATCTCTTCACCTCAACGTAGTCATCGGCAGTCGGCAAGACCGTATCGTCCACCCTCATCTCACGAAGTGCTGCGCAATGGAGATGAGGACGTAAACGATGATCATCAGTACGAAGAAGGACAGGTCGAGCGCCACGCCCCCGAGACGCAGCGGCGGGATGAACCGCCGCAGAAGCTTCAGCGGTGGATCGGTGACAGTGTAGGTGGCCTCCAGTACGACCACCATCGCCTTGCCGGGTTGCCACGAGCGGGCGAACTGGAACACGTAATCCATGACCAGCCGGAAGATGAGCACGACGAGGAACACCATCAGCGCGATGTAGATCACCTGCGCGAACACGCTCATGGCCTGCTGTTCCCTCTCCCCTGCTCCGTGCTTTCCGTACTGCGGTCCGGTCGTGCGTCTCAGCTCTGGTTGAAGAACCCGCCCTCTGCGATGCGGGCCTTGTCCTCCGCCGTGACATCGACGTTAGCAGGAGACAACAGGAACACCTTCTGCGTCACCCGCTCGATGCTGCCGTGAAGACCAAACACCAAACCGGCCGCAAAGTCGACAAGTCGCTTCGCGTCTGTGTCATCCATCTCAGTCAGATTCATGATCACCGGGGTGCCCTCACGGAAGTGTTCCCCGATGGTACGGGCCTCGTTGTAGGTCCGCGGGTGAAGCGTGGTGATCCGGTAAGGCTCTCGTTCCGACACGACCTTGGGCATGATCACCGGTGCGTTCTTCTCCAGGGACTGACGTTCTTGTGTGATGGATGCCACGGGCGCGATCCGCGCCGGGCGTCCCGATTCCGCGGCGAGCGAAGTCGAACGGGCCACCGGCTCGCGCGGCGCGGGCGGTTGCACGATTCGCACCTCTTCGTCCCTTTGGGACTGGTGTGCACCATGCGACTGATGTGACGGTTCGTGCCGTCGGTGGTCCCGCTCGAGCTCCGGGTCCAGCTCGGGTTCGAAGTCGTCGTCGGGGTCGAATCCGCGGCCGTCGTACCCATCGTCCTCCACGAGGCCGAGGTAGACCGCCATCTTGCGCATCGCGCCGGCCATGCTCTGAGTCCTCCGCTCTGTGGTGGATCGACTGACGACTGCCAAATGCCCGCGATCCACGTGGTCGTTGTGCCCGCCTTGGCGGACACTGACCATATTTTCTGCTGTGGTCCGACTTCCTGGCGACGTTACCCGAGCCTGGGGCGGACTCCGAGTACCGCACTGCCGACGCGTACATGTGTCGCCCCGGCGGCCACGGCCTGTTCGAGGTCCGCACTCATCCCTGCCGACACCATGGTTGCAGCCGGATGGTTCCGGCGCAGGTCGGTCGACAAATCCATGAGCCGTCCGAACGCCGCCTGTTCGCGTCCCGCGTATTCCCCGGTGAGCGGAGCGACGGTCATCAGGCCGTCGAGCCGCAGCCCGGGCGCCCCGGCCACGAGGTCGGCCAACTCTTCGATTCCGTCCGGCGCCACGCCACCGCGTTCGCCCCGGCCGCTCGCCCCCGCGTCGAGCGCCACCTGGAGGAGGCAGCCCACCTCGCGCTCCGCCCGTACCGCCTCCTTCGACAGCGCGGCGACGAGCCTGGAACGGTCGACGGACTGCACGACATCGGCGTAACCGACCACAGAACGCACTTTGTTGGTCTGCAACTGACCGACGAAGTGCCACGTCAGGGGCAGATCCGCGCACGCGGCGGCCTTCGGGGCCGCGTCCTGGTCGCGGTTCTCGGCGACCTGGCGCACGCCGAGTCCGGACAGGATCCGCACGTCGCTGGCCGGGTAGGTCTTGGTGACCACGATGAGGGTCACCTCCTCGCGCCCGCGCCCGGCCGCCGCACACGCGGTCGCGATGCGCTCCTCCACCTTCGCCAGGTTCGCGGCGAGTTCGGTCTTACGGTCCGTCATGCCCCATCAGTCCAGCCACACATAGCCGGCGAGCCGCCCCGTGGTGCGGTCGCGGCGGTACGAGAAGTGGTCCTCCGACTCCAGCGTGCACACCGGCGACTGCGCCCGGTCGCACACCCCGAGCCGGTCGAGCTGCGCGTGCACGCCGGCGCTCACGTCGACCGCGGGCGTGCCCCAGCTCGTCTCGGCGTGCGCCGCCGGTTCGACGGCGGCCACCTCGGCGCGCATCGCCTCGGGCACCTCGTAGCACCGGCCGCAGACGGCCGGTCCGGTACGGGCGACGATCCGGTCCGCCGCGGCGCCCAGTTCGACCATGGCCCGTACCGCGGCGGGGACGACGCCCCCGACCATGCCGGGCCGGCCCGCGTGGGCCGCGGCGGCGACCCCGGCGACGGGGTCGGCCAGCAGTACCGGCACGCAGTCGGCGGTGAGGACGGCGAGGGCGAGTCCGCGCCGGGCGGTGACGACCGCGTCGGCCTCGGGCACCGGACGCTCGCCCCACGGCGCGTCCGCCACGACGACGTCGGTGCCGTGCACCTGCCGCATCCAGACCACCGAAACGGGGTCCAGGCCGAGCGACTTGGCCGCCAGCTCCCGGTTGGCCCCCACGGACTCCGGGGCGTCGCCGACCGCGCCGCCGAGGTTCAGCTCCTCATACGGAGCGGCGCTCACCCCGCCCCACCGGTCGGTGAAGGCGAAGTGCGCGCCGCTCACGCTCTCGCGCCGTCCTATCACTTGAGGAAGTCCGGGACGTCCAGTTCCTCGGCCGTGCTGTCCGCGTAGGCGGGCCGCGGCGCCGGTGTGACCGGCGGCGGGACCGGGATGTCGGCCACCGGCTCGGGGGCCGGCTCCGGCTCCTCCTTCGGCTTCACGCTGCCCAGCGAGCCGTAGGACGGACGGCTGGGCTCGCTCGGCCGCGCCGGCGCGGGCTCCTCGCGGCGGGCGGGCGCCGATCCGGAGGCCGAGCCGAGCACGTTGTCCCGGCGGGCGGGG
Organism: Streptomyces sp. NPDC014991; assembly: GCF_043080665.1. Classification (NCBI taxonomy): domain Bacteria; kingdom Bacillati; phylum Actinomycetota; class Actinomycetes; order Kitasatosporales; family Streptomycetaceae; genus Streptomyces; species Streptomyces sp. NPDC014991. The sequence goes on from NZ_JBIBVY010000001.1 coordinate 150,334, forward strand.
GGCTGGCCGCCGTCGAAGCCGGCCGCGATGACGGTGACCCGGACCTCGTCGCCCAGCGCGTCGTCGATGACCGCGCCGAAGATGATGTTGGCCTCGGGGTGCGCGGCCTCGCTGACCAGTTGGGCGGCCTCGTTGATCTCGAACAGGCCGAGGTCGGAACCGCCCGAGATGGAGAGCAGCACGCCGCGGGCGCCGTCGATGGACGCCTCCAGCAGCGGGGAGGAGATCGCCATCTCGGCCGCGGCCACCGCGCGGTCGTCGCCGCGGGCCGAGCCGATGCCCATGAGGGCCGAACCGGCTTCGGACATGACCGACTTGACGTCGGCGAAGTCCAGGTTGATCAGGCCGGGCGTGGTGATGAGGTCGGTGATGCCCTGCACACCGGAGAGCAGGACCTGGTCCGCGGACTTGAAGGCGTCCAGGACCGAGACCTGGCGGTCCGAGATGGACAGCAGCCGGTCGTTGGGGATGACGATGAGGGTGTCGACCTCTTCGCGGAGTTCCGCGATGCCGTCCTCGGCCTGGTTCGCGCGGCGCCGTCCCTCGAAGGTGAACGGGCGCGTGACCACGCCGATGGTCAGGGCGCCCAGGTTGCGCGCGATGTTGGCCACGACGGGTGCGCCGCCGGTGCCGGTGCCGCCGCCCTCGCCGGCCGTCACGAAGACCATGTCGGCCCCCTTGAGGACCTCCTCGATCTCCTCGCGGTGGTCCTCGGCGGCCTTGCGGCCGACGGCCGGGTTGGCTCCGGCGCCGAGTCCGCGGGTGAGTTCGCGGCCGACGTCGAGCTTGACGTCGGCGTCGCTCATCAACAGCGCCTGTGCGTCGGTGTTGATGGCGATGAACTCGACGCCCTTGAGACCGACCTCGATCATCCGGTTGATGGCATTGACACCACCGCCGCCGACACCGATGACCTTGATGACTGCGAGGTAGTTCTGCGGTGCTGCCACGTCGAAGGCCTCTCGCCTCGAATTACGTTGTCGCCGCCGTGCGGATGCCCCGCGCCGGGACGACGGATGCCGAATGGGACGGTCCGTAGCGCCGACCCGAACCCTAACCTTGAAGTTTAGGGTTACCAGTGTGTCTGTTCCCTGGAGTCTTCTGAACAGGACACTAAGTCGACAAGTGGCGCCCGTTCAACGAACACGCCGAACCTCCCGTTTTTCTTTTCACCCTATGTGATCAGGCATAGCGGTGCCCAACCAGGGTGCTGGCCTGCGCGGATGTGCGTCAACTCCCCGATGACGCGGGGGCGGTGGGAACAGAGACATCAAAGTGCCGTGCGCCGGGAACTGCTTTCATGAGAGCCGTGAGGGCCCGCGCCTTGGCGCCGCCGTCCTCTCCGCTGCCCCATGCCACCGTGCGCCCGTCGCCCCACTCCAGCGAGATCGCGTCGTAGGAGCGGACTTGGACGGCCCTGGTGGCCCTCAGCACGGGTTCCGGCAGGTCGCCGGCGACCCGGACGGCCTCGCGCACCAGACGGTCCGCGCCGAAACGCCGGAAGCTCGCGGCGCCCGACCCCTTGCGGGAGGCGGAGATCTCCAGTGCCGGGACGCCTTTCGGTGCCCGCGGAACCGTAGCGAATCGGACACCTTCGTCATCGACTTCGACGAAGTTCCCGCCCTTTCGGACGAGCAGAACCGGAGTGCGCTCGATCACTTTCAGGCCGATTCCATGAGGCCAGGAACGAACCACGTCAACGGTGTCAATTCGGGGCAATTTCCGGCGAAGCCGGGCTTCGACGGCGTCCGTGTCGGCGGAAATCATCGGCTCCCCGACGGGAACGGCCGCCGCCTCGCGCACTTCGGCAGGGGTCAGCACCCGTGTCCCGGACACCGAGACGTGGTCCACCCGCAGCCAGGTGGAGCCGTACAACGCCCAGACGGCACCGGCCCCCAGAAGCACGAGGAGGGCGGCGAGGGCGGCGAGCACCAGAAGGCGCCGCCTCCTGGTCCGGGAAGCGGGCGGCGGGCCGGACGACTCCTGCCGGCGTTCACCGCGCTCGGCGGTCGTCGGTCCGGCCACGCTCACTCCCTTTCCTGGCCCGGTTCACCTCCGGGGCGCCCCGGCGTGCGCGCGCCCGTTCGGCTCATCCGCCCATGTCTTACTGCTGACGGCGAGAGGCGATCGCCTCGTACACCATGCCGACGAGCAGGTCGTCGGCGTCCCGGCGGCCGAACTCGCTCGCCGAGCGGGACATCTCGTACAGCCGGTGGGGGTCGGCGAGCACGGGCAGGACGTTCTGCTGCACCCACTCGGGCGTCAGTTCCGCGTCATCGACCAGGAGTCCGCCGCCGGCCTTGACCACCGGCTGGGCGTTGAGCCGCTGTTCGCCGTTGCCGATGGGCAGCGGGACGTACGCGGCCGGCAGCCCGACGGCGGAGAGTTCGGCGACGGTCATCGCGCCCGCGCGGCAGAGCATCATGTCGGCCGCCGCGTACGCGAGGTCCATCCGGTCCAGATAACTTACCGGGATGTAGGGGGGCATCCCCGGCATCTGATGCACCTGCGGCAGTTCGTTCTTCGGCCCGACCGCGTGCAGGATCTGGATGCCGGCCTGCTGGAGCCAGGGAGCGACCTGCTGGACCACCTCGTTGAGGCGCCGGGCGCCCTGGGACCCGCCGGAGACGAGCAGGGTGGGCAGGTTCGGGTCGAGCCCGAAGCGGGCGCGGGCCTCCGGGCGGACGGCGGCGCGGTCCAGGGTGGCGATGGAGCGGCGCAGCGGGATGCCGATGTAACGGGCGTCACGCAGTTTGCTGTCCGGCGTCGAGACGGCCACCCGGGCCGCGTACCGCGAACCGATCTTGTTGGCCAGGCCCGGGCGGGCGTTGGCCTCGTGGATGACGATGGGCACACCGAGGCGCTTGGCGGCCAGATAGCCGGGCAGGGCGACGTAGCCGCCGAAGCCGACCACGGCGTCCGCCTTGGTGCGCTCCAGGATCTGCTCGGCCGCCTTGATCGTGCCGCGCAGCCGGCCCGGGACGGTGATCAGCTCGGGCGTCGGCTTGCGGGGCAGTGGCACCGCCGGGATCAGCGCCAGCTCGTAGCCGCGCTCCGGAACGAGCCGGGTCTCCAGGCCGCGCTCCGTGCCCAGGGCCGTGATCCCCACGGTCGGGTCCTGCCTGCGCAGGGCGTCCGCGAGGGCGAGCGCGGGCTCGATGTGGCCGGCGGTCCCCCCACCGGCGAGTACGACATGCACCGAAATTCACCGCTCTCCGGACGTACGCGCCGCCGAGGCACGCCGTCGCATCGTGTTCCATCTCCGTGGTCCCCGGCCGGACACCCGCCCGGCACCGGAGCCTCCCGCCCGCTTTCTACCAAAGCGAGGTTGCCGCGTCGCGAGCGCCGCCCGCGCAGCGGGCTCGTCGCGTGCGAAGGCGATCAGCAGCCCGATGGCGAACATGGTCGGCAGCAGGGCGGACCCTCCGTAGGAGAACAGCGGGAGCGGGACACCGGCGATCGGCAGCAGACCGAGCACCGCACCGATGTTGATCACCGCTTGGGTGGTGATCCAGGTGGTCACGCCTCCCGCGGCATACCTCACGAAGGGGTCCTCCGTGCGTCCGGCCACGCGGATACCCGCATAGCCTAGAGCCGCGAACAGGGCGAGCACCGACAGCGTCCCCGCGAGACCCAGTTCCTCGCCGGTGACGGCGAAGATGAAGTCGGTGTGCGCTTCCGGGAGTTGGCCCCATTTTTCCACACTTGCGCCGAGTCCGGAGCCGAAGAAGCCGCCGGAGGCGAGGGCGTAGATGCCGTGCACGGCCTGCCAGCAGTCGGCGACCCCGGTCTTCGGCTCGGTGGCGCCGATGCAGGCGAGGCGGGCCATCCGGTTGGGGCTGGTCTTGATGAGGACCACACCGATCAGTGCGGCGACCGACAGCACGCCCGCGAACAGCCGGGTCGGTGCGCCCGCGAGCCACAGCAGGCCGAACAGGATCGCCGTGAGAATGATCGCGGTACCCATGTCGCCGCCGAGCATGATCAGCCCGAGCAGCAGGAACGTGACCGGAACCAGCGGCACCAGCATGTGCTTCCACTGGGTCAGCAGCCTCCTCTCCTGCTTGCGGGCGATCAGGTCGGCGCCCCACAGCACCAGGGCCAGCTTGCCGAACTCGCTGGGCTGGATCTGGAAGGAGCCGCCGAGCGAGATCCAGTTCTGGTTGCCGTTGACCGCCATCCCTATCCCGGGCACCTGCACCAGGGCCATCAGGAAGACGGCGCCGGCGAGGATCGGGTAGGCCAGCGCCCGGTGCAGTTTCACCGGCATGCGGGAGGCGGCGAACAGCAGTGCGCCGCCGATGAGCGCGGCGAGGAACTGCTTGCGGAAGAAGTACGACCCCGGCAGCGACAGCTGCAACGCGGTGATCTGGGAGGCCGAGTAGACCATCACCAGGCCGAGCACGGTGATCAGCACGCTGCCGCCGGCGATCAGGTAGTAGGCGGTCAGCGGCCGGTCCCAGGCCCTGCGCGCGCGTGTGCAGAACCGTTGGACGGGGTTCTCGCGCGGGGGCCGGGGGACGGCGGGACGCGGGCGCCGGGGCGCCCGCTGCACGGGCGGCCGGCCGGTTCGGCTACTGGGCATCGGCGCCTCCACTGAACGTCGACCGTCCCACGCGTCCCTCCCAAGGTCCGCCCGGCAGGCGGCCGGGGTCAGGCTCCGAGTTCGCGGACCGCCGCCGCGAACGCGTCGCCGCGCTGGTTGTAGTTGGTGAACATGTCCATGGAGGCGCATGCCGGGGCCAGCAGCACCGTGTCGCCGGGCCGAGCCAGCCGCTTCGCCTCCGTCACCGCCTGGAGCATCGCCCCAGTGTCGGTCCGGTCGAGGTCGACGACGGGTACCTCCGGGGCGTGTCGCGCGAGGGCCTCACGGATCAGTGCCCGGTCGGCGCCGATCAGGACGGCTCCGCGCAGTCGCCCGGCCGACTTGGCGACCAGTTCGTCGAAGGTCGCGCCCTTCGCCAGACCGCCCGCAATCCATACGATCGGTTCATATGCCGCCAACGAGGCTTCCGCGGCGTGGGTGTTGGTCGCCTTGGAGTCGTCGACGTACGCCACCCCGTCGATGTCGGCCACGTACGCGATGCGGTGGGCGTCGGGCCGGAAGGCCCGCAGGCCGTCGCGTACGGCCGTGGCGGGCACGCCGAAGGCGCGCGCGAGGGCCGCCGCGGCAAGGGCGTTGGCGATGTTGTGCGGGGCCGGCGGATTCACGTCGGAGACCTGGGCCAGCTCCTGCGCGTTCTTCTGCCGGTTCTCGACGAAGGCCCGGTCGACCAGGATGCCGTCCACCACGCCGAGTTGGGAGGGTCCGGGCGTGCCCAGGGTGAACCCGACGGCCCGGCAGCCCTCTTCGACGTCGGCCTCGCGCACGAGGTTCTCGGTGGCCTCGTCGGCGGCGTTGTAGACGCAGGCGACCCGGTTCCCCTCGTAGATACGGCCCTTGTCGCGTGCGTACGCCTCCATGGAGCCGTGCCAGTCCAGGTGGTCCGGCGCGAGGTTGAGGACGGCCGCCGAGTGGGCGCGCAGGGAGGGCGCCCAGTGCAGCTGGTAGCTGGAGAGTTCCACGGCGAGGACGTCGTGGTGCTCCTCGCCGAGGACCGCGTCCAGCAGGGAGACGCCGATGTTGCCGACGGCGGCCGTGCGCAGGCCCGCCGCCGTCAGGATGGAGGCGAGCATGCGGACGGTCGTGGTCTTGCCGTTGGTGCCCGTCACGGCCAGCCAGGGAGCCGCGTCGGGGCCGCGCAGCCGCCAGGCCAGCTCCACGTCGCCCCAGACGGGCACGCCCGCCTTCCCGGCCGCCAGGAACAGCGGCTTGTCCGGCTTCCAGCCGGGCGCGGTGACGATCAGCTCGGTGCCCTCGGGCAGGGTGGCCCCGTCACCGAGGCGCACGGTGATGCCGAGCGCCTCCAGCTCCGCGGCCTGTTCCCGCGCGCGGGCGTCGTCGCCGTCGTTGACGACCGTGACGACCGCCCCGCGCGCGTGCAGCGCCTTCGCCGCCGGGATCCCGGAGACGCCGAGCCCGGCGACGGTGACGTGCCTGCCCTGGAATTCGAAGGACCCTGAAGGCGCCGAGGAGGTCACTTGTCCGCTGCCCATCCCGCGTAGAAGAGGCCCAGTCCGACGATCACACAGATGCCCTGGATGATCCAGAAGCGGACCACCACGAGTACCTCGGACCAGCCCTTGAGTTCGAAGTGGTGCTGGAGTGGTGCCATCCGGAAGACGCGCTTGCCGGTGAGCCGGAAGGAGCCGACCTGGATGACGACCGACATGGTGATGAGGACGAACAGGCCGCCCATGATGGCCACCAGCAGCTCCGTGCGGGAGAGGATGGCCAGGCCGGTGAGGACACCGCCGAGCGCGAGCGAACCGGTGTCGCCCATGAAGATCTTCGCCGGCGAGGTGTTCCACCACAGGAAGCCCAGACAGGCGCCCATCAGCGCGGAGGCGACCACGGCCAGGTCCAGCGGGTCGCGCACCTCGTAGCAGGCACCCGGGTTGGTCAGGGTGCCCGCGTTGGCGCAGGACTCCTGGAACTGCCAGACGCCGATGAAGGTGTAGGCGCCGAAGACGAGGACGGAGGCGCCGGTGGCGAGGCCGTCCAGACCGTCGGTCAGGTTCACGCCGTTCGACATCGCGAGGATCATGAACAGCGCCCAGACGACGAACAGCACCGGGCCGAGCGACCAGCCGAAGTCGGTGATGAACGACAGCTTGGTGGAGGCCGGGGTGTTGCCGCGCGCGTCGGAGAACTGGAGCGACAGCACGGCGAAGGCGATGCCGACGATCAGCTGGCCGGCCATCTTGGCCTTGGCCCGCAGGCCCAGCGACCGCCGTTTGACGATCTTGATGTAGTCGTCGAGGAAGCCGACCAGGCCCATGCCGGCCATCAGGCCGAGGACCAGCAGACCGGAGTAGGTCGGGGGGTAGCCGGTGATGAGCTTGCTCAGGAAGTACGCGGCGATCGTCGCCAGGATGAAGGCGATGCCGCCCATGGTCGGCGTACCACGCTTGCTGGCGTGCTCGCGCGGGCCGTCGTCACGGATGTACTGGCCGTAGCCCTTGCGGGCGAGGAGCTTGATCAGCAGCGGGGTGCCGACCAGGGTCAGGAAGAGGCCGATGACTCCCGAGAACAGGATCTGCTTCATCATCGGGCATCGACCCCGCCCTCGGCACCGGACTCGGTGAGCGCCTGGGCCACGCTCTCCAGCCCCACCGACCGGGACGCCTTCACGAGTACGACGTCCCCCGGGCGCAACTCGCTGCGCAACAGGTCGATCGCCGCCTGTGCGTCGGACACGTGCACCGACTCCTCACCCCACGAACCCTCGTTATATGCGCCCAGTTGCAGCCAGGAGGCCTCAATCCCCCCGACGGCGACGAGCTTGCTGACGTTGAGCCGGACGGCGAGCCGTCCGACGGCGTCGTGCTCGGCGAGCGCCTCGTCCCCCAGCTCGGCCATCTTGCCGAGCACCGCCCACGTGCGGCGCCCCTTGCCCATGGCCGCGAGCGCCCTGAGGGCGGCCCGCATGGACTCGGGGTTGGCGTTGTAGGCGTCGTTGACGATGGTCACGCCGTCCGGGCGCTCGGTGACCTCCATGCGCCAGCGGGAGAGGGAGCCCGCCTCGGAGAGCGCGGTGGCGATCTCTTCCGCGGACATGCCCAGCTCATGGGCGACGGCGGCCGCGGCGAGCGCGTTCGACACGTGATGCTCACCGTACAGGCGCATGGTCACATCGCTTGCACCGGAGGGTGTGAGAAGTCTGAAGGCGGGCTGTCCGCTGTCCGTGAGTCGTACGTTCTCGGCGCGTACGTCCGCTTCGGCCGACTCTCCGAAAAGGACCACCTTCGCCTTGGTTCGGGAGGCCATGGCCCGCACCAGCGGGTCGTCGGCGTTGAGGACCGCCGCGCCGTCCTCGGGAAGGGCCTCCACGAGTTCGCCCTTGGCCTGGGCGATCTGTTCGCGTCCGCCGAACTCGCCGATGTGGGCGGTGCCGACGTTGAGCACCAGGCCGATCTTCGGGGGCGTCAGGTCCGCGAGGTAACGGATGTGCCCGATGCCGCGGGCGCCCATCTCCAGCACGAGGAACCGGGTCTCCTCGGTGGCGGTCAGGGCGGTCAGCGGCAGCCCGATCTCGTTGTTGAGCGAGCCGGGCGTGAACACCGTCGGCGCCCTGCGCCCGAGGACCTGCGCGATGAGGTCCTTGGTGCTGGTCTTGCCGGCCGAGCCGGTCAGGGCGACGAGGGTCGCGCCGAGCCGCTGTACGACGTGCCGGGCGAGGGCGCCGAGGGCCGTCTGGACGTCGTCGACGACGATCGCGGGGACGCCGACCGGCCGGGACGCCAGCACGGCGACCGCGCCGTCCCGGACGACCTGGGCCGCGTAGTCGTGGCCGTCCACGCGTTCGCCGACGAAGGCGGCGAACAGGCTGCCGGGCACCACCTCGCGGGAGTCCCGGACGACCGGTCCCGTGACCTGCGCGGACGGATCCGGTATGTCGTGCGTCTGCCCGCCGACGACTGCTGCGATCTCGGCGAGGGAGAGGGCGATCACAAGTTCATCCCTGGGTCTTCTGGATAGCTTCGCGAAGCACCTGGCGGTCGTCGAAGGGACGGATCACGCCGGCGATGTCCTGGCCCTGCTCGTGGCCCTTGCCCGCGACCAGCACGGTGTCGCCGGCCTGGGCGCGGCCCACGGCGGCGGCGACGGCGGCGGCCCGGTCCTCGAACAGGAGCACCTCGCCGCGCTCGTGCGCGGGCACGGAGGCCGCGCCCTGGAGCATGGTCGCGAGGATCGCGAGGGGGTCCTCGGAGCGGGGGTTGTCGGAGGTCAGTACGGCCGTGTCGGCGAGCCGGGCCACGGCGGCGCCCATCGGGGCGCGCTTGGTCCGGTCGCGGTCGCCGCCGCAGCCGAGGACGACGTGCAGCCGGCCCTTGGTCACCTTGCGCAGCGCCTTGAGCACGGACTCGACCGCGTCGGTCTTGTGGGCGTAGTCGACGACCGCGAGGTACGGCTGCCCGGCGTCGACGCGCTCCAGACGGCCGGGGACGCCCGGTACGGCCGCGATGCCGTCGGCGGCGGCCTGCGGGTCGAGGCCGGCCGCGGCGAGGGCGACCACGGCGGCGAGGGTGTTCGCCACGTTGAACGGGCCCGGCAGCGGCGACCTGGCCTGCACTCGCTCGCCGTTCGGGCCGAGGACGGTGAACGTCGAGTCCATCGGGCCGACCTGGACGTCCTCGGCGCGCCAGTCGGCGTCGGGGTGGCCCTCGGCGGAGAAGGTGACGACAGGGACACCCGCCTCGGCGGCGAGCCGGCGGCCGTACTCGTCGTCGGTGTTGACGACGCCGAGCCTGCTGCGTCGCGGCGTGAACAGCTGGGCCTTCGCCTGGAAGTAGTCCTCCATGCCGGAGTGGAACTCCATGTGCTCCGGGCTGAGGTTGGTGAAGACGGCGATGTCGAAGACACAGCCGTCGACCCGGCCGAGGACCAGGGCGTGACTGGAGACCTCCATGGCGACCGCCTCGACACCGCGTTCGCGCATGACGGCGAACAGGGCCTGGAGGTCGGTGGCCTCGGGGGTGGTGCGCTCGGACTTGATGCGCTCCTCGCCGATGCGCATCTCGACGGTGCCGATGAGTCCGGTGCTGCGCGCGGTCTTCAGGCCGCCCTCGACCAGGTAGGCCGTGGTGGTCTTGCCGGAGGTGCCGGTGATGCCGATCTGGAGCAGGCCGCGCCCGGGCCGGCCGTAGATGGTGGCCGCGAGTTCGCCCATCCGCGCGCGCGGGTCGTCCACGACCAGGACGGGCAGGCCGGTGGCGGCGGCGCGTTCGGCGCCCGCCGGGTCGGTGAGCACGGCGACCGCGCCCAGGCCTGCGGCCTGGGTGGCGAAGTCGGCGCCGTGCAGCCGGGCACCGGGCAGGGCGGCGTAGACGTCGCCGGGGCGGACGGCACGGGAGTCGTGGGTGATGCCCGTGACCGCGGCGGAGCCGGCCGGAGCGGCGGCACCCAGCTGACCGGCGAGTTCCGCGAGGGGTGTGGCGGAGACCTCGACCGGTCGCGGCGGTCCCGGATATGTCACGGAAGCGCCCTTCTGGGTGGTTCGGGACTGATCAGCGTGTGGCACGGCGGTGAGCGTACCGGGCGCACCCGCTGCGGAGCGAAGTGAGGGGTTCTCGGCCCCGTGGTCCCCGTCGTCGGGGGTGATCGTTGTCACGAGCTGGTTCCTGGTGTTTCCGGGGTGCTGATCAGGGCTTGTAGTCGACGGGCAGGTTGGCGGCCTTCGCTCCGGTCGGCGGGATCTGGAGGGTCTTGAGGGCGAACTCCATCACCTGCTTGTAGATGGGACCGCAGATCTGACCGCCGAAGTAGCTGCCGGCGGTGGCGTTCTGGATGGCGCAGTACACGGTGACACGCGGGTTGTCCGCGGGGGCGAAACCGGCGAACGACGAGGTGTAACCGCGGTAGCGCCCGGTGGCCGGATCCACGCGGTTGGCCGTGCCGGTCTTGCCCGCGACCCGGTATCCGGGGATGCGGGCCTTGATGCCGGTGCCCTGCTCGTCGTCCACGACCGACTCCAGCATCTGGGCGACCGCCTTGGCGGTCTTCGCGCTGACCACCCGGGTCTTCGCGGGCTTGCGGGCGGGGGTGAAGCGCCCGTCGGCGCCCTTCGTGCCGCGCACCAGGCTCGGCTCGACGCGGACCCCGCCGTTGGCGATGGTCGAGTACACGGAGGCGGCCTGCATCGCGTTGATGGAGAAGCCCTGGCCGAAAGGAATCGTGTACTGCTGCGAGGTGGACCACTTCTGCGGCGGTGCGAGGATGCCGCGGGTCTCACCGGGGAAGTCCAGCCCGGTGTAGTCGCCGATGCCGAACCGGTGCAGGTAGGAGTGGAGGATCCGGTTGGCCTCGGGCTGGGACCTGCCGAGTTCGCCGGTGGCCAGGATGGTGCCGATGTTGCTGGACTTGGCGAGCACGCCGTTGAGCGTGAGATACCAGGTGGCGTGGTCGATGTCGTCCTGGAACAGGCGGTCGCCGCGGTGCAGCCGGTTGGGTACGACGACGTGGGTGAGCGGGGTCGCCACCTTCTGTTCGAGCACGGCCGCCATGGACATCACCTTGGCCGTGGAGCCGGGCTCGTAGGCGTCCTGGAGGGCCGCGTTGCCCATGGCGTCGCCGTCGGCCTTCGGCAGGTCGTTCGGGTCGAAGCCGGGCGAGTTGGCCATGGCCAGGATCTGGCCGGTGCGGGTGTCCTGGACGATGACGTACCCGCGGTCCGCCCGGGACTTGCGCACCTGCTCGGTGATGGCGTTCTGCGCGGCCCACTGGATGTCCCGGTCGATGGTCAGCTCGACGTCGGATCCGGGCACGGCCGGCGTCTGCGTCGATCCCACGGTCGGCACCTGACGCCCGCCCGACTGGGCGTAACGGACCTCGCCGTCCTTGCCGGTGAGCTGCTTGTCCAGTTCCTGCTCGATGCCGCCGCCGCCCCGGCCGTCGGCGTTGACCCAGCCCAGTATCCCGGCGGCAAGGTCTCCGTTGGGGTACACGCGCTGGCTGCTGGGGTCCGCGAAGACACCGGCCAGCACGTTGGCGGTGTGCCCGTCCGTCCCCGCCTTCTTGGCGAGCGCGGCCTTCAGGTCCTTGATCTGCTTCCAGACCTGCGGGGTCTGCCGCGCGGCGAGCCGGGTGTAGCGGGAGTTCCTGTTCGCGGGCCGCAGCTTCTTGACGAGCGTCGCCTGGTCCTGGCCGAGGATCGGCGCGAGCAGCGCGGCGGCACGCTCGGGGCCGTCGCCGGTCTTCAGCTGCTTGGCGGTGAACATCGTCGGGTCGGCCGTGATGTCGTAGGCGTCCTCGCTGATGGCGAGGGCCACGCCGTTGCGGTCGGTGATCCCGCCGCGCGCGGCGGCCAGGGTGTGCACCACGTAGCGGTTCTGCTCGGCCCGGGCCGCGTAGGCGCTCGCGTCGACGGCCTGGACCTGGAGCAGCCGTACCACGAAGGCGAGCATGACCAGGGTCAGGCCGAGGCTGACCAGGCGCAGCCGGGGCCGGGGGCTGCCGAGCCGGAGGGGGCGCGGGGGCATGGGCCGGGCCCCGGCGGGACGGCGGGCCGGACGGGCGCCGGGCCCGGGCTGCCGCCGGTCGGCGCCCCGCGGCCGGGGCGGCCTGGCCGGTCCGGGCACGCGGCGGCGGGGCGGTTGCCTGTCGGACACTTCCGTCACCTGCCGGGAATCGGGGTGGGGGCGGGCTGGGGGGCGAGAGGCGGCGCGGTTGCCGGGGCGGGCACCTGGGGGCCGTCCGCCGGGGGCTGGGCCGGCGGGGCGGTGGGCGTCGCGGTGGGGGTCTGGGGAGGGGCCGCGGGGAGGCCCGCCGCCCCGGGGGCGAGGGGATCGGAGAAGACGGCGGACTCGGGGGCGGGGCTGGGGACGCCGCGCACGGTACCGCCGGGGCCGAGGAAGGCGGGGTCGCCGCCGGGGACCATGCCGAGTTCCCGGGCGCGGCGCTGGAGGGCGTCGGGAGACGAGTAGGCGTCGATGTCCCGCTGGAGGGACTGCTCCTCGTCGGTGAGGTTCTTGGTCTGTTTCTGGAGATCGGCCAGTTTGAAGGAGCCTTCGCTGAGCGCGGAGTTGAGCACCAGCAGCCCGATGAGGCCGCCGCCCAGGAGCAGGACGACGAGGAGGACGAACGGGGTGCGGGCCGCCCGGGCGCGGCCGGCCGGGAAGAGCCGGGCGAGCCGGGCCGCCCTGCCCTTCAGCTGGGGTTTCCCGCTCATCGCTCCTCCCGTGTCCGGAGGTGACCGGTCCCCGGGCGCGCGCCGGGAACCGGTTCCCGGCGCGTGGGGGGAACCCACCGACCCGTCTGGCTCACTCGACGTCCTCCCTGATGCGCTCGGCGCCCCGCAGTCTGGCCGGGGCGGCCCGGCGGTTCTCGGTGATCTCTTCCTCGGTGGGAAGTTCGGCACCACGGGTGAGCAGCTTGAGCCGTGGCTGGTAGCGCTCGGGCACGACCGGCAGTCCGGGCGGCGCGGTGGACGCCGCTCCGGCCGCGAGCACGTGCTTGACGAGCCGGTCCTCCAGCGAGTGGTACGACAGCACGGCGATCCGGCCGCCGACGTCCAGGGCCTTCACGGCGGCCGGGACCGCCCGCTCCAGCACGGCCAGTTCGCCGTTGACCTCGATACGCAGCGCCTGGAAGGTGCGCTTGGCCGGGTTGCCGCCGGTGCGCTTGGCGGCCTGCGGCAGGGCGTCGCGGATGAGTGTCACGAGCCGGGCGCTGTTCGTGAACGGCTCCTTCGCCCGCTCGCGGACGATCGCGGAGACGATCCGCTTGGCCTGCTTCTCCTCGCCGTACGCGCGAAGGATGCGCACGAGTTCGCCCGCCGGGTAGGTGTTGAGGACCTCGGCGGCGCTGATGCCGGCCGTCTGGTCCATGCGCATGTCCAGCGGCGCGTCCTGGGCGTACGCGAACCCGCGGCCGGCCTCGTCGAGCTGCATGGAGGAGACGCCGAGGTCGAACAGCACGCCCTGGACGCGCGGGATGCGGAGCCGGTCCAGCACGTCGGGCAGTTCGTCGTACACGGCGTGCACGAGGGTGGCGCGGTCCCCGTACGGTGCGAGCCGCTCGCCGGACAGGCGCAGCGCCTCCTTGTCGCGGTCGAGGCCGATCAGCCGTGCCCCGGGGAACCGGGCCAGCAGCGCCTCGCTGTGGCCGCCGAGCCCGAGCGTGCAGTCGACGACCACCGCTCCCGGGCGCTCCAGGGCGGGCGCCAGCAGGTCCAGGCACCGCTGGAGCATCACCGGGACGTGTCGACTCTGGCTCAAGGGGGCCTCTCAGGATCCGGCGCGGCCGGTACGCACCGCCGGGTTTCCGCCGGCTCGTGGAGGGGCGGCCTGCCGGCGCCGGAAGCGTCGGCCGGCCGGGAGCGGGAGGAGGCCGAGCCGTACGTACGCGCCCGCGCACGTGGGGGAGACGGTCCGGGCGTGTGCCGGGGTCTGTCTTCGGGGGTTTCACCAGCAGGGAGAGTCACGCCTCCCGCTTCGCGCCACTTTAGTCCACCGTGTCTCGCGGTCAATCAACCGGCCTGCGCGTCGTGCGCCGCGGCGAAACCAGGGCGACCGTTCGAACCGATTCACCCGTTCGGTCCGGGTCCGTCCGCCTGTGGGTTGGCTCACAACAAGCCGCGATGGCGTTCTTTGTCCCCTCTCACAGCAGGCCGGAATGCCACGTGACCAGTAACGTCGTCCTCATGACGACTTCCGCAGCAGTGCCCACTGGATCCGAAGGCGCCATAGCTCAGGGCGCCCACGTGACCGACCGCCTGGTGGAGGCCAACCAGCGGTACGCCGAGGCCTTCACCGACCCGGGAATGGACGCCCGTCCCGTGCTCCACGTCGCCGTGGTGGCCTGTATGGACGCCCGTCTCGACCTGCACAAGGCGCTCGGCCTCCAGCTCGGAGACTGTCACACGATCCGCAACGCGGGCGGTGTGGTCACCGACGACGTCATCCGGTCCCTGACCATCAGCCAGCGCAAGCTGGGCACCCGCAGTGTGGTGCTGATCCACCACACCGGCTGCGGACTGGAGGCCCTCACCGAGGACTTCCGCACCGAGCTGGAGATGGAGATCGGCCAGCGGCCGGCCTGGGCGGTGGAGTCCTTCCGCGACGTGGACCAGGACGTGCGCCAGTCCATGCAGCGCGTGCGCACCTCGCCCTTCCTGCTGCACACCGACGACGTCCGCGGCTTCGTCTTCGACGTGCGCACCGGCCGGCTGCGCGAGGTCGACCCGGCCTGACCCGGGCACCGGCCGGCCGCCCCGGAACACGTCCCGCCGCACACGTATCGAAAATGTGGTCGAAAAACGCCGTAAGGCCGACATCGTGCGGGCAGTTGTCCACAGGCGAGTGACACGAATCGGTAACGGCAGCAAGAATGCGGGATGTGGCATCACGCGGAACCTTTCCCGCGTGGTGTCCGTGTTTCGGGGTGGGCCGGTCGCGCATCGATAGCGTCGGCCCGGAAAGTACGGGCCGAGGAGGGCCGGGTGTCGACCTATGACGATCCAGCGAGCCATGGGGGCGCCCCCGCCCGGGCGTATGCGGGGGCGGGGGATGACCTGACCGCCACCGTGGAGCGGGTGCGCGCCTCGGTGGAGGGCGTGATCGAGGGCAAGCCCGAGGTCGTGCGGCTCGCGCTGACCGTGCTGCTGGCAGAGGGTCACCTGCTGCTTGAGGATGTTCCCGGCGTGGGCAAGACGATGCTCGCCAAGGCGCTGGCGCGGTCCATCGACTGCTCGGTGCGGCGCATCCAGTTCACGCCGGACCTGCTGCCCTCGGACATCACCGGGGTGTCCATCTGGGACCAGCAGCGCCGGGACTTCGAGTTCAAGCCGGGCGCCATCTTCGCGCAGATCGTGATCGGTGACGAGATCAACCGCGCCTCGCCCAAGACCCAGTCCGCGCTGCTGGAGTCCATGGAGGAGCGGCAGGTCACCATCGACGGGCAGACGTACGAACTGCCCAGCCCCTTCATGGTGGTGGCCACCCAGAACCCGGTCGAGATGGAGGGCACCTACCCGCTGCCCGAGGCCCAGCGCGACCGCTTCATGGCCCGCGTCTCCGTCGGCTACCCGAGCGTGGAGGCCGAGTTGCGGATGCTCGACGTGCACGGCGGGGTCAGCCCGCTGGAGGACCTGCGGCCGGTGGCGCACGCGCACGAGATCGTGAAGCTGACCGAGGCCGTGCGCGAGGTGCACGTCTCCGACGCGGTCCGGCGGTACGTGGTCGAGCTGGTCGCCGCCACGCGCACCCACCCCGACCTCAGACTCGGCGCCTCCCCGCGCGCGACCCTGCACCTGCTGAGGGCCGCGAAGGCCTCCGCGGCCCTCGCCGGCCGGGAGTACGCCCTGCCGGACGACGTCCAGGAACTCGCCGTCGCCGTCCTCGCCCACCGCCTGCTGCCCACCGCCCAGGCCCAGCTGAACCGGCGTACGGCCGAGCAGGTGGTGCTGGAGATCCTCCAGCACACCTCGGTGCCCGCGGTGCCCGGGCAGCAGAGCGGCTTCGGCGGCCTGGGCCGGACCATCCCGGCCTACCCCCAGCGGCCTCCGCGGAGGCTGTGATGGACGCCGGGGGGGCCGGACCGGTGGACACCGGCCGCGGGGAGGCGGGCGGCGTCCGTACGGCCCTGGCGGGGCTCACCACCCGTGGCCGCTCCTTCCTGGCGGCCGGGATCGCCGCCGCGGTCTGCGCGTACGTGCTGGGCCAGAGCGACCTGCTGCGGGTCGGGCTGCTGCTGGCCGTGCTCCCGCTGGTCTGCGCGACCGTGCTGTACCGCACGCGCCACCGGGTGGCCGCCGCCCGCCGGCTCTCCCCCGGGCGGGTGCCGGCCGGCACCGAGGCCCGGGTGAACCTGCGCATGGACAACGTCTCCCGGCTGCCCACCGGTCTCCTCATGCTCCAGGACCGGGTGCCGTACGTCCTGGGGCCCCGGCCCCGGTTCGTGCTGGACCGGGTCGAGCCGGGCGGGCGGCGCGAGGTGTCCTACCGGGTCCGCTCCGACCTGCGGGGCCGCTATCCGCTGGGCCCGCTCCAGCTGCGGCTCACCGACCCCTTCGGCATGTGCGAGCTGACCCGCTCCTTCTCCGCGTACGACACCCTGACGGTCGTCCCGCGCGTGGACCCGCTGGCCCCGGTCCGCTTCAGCGGCGAGGCTCAGGGGTACGGCGACGGACGGCAGCGCTCGCTGGCCCTGGCGGGCGAGGACGACGTGATCCCGCGCGGGTACCGCTACGGCGACGACCTGCGCCGGGTGCACTGGCGGTCCACCGCGCGCTACGGCGAGCTGATGGTGCGTCGCGAGGAGCAGCCCCGGCGCGCCCGGTGCACCGTGCTCGTGGACACCCGGGGCGGCGCCTACGAGGGCGCGGGCCCGGACTCGGCCTTCGAGTGGGCGGTCTCCGGTGCCGCATCGGTGCTGGCGCACATGCTCGAACGCGGCTTCTCGGTACGGCTGCTGACGGACAGCGGCAGCGCGGTGCCCGGCGAGGGCGCCGACGGCTTCGCGGGCACGGGCCAGGAGACGGCGGACGCGGCCGGACTGATGATGGACGCCCTCGCCGTGCTGGACCACTCCGACGGCACCGGTCTGTCCCGGGCGTACGACGCGCTGCGCGGCGGCGACGACGGGCTGCTGGTCGCCTTCCTCGGCGACCTGGACGAGGAGCAGGCCACGACGGTCGCCAGGATGAGCCGGCGCAGCGGCGCCGTCGCCTTCGTACTGGACCCCGACACCTGGACGCGCGAGACGACCGACGTGCCCCGCCCCGGCGGGGCGCACGGTGAGCGGCTGCGGATGCTGCGTGAGGCGGGCTGGACGGCACTGAGCGTGCCGCGCGGTGCCTCGCTGGACGGACTGTGGCGGCAGGCGGACCGGGAACGCTCGGGCCTGGCCGCCGTGAGCGGGGAGGCACGGGGATGAGCGGACGGGCACGGCTGGCCCTGAGCGCGGCGGCGGCCACGCTGCTGACCTCGTGCGCGCTGCTCCCCCTCGTCGACCAGCCGACCTGGCTGCTCGAGCTGGTGCCGCTGCTGGCGGTGCAGACCGGGGTGGGCGCGGCGGCCCGGCGGGTGCCGCTGGGCAGGCCGCTGACGGTGGCGGCGCAGGCGCTGGCCACGCTGGTGCTGCTCACGCTGGTGTTCGCCCGGCAGCACGCGTTCGCGGGGCTGGTCCCGGGCCCGGACACCTTCCGGTACTTCGCCGACCTGTTCCGGCAGGGTTCGGACGACGTCGGCCGGTACGCGATACCGGCGCCGCTGCACGACGGCATCCGGCTGATGCTGATCGGCGGCGTGCTGCTGATCGGTCTTCTGGTGGACACGCTGGCGGTGACCTTCCGCAGCGCCGCCCCGGCCGGGCTGCCGCTGCTCGCGCTGTACTCGGTGGCCGCGGGCCTGTCCGACGGCGGTGCGGACTGGCTGTGGTTCCTGGCGGCGGCGGCCGGCTATCTGATGCTGCTGCTCGCGGAGGGCCGGGACCGGCTCGCCCAGTGGGGCCGGGTCTTCGGCGGCGCGCCCCGCACCCCGGGCGCCTCCGAGGGCGGGCCCCTCGCACCGGCGCGCACCGGGCGCCGGATCGGCGCGGTCGCGCTCGGTGTGGCCCTGACGGTGCCGCTCGCCCTGCCCGCGATGCACGGCGGGCTGCTGGACCGCGCCGGCACCGGCGCGGGGGTGGGCGACGGCCCGGGAGCCGGAGGCTCCGCGGTCAGCCTGCTGGTGTCGCTGCGCGACAACCTGAACACCGATGACGACCGCCGGCTGCTGTCCCTGCGGACCGACACCCGCGACGTCTCCGACCTGTATCTGCGGATCGTCTCCCTGGACGACTTCGACGGCACCACGTGGAAACCGGCCCAGCGGCACGTCGTCGGCGTGCCGGGCAGCTTCCCCGACCCCGTCGGCCTCGGTGACGACGTCAGACGCGGCACGGTGCGCACGACCGTCACGGCCGCGGACACGTACGCCCAGGACTGGCTGCCGATGCCCTACCCGCCGAGCGGGGTGAGGATCGCCGGGCGGTGGCGGTACGAGCCGGTCGGCATGGCCCTGGTCGGCGACCACGGCCAGACCACGCGCGGCCAGACCTACCGGGTGACCAGCCTGGCCGTGCGGCCGACCGCGCGGCAGCTGGCCTCCGCGCCGCAGCCGCCGGCGGCCCTGCGGCGCGAGTACACCAGGGTGCCGTCCGCGCTGCCGGAGGTGGTGGCCCGTACCGCCCGGAAGATCACCGCGGGCGCCGGCAGCCACTACGAGGAAGCCGTCAAGCTCCAGGACTACTTCGCCGTCACCGGAGGCTTCCAGTACGACACCCAGGTGCAGGTCGGCCGGGGTCCCGGGGCCATAGCGAACTTTTTGAAGAAGAAGCAGGGCTTCTGTATCCACTTCTCCTTCACGATGGCGGCGATGGCGCGCACCCTGGGCATCCCGGCCAGGGTCGCGGTCGGCTTCGCGCCCGGCACACCGCAGGCCGACGGCACGGTCGCGGTGAACCAGAAGGACGCGCACGCCTGGCCCGAGCTGTACTTCGAGGGTGTGGGCTGGACCCGCTTCGAGCCGACCCCGACCCGCGGCACCACGCCGTCGTACACCCAGCCGGACACGCCCGGGAGCTCGCTGCCGCAGGAGTCGCTGCCGTCCGGGAAGACCTCCTCGGCGCCCTCGGCGGCGGCCTCGCCGAGCGCGGGCTGCGCCGGCGAGCCGCGCCGGCCGGCGGCCTGCGGCAGCGCGTCCGCGGTGGCGGCCCCGCACCGCGGGGGTGACGGTCCCGACCCGTGGTGGTGGCTGCCGGCCGGGCTGGGCGGGCTGCTGGTACCGGTGGCGGCGGCGTCGCCGCTGCTGTGGCGGAAGCGGAAGCGCGCGCTGCGGCTGGGCGGGCACGCCAGGACGCCGGAGGGCGCGGCGGCGCACACCCTGGCGGCCTGGCAGGAGCTGACGGACAGCGCCTGGGACCACGGCATCACGCCCGACGAGTCACTGACCCCGCGCGGGGCCGCCGCCCGGCTGGTCCGGCTGGGCCACCTCGATCCGGTGGCCGGGGCCGCTGTGCACCGGGTGGCGGACGCGGTGGAGCAGGTGCTGTACGCGCCCCGGCCGCGCCCGGCCCCGGGTGCTGCGGAGGACGTGCGCCGGGCGACGGAGGCGCTGCGGGCCGCGGTCGGCACCGGGACGCGGCTACGCGCGCTGCTCCTGCCCCGCTCGGCCGTCCGCGTGCTCTGGACCATCTCGGCCCGCTGGTCCGCACTGCGAACCCGGACGGCCCTCCGGCCGAGGCTGCGCCGACCGTCGGGACAGGAGGGCTGAGCAGACACGGTCTCCGGGCGGCCCTCCGGCGGTGCTGCGGCGGCCGGCGGGGCTGAGGGACGCGCCCTGGGTGCGTCCACCGTGTGCGGGGCGGGGCGCCCTCCGGGCTGGGTGCCACGCGCAGAGGGGCGGCCACCCGGTGGTGGCCGCCCCTCTGCGTCTGTCTGCCGTGGTCGGTGCCGCTGCCACGCGGCGGTCAGTGGCCTTGTTCGTCCCGGCGGCGCTGCCAGCGCTGCTCGATCCGGTCCATCACGGAGCGCTTCGGCCGCACCTGGTGGGCGCCCGGGGGCTGCTCGCCCGGCTTCGGGGCCTTGCGCCAGCCGGTGACGGCGAGCACGGCACAGCCGAGCATGACGAGGAAACCCACCACGCTGACCCAGATCAGCTGGGCGACCATTCCGGCCATGAGGAGCGCGATACCGACGAGGAAGCCCGCGACCGCCTGGTAGACCCGCCGCCGGGTGTACGTCCGCAGCCCGTTTCCCTCAAGCGCTGACGCGAACTTCGGATCTTCGGCGTACAGCGCTCGCTCCATCTGCTCGAGCATGCGCTGCTCGTGCTCCGAGAGCGGCACGGAGTCCTCCTCATCGTGCAGTCGCCGGGGCGACCCGGGGGGTCCCTTCAGGATAGGCAGGGAATCGCCCCCGTGAAACCCGCCCCTCTACGCCAATTGGCCAACCGGAGTCCGTCATGGCTGTCCCGGCCCACTGAGGCTTGCATTCCCCAGCGGCCGACCCGTCATGCCGGGCGGTGTACCTCGATCATACGGCGCAAACCCCTCGTTCGGGGGGCTTGTGGCGTACTCCATCCGCCGCCGAGGGCCTGATCAGCGGCCGGTCACGGCGGTGCCGCTCAGGCCCGCGCGGCAGCCGTCGTCTCACCGAGTACGTGCAACTGGGTGGCGACGGAGTGGAACGCGGGCAGCTCGGCCGCCGCGGCCTCCAGCTTCAGCAGTGCGTCGAGCGCGCCGGGTTCGGTGTCCACGAGGACGCCGGGTACGAGGTCGGCGAAGACGCGCACGCCGTGCACCGCGCCGATGCGCAGACCGGCGCCCTCCACGAGCCCGGTGAGCTGCTCGGCGGTGAAGCGGCGGGGCATCGGGTCGCCGGTGCCCCAACGGCCGTCGGGGTCCTGAAGGGCCTGCCGGGCCTCGGTGAAGTGACCGGCGAGGGCACGGGCGAGCACGGCTCCGCCGAGGCCGGCGGCGAGCAGGCTGAGAACCCCCTCGGCGCGCAGTGCGGCGACCGCGTTGCGCACGCCCTCGGCCGGGTCGTCCACGTACTCCAGGACGCCGTGGCACAGGACGGCGTCGTAGCCGCCGCGTTCGACCACGTCGAACAGGCCGTGCGCGTCGCCCTGGACGCCCCTGACCCGGTCGGCGACCCCGGCCTCGGCGGCGCGGCGCTCCAGCGCGAACAGCGCGTTGGGGCTGGGGTCGACCACGGTGACGCGGTGGCCGAGGCCGGCGAGGGGCACGGCGAACTTGCCGCTGCCGCCTCCGGTGTCGAGGACGTCCAGCGCGTCCCGGCCGGTTGCCTTGACCCGGCGGTCGAGGGCCTCCTGGAGGACGTCCCAGACCACGGCGGTACGGGCGGAGGCGCGGGGACGAGGAGGGTCGGAGCGCGGCGACGTCGTGTGCGGGTGGGGGGAGACGGGCGGGCGCATCGGGTCCGACACGGCAGTTGACTCCTCGGCAGGGCGAACGCTTCAGGCGACCTCCACCCTATGGCCTCGACAGCGTCCCTGGTCACCGCACGAACCCCGACCCCCGTCCCCCACACCCCGTCCACCGGCCGACAGGCCCTCGGAGGGCGGCAGGGGGCGACGGGTGACCCGACGGAAGCCCGGGGTCCGGTCCGGTGAGAGTGGGTCAGCCCGTGGGCGGGAGACCGCCTGCTCCTTCCCGAGCGTCCGGACCGGCCGCGCCGGCCGGGTCGTCCGGGTCGGTCCCGGGATCCCGGCGTGGTGCGGGCAGGACCGGCTGGAGGACCAGCATCCGCTCCACGATGCGGAGGAACATCGCGACGTCTCGCATGAGGTCGTCGGCGTCCCGCTGTCCGGCGGCGCCCTGGATGCCCGCCTCGGCGCGGGCGCGGCGCGCGGCGCCGGAGGCGAACAGCGCGCTCCACTCGGTCAGCTCGGGCGCGACCTCCGGAAGCACCTCCCAGGCGGGGCGGATGCGGGCCCGGCGGCGCGAGGAGGTCTCGGGGCGTCCCCGGGCGGCGAGCACGGCCGCGGCGGTGCGCAGCGCGGCCAGGTGGGCCGCCGCGTACCGCTCGTTCGGCGTGTCCAGGACGGAGGCCTCGTCCAGTCCGGCACGGGCCTGAGCGAGCAGATCCAGAGCGGCGGGCGGGGCCGTGGCCCGGCGGAGCACGGGGTGCACGTCGCTCGCCGGGCCGGTCAGTGAGGGTGCAGGGCCGGCGGCGCGGCGCCGGCGGGCGGCGGCTGCGGACGGGTGGGCCATGACGAACCTCCTGTCGTCTGGGTGACGGCACGTATGCCGTATGTACCCATCGTGAGGTGTGCCACTGACAATCCGTCCTGACCTGGCCTTTTGCCTCGATCGTAGGTTCGGGCGTATTTTTGCACTGACCAGTCAGTTCAATTTCATGGGGCAGGGGGGCGCGTGGACGGCACGGACGGCACGGCCGGCGCGGACGTCAGGGCCGGGGGCCTCGGACTCAGGGGGCCACGGGGGTGGGCCTTCCGCGACATCACCGTCGAGGCGGAGCCCGGCTCGCTGGTCGCGATCGAGGGACCGTCCGGCTCCGGCCGCACGTGTCTGCTCCTCGCACTCACGGGACGGATGAAGCCCACCGAAGGAGTGGCCGCCGTCGGCGGTTTCACACTTCCCCGGCACATGGCGGCCCTGCGCCGCGTCAGCGCGGTGGCCAACGTGGCCGGCGTGACGGATCCGGAACCGGCCCTGACCGTCGGGGAACACCTGCGTGAGCGGTCCCTGCTCCAGCGCCGGTTCGCCGGCTCCCTGCGCGGGCTGCTGCACCCCCGGGCCCGCCGCGCGCACGAGGCCCGGCTGCGCGTGGACGCGGCCCTGGCCGCCGCCGGACTCGACGTCGAGAGCCTGCCCAAGGGTTCCCGCACGGCCGTCCGCGACCTGGAACGGCTGGAGGAGCTGCGCCTGTCCGTCGCCCTGGCCCTGATCGGCCGGCCCCGGCTGCTCGGCGTGGACGACGTGGACATGAAGCTCTCGGACGCCGAGCGCGCCGAGGTGTGGGACCTGCTGCGATCCGTCGCGCGCGGGGGGACGACGGTCCTGGCGGTGTGCCGCACCGCTCCCGGGGACTGCGTGTCCGTCTCCACCCTGCGCAGCGACGACACCGGCCACGAGACGACCGGCTCCGGCGCGGGCGACGACCACGACGGCGACGCCGGGAACGGCGACGGAAGCGGCCCGCAGGACGTATCCGAGGACGCGAAGGAGGACAGTGATGCGCTCACCGAGGCTCGCCGCGCTTGAACTGAGGCGCTTCGGGCGCGGGAAGCTGCCGCGCGCCGCCCTGGTCGCGCTGCTCGTGCTGCCCCTGCTCTACGGCGCGCTCTACCTGTGGTCCTTCTGGGACCCGTACGGCCGTCTGGACCGCATCCCGGTGGCCCTGGTGAACGACGACAAGGGCGCCACGGCGGGCGGGAAGAAGATCACCGCCGGTGACGACATCGTCGGCGGACTGCGTGACAGCCGGACCTTCGAGTGGCACGAGGTGAGCGCCGAGGAGGCCCACGCGGGTGTCGAGGACGGCACGTACTACCTGTCGCTGACCATGCCCGGCGACTTCAGCCGGCGTATCGCGTCCAGTTCGGGCGACTCCCCGGAGACCGGCGCCCTACAGGTGCGCACCAACGACGCGAACAACTACATCGTCGGCCAGATCTCCCGCACCGTCTTCAACGAGGTGCGCTCGGCGGCGTCCAAGAAGGCGTCCCGGGGTTTCCTCGACAAGATCTTCGTCTCCTTCTCCGACATCCACGACAAGACCGTCACGGCCGCCGAGGGCGCCGACAAGCTGAACACCGGCATCGGAAAGGCGGAGAAGGGCTCGAAGGACCTCGCCGACGGACTGCGGACCGCCAAGGACGGCAGCGGCAGGCTGGCCAAGGGCCTGAAGAAGCTCGACACGGGCTCCGCGGACCTGGAGGACGGGTCACGGCAGGTCGCCGACGGCACCCGGCGACTCGCCGACCGGGTCGACGGGGTGTACGCCGAGGCAGGACCGTTCCTGAAGAGCAACGAGAGGACCGTCGCAGACACGGCCCGGCTGGTCTCCGACTCGGCCAGGACGGTCAAGGACAACCTCGACGTACTGGTGAAGCTCGCGCCGGGCGCGGCGAAGACCGCCCACGCGTCCTCGGCCGTCATCGACGAGGTCTACCGGGCGCGGTGCGAGAGCGCGACCGTCCCGGACCCGGCCTGCCCCGACCTGAAGCGGGTCAAGCGGGCCGCCGCCGAGGTGGCCACCGTCGCCGACGACCTCAACACGCTCATCGCCGACCAGGACGGCGACCTGAAGACGATGCGGGACAACCTCGGCACGCTCCGGAAGCAGGCCGACGCCCTCGCCGCGCGGGCTCCGCACCTCTCCGAGGACGTCGAGGACGCCGTCAAGAAGATCAACAAGCTGAACACCGGGGCGCAGCAGGTCGCCGCCGGGGCGGAGAAGCTGCACACCGCGCTCGGCACCGCGCACACCGGCGCCGACAAGCTCGACCAGGGCATCGGGACGGCGAAGTCCGGCGCCGAGACCCTGAACGGCGGCCTGTACAAGCTCTCCGACGGCTCCGGCAAGCTGGCCGGCGGGCTGCACTCCGGCGCGAAGAAGATCCCGGACTACGACAAGCAGGACCGCGACCGGCGCACCGGCGTGATGGCCGACCCGGTCCAGCTGGCCTCCCACGACCTGCACCAGGCCCCGAACTACGGCACCGGGTTCGCCCCGTACTTCATCCCGCTGTCCCTCTGGGTGGGCGCGATGGTGGCCTACATGCTGATCGCGCCGCTCAACCGGCGGGCCCTCGCGGCCGGCTCGTCCGCCTGGCGGATCGCGCTCGCGGGCTGGCTGCCCGTGGTCGCCGTGGGGGTGCTCCAGGTGACCGCGCTGATGGCCGTGCTGCACTGGGCGATCGGTCTCCAGATGCTCCGGGCGGCCGGCACGATCGGCTTCCTGTTCCTGGTCACGGCCTGTTTCGCGGCGATCGTGCAGTGGCTGAACGCCCAGTTCGGCGCGGCGGGCCGGATCCTGGTCCTCGCGCTGCTGATGCTCCAGCTGACCTCGGCGGGCGGTACCTATCCGGTGCAGACCAGCCCGGGCTTCTTCAACGCGATCCATCCCTTCCTGCCGATGAGCTACATCGTGGAGGCGCTGCGCCGGCTGATCACGGGCGGTGGACTGGGCCCGGTGTGGCAGGCGTGCGCCGTGCTCACCGCGTTCACCGCGGGCGCTCTCGCGCTGACCGCCCTCGCGGCCGGGCGCCGCCAGGTGTGGACGCTGGACCGGCTGCACCCGGAGCTGAGCCTGTGATCCCCGGAAAGCACGTGCACGCGCGCGTACCTGTGAGAATCGGGGCCATGGAAAGCAGCAGCGCCAGGTCCGGCGGCAGCACGCGCCGCGAGGCCACCCGCCAGAAGCTCTACGAGGCGGCCGTCACCCTCATCGCCGAGCAGGGGTTCTCCGCGACCACGGTGGACGAGATCGCCGAGCGGGCCGGGGTCGCGAAGGGCACGGTCTACTACAACTTCGCGAGCAAGTCCGTCCTCTTCGAGGAGCTGCTGAGGCACGGCGTGGGCCTGCTCACCGCCTCCCTGAAGGAGGCGGCCGAGCGGACCGCCGCCGAGGGCGGCGACAAGGTGGACGCGCTGGACGCGATGATCCGCGCGGGCCTGGTCTTCATCGACCGCTACCCGGCCTTCACCCAGCTGTACGTCGCCGAGCTGTGGCGCACCAACCGGGCCTGGCAGTCCACCCTGATGGTGGTGCGGCAGGAGGCCGTCGCGGTGGTGGAGGGGGTACTGCGCGAGGGCGTGGCGGCCGGGGAGTTCAGCGAGGAGATCGACGTGCAGCTGACGGCGGCGGCGCTCGTGGGCATGGTGCTGGTGGCCGCGCTGGACTGGAAGTCCTTCCAGCCGGAGCGTTCCCTGGACGACGTCCACGCGGCCCTGTCCCGGCTGCTCCAGGGCCGGGTCAGCGGCAGGGTCTGAGCGCCCAGGCACACCGGGGGCGCCCGGGCGCGCGAGGAAGGCGCCGGTCCGTCTCCGGACCGGCGCCTTCCCCTTCCCCGTACTCCCCCGTCGCTCCCCCGTACTTTCCGGACTTCCCCGTACGGGTCTCCCCGTGCGGGGAAGCCCGTACGGACCCCCGTGGTGGTCTTCCCCGGGACCCCCGTGTCTCGCTCCCGCCGACGGATCGGCGGAAGGAGCGGCCTGCGGGCGTGCACCGTTCCGCCGCCCCGTGCCGGCGGTGCCGGGTCACGCCCCCTGCCGTGGACACCACTCTCCCGTCTCCGGGGCCGGCTTCCCATCCGCGCGCATACTCATCCGGAGGCCTGAGTACGTGTACTCAGCCGTCCGTGCACAGGCCCACGACACCGGACCGGCGCCTGGCTACGATCGGTTCCGTGTCCGTACTCCCCCTGGTCTTCACGAGCGGCTGGGCCAGCGGTATCAACGCCTACGCGGTGGTACTGCTGCTCGGCCTGTTCGGCGTGACGGGTCTGAGCGACGACGTCCCGCAGGCCCTTCAGAGTCCCCAGGTGCTGATCGTCGCCGGCGTGCTGTTCCTGTGCGAGGCCGTCGCGGACAAGGTCCCGTACGTCGACTCGGTGTGGGACTCCGTGCACACCGTGGTCAGGCCGGCCGCCGGCGCCTGGGTCGGGGCGCTGCTCGCCGGCCACAGCGGCTCGCTCCCGGACGTGGCGGCCGGCCTGATCGGCGGGTCGACGGCGCTGGCCAGCCACACCGTCAAGGCCGGGACGCGGATGGCGGTCAACACCTCACCGGAGCCGTTCAGCAACGTCGTGCTGAGCCTCGCCGAGGACCTCGGGGTCGGCGGCATCGTCGCGCTGGCGATGTTCCACCCCGCGGCGGCGGCGGTCATCGCGGCCGTCCTGCTGGCCGGCGGGCTGCTGCTCCTGGTGTTCCTCCTCTCGCGCATCCGGCGTTTCCTGCGCCGCCGGGCCCGGCGGCGCGCGGAGCGGCGGCCGGTCACCCGGGTCCCCTGACCGGCACCGCGGCCGCCCGGCGGACGGCTTGTCGGTGGCCCTCGATACAGTCGCAGGCATGGCACGGATTGCGGTGATCGGCGCCGGGATGGGCGCGATGGCGGCTGCCGCCCGGCTGGCCGTCGCGGGCCACCGGGTGACGGTGTACGAACGGACGGAGACGTACGGCGGCGGGGTGCGCCGGTTCGAGCGGGACGGGTTCCGTTTCGACACGGGCCCGGGACTGCTGACACTGCCCGCCGTGTACCGCGACCTGTTCGTCAAGACCGGCAAGGAGCCGCTGGAGGACTGCGTCGAGCTGGTCCAGGTCGACCCGTCGGCCCGGCACGTCTTCGCCGACGGCACCGCGGTGTCCCTGCCGAACGCCTCACGCGCGGGTGTCGTCGCCGCTCTGGACGAAGCGCTGGGCGAGGGGGCGGGCCGGCGCTGGGGCGACTTCCTGGTGCGGGCCCGCGAGGCCTGGGACCGCACGCGCCGGCCGCTGCTGGAGGAGCCGCTGTGGCCCGACTGGCAGGTGCTGGCCGGGAAGGAGCCGTATCCGGCGGTGCCGCACAAGCGGCTGCTGCGCACGCGGACGGCACGCACGGTGGCCGATATCGGCCGGTGGGAGCTGCGCGACGAGCGCCTGGCAGACCTCCTGGACAGTCAGGTGCTCGCGTACGGCCTGGATCCCCGCTCCGTCCCGGCGAGCGCCGCCGTGCTGCCGTACATGGAGCACGCCTTCGGCACCTGGTACGTGCGCGGCGGCATCCGGGAGCTGGCGCGCGCGGTGTACGAGCGGTGTGTGCGGCGGCGGGTGGAGTTCCTCTTCGGCACCGAGGTGACCGGCATCACCGAGAAGGACGGCCGGGCCGCGGGGGTGGAGCTGGCGGACGGCACGGTGGCCGACGCCGACCATGTCGTGGCGGACGTGGACCCGGCGCGACTGCGGGCCCTGACGGAGCGTCCCCTGGACACCGCCGGTGACGTGGGGGCCGAGCCGCTCGCCGCCCCGTTCGCGCGGTTCGCCCTGCTGCTCGCCCTGCGCGGCGCGCCGGAGCCCGGAGCCGTGCACCGCACGGTCGTCCACCCGGCGGCCCCCGAGTCGGAGCTTGACTTCCTGGTCTCCCCGGGCGGAGACGTGCCTCCGCCGCCCACGGTGACCGTGCTGCGCCCCGACGACCCCGCGCTGCGGCCCGACGACGGGCACGAGTCCGTGGTGCTGTCCGCCGTGGTGTCGCCCCAGGCCCCCTGGGATGAGGAGGCCACGGTGCGGCGGTACACCGAGCTGCTCCTCGAAACCGCCGGGCGCGCGATACCCGGTCTGCGGGAGCGCCTGCTGTGGCACGAGGTCCGCGTGCCCGGACACGTCGGGGACGAGACGGGCGCCGGGGCCGTGCCCGCGCCCGCGCTCGCCGCCGGCCGGGGGCGTTTCCTGCGCCCGGGGAACACCACGCGCCTGCCCGGCCTGTACCGGGTGGGCGGCTGGTCCCACCCGGGCGGCGGCCTCCCGCACGCCGGCATGTCGGGCGCGCTGGTGGCCGGGCTGATCGTGGAGGGCCCGGAGTTCCGCGGCTCCCGGTGACCGGCCCGCCGGCGAGCGGGCCCGCCGCTTGCGACCCGGTTGCTCAGAAGCGGTACTGCTCGTCGTACCCGGTGCCGGGCTGCGGCTGCTGGGCGCCCGCCTGGTGCGGATAGGGCTGCTCCTGCGGGAGTGCTCCGCCGTACGTCTCGTCGGTGCGCTGCTGCGGCACCCACACCCCGTCGGCCGGGGTCTCGCCGTAGCCGCCGCCGGCGTACAGGTCCTGGGCGTACCCCTGCTGGCCGTACTGCTGGGAGGGGTCGGTGCCGTAGGAGGCGTCGTAAGGCTGGCTGCCGATGTACGGGTCGGAGTAGTTGGCGTAGGCCTGCTGGCCCGCGCCGTCGTAGCCGTAGTTCTGCTGGCCGTAGCCGGAGTAGTCGTAGGCGTAGCTCTGCTGGGCCGCGCTCTGGGGCTGGGCGTTGTCCGCGTAGGCCGGGGGGCCGCCGTAGACGCCGTATTCGCCGGTGTCGTCGGGGAGGGGCTGCGGCGCGTAGACGTCGCCGGTCCCGGCGCCGGTGGGCTCGGCCGGACGGGAGGGGGGCGGGGTGAAGACGTCGTCGCGGTCGTAGTCGTCGTAGTCACCGGACGCCTGGCCGTGGCCGTGGCTGCCGTGGGCGTCGTAATCCGCGTCCGCGTCGTCGGCGGTGCCCGCGAACTGCGTGCCGGCGCCCTGCGTGTCCGGTTCGCGCCGGTCCGTCCGGCCGCGGCGGCGCTTGCTGCCGCCGTCGGCCTCGGGGCCGGGGCGCTTGACCGCCCAGCCCGAGGCGAAGCCGCGGCGGAACGACAGCGTGACGTAGGTCTGGCCGACCGCGAAGGCGATCGCGCCCAGTCCGATCACGACGACGGACGGGATCAGCACACCGAGCACGACACCGACGAAGCCGGCGAAAGCGAGGAGCCGCCAGCGCAGACGCGCCTTGTACTGCAGCAGTACCTCGCCGAGCAGCCACAGCGCGACGCCGCCGAACGCGATGTAGAGGACCGTCCAGCCCATGTACGCCCCTCTCAGTGGCCGCTCCGCAGTGTGGCGTATCGCGGTGCGGCCGGTCTAGGCCTGCGGGGGGTGGTGCAGGCCCAGGTTCTCGTAGATTTCCAGGGTCGCCGTGGAGTTGTTGAGCGTGATGAAGTGCAGTCCGGGCACTCCCTCGGCCAGCAGCCGTGCGCAGAACTCCGTGGCGAAGTCGATACCGATGGAGCGTACCGCCGCCGGATCGTCCTTCGCTGAGAGGATCCGCTCTTTCAGGGCATCCGGGAAGCGGGCGTTGCTGAGTTTAGGCAACCGTTCCAGCATCTTCACACTGGTGACCGGCAGGATCTCGGGGATGACCGGGGTGTCGCAGGCCGCCGCCGCCACCCGGTCGCGCAGCCGCAGATAGGACTCCGGCTGGAAGAACATCTGTGTGATGGCGTAGTCGGCGCCCGCGCGGCACTTGTCCACGAAGTGCGCGACGTCGGTGTCCCAGTCGGCGGAGCGCGGATGCATCTCCGGGAACGCGGCGACGCCCACGCAGAAGTCGCCCGACTCCTTGATGAGCCGGACGAGGTCGGCGGCGTAGGTCAGGCCCCGGGGGTGGGGCACCCACTCGCCCATGGGGTCGCCGGGCGGGTCGCCGCGGACGGCGAGCATGTTGCGGATGCCGGCGTCCGCGTACTGGCCGATGATGTTGCGCAGTTCGGCGACGGAGTGGTCCACCGCGGTGAGGTGGGCGACCGGGGTCAGCGTGGTGTCGGCGACGATCTGCTGGGTCTCCTTGACCGTGCCCGCGCGGGTGGAGCCGCCGGCGCCGTAGGTCACGGAGACGAAGTCGGGAGCGACCGCCTCGACCCGCCGCAGCGCGCTCCACAGGTTCCGCTCACCCTTGGGGGTCTTCGGCGCCGAGAACTCGAACGAGTAGACCGTCTTGCCGGTGGCGAGCATGTCACGCACGGTACGGGCGCGATCAGTCCTGGTGGACGCGGTTCCGAGGGCCATACCCGCAGGTTAACCAGGGGTGGGCGGTCCCCCAACCGGTCAGCGGATATTCGCCTGAATTATCTGCTTTTTGTCCAGCAGGTGGACAGCGGACACCGACCGGAGCCGGCCGGCCGCTACCGGACCTCACGCAGCCGCTTCGCGAACTCGGCCGCCGCGGCGCCCGGATCGCCGGCCTCGGTGATGGCGCGGACCACGACGACCCGGCGGGCGCCCGCGTCCAGTACCTCGTCCAGGTTGCCGAGGTCGATGCCGCCGATGGCGAACCAGGGACGGTCGGTGCCGAGGGCCGCCGTGTGGCGGACCAGGTCGAGGCCGGGGGCGTGCCGGCCGGGCTTGGTGGGGGTGGGCCAGCAGGGGCCGGTGCAGAAGTAGTCCACGCCCTGCTGGGCGGCGGCAGCGGTGGCCTCGGCCTCGGAGTGCGTGGAGCGGCCGATCAGCACACCGTCGCCGAGGATCGCGCGGGCGGCCGGGACCGGCAGGTCGCCCTGCCCGAGGTGCAGCACGTCGGCGCGGGCGGCGTGGGCGACGTCCGCGCGGTCGTTGACCGCGAGGAGTCTGCCGTGCCGGGCGCAGGCGTCGGCGAGGATCTGGAGGTGTTCCAGCTCCTCGGCGGCCTCCATGCCCTTGTCGCGCAGCTGCACGATGTCGACACCGCCGGCCAGGACCGCGTCCAGGAACTCCGGCAGGTCGCCCTGGCGCTCGCGGGCGTCCGTGCACAGGTACAGCCGGGCGTCGGCGAGCGCGGCGCGGGCGGTGTCGGACATGGGTGGGTCCCCCCGTGGTCGGTGTGTCTGACGGTCCGGGTGGCGTGCGGGCGTGGGGCCCGCACGCCACCCCCTGGTGCGGGCCGCCTCAGACGGCGAGCGCCTGGGCGCGGCGCTTCACCTCCGTGCCGCGATTCTCGCTCAGGGCCTGCGCGGGGGTGCCGGGCAGGCTCGGGTCGGGGGTGAAGAGCCACTCGATCATCTCTTCGTCGGTGAAGCCGTCGTCCCGCAGGAGCGTCAGGGTCCCGGCCAGGCCCTTGACGACCTTGTCCTCGTCGATGAAGGCGGCGGGGACGTGCAGCGCCCTGTTCTCACCTCGGCGTACGGCGATGAGCTGGCCGTCCTTGACCAGCTGCCGCACACGCGTCACCTCGACACCGAACATCTCGGCGATGTCGGGCAGGGTGAGCCAGGCGGGGACGAGAGCATCGATCTTTGCGTCAATCTCGGTCACAGGACAAGCCTGCCATCCCCCACCGACAGTCGGAAGCCAGGTGGGTCCACCCGGGCCGTCGTGCCGGGCCGGTCAGTGGGCGCAGGGGGTCCTCATGCGGGCCGGCCGGCCGGCCCCGGCCGGTCGGTGCCGGCGTCCTTCAGGGGGCGGCTCGGGTCGGCCAGTGCGTGGGCGTCCATCCGCCGGCCCGCCTCGATCAGCCGTCGTCCCTGCGCCAGATCCCGGGGGCGGCCGACCGCCAGCAGGGCCACCAGCCGGTCTTCGCGCAGCCAGCACACCGTCCAGGCCGGTCCCGCCGGGTCGCCGCGCCAGACCAGGTGGTCGGCGGCGGCGTGGTGGCCGGCGTGCTGTACGAACCGGCCGAACTGCTCGGACCAGAAGTACGGCACCGGGTCGTAGGTCTGGGGGGTGTCGCCGAGGTGGCCGGCGGCGAGGATGTTCGCGGCCACCGTGCGCGGGCCCTGGAGGGCGTTGTCCCAGTGGTGGACGAGCAGCCGTTCGCCGTAGCGGGCCGACGGGAAGGAGGCGCAGTCGCCGACGGCGTACACGTCCGGCAGGGAGGTGCGCAGGTGGGCGTCGGCGAGGACCTCGCCGTGCGCGCCCAGCTCGATGTCTGAGCCGGCCAGCCAGGCGGTGGCAGGGCGGGCGCCGATGCCGACGACGACGGCGCCGGCGGGCAGCCGTGTGCCGTCGGCGAGCAGCACCGCGCCGGGCTCGACGCGCTCCACGCGCGCGTGGGTGCGCAGTTCCACGCCCGCGTCGGCGTACCAGGCGGCCATGGGGGCGGCGACCTCGGCGGGCAGGGCGCCGGCGAGCGGGCGGTCCGCGGCCTCGACGACGGTCACCGCGCAGCCCGCCTCGCGGGCGGCGGTGGCGAACTCGGCGCCGATCCAGCCGGCGCCGACGACCACGACGTCGTGCTGCCGGGCGAGGACCGGCCGCAGCCGTTCGGCGTCGTCCAGGGTGCGCAGCAGGTGCACGCCGGGCATGTCCTCGGTGCCGGGCAGGGTGACGGGTTCGGCGCCGGTGGCGAGGACCAGGACGTCGTACGGCACCGGGCCCGCGCCGGTGTCCAGTTCGTGGTCGGCGGGGCGCAGGCCCCGCACCTCGCAGCCCAGGCGCAGCTCGACGCCGAGGGACTCGAAGTCCACGTCGAAGGCGGATCCCTCGGCCTTGCCGAGCAGGACGGCCTTCGACAGCGGCGGCCGGTCGTACGGCTGGTGGGGCTCGGCCCCGATGACGGTCACCGCGCCCCGGAAGCCCTGTTCCCGCAGGGCGACCGCGGTCTGGACCCCGGCCATGCCCGCGCCGACGACGACCACGCGCGGTCCCTGCGACGTGTCCTCTTGCGCTGTCTGCTCGCTCACCCGGTCACCATAGTCAGGTGACGTTCCGTCAGTCAGGGGGCGTGCTCGTGACCTGTTCCACAACGCTCGTGCCGGAGCCCGGCCGGGACTCCCACTCCCAGGTCTCCTCCAGTCGCACCCGCCCGTCGGGCAGCTCCACGACCGTGGACGCGCAGCGCCCCGAGGCGGTCGTCCCGTCGGTCCTCAGCTGCACGTACCGGAAGTCCAGCCGGTCGCCGTCGCGGGTGCCGACCAGGTGGCCCCGTACGACGTCGCCGCCCGCGTACTCGGCCCAGATCGCGCCGTCGTCCTCGTGGTAGGCGAACCGGGTGCGGGTGCCCACCTGACCTGGGGCCTGATCCGCCACGGGGGCGAAACGCAGTCCGTCGAGCGAGCGGGCCATGGCGGAGGGCTCCCTTACGCGTGGTGAGCGGGGCGGGCTAGGGTGGCCACCGTACAAGCACTCGCGGGAGCCCGGACGCACCGGGCTGAGAGGGAGGCTGGCGGCCTCCGACCGTACGAACCTGATCCGGGTCATGCCGGCGAAGGGAGGGGCTGGACGCCCATGTCGTCACGTACGTCCGACGTCCTCGTCATCGGGGGCGGGATCATCGGCCTGGTCACGGCCTGGCGGGCCGCGCAACGCGGGCTCGCCACGGCCGTGGTGGACCCCGAACCGGGTGGCGGGGCGGCCCGGGTCGCGGCCGGGATGCTCGCCGCGGTCACCGAACTGCACTACGGCGAGGAGACGTTGCTCGCCCTCAACCTGGAGTCGGCCCGCCGGTACCCGGAGTTCGTGGCCGAGCTGACCGAGCTGACCGGCCACGACCCCGGCTACCGCCGCTGCGGCACCCTCGCCGTCGCGCTCGACGCCGACGACCGTGCCCACCTGCGGGACCTGCACGCCCTGCAGCAGCGCTCGGGGCTCGCCTCCGAGTGGCTGTCCGGACGGGAGTGCCGGCGCCTGGAGCCGATGCTGGCGCCCGGGGTGCGCGGCGGCCTGCGGGTCGACGGCGACCACCAGGTCGACCCGCGGCGGCTGTCGGCGGCCCTGATGGCGGCGTGCGAGCGGGCCGGCGTGGTGTTCCACCACGCGTGGGCCGAGCGGCTGGACGTCGCGGGGGGCCGGGCCGCCGGGGTCACCACGGCGGACGGGACCGGGCTGCGCGCCGGTCAGGTGGTTCTCGCGGCGGGGAGCCTGAGCGGGCGGCTCGCGGGCCTGCCGGAGGAGCTGCGGCCCCCGGTCCGGCCGGTCAAGGGGCAGGTGCTGCGGCTGGCCGTACCGCGCCGGTTCGCGCCGTTCCTGAGCCGTACCGTGCGCGCGGTGGTCCGCGGCAGCCAGGTCTACCTGGTGCCCCGGGAGAACGGCGAGCTGGTCGTCGGCGCCACCAGCGAGGAGCTGGGCTGGGACACGACGGTCACGGCGGGGGGCGTGTACGAGCTGCTGCGCGACGCCCACGAGCTGGTGCCCGGCATCACCGAGCTGCCGCTCACCGAGACCCGGGCCGGGCTGCGGCCCGCCTCCCCCGACAACGCGCCGCTGCTCGGCCCGTCCGGCCTGGACGGACTGCTGCTCGCCACCGGGCACCACCGCAACGGGGTGCTGCTCACGCCGGTGACCGGGGACGTGCTGGCGCACACCCTGGTCACCGGCGACCTTCCTCAGGAGGCACGTCCGTTCACCCCGCGGCGGTTCGGCGCCGCGCCCGTGGAACAGCTGGAGCAGCCCGCATGAGTGATTCCGTCACCATCTCCGTCAACGGCGAACCCCGCCGCATCGTCCCGGGCACCGCGCTCGACACCCTGGTGGGGTCCCTCACCACGGCGCCGCGCGGGGTGGCCGCCGCCGTCAACGAGACCGTCGTCCCGCGCGCGCGGTGGGCGGCGACCCCTCTCGACGCGGGCGACCGCGTCGAGGTCCTCACCGCCGTGCAGGGAGGCTGAGCGATGGCCGACGATCTTCTGGTTCTCGGTGGGCTGACCCTGTCGTCCCGGCTGATCATGGGCACCGGAGGGGCGCCCAGTCTGGACGTGCTGGAGCGCTCGCTCGTCGCCTCCGGCACGGAGCTGACCACGGTCGCGATGCGCCGGGTGGACCCTGCCGTGCACGGCTCGGTGCTGTCCGTGCTGGAACGGCTCGGCATACGGGTGCTGCCGAACACGGCGGGCTGCTTCACCGCCGGCGAGGCCGTGCTGACCGCCCGGCTGGCCCGGGAGGCGCTGGGCACGGACCTGATCAAGCTGGAGGTCATCGCCGACGAGCGGACGCTGCTGCCGGACCCGGTGGAGCTGCTGGAGGCCGCGGAGACGCTGGTCGACGAGGGGTTCACGGTGCTGCCGTACTGCAACGACGACCCCGTCCTCGCGCGGAAGCTGGAGGACGCCGGCTGCGCGGCGGTGATGCCGCTGGGCTCGCCGATCGGGTCCGGGCTCGGTATCCGCAACCCGCACAACTTCCAGCTGATCGTGGAGCACGCGCGCGTGCCGGTCATCCTGGACGCGGGGGCCGGTACGGCGTCCGACGCGGCCCTCGCGATGGAGCTGGGCTGTGCCGGGGTGATGCTGGCGTCCGCGGTGACGCGGGCGCAGGAGCCGGAGCTGATGGCCACGGCCATGAAGCACGCCGTGGAGGCGGGGCGGCTGGCCCGGCGGGCCGGGCGGATCCCGCGCCGCCACTTCGCCGAGGCCTCCTCCCCGGCCGCGGGCCTGGCCCGCCTGGACCCTGAGCGGCCCGCCTTCTAGGACCGTGCTGACGGAGCGGGGCCGGCTCCGGCCGGTCCCGCCTCCCGCGGGGCTCCGGGTCGCGTGACAGTCACAGCTCTGCTGCATTCCGCCGCCCGGGGCACCGCGGCCGGCGTCGGCGTCGGTGGGTCCTCGTAGACTCCCCTGCGTGGATACGACCCTTCAGGACCCCCTCGTCGGTCAGGTGCTCGACGGCCGCTACCGCGTCGACGCGCGGGTCGCGGCCGGCGGGATGGCCACGGTCTACCGGGCCCTGGACACCCGCCTGGACCGCGTCCTCGCGCTGAAGGTGATGCACCCGGCGCTCGCGGTCGACGGGTCCTTCGTCGAGCGGTTCATCCGGGAGGCGAAGTCCGTCGCCCGGCTGGACCACCCCAACGTGGTGCAGGTCTTCGACCAGGGCACCGACGGGTCGTACGTGTACCTGGCGATGGAGTACGTCGCCGGGTGCACCCTGCGGGACGTGCTGCGCGAGCGGGGTGCCGTGCAGCCGCGGGCCGCGCTGGACATCCTGGAGCCGGTGCTGGCCGCGCTCGGCGCCGCCCACCTGGCCGGGTTCGTGCACCGGGACATGAAGCCCGAGAACGTGCTGATAGGGGACGACGGCCGGGTGAAGGTGGCCGACTTCGGGCTGGTGCGCTCCGTGGACACGGTGACCAGTACGACGGGCGCCGTCCTCGGGACCGTCTCCTACCTCGCCCCCGAGCAGATCGAGCAGGGCACCGCCGACCCGCGCGTCGACGTGTACGCGTGCGGTGTGGTCCTGTACGAGATGCTGACGGGCGGCAAGCCGCACGCCGGCGGATCGCCGGCCCAGGTGCTCTACCGGCACATCCACGAGGACGTACCGCCGCCCTCCGCGCTCGTGCCCGGGCTGCCGTACCAGCTGGACGAGCTGGTGGCGTCGGCCACCGCGCGGACCCCGGACGTCCGGCCGCACGACGCCGTGGCACTCCTCCTCCAGGTGCGCGAGGCCCGCGAGGGCCTGACCGACGAGCAGCTGGACGCGCTGCCGCCGCAGGCGCTGACCGCGGAGCACGACAACGCCGGTGACCGTACGAGCGTGATCCCGCGCTCGCTGACCGTGCCCCGGCCGCTGCCCGTCGACGGCGACGCCCCCGCGGACGTCACCGACCGCACCGCCCGCTTCGCGAGCCCGCCGCCGCCTCCCCGGCGGCGCCCGGCGCGGCCCCGGCGCACGGTGCTGGCGGTCGTCGCGGCGGTGCTGGTGGTGTTCGGCGTGGGCGCCGGGGTCTGGTACATCAACTCCGGCCAGTTCACCGAGGTCCCGCCGCTGCTGGCGAAGACCGAGCCGCAGGCGACGGCGCGGCTGAAGGACGCCGGGCTCGACGTCGGGCAGGTCAGGCACGCGTACAACGACACGGTCAGGCGCGGCACGGTCATCAGCAGCGACCCGGCGCCCGGTGCCCGGATCCGGGACCACGACGCGGTGGCGCTGACCGTGTCGCTGGGTCCGAAGACGGTGAAGGTGCCCGACGTGGCGGGCCGCCCGCTGGCGCAGGCGCAGGCGCGGCTGAAGGCGGACGGTCTGGAGGCGGGCATGGTCACGCGCGCGTTCAGCGACGACGTGCCCAGGGGGTCGGTGATCGGTACGACCCCGGACGCGGGCACCGAGCGGCATGCCGGGTCGGCGATCGCGCTGACCGTCAGCAAGGGCAGCCCCATCGACGTGCCGGACGTCACCGGCGAGGACGTGGACGGCGCGAAGCAGGAGCTGTCGGACGCGGGGCTGACCGTGCGGATCGCCACCGGGCGGGTCCACTCCTCGTACGACAGGGGCAAGGTGGCCGCCCAGAGCCCGCGGGACGGCGGGAAGGCCGCCGAGGGCGACACGGTGACGCTGACGCTGTCCAGGGGCCCGGAGATGATCAAGGTCCCGGACGTGGTCGGGGACAGCGTGGACGACGCGCACAAGCGGCTGGAGGCCGCCGGTTTCGAGGTCGACGACGACCGTGGGCTGCTCGGACTGTTCGGCGACACCGTGAAGAAGCAGTCGGTGGCCGGCGGTGACAGGGCGCCCAAGGGGGCGACGATCACGATCACCATCCGGTGAGCGGGGTCACCGTGGACCGCGGTCCGGGCGCCGGGCCGCGCATGACACCCTGAACGGGTGAGTCCCGAACCGTCGCCCCTCCTCCCCCGCAACCCGGTCGGCAGCCATGTGCCCGTGGCCGGCGGCCTGCACTCCGTGGGCCTGTCGTACGCCCGTGAGCTGAGGGCCGAGGCCGTGCAGGTCTTCGTCGCCAACCCGCGCGGCTGGGCCACGCCCGCCGGGAACCCGCGGCAGGACGAGGCGTTCCGCGCGGCGTGCGCCGAGGAGTCGGTACCGGCGTACGTCCACGCCCCCTACCTGATCAACTTCGGCTCCCACACCGAGGCGACCGTGGAGCGGTCGGTGGAGTCGCTGCGGCACTCGCTGCGGCGCGGGCGGGAGATCGGGGCGCTGGGCGTGGTCGTGCACACCGGGAGCGCGACCGGCGGACGGGCGCGGGAGGTGGCGCTGAAGCAGGTCCGGGAGCACCTGCTGCCGCTGCTGGACGAGCTGACCCACGACGACGACCCGTTCCTGCTGCTGGAGTCGACCGCCGGACAGGGCGCCTCGCTGTGCTCGCGGACCTGGGACTTCGGGCCGTACTTCGAGGCGCTGGACGCGCATCCGAAGCTGGGCGTGTGCCTGGACACCTGCCACGTCTTCGCCGCCGGGCACGACCTGACCGGGCGGGACGGCATGCACCGCACCCTGGATCTGCTGGTGGACACGGTCGGCGAGGGCCGGCTGAGGCTGATCCACGCCAACGACTCCAAGGACGTCGCGGGGGCGCACAAGGACCGGCACGAGAACATCGGCGCCGGCCACATCGGCGAGGATCCGTTCCGTGCCCTGATGACCCATCCGGCGACGGAGGGCGTGCCGCTGGTCATCGAGACGCCGGGCGGCCGGGAGGGCCACGCGGCGGACGTGGAACGGCTGAAGAAACTCCGGGATTCCTGACCCCGTCCGGAAACCCGGGAATACCCCCCAGGGGTACCTGGTTCCTCCGGACGACAGGAACCGTCACTCGGCTCGGGGGAAACCATGGACCACACCCACACCGGCCACGAACACCAGCGCCACGAGCACACCGGCCCCACGGCCACCTGGCCGACGGCGGTCCGCGCCACGCTGCACTGCCTGACCGGCTGCGCGATCGGCGAGGTGCTCGGCATGGTCGTGGGCACCGCGTTCGGATGGGGCAACCTGCCGACCACGCTGCTGGCGATCGTCCTGGCCTTCTTCTTCGGCTACTCGCTCACCCTGCGCGGAGTCCTGCGCGCCGGGGTGGACCTCCGTACGGCCGTCCGGGTGGCGCTGGCCGCCGACACCCTGTCCATCGCCGTGATGGAGCTGATCGACAACGGTGTGATCGTGCTCTGGCCGTCCGCGATGGACGCGGCGCTCGGCGATCCGCTGTTCTGGATCTCGCTCGCGGTGTCGCTCGTGATCGCCTTCCTGGTGACCACACCGGTCAACAGGTGGACGATTTCGCGGGGCAGGGGGCACGCGGTGGTGCACCAGTACCATCACTGACCCCCCACGCGGCTGGAGTCACAGCTCGGGGCCGTCGCCGGGCTCCTCCTGGTAGGAGTAGCGCTGCTCCTTCCAGGGGTCCCCGATGTTGTGGTAGCCACGCTCCTCCCAG
The DNA here is from genome assembly GCF_043080665.1 of Streptomyces sp. NPDC014991. NCBI lineage: Bacteria > Bacillati > Actinomycetota > Actinomycetes > Kitasatosporales > Streptomycetaceae > Streptomyces > Streptomyces sp. NPDC014991. The sequence continues at coordinate 189,961 of NZ_JBIBVY010000001.1, forward strand.
AAGCCGCGGCGGTCGGCCGTCATGTACTCCACGCCCCGGACCCACTTGGGCCCCTTCCAGGCGTACAGGTGCGGCACGATCAGGCGGACCGGAAAGCCGTGCTCGGCGGTGAGCAGTTCACCGTCCTTGTGGGTGGCGAAGATCGTGCGGTCGGAGGCGAAGTCCGCGAGGCGCAGGTTCGAGCTGAAGCCGTACTCCGCCCAGACCATCACATGGGTGACGTCCGGCGCGGGCGGCGCGAGGTCCAGGATCGTGCGGGCCGGGATGCCTCCCCACTCCGCGCCGGTCATGCTGAACTTCGTCACGCAGTGCAGGTCGGCGACCACGGTGGTGTACGGCAGCGCCGTGAACTCCTCGTGGTCCCAGGTGCGCTTGTCGCCGTCGGCGGTGGCGCCGAAGATCCGGAACTCCCAGCGCTCGGGCCGGAACTTGGGCACCGGCCCGTAGTGCGTGACCGGCCAGCCGCGCTGGAGCCGCTGACCCGGCGGAAGCCCGGAACCTGCCGCCGCCCCCGACTCTCGCTCCACCGGATGACCCATGTATCCATCCTGACAGACCTCGGGCGATGCCCTTGACCACCCGTACGCGATCCGAACAACTGGCGACAACTCGGTACATACTCACTAAGTACGCACTTACTGGATGTTCTTCGTCGCCGGTGCGATCATGCCGCCGCACACCTCCCCCGTCCCCCGTGTGGAAGGAGCCGCTGCGATGCAGGGCGACCCCGAGGTCATCGAGTTCCTCAACGAGCAGCTCACCGGCGAGCTGACCGCCATCAACCAGTACTTCCTGCACGCCAAGATGCAGGAGAACTTCGGCTGGACGAAGCTCGCCAAGTACACGCGGCACGAGTCGTTCGACGAGATGAAGCACGCCGAAGTGCTCACCGACCGGATCCTGTTCCTGGAGGGGCTGCCCAACTACCAGCGGCTGTTCCATGTCCGGGTGGGGCAGACGGTCCGGGAGATGTTCGAGGCCGACCGGCAGGTCGAGGCGGAGGCGATCGACCGCCTCAGGCGTGGCATCAGGGTGATGCGCGAAAAGGGTGACATCACGTCCGCGAACATCTTCGAGGCCATCCTCGCCGACGAGGAGCACCACATCGACTACCTGGACACCCAGCTGGAACTGCTGGAGAAACTCGGCGAGGCTCTCTACATCGCCCAGGTGATCGAGCAGCCGGAGAGCTGAGCCGCGCCGCGGCTACGCGGCGTCCGCGATCTCCGCGAGGGCCGGCCGGCCCTGGTCGGCCGGCTCGGGGCGCGGGCAGGCGCCCCGGCCGAGGATGGCCTGGATGCGGCGGACGCAGGAACCGCAGTCGGTGCCGGCCTTGCAGGCGGAGGCGACCTGGCGCGGGGTGCAGGCGCCGTTCTCCGCGTGCCGCTTGACCTGGGCCTCCGTGATGCCGAAGCAGCTGCACACGTACACGCGGTTCACCTCCCGACGGGATCGCTGTTCTCCTGCCGCCCCGTTCCCGGTGAGGCAAACCTAACCTTACCCATACCGGCGGGACCCGCAAAGGGCGAGGGGCGCGGATCGCATGTGATCCGCGCCCCAGGAGGTCAGTGCTCCCCGGTCACTGGTCCCGGTACATCTCGGCCACGAGGAACGCGAGGTCCAGCGACTGGCTGCGGTTCAGCCGCGGGTCGCAGGCCGTCTCGTAGCGCTGGTGCAGGTCGTCGACGAAGATCTCGTCGCCGCCGCCCACGCACTCGGTGACGTCGTCACCGGTCAGCTCCACGTGGATGCCGCCCGGGTGGGTGCCGAGCGCCTTGTGGACCTCGAAGAAGCCCTTGACCTCGTCGAGCACGTCGTCGAAGCGGCGGGTCTTGTGGCCGGAGGCCGCCTCGAAGGTGTTGCCGTGCATCGGGTCGGTCACCCAGGCCACCGTCGCACCCGACGCCGTGACCTTCTCCAGCAGCTCGGGGAGCCGGTCGCGGATCTTGTCGGCGCCCATGCGGACGATGAAGGTCAGCCGGCCCGGCTCCCGCTCCGGGTCGAGGCGGTCGATGTACCGCAGCGCCTCCTCGGCCGTGGTGGTCGGGCCGAGCTTGATGCCGATCGGGTTGCGGATCTGCGAGGCGAACTCGATGTGCGCGCCGTCCAGCTGCCGGGTGCGCTCACCGATCCAGACCATGTGCGCGGAGACGTCGTACAGCTTGCCGGTGCGGGAGTCGACCCGGGTCAGGGCGGACTCGTAGTCCAGCAGCAGCGCCTCGTGCGAGGAGAAGAACTCGACGGTCTTGAACTCCTCCGGGTCCGTGCCGCAGGCCCGCATGAAGTTCAGCGCGTTGTCGATCTCCCGCGCGAGCTGCTCGTAGCGCTGGCCCGACGGCGAGGTCCGCACGAAGTCCTGGTTCCAGGCGTGCACCTGGCGCAGGTCGGCATAACCGCCGGTGGTGAAGGCGCGGACCAGGTTCAGCGTGGAGGCCGAGGCGTTGTACATGCGCTTCAGCCGCTCGGGGTCCGGGATACGGGACTCGGGGGTGAAGTCGAAGCCGTTGACCGAGTCGCCCCGGTACACCGGCAGGGTGACACCGTCGCGGGTCTCGGTCGGCTTGGAACGGGGCTTGGAGTACTGCCCCGCGATACGGCCGACCTTCACCACCGGCACGGAGGCCGCGTAGGTGAGGACGGCGCCCATCTGGAGCAGCGTCTTCAGCTTGTTGCGGATGTGGTCGGCCGACACCCCGTCGAAGGCCTCGGCGCAGTCGCCGCCCTGGAGGAGGAACGCCTCTCCCTTGGCGACGGCCGCCATCCGGGCGCGCAGCTGGTCGCACTCGCCCGCGAAGACGAGCGGCGGATACGACTCGAGGTCCGCGATCGCTGCGCGCAGGGCCTCGGCGTCGGGGTACTCGGGCTGCTGCGCCGCGGGCAGGTCTCGCCAGGTGTTGCCAGCGCTCGGGCTGGTCTTAGCGTTCACGGTCACCCCACAAACACTACGGGGTCGTGTCGAATGATTTTGTCCTGGCTCGAAGAATGAGACGCGGAGATTACTACCTGGACACCGCGGGGGTGAGGTAGGGTTTTTCGCATGTTCGCGCCGTCGATCCAGAACTGGTGGTGGACCGCTTCTCCGGCGGCCCGCTGATCGCGCGTACCCACACTTCGCGAAGGCCGCCCGAGGGGCGGCCTTCGGCGTTCCCGGGCCGTTCCTCTCCGTCAGACGATCGAGAAGGAATCCGCCCCGTGCACCTGAAGGACCTGCTCTCCGACCCCCGCCCCTTCGCCCTGCTCCGCCGCCGCACCCCCGGCCACGACGAGCGGACGGTGGAGGTGCTGCTCGGCCCGGTGACCCACCGTGAGCGGCTCGCCGACCTCCCCGGCGAGGGGCTCGCCCTCGTCCCGTTCCGGCAGATCCGCGAACGCGGCTTCGACGTCCGCGACGACGGCACCCCGCTGCTCGTCCTCACCCCCGAGGAGACGCACACGCTCTCCCTTGACGAGGCACTCGCGCAGCTGCCCGCGCACGACGTGCGGGTCGAGGACGGCGGATTCGACGTGGCCGACGAGGAGTACGCGCGGATCGTCGGCCGCGTGCTGCGCGAGGAGATCGGCCGGGGCGAGGGCGCGAACTTCGTGATCCGGCGCACGTACGAGGGCCGGATCCCCGGCTTCGGCCGCGCGGACGCGCTCGCGCTGTTCCGGCGGCTGCTGGTGGGCGAGCGCGGCGCGTACTGGACGTTCGTCGTGCACACCGGGCCGGAGGCGGGCGGCCGGACGCTGGTCGGCGCCAGCCCGGAGGTGCACGTCCGGATGTCCGGGGGGACGGTCGTGATGAATCCGATCAGCGGGACGTACCGCTATCCCGCCGGGGGCCCGACGCCGGAGCACCTGCTCTCCTTCCTCGCCGACGGCAAGGAGACCGAGGAGCTGTCGATGGTCGTCGACGAGGAACTGAAGATGATGTGCACCGTCGGCGACATGGGCGGGGTCGTCGTCGGGCCGCGGCTGAAGGAGATGGCGCACCTGGCGCACACCGAGTACGAGCTGCGCGGCAGGTCGTCCCTGGACGTGCGGGAGGTGCTGCGCGAGACCATGTTCGCGGCGACCGTCACCGGGTCGCCGGTGCAGAACGCCTGCCGGGTCATCGAGCGGTACGAGCCCGTCGGGCCGGACGGCACGGGCCGCGGGTACTACGCCGGTGCGCTGGCGCTGCTCGGCCGGGATTCCGGGGGCGCGCAGACCCTCGACTCCCCCATCCTCATCCGCACCGCCGACATCGGTGCCGACGGCCGGGTGCGCGTCCCGGTCGGGGCGACGCTGGTGCGCGGCTCCGACCCGGCGGGCGAGGTCGCGGAGACCCACGCCAAGGCGGCGGGCGTACTGGCCGCCCTCGGGGTCAGGCCGGCCCCGCCGCGCCCCGAGCACGGGCGGCCCCGGCTCGCCGACGACCCGCGGGTGCGGGCCGCGCTGGACGGGCGGCGGGCCGCGCTCGCCCCGTTCTGGCTGCGGATGCAGGACCGCGCGCCGGAGTCCGCCGGGCACGCCCTCGTGGTCGACGGCGAGGACACGTTCACCGCGATGCTGGCGCACGTGCTGCGCTCGGACGGCCTCGGGGTGACCGTACGGCGCTACGACGAGCCGGGGCTGCGGGCGGCCGTGCTCGCGCACGAGGGACCGGTGGTGCTCGGTCCCGGTCCGGGTGACCCCCGCGACGCGGCCGACCCGAAGATGCGGTTCCTGCGGACGCTCACCGCCGACGTGCTGCGGGAGCACCGGCACGGGGTGCTGGGCGTCTGTCTGGGCCATGAGCTGATCGCGGCCGAGCTGGGCCTGGACCTCGTCCGCAAGGAGGCGCCCCACCAGGGCGCGCAGACGGTGATCGACCTGTTCGGGCGGCCGGAGACCGTCGGCTTCTACAACAGCTTCGCCGCCCGCTGCGACGACGGGGCGGCCCACGGGCTGGCCGCCCGCGGCGTGGAGGTGAGCCGGGCGGCCGACGGCGAGGTGCACGCCCTGCGGGGGCCCGGGTTCGCCGGGGTGCAGTTCCACCCGGAGTCGGTCCTCACCCTGAACGGCGCGGCGGTCGTCCACGAGCTGCTCGACCGGCTGCGCGGGGCGAGCAGGACGGCGTAGACCGGACAGGGCCCGGGGACCGTGCGCGGTCCCCGGGCCCGGCCTGGGGCTCAGCCGAAGAACACGCCGACCTCCCGGTACAGCCCCGGGTCCACCGTCTTCAGCCTGGCCGTCGCCTCGGCGAGGGGGACGCGGACGATGTCGGTGGCGCGCAGGGCGACCATCGTGCCGAAGTCGCCGTCGTGGACGCAGTCGACGGCGTGCAGGCCGAAGCGGGTGGCGAGCCAGCGGTCGTAGGCGCTGGGGGTGCCGCCGCGCTGGACGTGGCCGAGGACCGTGGTGCGGGCCTCCTTGCCGGTACGCCGCTCGATCTCCTTGGCCAGCCACTCGCCCACCCCGGACAGCCGGACGTGCCCGAAGGAGTCCATCGACCCGTCCTTGAGCACCATGGCGCCGTCCTTGGGCATGGCGCCCTCGGCGACGACCACGATCGGCGCGTACGACGCCCGGAAGCGGGAGGTCACCCAGCCGCAGACCTGCTCGATGTCGAAGCGCTGCTCGGGGATGAGGATGACGTTGGCGCCGCCGGCCAGGCCCGAGTGCAGGGCGATCCAGCCGGCGTGCCGGCCCATCACCTCCACCACCAGGACCCGCATGTGGGACTCGGCGGTGGTGTGCAGCCGGTCGATGGCCTCGGTGGCGATGTTGACGGCGGTGTCGAAGCCGAAGGTGTAGTCGGTGGCGGACAGGTCGTTGTCTATCGTCTTGGGCACTCCGACGCAGGGCACCCCGTACGCGTCCGACAGCCGCGCGGCGACGCCCAGGGTGTCCTCGCCGCCGATCACGACGAGGGCCTGGACGTCCAGCTTGGCCAGGTTGTCCTTGATCCGGCGGATGCCGTCGGCCACCTTGAGGGGGTTGGTCCGCGAGGAGCCGAGGATGGTGCCACCGCGGGGCAGGATGCCGCGCACCGCGGGGATGCCGAGGGGGACGGTGTCGCCTTCGAGGGGGCCGCGCCAGCCGTCCCGGAAGCCGACGAAGTCATAGCCGTACTCCTGCACGCCCTTGCGGACGATGCCCCGGATGACGGCGTTGAGCCCGGGGCAGTCGCCGCCTCCGGTCAGTACTCCGACCCGCATGGGGAAGTCCCTTCTCCGCGGTTGCCTGACGACCGGTCACGCTAATGGTGAGTCAGGTCACACGGGAGGGGCGGGAAGGGTGATTCCGGTGCGTGGCCCCGCGCACGTGCTACGCGTCGTCGAGTCCGCGCTCGATGGCGTACCGCACCAGCTCCACCCGGTTGTGCAGCTGGAGCTTGCCCAGGGTGTTCTGGACGTGGTTCTGCACGGTGCGGTGGGAGATGACGAGGCGTTCGGCGATCTGCTTGTAGCTCAGGCCCTTCGCCACCAGCCGCAGCACCTCCGTCTCCCGGTCCGTCAGCCGCGGCGCGCCGGGCCCGCCGGCGTCCGGGGCGGGCGCGGGCTCGGCGGCCAGACGCCGGTACTCGCCGAGGACCAGACCGGCGAGGCCGGGCGTGAACACCGGGTCCCCGGCGGCGGTACGGCGCACCGCGTCCAGCAGTTCCTCCGTGGAGGCGGACTTCAGCAGATAGCCGGTCGCGCCGGACTTCACGGCCTCCAGCACGTCCGCGTGCTCACCGCTCGCGGAGAGGACGAGGACCCGCAACGCCGGGTTGTGGGCGACCAGTTCCCTGCACACCTGGACACCGGGCTTGGCGGGCAGGTTGAGGTCCAGGACCAGGACGTCGGGAGCGGCGGCCAGGGCGCGGCGGACCGCCTGCTCGCCGTCGCCGGCGGTGGCGACCACCTCGAGGCCGGACTCGGCCAGGTCCCGGGCGACCGCGTCCCGCCACATCGGGTGGTCGTCCACCACCATGACCCTGATCGGGTCCTGCTGCTCCGTCATCGCTGCTCCGTCCTCTTCCCCCGCGCCCGCACGGCGCCCTTCGGTACCTTCAGTTCGACTTCCGTGCCCTGCCCCGGGACGGAGACGACCTCGGCGCTGCCGCCGAGGTCGCGCAGCCGGCCCCGGATCGACAGGGCAACCCCGAGCCGGCCCTCGCCCTCGGCCTGGGCGAGCCGGCCCGCCGGGATGCCGGGGCCGTCGTCCCGGACGGTGACGACGACCTCGCCCGGCTCGTCCTCCACCAGGATCCAGGCCCGCGCCTCCTCCCCGGCGTGCCGGCGCACGTTGTCCAGGGCGGCCCCGACGGCGGCGGCCACCTCCCGGGCCACAGCCGGCGGCAGCGGCACCGGGGCGCCGGGCTCGGCGAGGGCGACCCGGGCTCTGGCGTACGGGGCGAGCAGGCAGCGCAGGTCGACCGGGCCGTCCGGTTCCTCCTCGTCCGCCGCCTCGACGGCGCGTACGAGGGCTCCGGCCGCCGCGTCCCGCGACACCCGGGAGACGGGCACCACAGAGCCCGACACCAGAGTGCGCAGCGCCACCTCCTGCTCCCCGGCCAGCCGGCCCAGCTCGGCCGCCTCGCCGCCGAGGGCCGTGCCGCGCCGCTTCACCATCGCCAGCACCTGGAGCACGCCGTCGTGGATGTCCCGGGCCAGCCGCTCCCGCTCCCGGGTCGTGGCCTCGATCTCCAGGGCGCGGGCGAGGGTGCGTTCGGAGGCGCGGGCCACCTCCACGACGTAGCCGATCGCGATGGAGGCGACCCAGACGAGGATCACGTTGTGCACGGTGTCCCGGGCGGGGTGGCCGCGCTCGGCCAGGTTGGCGGCGGCCACGGCCGTGGAGGCGACGGCCGCCCAGCGCCAGCCGCCCTTGATGGCGAAGGCCAGCACCGCGCCGGCCGTCCATATCGACGGCAGGGTGGGGCCGCCGCCCGCGATCCGCTCGTGGCTGTCGGCGAGCGGGGTGAGCAGGATGCCCGCGAGGGCGACGGCCAGGTCGGCGGCCAGGAAGCGACGGGTGCAGCTCGCCGCGTTCGCCACCCTGGGCAGGGTGGCGAGGGTCCACACCACCAGGACGGCGTAGTAGCCGACGGCGATCCAGGGCCGGACGAACCGGCCGTACGCGGTGGCGCACAGGCCGATGGCGTACAGCGTGGTCAGGACGCGGTAGCCGGCGAGCGCGCGCCACAGCGGCAGTTCGACCGACATCCGTATGACGCGCTCGCGCTCGGGCATGTCCCCCGGTCCCCCCGATGTCCCCCCGGCTCCCGGACCCCGTCCAGGAGCCGCCCGGCTACTTCTCGGCCGTCCCGGCCTTCTCCGCCGCCCCGGCCTTCTCCGCCGCCCCGGCCTTCTCCGCTTCCCTGGCCGCCTTCGCCGCCTTCGCCGCCTCCGCGAGCTGCCGTTTGGCGGCGGTGGCGTACATGTCGACGTACTCCTGGCCGGAGAGTTTCATGATCTCGTACATGACCTCGTCGGTCAGCGCGCGCAGCACGAACCGGTCGTGTTCCATGCCCTGGTAGCGGCTGAAGTCCATGGGCCTGCCGATGCGGATGCCGGGCCGCATCAGCTTCGGCACGACCTTGCCGGGCGGCTGGATCTTCTCCGTGTCGATCATGGCGACCGGGATGACCGGCGCCCCCGTGGCGAGCGCCACACGCGCGAGGCCGCCGGGCTTGCCCCGGTACAGCCGCCCGTCGGGCGAACGGGTGCCCTCGGGATAGATACCGAACAGCTCGCCGCGCTCCAGGACCTCCATGCCGCTCCTGACCGCCGCCTCCCCGGCGCCGCGCGACCCGGAGCGGTCCACCGGGAGCTGGCCCACGCCCTTGAAGAAGGCGGCGGTGAGGCGGCCCTTCACGCCGGGGGTGGTGAAGTACTCGGCCTTGGCGATGAAGGTGACCTTGCGGTCCAGCACGGCCGGCAGGAAGAAGGAGTCCGAGAAGGACAGGTGGTTGCTGGCCAGGATGGCGGGACCCTCGGCCGGGATGTTCTCCATGCCTTCCACCCAGGGCCTGAAGGCGACCTTGAGCGGGCCTCCGATGGCGACCTTCATCGTGCCGTACAACACCCGTGTGCCTCCCGTTTCCGTCGAACAGACCATAACCCGGAGGACCGTCAATGGGCCCGACGACCCTGGTCGGTGTCAGTGCGGTCGCGTACGGTGAAGCACATGCCAGTTCTCCCCGGAGCCGAGCCGTACCGCCACCAGGGCGGGGAGGTGGGGGTTCTCCTCTGCCACGGCTTCACCGGCTCACCCCAGTCGCTGCGCCCGTGGGCGGAGCACCACGCGGCCCATGGCCTGACCGTGTCCCTTCCGCTGCTGCCCGGCCATGGCACGCGTTGGGAGGACATGCAGCTCACGGGCTGGCAGGACTGGTACGCGGAGGTGGACCGCGAGCTGCGCGTGCTCACCGAGCGCTGTTCCCGGGTGTTCGTCGCGGGACTGTCGATGGGCGGTGCGCTGGCCCTCAGGCTCGCCGCACTGCACGGCGAGCGGGTCACGGGCGTGGTGGTCGTCAACCCCGCGAACAAGGTGCACGGCCTGTCCGCGTACGCCCTTCCGGTGGCCCGGCATCTCGTGCGGACGACGAGGGGCATCGCCAGCGACATCGCGAAGGAGGGCGCGGCCGAGCTGGGGTACGACCGGGTGCCGCTGCACGCGGCGCACTCGCTGCGGGTGTTCCTGCGCCGGCTGGACGGCGAGCTGCCGCAGGTCACCCAGCCGTTGCTGCTGCTGCGCAGCGCCCGGGACCATGTCGTACCGGCGGCCGACGCGGCCCGGGTGCTGAGCCGGGTGTCGTCCACGGACGTGACGGAGAGCGTGCTGGAACAGAGCTACCACGTGGCGACGTTGGACCTGGACGCGGACCGGATCTTCGAGGAGAGCCTCGCTTTCGTCGGCCGGCTCGCACCCGGTGTCGGCAAGGAAGGGACGGCCGCAGTTGGCTGAGCACGACTCCGGCCGGGAGGACCGGGAGCCGGACGAGCAGGGGGTGCCCTTCGACGAGGACGCCGCCTGGCGGGCCATCGTCGCCGGGTACGGCCAGGAGCCGCCGGATCCGCCCGGCGCCCGGCCCTTCAAGGCGGTGGAAGATCTCGCGCTGCTGGAGAAGAACGCCGGGACGGACACCGCGGGGAACGCCGGGACGGACGCGGCTCCGGACACCGGTACGGACACCGCCGAGGACAGCGAGGGCGACGACGTGGCGGCCCGGCGGCCCGCCCGGCCGCTGGGCGGCTCCGTCTCCTTCGCGGTCGGGGTCGGCCCGCGCGACCACACGCCCGCCGAGCCGTCCGACGACGACTTCGACGAGGACGACGAGGGCCACTTCGTCCCGCCGGAGCCGCCGCCGCTGCCGGCCGCCGACACCACTTCCAGGTTCGCCTGGCTGGGTGTGGTCGGCGGCCCGGTGCTGATCCTGCTGGCGGTGCTGTTCGGCTGGGACATGACCTGGTGGCTGGCGACCCTCGGCATCGGCGGCTTCCTCGGCGGTTTCGCGACGCTGGTGACGCGGATGCGGACGGACGACGACGAGGAGGACGGCCCCGGGCGCGGGGCCGTGGTCTGACACGGTGGCGGGTCCCGCCTCAGGCGGCAGGGATGCGCAGGGCGGCCAGCACCGGGAGGTGATCGGTGGCCGCGGTCAGGTCGGCGTGCGTGACGCCGGGCTGGTCCAGCGGGACGCCGCAGCCGAGCACCTCGATGCCTGCGGTCGCGAAGACCGCGTCGATGCGCTGGCGTGGATCGGCCGGGGTGGAGGTGAACTCGCCGCCCCAGGGCGCCGTGGCACGGCAGTCCTGGAGGTGGGCGGCGAGGTGGCGGAAGGTGGCGCCGTCGGGGCGCTCGTTGAGGTCGCCGCCCGCGACGGCGTGCTCCACACCGAGCCCGGCGAGTCGTGCCAGGAGCTGGACGCCCTGGTCCCGGCGCTCCTTCTGGCTCAGGCTGAGGTGGCAGCTGATCACGCCGAGACGGACGCCGCCGAACCGGACCACCGCCGTGGCGAGGCCGCGGCGGTGCAGGCCGGGGGTGAGCGGGAGCAGTACGTCCTCCGTGCGCTCCACCGTGGCCCTCAGCGTGCACAGGACCGCCGGCCCCGCGGCCGTGGCACCGCCGGTCAGGACGACCTGGCCGGAGGCCGCGGCGAGCCGGGCGAGCTTCTTGCGCCAGCGGAAGAAGCGTGGCGCCTCCTGTACGAGGACCAGGTCGGGGGCGCAGGCGGTGATGACACGGGCGAGCGCGTCCGTGTCGTCGCGCATCGACCGGATGTTGTAGCTCAGGACCCGGATGACCGCGGAACCATCGGGCTCCGTGCGCGAGTTGGGAAGCAGCGGAGTTGCCATGCCGTCAATTTACGCTGCGCGGCCGGGGGACGGCGCGAGGTGCCGGCACCGCCCGGCTGTGGCGCACGCCGGCCCCCTGACGTGCTCCGCACGCCCCTGCCCCGGCCGGGCCGGTGGAGTCGGCCCCGGGGCGGGACACCCTGGTGCCGGGCCCGGGCCGTGGGGCCCGGGTGCCCGGCTCGGGCGCGACCGGCGGTCTCCCGTGGTGGTCGCGTCCGTGGGGCGGGGCGCCGTTCGGCCAGGACGGCGCCCGTGCCCCTGGGCGGGCGCGGGCGCCGTGGCTCGCCGCGCGGGTGTCACATGATCGGGTCGGGTTCGCGGGCCAGGTCCGCCGCGCCGACCAAGCCGGCCTTGTTGCCGAGCTGGGCCGCGATCACGTCGGCCACCGGGCGCCAGTTGCCGCCGACCAGCCAGCGCTTGTACGACTTGCGGATCGGGTCGAGCACCAGGTCGCCCTCGTCGGAGAGGCCACCGCCGACGATGAAGGCGGAGGGGTCGAACAGGGAGGCCAGGTCGGCGAGGCCGGCACCGGCCCAACGGGCCAGCTCCCGGTAGGAGTCCACCGCGACCGGGCAGCCCTGGCGGGCGGCCATGGAGATGTGCTTGCCCTCGATGCCGTCCGGCGTGCCGTCCCCGAGCGCCAGCAGGATGTCGGCCCGCTCCGGGGTGGCGTTGGCGCGCTGCTTGGCGTAGCGGACCAGGGCGCGGCCGGAGGCGTACTGCTCCCAGCAGCCCTGCGAGCCGCAGCCGCACAGCAGGCCGTCCGGGACCATCCGGATGTGGCCGAACTCGGCGGCCACGCCGAAGTGGCCGCGGCGCAGCTTGTTGCCGATGATGATGCCGCCGCCGAGGCCGGTGCCGAGCGTGATGCAGATGACGTTGCGGTGGCCCTTGCCGGCCCCGAACCTGTACTCGCCCCAGGCGGCGGCGTTGGCGTCGTTCTCGACCACGACGGGCAGGCCGGTGCGGGCCTCGACCTTCTCCTTGAGCGGCTCGTTGCGCCAGTCGATGTTGGGCGCGAAGTAGACCGTGGAGCGCTGCCGGTTGACGTATCCGGCCGCGCCGATGCCCACACCGACGATGTCGTGCCCGGCGCGCGCGCCCTCCACCGCCGAGGCGATGGCGTCCACGATGGCCTCGGGCGTGGTGGGGGTCGGCACCTTGAAGGTCGAGAGGATGTTGCCTTCCTCGTCGACCACGCCGGCCGCGATCTTCGTGCCGCCGATGTCGACGCCGATGGTGAGTCCCATGAATCCCTCAGTTCCGGTCGAGCCCCGCTACGGCCAACCGTACCCGAGGCCCTGCTGTGGCAGGGCTTCAGTCCAGGTCGATGCGTTCGGAGGGACCGGTGCCCTCGTCCCCGTCGGACCGGCCGGGCCGGTCCGGTCCGTCGGGCCGGTCGTCGGCCCCGCCGGCCGTGCGGGCGGTCCAGCGGCGCTCCTGGGCCTGGACGGCGGAGCGGTAGGCGGCGAGCAGCTCACCACCGGCCGCGGCCAGATGGTCGAACACGTCCGGGTTGCGCTCCACGACGGGTTCGACGGCGGCCTTCGCCTGCTCGACGACCTGCCGCACCACCTGCTGCGCGGCGGGCCCGGCGAGGGTGCCGAGCAGCGGTGAACGCAGGCCGGACAGCTTGTCGGCGACCGTGTCCATGAGCTTCCTCAGCTCCTCGGCCGCGGAGCCCGGCGGTGGGGCGTGTCCGGCGTGGCGGCGGGCCTTCTCGGCGGCGAGGTCCTCGGCACAGGCCGTGGCCCAGGCGTCGGCGTCGGTCGCCCGCTGCTCGTCCGGTTCGGGTGCGGGGCGCTCTTCGCTCATGGCGGACTCCTGACGACGGTTCGCCCTTACGACGTTACCCGAACGGGCGTGCCCCGTTCACCGTCCGGCGGTGGGCCACAGGCCGGGATCGGGAGCGAACCGGATGCGCAGCTCGCCCTCGCGGAGCGCGGCTCCGGCGACGGTGCAGCGGCGCAGGGCGGACGGCAGCGGAACGATGCGGCGGAACGGACCCGCGGTGATCAGGAGTTCGTCGCCGCGCCGGATCAGGTCCAGCTCCTCCCGTATCGCGCCGGGCAGCGGGAGGTGCCAGACCAGCACGCCGTCCTCGGCCATCCGGTCGGTGACGGGCCACTCGACCGGGGCGGGCGCCGGGTTGACGCCGGGTACGGCGAGGGCCTCCAGGTCGTCGGGGCCGTGCGGGTCGCGTCCGAGGTGGGGCACGGGGTGGACGTCGTACGGCTGCTCCCGCCAGCCGTCGAGGGTCTTGCGCTGCTGGGCGAGGAGCCCGGCGAGCCAGTCGCCGCCGGACTCGGGCAGGACCCGGTTGGCGATCAGGGACTCGGTGCGCAGGCCGCGCAGGGCGAGGCCCAGGCATGCGTCGCGGACGGCGTCGGCGCCGGCCGGGCCGGGTTCGGCGACCAGGCGTACGGCGGTGTTCCGGTCGGCGAGGACGGCCTGCACGGCGGCGAGTTCGACGTCCCAGCGGGCCGCCGTCTCGTACAGCCACTCGGCGGGCATGGGGACGCCGGCCAGCCGGCCGAGGACGGGGCGCAGGGCGCGGGCGGCCTGCCGCTCGGGCGGCAGCAGGCGGCGCAGGTAGCGGCGCAGTTCCTCGGGCAGGCCGAGCAGGGCGAGGGCCTGCCCGATGGCCGGGAGGTCGACGACGAGGAGGTCGTGGCGCTCGGAGAGGGCCGCGTCCCGCAGGGCGCGCAGGAGGGACAGTTTCTCGGCGCCGGGCAGCGGGGTGACCTCCTCGGCGTCCAGGCGGGCGGCGCCGAGGAGGTCGAGGACGTTCGCGGCGCGGGTCTGGAAGGCGGTGAGGTCCTCGCGGAGGCGGGCGGACGCGTCGGGCCGCCAGACGGTGAGGCGCTCGGCGGCCCCGGTGGGGTCCGGTCCTGTCGCGGCGCCCAGTGCCGTGCCCGGGGTGTCGGTGCGGTCGGCACTCAGCAGGAGGGTGCGGTGTCCCTCGCGGGCGGCGGTGAGCGCGGTGGCGGCGGCGATCGTCGTACGGCCGCTGCCGCCCGGGCCCGTGATCAGGATGGTGCGCATGGAGGTGAACGCTACCGGCGGGCGCCGGGGTGACTACGCGTCCCCGGACTCGACCCGCTTCTTCAGTCCCGCGAGCGCCCGGTCGATGATGACCTTCTCGGCCTTGCGCTTGATCATGCCCAGCATGGGGATCTTCACGTCGACCGTCAGCTGGTAGGTGACCTCGGTGGCGCCCGCGCCTGCCGGCTTCAGCAGGTAGGAGCCGTCCAGGGAGCGGAGCATCTGGGACTTCACGAGGGTCCAGGAGACCTCGTGGTCACCCGTCCAGGTGTAGGCGAGGGTCTGGTCGTCCTTGATGGCGCCGGCGTCCATGACGAGGCGGACCCGTTCGGCGCGGCCCTGCCCGTCGGCGGCGAGGACCTCCGCCTCCTTCACCTCGCCGGTCCAGTCCGGGTAGCGCCCGAAGTCGGCGATCACCGCCATGACGTCGGCGGGGGCCGCCTCGATCGTGATGCTCGAACGGGTGTGTTCCGCCATCGTCGTGGCTCCTCCGGATGCGGGCCGTGTGGAGAGGTACGTGTGCGCCGGACTGCGCACGTGTGTGCAGCGTGAAGGCTACCGCGCCACCGCCCCGCCGCCTTCACCCCGCCTGCGTGGCCTCACCATTCGAGCGCCCAGGGCGTGCCGGTACCGGCGAAGTGCCCCACGTTGACGCACTCGGTGGCGCCGATCCGCATCCGACGTGCCAGCGGCTGGTGCACGTGTCCGAACAGCGCGTACCGCGGCCGGGTGCGGCGGATGGCGTCCAGCAGGGCCCGGCTGCCCCGCTCGAAGCGGCGCGCGACGGTGTCGTAGACCAGCTCGGGCACCTCCGGCGGGATGTGGGTGCACAGGACGTCGACCTCGCCGACCGCCTCGATCTTCGCCGCGTACTCCTCGTCGTCGATCTCGTAGGGCGTGCGCATCGGGGTGCGCAGCCCGCCGCCGACGAAGCCGAAGGTCCGTCCGCCGATCTCGACGCGTTCACCGTCGAGGACCGTGGTGCCGGGCCGGGCGTACTCCGGCCAGAGGGCCGGCATGTCGACGTTGCCGTAGGTGGCGTAGGTGGGGGTGGGGAACGCGGCGAACAGCTCGGCGTACTGCTTGCGCACCGCCCGCTCGATGGCGGTGGCCCGGTCGGCGCCGATGCCGCCCCACAGCCGGGCGCCGAAGGCGCGGGCCTCCTCGAAGCGGCGGGCGGTGCGCAGCTCGACGATGCGGTCGGCGTTCTCCTCACCGAACAGGTCGGGGAAGATGCCGCGGGAGTGGTCGGCGTAGTCGAGGAAGAGGACGAGGTCGCCCAGGCAGATCAGGGCGTCGGCACCCTCGCCGGCCCGGGCCAGGTCACGGGCGTTGCCGTGGACGTCGCTGACCACATGGACGCGGGTCCGCCGGCTGCCGGTGCGTGTGGATGCCATGGCGATCAAGCGTAGGCGGAGCGCGGCACCTGTGAACAGTGCCGGTCAGGCCCACGGTTACTCGCCGGTCGGATCGGCCGTCGACTAGTGTGCGCGAAGGAACGCCCCCGTGTGTGACGCAGCGAACATCTGCCCTGGCCCCCCTGTCCTAGACGGCATACCGGCGGGTAACGTCCGGGCAGTCCAGTCGTGCTCAGGATTTCAACATGTGAATCCGCGAGCACTTGCCCGAGCCTTGGACCGCACCGTCGCATCGCACAACGTCGTGGCGTCGGCGCCCTATGAGGAGCAGCAGTCTTGCGCGAGTTCAGCCTTCCGGCTTTGTACGAGGTCCCCGCGGACGGGAACCTGACCGACATCGTCCGCAGAAACGCCGCGCAGCATCCCGACGTAGCCGTCATCGCCCGCAAGGTGGGCGGCGTCTGGCAGGACGTGACCGCCCAAACGTTCCTCGCCGAGGTGCACACCGCCGCCAAGGGGCTCATCGCCGCCGGAGTGCAGCCGGGCGACCGGGTGGCCCTGATGTCCCGCACCCGCTACGAGTGGACGCTGCTGGACTTCGCCATCTGGAGCGCGGGCGCGGTCACCGTGCCGGTGTACGAGACCAGCTCGCCGGAGCAGGTGCGGTGGATCCTGTCCGACTCGGGCGCCACCGCCTGTGTCGTGGAGCTGGACGGTCACGCGGCGGCCGTCGAGTCGGTGCGCGAGTCGCTGCCCGCGCTGAAGCACGTCTGGCAGATCGAGGCCGGCGGCGTGGAGGAGCTGGGGCGGCTCGGCCAGGACGTGTCCGAGCGGACGGTCGAGGAGCGCGGCTCGCTGGCCAGGGCCGACGACCCGGCGACCATCGTGTACACGAGCGGTACGACCGGGCGGCCCAAGGGCTGTGTCCTCACCCACCGCAGCTTCTTCGCCGAGTGCGGGAACGTCGTGGAGCGGCTGCGTCCGCTGTTCCGCACCGGCGAGTGCTCCGTCCTGCTCTTCCTGCCGCTCGCGCACGTCTTCGGGCGGCTGGTGCAGGTCGCGCCGATGATGGCGCCGATCAAGCTGGGCTGCGTCCCGGACATCAAGAACCTCACGGACGAGCTGGCCGCGTTCCGGCCGACGCTGATCCTCGGTGTCCCGCGGGTCTTCGAGAAGGTCTACAACTCGGCGCGGGCCAAGGCGCAGGCGGACGGCAAGGGCGCGGTCTTCGACAGGGCCGCCGACACCGCGATCGCCTACAGCAAGGCGCTGGACAGCCCGTCGGGCCCGTCGCTGGGCCTGAAGATCAAGTACAAGGTGTTCGACAAGCTGGTCTACAGCAAGCTGCGCGCGGTCCTGGGCGGCCGGGGCGAGTACGCCATCTCCGGGGGCGCCCCGCTGGGTGAGCGGCTCGGGCACTTCTTCCGGGGCATCGGCTTCACCGTGCTGGAGGGCTACGGCCTGACCGAGTCGTGCGCGGCGACCGCGTTCAACCCGTGGGACCGGCAGAAGATCGGCACGGTCGGGCAGCCGCTGCCCGGCTCGGTGGTGCGGATCGCGGACGACGGCGAGGTGCTGCTGCACGGCGAGCACCTGTTCAAGGAGTACTGGAACAACCCGGACGCGACCGCGGAGGCGCTGGCGGACGGCTGGTTCCACACCGGTGACATCGGCACCCTCGACGAGGACGGCTATCTGAGGATCACCGGCCGGAAGAAGGAGATCATCGTCACGGCGGGCGGCAAGAACGTGGCCCCGGCCGTGATCGAGGACCGGATCCGGGCGCACGCGCTGGTCGCGGAGTGCATGGTGGTGGGCGACGGGCGGCCGTTCGTGGGCGCGCTGGTCACCCTCGACGAGGAGTTCCTGGGCCGCTGGTGCGCCGAGCACGGCAAGCCGGCGGGCTCGACGGCGGCGTCGCTGCGTGCGGACGCGGATCTGATCGCCGAGGTCCAGAGGGCCGTGGACGACGGCAACGCCGCGGTGTCGAAGGCGGAGTCGGTGCGCAAGTTCCGTATCCTGCCGTACCAGTTCACGGAGGAGTCGGGTCACCTCACCCCGTCGCTGAAGCTCAAGCGGAACGTGGTGGCGAAGGACTACGCGGACGAGATCGAGGCCATCTACGCCAAGTGAGCCCGCCCGACGGCGCGGTGTCCTCGGTGAGGATCCGCGCCGTCGCGCGGCCCGGCCGCTGACGGGCCGTCGACTCCTGCGAGCGGCCGGCAGGCCGGGAGCGGAGCCCCGGTCACGGCCGGCCGCACGGTTCACAGCAGGGCTTTCAGCCTCTCCGCCAGCAGGTCCCAGCGCCACTTCTCCTCGACCCACCGACGGCCGCGCTCGCCCATGCGGCGGCGCAGCTCGGCGTCCTGGAGCAGGACGACGATCCGCTCCGCGGTCTGCTCGGCCGAGCCGCCCCTGACGACCCAGCCCGTCTCCCCCTCCAGTACCGCGTCGGGCGCGCCGCCCGAGTCGCCCGCGACGACCGGCAGGCCCGTGGCGGACGCCTCCAGGTAGACGATGCCGAGGCCCTCCACGTCCAGGCCGCCGCGGCGGGTGCGGCACGGCATCGCGAACACGTCCCCGGCGCCGTAGTGCGCGGGCAGTTCGGACCAGGGCACGGACCCGGTGAAGCGGACCGAGGCGGCGACCCCGGTCTCGTGGGCCAGGCGGCGCAGGTCCTGCTCGTAGGGGCCGCCGCCGACGACGAGCAGCACGGTGTCCGGCTCGGCGGCGAGGACACGGGGCATGGCCCGGATGAGGGTGTCCTGGCCCTTGCGCGGCACCAGCCGGGAGACGCAGACCACGACCGGCCGGTCGGTCAGGCCGAGCCGCGCGCGGACCTCGCCGCCGCCGGAACCGGGATGGAAGATCTTCTCGTCGACCCCGGGCGGCAGCTGTGCCATCCGCCGGGCCGCCGCCGGGGTGAGCGCGGTGGCGATCCGGGAGCGGGTGTACTCGCCGAGGTAGGTGACCGTGTCGGTGCCCTCCCCTATCCGGCGCAGCAACTGCCGGGCGGCGGGCAGCTGGGCCCAGCCGGCCTCGTGCCCGTGGGTGGTGGCCACCAGCCGCTCGGCGCCGGCCTTCCGGAGGGTGGGCGCCATGAGGCCGAGCGGCGCCGCGGCCCCGAACCACACCGAGGTGCAGCCGTGCTCCCGGAGCAGCCCGGCCGCCCGCCGGGTCACCCGCGGGGTGGGCAGCAGCATCGTCGTACGGTCACGGACGACGGTGAAGGGCTGCTCTGCGTCGAAGGCGGCGGTGGCCTCGGCGCCCTCACGGCCGTGTTTCCAGGTGGAGGCGTACACGACGAGCCGGTCGGGGTCCAGGCGCAGGGCCATGTTGTGCAGGAAGGCCTGGATCCCGCCCGGGCGGGGCGGGAAGTCGTTGGTGACGATCAGGGTCTTGCGCATCGTTCGCCGACCCTACCGAATGGCCCGTCCGGCACCGGGCGCGGCCGGGTCTGTGGCATCGCACAGGTGCGCAGGACATCATGGTCGCCCGAGGCGGAATCGAACGGCGCGCCCGTGTGCCGGGGCCGGACGACAGGGGTGCACGTGGAGACGAAGGCCGTCCGGCGGTTCCTGGCCCGGCCGCTCGCGACATGGGGCGTCACCCGCGCGGTGCTGCTGCTGTTCGTCTTCCAGGTGTACGCCTTCCCGGGCCCGGACGTCACCTCGGACGTGTCGGTGATCTACCGCGGCTGGTACGAGGTGCTGCGCCACGGAACGTTTCCGCTGGACGACGTGACCTGGCAGTACCCGCCCGCCGCCGCCCTCGCCGTCCTCTCCCCCGCCGTCCTGCCGTTCCTGTCCTACCCGCACGCCTTCTTCCTGCTGGCGTTCCTGGCCGACGCCGCGGTGCTGGCCGCGCTGCTCGTCGTGGGCGGGCGCCCCGGCCGGTCGCCGCGCGGGGCCTGGGTGTGGGTGGCGGGCGTGCCGCTGCTCGGTCCGACGGTGTACGCCCGCTACGACGTGATGGTGACCGCGGTGGCCGTGGCGGCGCTGCTCGCCGGGACCCGGTACCCGCGGGTGCTGGGGGCGCTGACCGCGTTCGGCGCGCTGCTGAAGGTGTGGCCGGTGCTGCTGCTGGCCGGCGCGGTGCGGCGGGCCTGGCGGACGGCGGCGGTGACCGCGGCGGGCCTCGCGGCGCTGTTCGCGGTGTCCATGCCGGGCGCGTTCGCGTTCCTGACCTTCCAGCGGGAGCGGGGCACCGAGGTGGAGTCGCTGGGCGCGCTGGTGTTCCATGTGGCCCGGCACTTCGGCTGGCAGGGGCAGGTGCTGCTGAACTACGGCTCGATCGAGTTCCTCGGCCCGTACGTGGACCGGGTCAGCACGGCCGCGCTGGGACTGACCGTGGCCGCGTTCGGCTGGCTGCTGCTGTGGCGGCTGCGCGCGGGCCGCTTCCCCGCGCACGTCCTCGCCGAGGCGGCCCTCACGGCGGTGCTGCTGTTCACGGTGACCAGCCGGGTGATCAGCCCGCAGTACCTGGTGTGGCTGATCGGTCTGGCCGCCGTGTGCCTGTCGCACCGGGCCGGCCGCATGACGGCGCCCGCGCTGCTGGTCCTCCTCGCGTCCTTCGTGACGGTCCTGGAGTTCCCGCTCGGCTTCTCGCACGTGGTGGCGAGCGACTGGTACGGCGTCGCGCTGCTGGCGGTGCGCGACGGCCTGCTGCTCGCGGCCGGACTGACGGCGGCCCGCCGGCTGTGGTCCTCGACCGTCCCGCCGGCCACGGCCGCCGCCCCCTTCCCCCCTCGGACCGCCCGGACGAAGGAGAGCCCGGTCTCCTCCTGACGCCCGGCCCGTCACGGCGGCACCCCCACGGCCGCACACTGCACGACCGTCGCCGGCGCCGGCGCCGGGCGGACACCGGGCGGCCCGAGTCCCCCGAGGGCGTGAGCGAGCGGGAGTGGCCGCGTGAGGCCGTGGAGCGGCTCAGCCGAGCTGCGCCCTGACGTACCGCCGCCAGCGAACGGTGAACTCCCGCGGTGTCGTGCCGAGCACCTCCCGCAATGCCCCCTCGACCGCGCCCGCCCGCCTGCCGTGGGCGCCGACGGCCCGGTAGAAGGCGCCGAGCCGGGCCGTGCCCCACTGGCCGGCGATCATCCGGCAGGCCAGCCAGCCGCCCTCGTAGGCCCGCGCCAGGTCGGTGGGGTCGCTGGTGAAGCGGAAGTCCCGGTCGGCGGGGAGGGCGTCGGGCAGCTCGTCCTGCCGGACGGCCCGGGCGAGTTCCGGGGCGGCCTCGGCCGGGGTGCGCCCGGTGTCCAGGTAGCCGGTCCAGTCGGCGTAGCCCTCGGAGAGCCACAGCGGGGTGGCGGCGGTCGTCTGCGCCCGGGTGGCGACATGGGTGGTCTCGTGGGTGAGCACGACCTGCTTGCCGATGTCACCGAGCACCGCGTACGCCTCCGGGTTGACCACCACCCGGTCGGCGGGGGCCGCGGCGGCGGTCTTCGCCGGGGTGACGCTCACCTCACCGGTGGTGACGGCGGCGATGCCCCGGTAGGTGGCGGCCGGCGAGCCGAGCAGGGCCGCCATTCCCGCCAGGGACCGCGGGACCAGGACGACCACCCGGCGGCTCCAGCCGGTGCCCCAGGCCCCGGAGACGGCGGGGACCGCGCGGTCGGCGAGCCGGGCGTACGTCCGCAGGCCGGCGGCGGACCCGCCGGCGCCGAGCACCAGGCTGTGCGCGCCTCGCACCGCGGTCACCGTGCCCTGGTCCCACAGCTGCTGCCCGGCCCTCCCGGCGGGCCTGTCGGCGGTGACGTACCAGCGGCCGCCGGCGGTGCGGGCGAGGGTGAGGGTACGGCGGGCGCCGACGGGGGCCCGGTCGTAGCCGGCGACGCGGTAGCGCAGGTCGGCGTCGGCGGTCGCACCGGCGCCGGTGCGGCGCAGGCCGGTGACCCGGTAGCTCCAGGAGGCCAGCGGGAGGGCGCGCAGCCGGGTGTACTCGCTGCGGGCGCCCGTCGCGCCGTACGCCGTCTCGTCGTGGCCGAGCAGGGCCGCCGCGCGCCGGTCGAGCACCCGCTGCACCTCGGCGCGGGCCGGGTCGGCCGCCGGGCCGCCGCCGCACCCGGCGACGGGCAGCAGCAGAGCGAGTCCCACCGCTCCGACACCCCACGCCCGCCTGCGACCAGCCACTTCCCGATCGTACGGCGAGCGGGCGGTCAGGGTCTGGTGACCGAGGAGACGGGCATCATCCCGACCGGGTCGTAGCGCACCGGTGCGCCGGGATAGGGCGCGTGGATGACCTGGCCGTTGCCGGCGTACATCGCCACGTGGCTGGCGTCGGAGCGGTACACGACCAGGTCGCCGGGGCGGGCCTGGGAGAGCGGGACCTGCCGGCCGGCGAAGCGCTGCGCCTGCGAGGTGCGCGGCAGGTGGATGCCGGCATGCGCGTACGACCACTGCATCAGGCCCGAACAGTCGAAGCCGGAGGGGCCGTTGGCACCCCAGACGTAGGGGCGGCCGAGGGCGGAGCGGGCGGCGGCCAGGGCCGCGGCGGCGCGGCCGTCGGCGGCGAGGGCGCCGATCGGGTCGGGCAGGTCCGCGCGGCTGCCCCGGGAGGCCCGGTCGTAGGCGGCACGCGCGGCGGCGGGCAGGGCGTTGATCAGCTGCCGGGCCCGGGCGAGCTTCCGCTCCACGGTCCGCTTGTGGGCGGCCACCGCCCTGCGGCTGCGCTCCAGTTCGGCGAGCTTGCCGGTCGCCTCCGCGCGTTCCTGGGCCAGGTCGCGCAGCGCGGACCGCAACTGCCGGAGCTGGCCCGCCTGCCGGCTGCCGATGCGGTCGAGGGTGGAGGCCCGGTCGAGGTAGTCGTCGGGGTCGTCGGAGAAGAGCAGGGCGACGGCCGGGTCGATGCCGCCGGCGCGGTACTGGGCGCCGGCCAGCGAACCGAGCCGCTCCCGCGCGGTGTTGATGCGCTGCTGCTGCCGGGCGATGTGGTCCTGCGCGTCGCGGACCTCCCTGCGCAGCACCCCGGCCCGCTCGTCGGCCCGGTCGTAGGCCTGGGTCGCCTTCTCGGCGGCCTCGTACAGACGGTCCACCTCGGCGCGGGTGTCGGCGTCCGGCGCCGCGTGCGCCGGTACGGCGCCGAGCGCGGCCGCCGCGGCCGACACCACGCACAGGGCGACGGAGCCCCGGTCGAATCCGGACGGGGCAAGGCGGCGATGAGAGCCCACGAGAAGCCGTGTTCCTTCCGCTGGCCTACAGGACGCGTCTCGCCGGCGCCGGGGACGGGGAAGACCCCGGCGCCGGGGAAACGCGGCAGACAGTAGCCGTGCGGAGGGGGTAGGGCCAAAGACCGCGGAGTCAACACAGGGTGACGCCCCGCCGCTGACGCAGGTCATGGGCGGGGCGTGACGTCAGTTACGGTCACCGGGATTCGCCCGTTCGGGCGCCCCCGTCTCCGTGTCGTACGGGTCAGACCCGGACGCCGAACTGGAACGGCATGTTGCCGATGGCCTCGTAGCGGACGACGGCACCGGTGTGCGGGGCGTGCAGCACCTGGCCGTTGCCGGCGTACAGGCCCACGTGGTGCAGGTCGCCGTAGAAGAAGACCAGATCGCCGACCTTCAGGCCACCGACCGAGCCGATCCGGGTGCCGATGTTCGCCTGCGCCTCGGAGGTGCGCGGGATGGACACGCCGGCCTGGGCGTAGGCCCAGGAGGTCAGGCCCGAGCAGTCGAAGGAGGAGGGGCCCGTCGCGCCGTAGACGTACGGCTTGCCGATCTGGCTCTGGGCGGCGGAGAAGGCCGCCGAGGCGCGTCCGGAGGCGGGCGGGGCGTCGCCGAGGTCCACGCGCTCGGTGGAGGAGCGGTTGGCGCGCTGCTGCTCCTGCGCGAGCTGCGCCTTCTCCTTGGCGGTCAGGGTGTTCAGGAGCTTCTGCGCGTCGGCGAGCTTGCCCTGGACCTCCTGCTTCTTGTTGCCCAGTTCGGTGCGGGTGGCGGCGAGGTCCTTGAGTTTCTCGGTGGCCTCGGCCCGCTCCTGGGCCAGTTCGCGCTGTTTGTCCTGGATCTTCTTCAGCGCGTCGACCTGCTGGCTGCTCAACTGGTCGAGCGTGGACGCCTTGTCGAGATAGTCGTCCGGGTCGGAGGACAGGAAGAGCTGGACGGAGGCGTCGATGCCGCCGGAGCGGTACTGCGCGGTGGCCAGCGAACCCAGGCCGTCGCGGAGCTTGTTCAGCTCCTCCTGGCCGCGGGCGACGTCGTCCTGGATGGTGGAGATGTCCTTCTGCAGCTTCTGCTGCTTCTCCTTGGCGCCGTTGTACTTCTCGGTCGCCTGCTCCGCCTGCTCGTAGAGCTTGTCGACCTTGGCCTTCACCTCGTCCTTGCTCAGCTTCTCGCTGGGGGCGGCGTTGGCGGCGTTCGCGCTGAGCGCGACGGCAGCGGCGGCTGCGGTGGTCAGCACGGTCACACGGGTGCGACTGGGCTGCTTGGGTCGACGGTGGGACGCCACGGAGGACGAACTCCTTCTTGTGAGTGATCACCCGTTCGGAGGTTCGAGCCCAGACCCTAGTGACACAGTTGTGATCAGTTCAAATCCTCACAGGAAAAAACCCTGTCACGCCATGCATTCTTTGCACATAACTCACCTGCAGTGAGACGCGATTGACGCAACGTTGCGCGACGTTACGCCCAATTCGGGCATGAATGACGTCCGTTGGGCCTTCAGGACAGTCGCTTCAGAAGCACCGCAGAAGCCACGGGACGGGCACCCGCCCTGGCGACCCCGTCGGCCACCTCGCGGTCGGTGGAGGCGACGATGACCGGACGCCCCGGCGGTTCCGCGCGCACCAGCTGGCGGATCAGCTCGTCGGCCGTGACCCCCGGCTTGGAGAACAGCACACGCACCCCGCGCGGCGGCGCGAGCAGCACCGGCACGGCCAGTTCGGCGCCGTCGAAGACACACGTCACCTCGGCCCCGGTCTGCGCGGCGAGCGTGGAGAGCTGGCCCAGCAGCCTGAGCCGCTGCTTCTCCAGCGGCATCTGCGGATAGCCGGTCTTGGTCACGTTGTAGCCGTCGACGACCAGATGCGCCTGCGGCAGCGCGAGGAGCTGGTCGAGGATGGCCGGGTCGTTCTCGGACAGGGCGCGCGCCGCGATGTCCTTCGGGGTCATCCGGCCCGGCTCCACCGCGTCGACCGTCTCGGCCGGGCGCACGGACACCGGGGGCAGGGCGAGTTCGCGCCGCAGGCCCTGGGCCGCCTCCAGCAGGGTGTCGAGCAGCAGCCGTACCCGCATGTCCTCCACGCTGCGGCCCTCCCGGGCCGCCCGCCGGGTGGCCTCCAGCGCGGCCTCGGCCTCGCTCAGACGGGCCTTGAGCCGCCGCGACTCGCTGTCAGCGGCCGACACCCGGGCGTGCGCCTCGGCGCGCGCGGCGTCCATCTCGCCGTGCGCCTTGCGCAGCGCGGCCTCGCCCCGCTTGACGTCGCTGAGCGCGGCCCGCAGCTTGCGGTGCAGCGAGTCGGCTTCCTTCCTCGCCGACTCCAGCTCCGTGCGCAGCCTCTCCGTCTCGGCGCGGGTGTGGTCGCGGGCCTGGGCCAGCTCCGCGCGCAGCCGGTCCAGCTCGGCGCGGTTCTCCTCGTCGGCCCGCTCGGCGTCCGCGCGCTGGGCCTCCTCGCCGGCCGCGGTGACCAGCTTCACCCAGCCCGCCGGGCGCAGTACGTAGGCCGCGGCCGCCACGTCGAGCGGATCCGCGGCCGGGGGCGGCGAGCCGGAGTCGAGGGCGCCGGCGAGTTCCGGCTGCGTCTCTCTGTACTTCTCCCCGATCCGCTGCCGGAACAGCGGATCGGTCTCCAGCGCCGCCGCCATCGCGTTGCCGGCGAACTTGGCCCGGCGGTTCGGGGCGAACCGGGCGTACTGCCGCAACTGGGCAGGAAGTTCGGCCATGGTCAGCCCGCCGAAGCCGTCCGAGACGATCTGCACGACCCGCCGGCGCACGCCGTCGGGCAGCGGACGGTCGAGCACCTCAGCGGTGCCGTCGCCCGGCCCCCCGCCTGCGCTCTCCACCATCCGTCACACCCCAATACCGAAAAGCCGCTCCGGGACCGCTCCGCTTCAGGAGCCGGCGCCCGGCCTGTCCACGAGTTCCACCTGGTCCACCGCGTTGCACCAGCGGCAGCGCACCGACTCGATGGTCTCACTGACCACCTCGCGCTCCTCCACCGTCGGCTCACCGGCCAGGTCGAGATGGACGTACTCGACGACCTTGGACGAGCGGGTCACGTCGAAGCGGGTGAGGTTGCCGCACAGGGTGCAGCGCCATCGTGTCGTGGCCGTCGGCAGGGGAACCGTCATCGTGACTGTCCGCTTCCTTCTCGTGTCGGTCCGCGCCGTTCCCCGGCGCGTGTGGCTCGTAACCCTACGGCCTGCCGGGACCTCGCCGCCCGCCCGTCCACGGCGGCGAGGCGGTCTGTCAGCATCCATCCCGTTACGTCATGCTCTGTAGTCATGATCAGCACCTGGAGCACGGCGGTCGGCAGGGCACTCCGAGCGGTCCGGGGCACCCCGGCGCCGATCACGTATGGCCTCATCGTCCTGTGCTGTCTGCTCTTCGTCCTGGGCCCCGCCTCCGGACTCACCCCCGGGTACGGCACCGGGGACGCGCTGCTCGCCGCGCAGCGGACGTACTTCCGGCGCTGGGGCGTGGTGCCGGCCGAACTGTTCGGCAGACCGGCCCGGGAAGCACTCACCCCGGCCACCGCGCTGTTCGTGCACGGCAGCTGGGTCCACCTGCTCGGCAACATGCTGTTCCTCTTCGTCTTCGGGGCGATGACCGAGGAACGCATGGGCCGGGTGCAGTTCACCCTGTTCTACGTCGGCTGCGGGTACCTCGCCCTGCTGGGCTACGCGGCCGCCAACGCCACCTCCGAGCAGTCGCTGGTCGGCGCCTCCGGGGCGATCTCGGCGGTCCTCGGAGCCTTCCTCTACCTGTTCCCCCGCGCCCGCGTGACCAGTCTTCTGCCCTTCCTGTTCTTCCTGCCGCTGCGCTTCCCGGCCTGGGTGGTGCTGCCGTTCTGGGCGGCGCTCCAGTGGTTCGCGGCGGGGCGGGCCTCCGACGGGCCCGGGGTGGCCTACCTCGCGCACCTGGTCGGGTTCGGCCTGGGATTCGGCTACGCGTGGGTGCGCTACGGACGCGGGCGGAGCCGCGCGGGCGGTCCCGGCGGGGCGGCGGTGGGAGACGAACGGGCGACTAGAGTGAGGGCCGCACCAGCTCCGGTCACCGAGGGAGAGACACAGCCGTGATCACCGCGATCGTTCTGATCAAGACCAGCGTGGACCGGATCCCCGAGATCGCGGAGCGCATCGCCGCGCTGGACAGCGTCAGCGAGGTCTTCTCGGTCACCGGCACCTACGACCTGATCGCCATGGTCCGGGTCGGGCAGCACGAGGACCTCGCCGAGATCATTCCCGGCCGGATCAGCAAGATCCCCGGCGTGGAGGCCACCGACACGCACGTCGCGTTCCGCACCTACTCCCAGCACGACCTGGAAGCGGCGTTCGCGATCGGCCTCGACAACTAGGGCCTCTCGTTCGGATCATGCCGGGCTCGCGGGTCCTGGCACCAGGACCCGCTCCCTGATCCGGCCTGATCCGAACGAAAGATGCTAGGCCGTCGCGTCAGGGCCCGCCACCCCGGCAGGGGCCGGGAGGCGGGCCGGCTTCCTCAGACCGCCGGGACGCAGCGGCCGTCCTCCGTGCGGTACTGCCACCGGGCGCCGTCCCGCACCAGTTCCCGTACGGCGTTCACGAAGCGCTCGACGTGCTCGTCGGGGGTGCCGGCACCGAAGCTGACCCGGACGGCGTTCAGGGACCTCTCGCCCGGGGCCGCCTCCGGGGCGCCGCACTCCCCCTGGGCCTGCGGGTCGGTGCCCAGCAGGGTGCGGACGAGGGGGTGGGCGCAGAAGAGGCCGTCGCGGACGCCGATGCCGTACTCGGCGGACAGGGCGGCGGCGAAGTGCGAGCTGTTCCAGCCGTCGACGACGAAGGAGAGGACGCCCACGCGCGGGGCGTCGTCGCCGAAGAGGGAGAGGATCCTGACCTCCGGGATTCCGGCCAGGCCCTCGCGGACCGTGCGGATCAGGTGCTCCTCGCGGGCGACGAGGGTGTCCCAGCCGGCCTCGGTGAGGGCCTTGCAGGCGGAGGCGATGGAGTACACGCCGATCACGTTCGGGGAGCCGGCCTCGTGGCGGGCGGCGCTGTCGTGCCACTCCACGGCCACCCCGCCGTCCTGCCGCCGGGTCACCTTGCGGCTGGCGCCGCCGCCCGCGAGGTACGGCTCGGCCGCCTGGAGCCAGTCGGCGCGGCCGGCCAGGACGCCGGAGCCGAAGGGGGCGTACAGCTTGTGGCCGGAGAAGGCGACCCAGTCGACGTCCAGGTCCCCGATGTCCACCGGGTGGTGGGGGACCAGCTGAGCGGCGTCCAGGACGATGCGGGCGCCGTGGGCGTGCGCGGCGGCGGCCAGCTCGCGCACCGGCCACAGCTCGCCGGTGACGTTGGAGGCACCCGTGACGCAGACCAGGGCCGGGCCGTGGGGGTCGCGGTCGGCCAGGGCCCGCTCCAGGGTCCGGACCGCCTGCTGCGGGGTGCGCGGGGCGTCGAGGCAGGTCACCCGGGCGTCCTGCCAGGGCAGCAGGGAGGCGTGGTGCTCGGTCTCGAAGACGAAGACCTGGCAGCCGGCCGGGAGCGCGCGTGCCAGGAGGTTGAGGGAGTCGGTGGTCGAGCGGGTGAAGACGACCTGGTCGGCCGGGCGGCAGCCGAGGAACTCGGCGACGGTCCCGCGGGCGTTCTCGAACAGGTCGGTGGAGAGCTGGGAGAGGTAGCCGGCACCACGGTGGACGCTGCCGTAGTACGGCGCGTAGGCCGCGACGTCGTCCCAGACCCGCTGGAGGGCGGGGGCGCTGGCCGCGTAGTCGAGCGCGGCGTAGGCGACCTCGCCGCCCGTCACGAGCGGGACGGTGACGTCCCGGCCCAGCACGGGCAGCGGGGCGCGAAGGGACCGGTCGGCGGCAGCGGTGGAGAGGGACATGGCTGAACTCCCGTGAAGGCAGGTGGAATCCGCCGGGCGAGCGGGCGTGCTCGAGCGCCGGTGGGGTGAAGGGGGATGCGGAGGCGGGGCTCTGCGGCCCTAGCGCATTCGCTTGCTCACGGGGGGCTCCTCGACGACCAGGATCCCTGGCCCCACACTCTCAGAAGTGTGCGAGGGATCCGCGCTTGCCGTGGACCTTGTTGTCCACGGCCTGGTCCTCACCCGGGGCACCCCGCCACGGACGGAGGGTTGCCGGACAGTCGGCCGGGGCCTCATGACTGTCACTCATGACCTGGTGGAAGAACGTACGCGAACTGATCGTCGTCCCGCAACCCGTGTCCGGATCGCGGGACGACGTGCGGTGCGGTCAGGCGTTGCTGGCCGCCACCCACCGCTCCAGCGTCCGCCGGGCCGCCCCCGAGTCGATCGACTCCGCGGCCTTCACCATGCCGGCGCGGAGCTGCTCGGGGAGCGACGCGTCGGTCGGGTCCAGGGCCACCAGGGCCGCCGCCGAGTTCAGCAGGACGGCGTCCCGTACGGGCCCCCGCTCGCCGTCGAGCAGGCGGCGGGCGACGTCCGCGTTGTGGGCCGGGTCGCCGCCGCGCAGCGCCTCCACCGGAACCAGGTCGAGACCCGCGTCACGGGGGTCGAAGGACTCCTCGCGGACCCGGCCGTCGCGGACCACCCACACCCGGGAGGTGGATGTCGTCGTCAGTTCGTCCAGGCCGTCGTCGCCGCGGAAGACCAGGGAGGAGTTGCCCCGTTCCGCGAGCACGCCGGCGACGATGGGCGCCTCGTGCGCGACGGCGACACCGACCGCCTGGGCCCGCACCCGCGCCGGGTTGGTCAGCGGGCCGAGCAGGTTGAACACCGTCCGGATGCCGAGCTGTCCGCGGGCGGCGCCCACATGGCGCAGCGCCGGGTGGAACTTCACGGCGAAGCAGAAGGTGATGCCGGCCTCCTCCGCGACCTCCGCGACCCGGCGGGGGGTGAGGTCGAGGTTGACGCCGAGCTTCTCCAGGACGTCGGAGGAGCCGGACGCCGAGGACGCGGCCCGGTTGCCGTGCTTGACGACCTTCGCGCCCGTACCGGCCACGACGAGCGAGGACATGGTGGAGATGTTCACCGTCCTGGCTCCGTCGCCGCCGGTGCCGACGATGTCGACGGTGCGGCCGGGTACCTCGATCACGTTCGCGTGCTCGTACATGGTGCGGACCAGGCCGGTGATCTCCTGGACCGTCTGCCCCTTCGCCCGCAGCGCCACCGCGAATCCGGCGATCTGGGCGTCGGTCGCCTCACCGCGCATGATCCGGTCCATCGCCCACGCGGTGTCGTCGGCCGCCAGGTCACGGCCCTGAAGGAGACCGTTCAGCAGGGCGGGCCAGGAGCGGCCCGCCGCGGTGTCGCCGCCAGCGGGGGTCACAGCGCTCATCAGCCGCTCCTCGTACACAGTCCTGCTCCGTCGTACCCCACCCTATCCAGCCGGAGACACCGCGAAGGGCCCCGTCCGCGACACGGACGGGGCCCTTCTGCGTGGTGTGGCGACGCCGGGATCAGTGGTGGCCGTGGCCGCTCGTGATCTCCTTGAACTCCTCGACGGTCGGCTTCGGGATCTGGCTGTCCTCGCCGTAGTAGGCGTTGGAGAGCTTCACCCGCAGCTTCTGGGAGGTGCCCACCTTGCGCTCGACGCCGTTCTCGTCGGTCGTCGGACCGATCTCGGCCGGCCGGTACTGCTCGTGCGCGGTGAGCGTGTGCAGCTGCTCCTGGCTGAGCGGCTCGTGCACCTCGATGAACTCACCGTGCGGCAGCCGCTTGATGATGCCGGTCTCGCGGCCGTGCAGCACCTTGTCGCGGTCGCGGCGCTGGAGGCCGAGGCAGATCCGCCTGGTGGCGATGAACGTGAGCACCGGCCCGGCGAAGAACGCGATCCGGACGAACCAGGTGACCGCGTTGATCGACAGGTGGAAGTGCGTGGCGATGATGTCGTTGCCGCCACCGATCAGCATGATCACGTAGCCGGCGACCCACGCGGCACCGAAGGCGGTGCGGGTCGGGGCGTTGCGCGGCCGGTCCAGGATGTGGTGCTCGCGCTTGTCGCCGGTGATCCAGGACTCGATGAACGGGTACAGCGCGATCACCGCGAGGAACAGCCCGAACAGGACCAGCGGGACGAACACGCCCAGGACCAGCGTGTGGCCCCAGAAGTTGATCTCCCAGCCCGGCATGGCGCGGACGAGACCCTCGGCGAAGCCCATGTACCAGTCGGGCTGGGCGCCCGTGGAGACCTGGTCGGGACGGTAGGGGCCCATCGCCCAGATCGGGTTGATGGACACCATGCCGGCGATGAGGGCGATGAAGCCGAACACCAGGAAGAAGAACCCGCCGGCCTTGGCCATGTAGACCGGCAGCAGCGGCATGCCGACGACGTTCGTGTTGTTCCGGCCGGGGCCCGCGAACTGCGTGTGCTTGTGGTAGAAGACCAGGATCAGGTGCGCCACCACCAGGCCGAGCATGATGCCCGGAAGCAGCAGGATGTGGATCGAGTAGAACCGGGCCACGAAGTCGTGGCCGGGGAACTCGCCACCGAACAGGAACATCGAGATGTAGGTGCCGACGATCGGCACGGACAGGATCGCGCCCTGGGTGAAGCGGACACCGGTGCCCGAGAGCAGGTCGTCCGGCAGGGAGTAACCGGTGAAGCCGGTGAACATGCCGAGGACGAACAGCAGGAAGCCGAACAGCCAGTTGATCTCACGCGGCTTGCGGAACGCGCCGGTGAAGAACACGCGCATCATGTGCACGAACATGCCGGCGAGGAAGACGACCGCCGCCCAGTGGTGGATCTGCCGCATGAGCAGACCACCGCGCACGTCGAACGAGATGTGCATGGTCGAGTTGAACGCCTCGGACATCAGCTGTCCCTGGAGCGGGATGTAGCTGCCGTGGTATTCGACCTCGTTCATCGACGGGTGGAAGAACAGTGTCAGATAGACACCCGTCAGGATGATGATGAGGAAGCTGTACAAGCAGATCTCGCCGAGCATGAAGGACCAGTGGTCCGGGAAGATCTTGCGCATGTTGGCCTTGGCCAGGGAGTAGATCCCGAGCCTGCCGTCGGCCCAGTCGGCGATGCGCTCGCCGGCCGGTGCCTTCCCGCGAGAGCGGGACTCTTCGTTCGGTGCAGTACTCATCCGCGCTCCCAGAAAGCAGGACCGACGGGCTCCTCGAAGTCGCCGAGCGCCTGGAGGTAACCCTCACTGTCCACACCGATGCGCAGCTGCGGCAGGGGGTGGCCGGCGGGGCCGAAGATGACCCGGGCGCCGTCGGAGAGGTCGAAGGTGGACTGGTGGCACGGGCACAGCACGTGGTGCGTCTGCTGCTCGTACAGCGAGATCGGGCAGCCCACGTGGGTGCAGATCTTCGAGAACGCGACGATGCCCTCGTGCGACCAGTCGAGTTCGCGCTTGTCCTTGATGTTGCCCGGCTGGAGCCGGACGATCATCAGGGCCGCCTTGGCGATCTCGTCCTGGAAGTCCTCGGCGCGCTCCTCCAGGCCGTCGGGCTTGGCGAAGGTGAGCGAGCCGACGGCGATGTCCTCGGGACGCAGCGGCTGGTTCGTGTTCATGTTGACCAGGCGCTTGTTCTTCGCCCACAGGGTGTGGCGGAGCTTGGTCCCGGGGGCCGGGCCCAGACCGCCGAGCAGCATCACGCCGGAGAGCGGCACCAGGGCCAGCGCGCCGAACATGGTGTTGCGGATCAGCTTGCGGCGGCCGAGAGCCGACTCCTTGGCACCCAGGCGGAAGTCGTCGTGGACCTTCGCGCGGACCTCGGGTGAGGCCTCGATCGGGTGACGGTCGTCGGCGACCTCCACGTCGGACATCAGGGTGCGGGCCCAGTGGACCGCGCCCGCGCCGATGGTGAACAGGGCGATGCCGAGGGTCAGACCCAGCGTGAAGTTCATCGCGCTGATGTGCCCGAGCGGGAAGACGAAGATCGACTTGTCGTTCGGGATCGCCAGGTAGGCGGCGATGAAGCCGATCGTCGCCAGCATCGACACCGTGAACAGCAGGGCGACCATGCGCTCGGACCGCTTGGCGGCCCGCTCGTCGACGTCCTGGATCCGGTGCTCGTGCGGCGGCAGTCCGGGGTTCGCGAACGGGTTCTCGTGGTCCGCGACGTCCACCGCGCCGTGCGCGTGGTCCCGCCCGGCGGGCAGGTTCTCTTCTGGAATGTCTTGGCTACTCATGACTTCTTGGCCTTTGCGGTCCGGGCGGCGACCCACACGGCGACGACGATCAGTCCGCCGAGACCGAAGATCCAGCCGAAGAGACCCTCGCTGACCGGCCCGACGCCGCCCAGCTCCAGACCACCCGGGTTCTCCGTCTCATCGCCGTTGACCGCGTTCAGGTACGCGATGATGTCCTTCTTGTTCTTCTCCGACATCGTGGTGTCGGGGAAGGACGGCATGTTCTGCGGGCCGGTCTGCATGGCCTCGTAGATGTGCTTGGGAGCGACACCCTCCAGGCTGGGCGCGTACTTGCCCTTGGTGAGGGCACCGCCCTTGCCGGTGAAGTTGTGGCACTGCGCGCAGTTGGTCCGGAACAGTTCGCCGCCCTTGGCGATGTCCGCGCCGGCCGGGCCGTACTGGTCCTTGGTCGGCACGCTCGGGCCGGCGCCCAGCGACGCCACGTACGCGGCGAGCTGGTCGATCTCGGTCTGCGTGTAGGAGACCTTCTTGCGCGGGAGCTGGGCCATCTCGGAGGTGGAGGCCGGCATACGGCCGGTGCCCACCTGGAAGTCGACCGCGGCCGCACCCACGCCGACCAGGCTGGGGCCGTCGGAGGAGCCCTGGCCACCGGTGCCGTGGCAGCTGGCGCAGCCGACCTCGTAGAGCTTCTTGCCCTCCTTGATGGTGAGGGACTGGGAGGTGTCGTCGGCCTGCGCCTTGCCCGCGGGCGCGAACGCGGCGTACAGCCCCCCAGTGGCCGCCAGCGCGAGGAGTAGGACGACGACCGCCGCCAGCGGATGGCGTCGTCGTGCGGAGAGCTTTTTCACGGATTACCCCGGTGTCAGGATCTTCTGCGTCGGTGCTTCTGGATTGCGGGAGCGGTCCCCGCTACTTGATCAGGTAGATCGTGGCGAAGAGGCCGATCCAGACGACATCGACGAAGTGCCAGTAGTAGGACACGACGATGGCGGCGGTCGCCTGCTCGTGCGTGAACCTCTTGGCCGCGTAGGTGCGGCCGAGGACCAGCAGGAAGGCGATGAGACCGCCCGTCACGTGCAGGCCGTGGAAGCCGGTGGTCAGGTAGAACACCGAGCCGTACGGGTCCGAGGACAGCGAGATGCCGTCCTTCTTCACCAGCTCCGTGTACTCGTAGATCTGACCGCCGATGAAGATCGCACCCATGATGAAGGTGAGAGTGAACCAGCCACGGAGCTTCTTCACGTCGCCGCGTTCGGCAGCGAAGACACCGAGCTGGCAGGTGAGGGAGGAGAGCACCAGGATCGTGGTGTTCGTCGCGGAGAAGGGCACGTTGAGCGCGTGCGCCATCTCCTTCCAGTGGGCCGGTCCGGTCACCGACCGGAGGGTGAAGTACATCGCGAAGAGGGCCGCGAAGAACATCAGCTCGGAACTCAGCCAGATGATGGTTCCGACGCTGGTGAGGTTCGGTCGGTTGACCGACGGGTGCGCGTGCCCGGTTTCTACTGTCGTTGCTGTCGCCACGACCGACATTATGTCGGTCGCTTATCCCGCCCTCACTCCGGGGGGTGCCGTTCGGAGTGTTGCCCCCCGTCGAACCGGTGCTGACGTGGTGTTCATGGGAGTAACATCCGCCCGAACGGCCCTGTCCGTCCTGTCCGTACGACGCTGACGTCCCGGAGGAACAATGCAGCCGACCGCCACGGTGCTGGTCTACAGCGACGACTCCAACACCCGCGAGCAAGTACGGCTGGCCGCCGGGCGCAGGCCGGCCCCGGACGTCCCCCTGGTGGAGTTCGTGGAGTGCGCGACTCCCGAGGCGGTGCTGCGCGAGCTGGACAAGGGCGGCATCGACGTCTGCGTGCTCGACGGCGAGGCCGTGCCGATGGGGGGCATGGGGATGTGCCGGCAGATCAAGGACGAGGTGTTCGACTGCCCGCCGGTCCTCCTGCTGATGGGCCGCCCCCAGGACGCCTGGCTGGCCACCTGGAGCCGCGCCGACGCCGCCGTGACGCTGCCGGTGGACCCGGCCGAGTTCGCCTCCTCGCTGGCCTCCCTCCTGCGCCGCAGGAGGCTGCTGAGCGCCTAGGGTCCCGGGGTGCGGGGGCGTGCCCGGGGGCGGCCCTGTGGGCGCTCCCGGCGCCCACGCGGGCGGCCCGCACGCCGGTACGGCCCCGTGCCCCCGGGAAGCGCTCACACGGCCGTCGGCTGGAGGCGCAGCGCGTCTCCCGGTGCCGGGCCGTCCGGTGTGCCGTTGAAGAGGGCGCTGCCCTGGCGCCACTTCGCCCAGTCGACGTTCCAGTCGCCGAAGCCGTTGCCGAAGGGCTCCATCGCGTCGCCGTCGGAGTTGACGACCCGCACGATGTCGCCCTCGCGGACGGTGTCGAAGAACCACTCGGCGTTGGACGTGTTCATGCCGGTGCAGCCGTGGCTGACGTTGGCGTACCCCTGGGAGCCCACGGACCAGGGGGCGGCGTGGACGTACTCCCCGGACCAGGTCACCCGGGTGGCGTAGTAGACGGGCAGGTCGTAGGAGTCGGAGCTGCCCTCGGCGATGCCGACCGTGGTGCTGCGCATGCGTACGAAGTACTGCTTGCCGAGTACCACCTTGACGCCGTTGCGGGTCTCGTAGCCGGGCTTGCCGGTGGTGACGGGGATCTGGTTGATCTCGGCACCGTTCTTGTAGACCGTCATCTGGTGCGACGAGGCGTCCGTGACGGCCTCGACCCGGTCACCGGTGGTGATCTTCAGCGGCTTGGCGGCGCCGCCCCACAGCCGGTCGTTGATCCGGACGCCGTCCAGGTTGCTGTGCACCCGGACGGTGGCGTGGGTGGGCCAGTACTCCTTGGGGCGGTAGTGGAGTTCCTTGGCGTCCACCCAGTACCAGGCGCCCTGCACGGCCGGCGTGGACTCCACCCGCAGGGCGCGTTCCACGACGGCGCGCTGCGCCTTGTCCTTGATCTCGTGGTCGAGCTGGGCCGTGATGGGCTGCCCGACTCCGTAGGTGCCCGCCTGCGGCCCGAACGTGACGTTCAGACGCTTCTTGCTGGTGGGCTTGCTGGTGTCGAACGTGAGGACCCTGCGGCCGGGCGCCCCGTCCTCGTCCTCGGTGCTCACCCTGACCGTGTAGTGGGCGTTGGCGGCCAGGGGGGAGGTGCTGTGCCAGCGGCTGCCGTCGGCGGCGAGTTCGCCCGCGACGTAGCGCCCTGTGGAGTCCTGGGCGGTGACGTCGGTGATACGCCCCTCGTCACCGTTGGCGGTGACCTCCAGGGGCTTGTCCGGATCGGCCCGCTTCTCTGCACCGGTGGGGCCGTTGAAGGAGATCAGGCCCGCTGCGTCGTACGGCTTGGCCGACAGGGGGTTGCCGTCCGAACCGCAGGCGGTGACGCCCGCGCCGAGGGCGGTCACCAGCAGGGTGCAGCTGACGACGGTGCGGGTCCGCGGAATGTGGTTCATACGATCACGCTATGAGCTGGAGACCATACCGGCACGGCGGGTAATCCGTACGAGCGAACGACACAGCAGCAAAGGACGGACACGCCCCGCCGCACATGCGCGGACGACGGGAGCCCGGACCCTCCTGGCGGAGGGTCCGGGCTCCCGGTGCGCTCGGCGCGTGCTACTGGGTGCGGTTCTCACCGTGGTAGTACTCGAACACCCAGCCGAACAGACCGATCATGATGATCGGGGCGGCGAAGTAGAGCAGCCACCAGCCGACCGCGACACCGAGGAAGGCGAACGCGCCGCCGACACCCAGCATGAGCGGCTGCCAGCTGTGCGGGCTGAAGAAGCCCAGCTCGCCGGCGTCGTCCGCGACGTCCGCTTCCTTGTCGTCCTGGGCGCCCGCGTCGACCCGCCGGGCCGTGAAGCCCAGGTAGAAGCCGATCATGACGGTCAGGCCGAAGGCCAGGAAGAGCGCGGTGGTACCGGCCGGCTCCTTCGACCACACGCCGTACACGCTGGCCATGATCAGGATGAAGACGCTCAGCCAGATGAACAACCAGCCCTGGATCTTCACTTGCCGGCCTCCTTGCTGCCCGTGACAGCGCTGGTGCCGTGGCCGGCGTGCTCAAGCTGCTCGAGGGCGGCGATCTCGGGGTGGTGCAGGTCGAACGCCGGGGATTCGCTGCGGATCCGCGGCAGGGTGAGGAAGTTGTGCCGCGGGGGCGGGCAGGAGGTCGCCCACTCCAGCGAGCGGCCGTAGCCCCACGGGTCGTCCACGCCGACCGGCTTGCCGTACTTGGCCGTCTTCCACACGTTGTAGAGGAACGGCAGGATCGACAGGCCCAGCAGGAACGAACTGATCGTCGAGACCGTGTTCAGGGCGGTGAAGCCGTCGGCCGCCAGGTAGTCGGCGTAACGACGGGGCATGCCCTCCGCGCCCAGCCAGTGCTGGACCAGGAAGGTGCCGTGGAAGCCGATGAACAGCGTCCAGAAGGTGATCTTGCCGAGGCGCTCGTCCAGCATCTTGCCGGTCCACTTCGGCCACCAGAAGTGGAAGCCGGAGAACATGGCGAAGACGACCGTTCCGAAGACCACGTAGTGGAAGTGCGCCACCACGAAGTAGCTGTCGGAGACGTGGAAGTCCATCGGCGGCGAGGCCAGGATGACACCGGTCAGACCACCGAACGTGAAGGTGATCAGGAAGCCGGTGGCCCAGAGCATCGGTGTCTCGAAGGACAGCGAGCCCTTCCACATCGTGCCGATCCAGTTGAAGAACTTCACACCGGTCGGGACGGCGATCAGGAAGGTCATGAAGGAGAAGAACGGCAGCAGCACACCGCCGGTGACGTACATGTGGTGGGCCCACACGGTCACGGACAGGCCGGCGATCGCGATGGTCGCGGCGATCAGCCCCATGTAGCCGAACATCGGCTTGCGGCTGAACACCGGGATCACTTCGGAGATGATCCCGAAGAACGGCAGCGCGATGATGTACACCTCCGGATGGCCGAAGAACCAGAAGAGGTGTTGCCACAGCAGCGCTCCGCCGTTGGCGGCGTCGAAGACGTGGGCGCCGAACTTGCGGTCCGCCTCCAGGGCGAACAGGGCGGCGGCCAGCACCGGGAAGGCCAGCAGGACCAGGACACCGGTCAGCAGCACGTTCCACACGAAGATCGGCATGCGGAACATGGTCATGCCCGGGGCGCGCATGCAGATGATCGTGGTGATGAAGTTGACCGAGCCGAGGATGGTGCCGAAGCCGGAGAAGGCCAGACCCATGATCCACATGTCGGCGCCGAGGCCCGGCGAACGGATCGCGTTCGACAGCGGGGAGTAGGCGAACCAGCCGAAGTCGGCCGCACCCTGCGGGGTGAGGAAGCCGGCGACCGCGACGAGCGAGCCGAACAGGTACAGCCAGTAGGCGAACATGTTCAGCCGCGGGAACGCCACGTCGGGCGCGCCGATCTGGAGCGGCATGATCCAGTTCGCGAAACCGGCGAACAGCGGGGTGGCGAACATCAGCAGCATCACGGTGCCGTGCATGGTGAACGCCTGGTTGAACTGCTCGTTCGACATGAACTGCAGGCCCGGCCGGGCCAGCTCGGCGCGCATCAGCAGCGCCATCACGCCACCGATCAGGAAGAACACGAACGACGTCGCCAGATACAGCGTGCCGATCGTCTTGTGATCGGTGGTCGTGAGCCACTTGACGACCACTTCACCGCGGCGCTGGCGCCGGACCGGCAGCTCGTCCTCATAGTGGGACCCTGCTGCCGCGGCACCCTGGGGTTCGTTGAGGATGCTCACAGGATGTTGAACTCCCGGTTCTTCTCGTGGGTCGTCTGCTCGATGCCCGCGGGAATGTAACCGGTCTGCCCCTTCTTGACGAGGTCCTTGAGGTGCTGCTCGTAGCGCTCCGGGGAGACGACCTTCACGTTGAACAGCATGCGGGAGTGGTCGACGCCGCACAGCTCGGCGCACTTGCCCCGGAAGGTGCCCTCCTTGTTGGGAGTCACCTGGAAGGCGTTGGGGTGGCCCGGAATGACGTCCTGCTTCATGAGGAACGGCAGCACCCAGAACGAGTGGATGACGTCACGCGAGGTCAGGACGAAGCGGACCGTCTTGCCCTTGGGCAGCCACAGCGTGGGACCGGGGTTGCCGTTCTGCGGGTTCCGCGTACCGGGCACACCGGCGTCGTAGACACCGCCGGCGTGCGCCGGGAAGGACTTCTTGTACCGGTCCGGGACACTGGCCAGGTTGGCGTCGGTCCGCGCGTCACCGGTGGAACCGGGGACGTCCGCGATGTAGTTGAAGCCCCAGCTCCACTGGTAGCCGACCACGTTGACCGTGACGTCGGGCTTCTTCGACAGGTCGAGGAGCTTGGACTCGTCCCGGGCCGTGAAGTAGAAGAGCACCGAGATGATGATGATCGGGACCACTGTGTAGAGGGCCTCGATCGGCATGTTGTACCGCGTCTGCGGAGGTACTTCGATCTTCGTGCGGCTGCGCCGGTGGAAGAAAGCACTCCACAGGATCAGGCCCCACACCAGCACGCCGACGGCGAGCGCGGCAGCCCAGGAGCCCTGCCACAGGGAGAGGATCCGCGGAGCCTCTTCCGTGGTCGGGGTGGGCATGCCAAGGCGGGGGAAGTCCTTGTATGTGCAACCGGTTGCGGTCGCCAGGACCAGGCCCGCGGTCAGTGCCTGCAGCAGCTTCCGCCGCATCGGGCGCCGCGGCGAGCGGTCGGAGCCGTTGGGACTCACGTAGCGCCTTCCCGAGAGTCTCGCCCGCGCGGTCGGCTGCGGCCTTCTCGCTGGTCGGTCGCCGCCCTGCGTCGGGCAGGGGTTTGGATGTTTATGCGGACCAAACCCTAGCCGACGCCCTTCGGGGGTTCGCGGGGAGGGGGGCATACGCGCCGCCTGTCACTCCGACGAGGTGGAGCCCGGCGCCTGTTAGCTCGGGGTTGTCGCGGTTTGGGGCACCGGCGCGGACACGTCGTGGCTGCTCGCGCCGCACGGCGGCCCCTTGTTCGGGCACGTCCGCACGCCCCTGCGGCAGGCCGTGCCGGACCACGTTCTACCGTGGCTGTGTGTCCTACTTCGACGCCGCCTCCGCCGCCCCGCTCCATCCCGTGGCCCGCCAGGCCCTGTTGGCCTCGCTCGACGAAGGCTGGGCCGACCCCGCCCGGCTCCACCGGGAGGGACGCAGGGCGCGGATGCTGCTGGACGCCGCCCGGGAGGCGGCTGCCGAGGCCGTGGGATGCCGGGCGGACGAGGTCGTGTTCACCGCGTCCGGAACCCGGGCCGTGCACAGCGGGACGGCGGGGGCGCTGGCCGGCCGGCGCCGGGCCGGACGCCACCTGATCGTGTCCGCGGTCGAACACTCCTGCGTACTCCATTCGGCGGACGTGTTCGAGGCGGACGGGGGCACGGTCACCCGGGTGGCCGTCGGCCGGACGGGAGCCGTCGACCCGTCGGCCTTCGCCGCCGCCCTCCGCCCCGACACCGCGCTGGCCTGCCTCCAGTCGGCCAACCACGAGGTGGGCACCGTACAGCCGGTGGCCGAGGTGGCCGAGGCGTGCCGGGCGGCCGGGGTGCCGCTGCTGGTGGACGCGGCCCAGTCGCTGGGCTGGGGGCCGGTCGCGGGCGACTGGTCGCTGCTGGCGGCCAGCGCGCACAAGTGGGGCGGGCCGCCGGGGGCCGGGCTGCTCGTCGTACGCAAGGGCGTGCGGTTCGCCGCCCAGGGGCCGGTGGACGAGCGGGAGTCGGGCCGGGCGCCCGGCTTCGAGAACCTCCCGGCGATCGTGGCGGCCGTGGCCTCGCTGCGCGCGGTACGGGCCGAGGCGGCCGAGGAGGCGGTACGGCTGCGGGAGCTGACGGAGCGGATCCGGGCGCGGGTGCCGGAGCTGGTGCCGGACGTGGAGGTGGTCGGCGACGCCGAGCACCGGCTCCCCGGGATCGTGACCTTCTCCTGCCTCTACGTCGACGGTGAGGCGCTGCTGCACGAACTGGACCGGGCGGGCTTCTCGGTCTCCTCCGGTTCCTCCTGCACGAGCAGCACACTGACGCCCAGCCATGTGCTGAAGGCGATGGGGGTGCTGAGCGAGGGCAACGTCCGGGTGTCCCTGGCGCCGGGCACGGCCGAGGCGGACGTGGAGCGCTTCCTCCAGGTGCTGCCGGGGGCCGTGGCCGGGGTGCGGGAGAAGCTGGGGGCACCGGCCGCGGCGCCGGCGGCGGCCGTCCGGACGGCGGAGCTTCTCGTCGACGCGCTCGGCAGACGGTGCCCGATCCCGGTCATCGAGCTGGCCAGGGTGATCGGGGACGTGCCGGTGGGCGGCACCGTGCGGGTGCTGTCGGACGACGAGGCGGCCCGGCTGGACATCCCGGCCTGGTGCGAGATGCGCGGGCAGGAGTACGCCGGTGAGGAGCCGGCGGAGCGGGGCACGGCCTACGTGGTCCGCCGGACGAGCTGAGGGGGCCGGTCCGGGGGTGCGGCTCCGGGATGCGCGGGGGGCCGCCGGAGCGGTCCCCCACGCACCCCGGGCGGGAACGGGTCTCAGCGCAGGTGGCCCCGCACCTCTTCGGCGGCCGACTCCCCGTACGCCTTGGTGAAGCGCTCCATGAAGGACTCCCGGCGCAGCCGGTACTCCTGCGTACCGACCGTCTCGATGACGAGCGTGGCCAGCATGCATCCCACCTGCGCCGCCCGCTCCAGGGAGACCCCCCAGGCCAGTCCGGAGAGGAAACCCGCGCGGAAGGCGTCGCCGACACCCGTGGGGTCGGCCTTGCGCTCCTCCTCCGGGCAGCCGACCTCGATCGGGTCCTCGCCGGCCCGCTCGATGCGCACGCCCCGCGAGCCGAGCGTGGTGACGCGGTGGCCGACCTTGGCCAGGATCTCGTCGCCGGTCCAGCCGGTCTTGGACTCGATGAGTCCCTTCTCGTACTCGTTGGAGAACAGGTAGGTGGCGCCCTCCAGCAGGATCCGGATCTCCTCGCCCGCCATGCGGGCGATCTGCTGGGAGAAGTCGGCGGCGAACGGGATGCCCCGGGTACGGCACTCCTCGGTGTGGCGGAGCATCCCCTCGGGGTCGTCGGCGCCGATGAGGACCAGGTCCAGGCCGTTGACGCGGTCCGCGACGGTCTTCAGTTCGATGAGGCGCGCCTCGCTCATGGCGCCGGTGTAGAAGGAGCCGATCTGGTTGTGGTCGGCGTCCGTGGTGCACACGAAGCGGGCGGTGTGCAGGGTCTCGGAGATGCGGACGGACTCGGTGTCCACGCCGTGCCGGTCGAGCCAGGCGCGGTACTCGTCGAAGTCGAAGCCGGCGGCTCCGACCAGGATGGGCCTGGTGCCGAGCTGGCCCATGCCGAAGGCGATGTTGGCGCCGACGCCGCCCCGGCGTACGTCGAGGTTGTCGACAAGGAAGGAGAGCGAAACCGTGTGCAGCTGGTCCGCGACGAACTGGTCGGCGAAGCGGCCGGGGAAGGTCATGAGGTGGTCAGTGGCGATGGAGCCGGTGACTGCGATGCGCACGACGCGAATCTCCTGCGGGAGGCTGAGTTGACAGTTCACGCTACCCGTTCGGGGGCCACCGCTGTAGTTGACGAAACTACCCGATAGTAGATCTTTCTTCGCGGCTCATGACGTGGTTACGGTGCGGTCATGACGAACCCGAAGGTCACCCCCTCCGCCCCGGCCGGCACCGACGGCGACCTGGCCGCACTCCGCGGCGACTGCGCCCGGATGGCCCCGCACTGGGCGGCCCCCGAGCACGCCGAGCCCCGGCCCGTGCCGCCGTCCCGCATCCACGGCGTGTCGGTGCCCGCGCGGTCCGTCCGGCTGCTGGACTCGATGTCGGACTACGGCGACTGACCGGCGGGACACGCTCCGGGGAACCGTGCGCCGTCCTCCCGCGTCCCATCGGCGTCCCCCGCGCCGGGGACTCGGGACACGACCCAGCGAGGAGCGATGCGGTGAACACCGAGCGGCCTGAGAACGCCGGGAACGCGGAGGTTCCCCGGGC
Source organism: Streptomyces sp. NPDC014991 (assembly GCF_043080665.1). Taxonomy (NCBI): domain Bacteria; kingdom Bacillati; phylum Actinomycetota; class Actinomycetes; order Kitasatosporales; family Streptomycetaceae; genus Streptomyces; species Streptomyces sp. NPDC014991. Next base: position 232,836 of record NZ_JBIBVY010000001.1, read on the forward strand.
ATCCGGGGAACGGCCGGCGAAGCCCTCCGGGGCGTCCGCACCCGACGACAGCGACTCCCGGACCCCTGCGGAGGTACCGGACGTCTCCCCGGGGTCCGAGACCTCCAGGACCCCCGAGGCGGGGCGGCGGCGGCCGGCCGCCGTCGTGGTGTCCGTCGCCGCCGCGGCCGTGCTGCTGGCCGGGGGCGGTGGCGCGTACCTCGCCGCGAGCGACGGCGGCGGCCGTACGGGCGGTCCGGCCGCGTCCGGCGGGGGCGCCGCTCCCCCGCCGCTCGCCCTGGACGGCTGGGCCACCGACGGCAGGGGCGGTATCGCGCCCGGCGAGCCGGACCCGTACGGCGTCCGGTACGTGGCGCGGGGTGAGCTGCCGGACGGGCCCGGTTCCGCGCCGGTGTACGGGGCGGGGGCCGAGGTCGGCCGGGACCGGGTGGCCCGGCTGGCGAAGGCGTTCGGCCTCACGGGCGGCCCGGTGGCCGAGGGGCGGATCTGGCGGGTCGGCGGGCAGGACGGTTCCGGGCCGGTCCTGGAGGTGAGCCGGGACGCACCCGGCAGCTGGACCTTCACCCGGTACGCGCCCGGCACCGACGACTGCCGGAAGGTGACCGTCTGCACGCACGACCCGGCCGCCCCGGCCGGCGACCCGGTGAGCGCGGCCGTCGCCGAGAAGGCGGCGGCGCCGGTCCTGGAGGCGGCGGGGCTGGACGACGCGAAGACCGACGCGAGCGAGATCATGGGCGACCAGCGGGTGGTCGACGCCGACCCCGTCGTGGGCGGCCTGCCCACGTACGGCTGGGCGACCGGGCTGACCGTCGGCCGGCGGGGCGAGCTGGTCGGCGGGCACGGGCTGCTGGCCACGCCGGTGAAGGGCGACACGTACCCCGTGCTGGGCGCGCGAAGGACGCTGGACCTGATGAACGGGCCGGTGAAGGACGGCCACCGGATGGGGATCGGCGGGTGTGCCACCCCCGTTCCGCTGAAGGACCGGCTGGAGCAGCCGTGCGGTACGGACACCAGGGCGCCCGCGCCCGGGAAGGCCCGGGACACGGTGACCGTGGAGAAGGCGGTGTTCGGGCTGGCCGCCCAGTCCGTCGGCGGCCGGCGGACGCTGGTGCCGTCCTGGCTGTTCCAGGTGCGGGGGTCCACGGCGGGTGGCGCGTTCACGGTGACGTACCCGGCGGTCGACCCGGCGTATCTGGCGTCGGCGTCCCCCTCCCCGGCGTCCGTCGCGCCCTCGGCGCCACGGACGTCCGGTGCGCCCGGGAAGAGCCGGAGCGTGCGGGTCAGCGCCTACACGGCCGACGGGCGGACGCTGAACCTGAGCTTCTCCGGCGGGGTGTGCGCCGACTACCGGACGTCGGCGCGGGAGAGCGGCGGCCGGGTGACGGTGAAGGTCACCGAGACGCCGTGGCCGGACCGGGTGTGCGTGCTGATCGCCCGGGAGTACGTGAAGACGGTACGGCTGGGCGCCCCGCTGGACGGGCGGACGGTGGTCGGCACCGACGGCAGGAAGATCGCGAGGGCCGAGGCGGGCTCGCTGCGGCCGGACGCGTCGGCGCGGCCGCGCTGACCCGTCGCGCACGCACGAAGGCGGCGGCCCCCTGGCAGGGGGCCGCCGCCTTCGTCACACCGCCGGCACTCGCGCCGCCGGACGGGTCACGGCATCAGCTGAAGGAGTCGCCGCAGGCGCAGGAGCCGGTCGCGTTCGGGTTGTCGATCGTGAAGCCCTGCTTCTCGATGGTGTCCACGAAGTCGACGGTCGCGCCGCCCAGGTACGGAGCGCTCATGCGGTCGGTGACGACCTTGACCCCGTCGAAGTCCTTCTCCACGTCGCCGTCGAGCGAGCGCTCGTCGAAGAAGAGCTGGTAGCGCAGGCCGGAGCAGCCGCCGGGCTGGACGGCGACGCGCAGCGCGAGGTCGTCACGGCCTTCCTGATCGAGCAGGGCCTTCACCTTGGCCGCGGCGGCGTCGGTCAGGATGATGCCGTCGGTGACGGTGGTGGTCTCGTCCGATACGGACATCTACATCTCTCCCGGGTTGTACGGAGACTGCTTGCCGACGAGTGCAACCGGCGCTTCCGCGGATTCATTCCGGGCCGGGCAGTCAGGTGGTCGCGTTTCTTGTTCCTTCCTCATGCTCGCACATGCCCATGAAAGCGGACACGGTGCGGTTGAGCGATCTCGGCGGGCGGCGAAGGGGCGGGGAGGCCGTCGAGGGGATTCACGTCACATGGACGCTATGGCCGTCGTCAAAGTGACGTGAACCGGCTATGATAGATAGCGTCAGTTAGACGAAAAGCAGAAAGGGTCGCGTGTCGTGACCACCGCCCAGACCCCGGAACTCGACGTGCAGCCGACTCCGCTCGCCCTGCTGCTGCTCGGCCGTGAGGCCGACCCGAGGAGCGAGCGGGGCGTCGAGTGCCCCGGTGACCTGCCGTCGCCGTCCGACCCCGACCTGGTCGAGCGTGCCCGCGCGGCCAAGGAGAAGCTCGGGGACAAGGTCTTCGTGCTCGGCCACCACTACCAGCGCGACGAGGTCATCCAGTTCGCCGACGTCACGGGCGACTCCTTCAAGCTGGCCCGGGACGCCGCCGCGCGCCCGGAGGCCGAGTACATCGTCTTCTGCGGTGTGCACTTCATGGCCGAGTCGGCGGACATCCTGACCTCCGACGAACAGAAGGTCGTCCTTCCCGACCTCGCCGCCGGCTGCTCCATGGCCGACATGGCGACGGCCGAGCAGGTCGCGGAGTGCTGGGACGTGCTGACCGAGGCCGGGGTGGCCGACCAGGTGGTCCCCGTCTCGTACATGAACTCCTCCGCCGACATCAAGGCGTTCACGGGCAGGCACGGCGGCACCATCTGCACGTCGTCCAACGCCAAGCGCGCCCTCGACTGGGCGTTCGAGCAGGGCGAGAAGGTCCTCTTCCTGCCCGACCAGCACCTGGGCCGCAACACCGCCGTCCGTGACATGGGGATGTCCCTGGACGACTGCGTCCTCTACAACCCGCACAAGCCGAACGGCGGCCTCACGGCGGACGAGCTGCGCGCCGCGAAGATGATCCTGTGGCGCGGTCACTGCTCGGTCCACGGCCGGTTCAGCCTGGACTCGGTGAACGACGTCCGCGCGCGCATCCCGGGCGTGAACGTCCTGGTCCACCCCGAGTGCCGGCACGAGGTCGTCGCCGCGGCGGACCACGTCGGCTCGACCGAGTACATCATCAAGGCGCTCGAGGCGGCCCCGGCCGGCTCCAAGTGGGCCATCGGCACCGAGCTGAACCTGGTGCGCCGCCTGGCGAACCGTTTCGCTCCCGAGGGCAAGGAGATCGTCTTCCTCGACAGGACGGTCTGCTTCTGCTCGACCATGAACCGCATCGACCTGCCCCACCTGGTCTGGACCCTGGAGTCCCTGGCCGAGGGCAATCTGGTCAACCGGATCGAGGTCGACAAGGAGACGGAGGCGTTCGCCAAGCTGGCGCTGGAGCGGATGCTGGCGCTGCCGTAGCCGGCGCTGTCGCGGGCACGCGCGAAAGGGCCGGACCTCGCTGAGAGGCCCGGCCCTTTCTCATGCCGTCACACGCCGGCCGTCATACTCCGGCCGTCACACGCCGGCCGGCTCCGGCGTCCGCTCCGCCTTCGTCCGCCGCTTCGCCGCCCGCTTCTCCGCCCGGCGCTCCTTGCGCAGTTCCAGCATCGCGTAGAGCGTCGGGACGAGGAGCAGGGTCAGCAGGGTGGAGGTGATCAGACCGCCGATGACGACGACCGCCAGCGGCTGGGCGATGAAGCCGCCCTCACCCGTGACGCCCAGGGCCATGGGCAGCAGGGCGAAGACGGTGGCCAGGGCCGTCATCAGGATCGGGCGGAGGCGGTGCCGGCCGCCCTCGACCACGGCTTCCACCACGCCGTGACCCTGGGCGCGGTACTGGTTGATCAGGTCGATCAGCACGATCGCGTTGGTCACCACGATGCCGATCAGCATCAGCATGCCGATCATCGCCGGCACGCCCATCGGGGTGCCGGTCGCGACCAGCAGGCCGATCGCGCCCGTCGCCGCGAAGGGGATGGAGACCAGCAGGATCAGCGGCTGGACGAGCGAGCGGAACGTCGCGACCAGGAGCATGAAGACGATCGCGATGGCCGCCAGCATGGCCAGGCCCAGGTTCTTGAACGCGTCGTCCTGGTCGGAGGTGACACCGCCGATCTCGGCCGTGGCGCCCGCGGGCAGCTTCAGGGCCTTGATCTCCGACCGGAGCCTGCTGCTGACCGCGCCGGTGTTGTCACCCATCGGCCTGGCCGTGACGGTGGCCGCGCGCCGGCCGTCGATCCGGGTCATGGACACCGGGCTGTCGACCAACTTCACCGTGGCGATGTCGCCCAGCTTCACCGGGCCGAGGCGCAGCGCCTTCAGCCGGGCCAGGGTCGTGGCGGGCTCTGCCGACCGTACGACGACGTCGCGCTCGGTGTCGTCGAGCACCGCCTTCGTGGCCGTCGTACCGCGCACGGCCTGCGCGACCGCGGCGCCCAGCTTCTGGTCGTCGAATCCGGCCGCGGCGGCCTTCGCGTTCGCCCTGACCGAGATCCGGGGCACGCTCTGCGCGAGGTCGCTGGTGACGTCGGTGACGTGGTCGAGGCCGGCGACCGCGGAGCGGACCTGCTCGGCCGCCGTGCGCAGCGCCCGTGGGTCGGAGGCCTTCACGACGACGCTCAGGTCCTGGTTGCCGAAGCCGCCGCCGGCCGACACGGTGGTGGTGCCGATGCCGTGGAGCCTCTCCAGCCCGTCCGTCACGTGCTGGCGGACGTCGTCGTAGGACGCCGAGTCCTTCAGCATCACCTGGTAGGTGGCCTGGTTGGTGTCGGTGCCGCCGCCGAAGGCGGCCATGAAGCCGGAGGAGCCGACGGTGACCTGGTAGTCCTTCACGCCATCGGTGGCGGCGAGCAGCTTCTCCACCCGCCGGGCCTGGGCGTCCGTGGCGGCCAGGCTGGTGCCGGGCTTCGTCTTCTGCCGGAGGGTGAGGACCTCCTGGTCGCCCTGGTCGAAGAAGTTCGTCTTGAGCAGGCCGGACATGCCGAACGTGACGGCCAGGACGGCGACGGCGATGAGCACGCTGGTGAGGCGGCGGCGGGTCGCGAAGCGCAGGACGGGGACGTACGCGCGCTGCAGGCGGCTGTTCGCCTCCTTCTCCTCGGCCGCGCGGCGGGCCTCGGCCGCGTCCCTGGGCGTGCCCTTGGGGGCGCGCAGGAACCAGTACGACAGCACGGGCACGACCGTCAGCGACACCAGCAGCGACGCCAGCAGCGCGGCCGTGACCGTGATGCTGAACGAGCCGAACAGGGCGCCCACCATGCCGCCGACCAGACCGATCGGCAGGAACACGGCGACCGTGGTGAGGGTGGAGGAGGTGACCGCGCCGGCCACCTCTCGCACCGCGGTGAGAATGGCCTGCTTCCGCTCCTCGCCGTAGCCGAGGTGGCGCCTGATGTTCTCCAGGACCACGATCGAGTCGTCGACGACCCGGCCGATGGCGATGGTCAGAGCGCCGAGCGTGAGCATGTTCAGCGACAGGCCGCGCGTCCACAGCACGATCAGGGCGAGGACGACGGACAGCGGAATGGACACCGCGGTGACCAGCGTGGAGCGCACCGACGCCAGGAAGAGCAGGATGATCACGACCGCGAAGAGCAGGCCGAGCGCGCCCTCCGTGGTCAGGCCCTCGATGGCCTTGGACACCGCCGGGCCCTGGTCGCTGACGACCGTGAGCCTGGCGCCCGAGCCGAGGTCCGCGCGCAGGCCGGGCAGCTTGTCCGCGACCGCGTCGGAGATGGCGACCGCGCTGCCGTCGTGGTCCATCGTCACGTTGACGGCGAGGCTCGGCCGGCCGTCGGTGCGGGTCAGGGAGTCGGCCGGGGCGGGCTGTTCCCGGACGGTGGCCACGGCACCGAGGCGTACGGGCCTCCGCGCGCCCTCCCCGGTGACCGTCAGGTCCCTGATCTGCTTCAGCGAGGTGAGGCCGCCGCCGACCTGGACGGTGCGGTTGGCGCCGTCCTCGTCGAAGGAGCCGGCCGGGACGGTCGCCCCGCCCGCCCTGAGGGCCTCGCCGAGGGCCGCCGCGGTGAGGCCGGCCCGCGCGAGCTTCGCGTCGTCGGGGGTGACGGTGACCTGGAGGTCGCGGACGCCCATGACCTGGACGCGGCCGACGCCGTCGATGCCCTTCAGCGCCGGTACGACCGTCGTGTCGAGCTGGTCGGCGAGGGCCTGCTGGTCCTTGTTCGAGGTGACGGCGAGGACGACGGTCGGCATGTCGTCCGTGGAGCCGGAGACGACCTGCGGGTCGACGTCGTCGGGGAGCCGGTTGCGGGCCCGGTTCACGGCCTGCTGGACGTCGGAGACGATCCGCTTGGTGTCGTTGCCGTAGTCGAACGACGCCATGATCACGGCGTTGCCCTCACTGGCGGTGGAGGTGACACCGGTGACGCCCTCGACGGCCTGGAGGTTGTCTTCGATCGGCTCGACGACCTGCTTCTCCACGACGTCGGGCGAGGCGCCCTGGTAGGGGGCGAGCACTGACACCATGGGCAGTTCGATGGTGGGCAGCAGCTGCTGTTTGATCTGGGGTATCGCGATCAGCCCGAAGGCGAGCGCGACGAGCGACACGAGCCCGACGAGGGCCCGTTGCGCCAGGCTGAATCTGGACAGCCAGGACATGGGTGAGGGTCTCTCTTCTGTGAGCGGCAGAAGTGCTTCGCCACGCGGCGGAAGCAGCGACGGGACGCACAGGTGAGCGCCCACCCCACCACCCTGAACCATCGCGGGGAGCCGCTCCGTAGCCCCCAGGTCCCGTTCCTGGTCCGGCTCCTACTGCGCGTGCAGTACACCCGGGTGGAGATCACTCCGTCCGCGGACGGACCAGCCCCGACTCGTACGCGATCACGACGAGCTGGGCCCGGTCGCGCGCGCCCAGCTTGGCCATGGCCCGGTTGACGTGTGTCTTCACCGTCAGCGGGCTGACCGCGAGGCGCTCGGCGATCTCGTCGTTGGAGTGGCCGCCGGCGACCAGGCCGAGGACCTCCCGCTCCCTGCCGGTGAGCGCGCCGAGCCGTTCGGAGCGGGCCGGATCCGGGCCGTCGCCGTCGTCGCCCCGGGCGAGGAAACGGGCGATCAGCCCCTTCGTGGCGGCCGGGGACAGCAGTGCCTCGCCGCCGGCCGCGACCCGGATGGCGTTGAGCAGCTCCTCGGGCTCGCTGCCCTTGCCGAGGAACCCGGAGGCGCCGGCACGCAGCGCCTGGACGACGTGGTCGTCCACCTCGAAAGTGGTCAGGATGACCACACGGACCTGTCCGAGGGACGGGTCGGCGCTGATCAGCCGGGTGGCGGCGAGGCCGTCGGTGCCGGGCATCCGGATGTCCATGAGGACGACGTCGGGGCCGTGCTCCCGGGCCAGCCGGACCGCCTCCGCCCCGTCGGCGGCCTCCCCCACCACCTCCATGTCGGGCTCGGAGTCGACCAGCACCCGGAACGCGCTGCGCAGCAGCGCCTGGTCGTCGGCGAGCAGGACACGGATCGTCATACGGGCTCCCCCTGGGCCGTCACCGTCTGGACCGGCAGGATCGCATGGACGCGGAAGCCGCCGCCGGGGCGGGGGCCGGTGGTCAGGGTGCCGCCGAGGGCGGTGACCCGCTCGCGCATGCCGAGCAGCCCGTGCCCGCCGCCGGCCTCCGGCGCACCGGGTTCTCCCGGGCCGTCGTCCAGGACGGTGACCTCCACGTCCGGGCCGGCGCGGACGACGCTCACCTCGGCCCTGGCCCCGGGACCCGCGTGCTTCTGCACGTTGGTCAGCGCCTCCTGCACGATGCGGTAGGCGGCCAGGTCGACGGCGGCGGGCAGTCCGGCGGCCCGGTCGGCGCCGACCGCCCGCACCGGTAGGCCGGCGCTGCGGAAGGTGGTGAGGAGGTCCTCCAGTCGGTCCAGGCCCGGGGCGGGCTCGGTGGGGGCCTCCGGGTCGCCGCACTGGCGGAGCAGGCCGACGGTGGCGCGCAGTTCGTTCAGCGCGCTGCGGCCGGCCTCGCGGACGTGGGCGAGGGCCTCCTTGGCCTGGTCGGGCCGCTTGTCCATGACGTGCGCGGCCACACCGGCCTGCACGTTCACCAGGGCGATGTGGTGGGCGACGACGTCGTGCAGGTCGCGGGCGATGCGCAGCCGCTCCTCGGCGACCCGGCGGCGGGCCTCCTCCTCGCGGGTGCGCTCGGCACGTTCGGCACGGTCCCGCATGGCCTGGACGACGGCGCGGCGGCTGCGTACGGCGTCCCCCGCGGTGGCGCCGATACCGGTCCAGGCCAGGACGCCGAGGTTCTCCTGGGCGTACCAGGGCAGCGGGCCGGCGAAGACGGCGGCGGCCGTCAGCACGGTCATGGTGAGCAGGCCGAGGCGCCAGGTGGTGGCGCGGTCCGTGGTCGAGGCGACGGTGTACAGGGCGACGACGGCGGACATCGCGACCGGGGCGCGCGGGTCGCCGGTGACGCACTCGACCACGGAGACGGTGCCGGTGAGGGCGAGGACCGCCTTGGGGTCGCGGCGGCGCAGGACGAGCGCCGCGGCACCGACCAGCATCAGCAGGAGGCTGAGGGTGTCGGGGACGCGTACGCCCCAGGTCACGCCGTTCTCCCGCCGGGGCACGACGAAGGAACCGGCGACCATGCAGGCCAGCACGCCCGCGGCGAGCGCCGCGTCCAGCGCGAGGGGGTGGGCCCTGAGGCTGCACCGGGCGCGTTCGAGAGTGCTCACGGTGTGAACAGTACGGGCCGGCCCCGTGCCGGTCAGCCACACGGACGAACGCCGCCCACCGGCACTCCCCGAGGACCCCGCTGCGGCGGGAACGCCGGTGAGCGCGGTCTCGGCGACGACACCGCGGGCAGGCACCGCACCGTCCACGGGGGTGGGCCGGGCCCGGGCCGCACGAGGGCCGCAGGCCAGGCGGGAAGGGCACCGGCGGTCCGGGTCCGCCGCCCCCCGAGCCCCGTCTCCCGGGAGCCCGACGGCCGGAGCCGCTGCCACGCGGGACCACCGCGCAACCACGGCCACCGCTACCGCCGGGCCCGTGCCGGCGTGGCCGGGGGCGTCGGGTGGCCGGGGGCGTCGGGTGGCCGGCGTCAGCTGGGGATCAGGCCGTCGTCGCTGAGCAGTTCCCGGACCTCCTCCAGCGTCGCGTCCGGCGACGGCAGGATCAGTTCCGAGGGTTCCAGCGCGTCGTCCGGCAGCGGGGTGCCGAGCCGGCGGACGGCGTCCAGGAGAGCGGTCAGCGTGCGGCGGAAGCCCTCGCCGTCACCGCTCTCCATCTCGTCGAGCAGCTCGTCGTCCAGCCTGTTCAGCTCGGTGAGGTGGGCGTCGTCCAGCTCGACCTGGCCCTCCCCCATGATCCGTACGATCACGTCGGCCTCCTCGGCTCGGTCCCGGCGCGGGGCTACTGCTTGTCGAAGCGCGGGGTGTCCTGCGGCTGCTGCTGGGTCTGTCCCTGGCCGGTACCGCCCTCGATGGCCTGCTGCGGGGAGCCCCCGGCCAGCTCCGCCTTCATGCGCTGGAGTTCCAGCTCTACATCCGTACCACCGGAGAGCCGGTCCAGCTCGGCCTGGAGGTCGTCCTTCTGCATGCCGGAGGGGTCGTCCAGGGCGCCGGAGGCGAGCAGTTCGTCGATGGCGCCGGCCCGGGCCTGGAGCTGGGCGGTCTTGTCCTCCGCACGCTGGATGGCCAGCCCGACGTCGCCCATCTCCTCGGAGATGCCGGAGAAGGCCTCGCCGATCCGGGTCTGGGCCTGGGCGGCGGTGTAGGTGGCCTTGATGGTCTCCTTCTTCGTGCGGAAGGCGTCCACCTTGGCCTGGAGGCGCTGGGCCGCGAGGGTGAGCTTCTCCTCCTCGCCCTGGAGGGTGGTGTGCTGCGTCTCCAGGTCCGTCACCTGCTGCTGGAGGGCGGCGCGCCGGGACAGCGCCTCGCGGGCCAGGTCCTCACGGCCGAGCGCGAGCGCCTTGCGTCCCTGGTCCTCCAGCTTGGAGGACTGCTGCTGGAGCTGGTTGAGCTGGAGCTCCAGGCGCTTGCGGCTGGTCGCCACGTCGGCGACGCCGCGCCGCACCTTCTGGAGCAGTTCCAGCTGCTTCTGGTAGGAGTAATCGAGGGTCTCGCGCGGGTCCTCGGCCCGGTCAAGGGCCTTGTTCGCCTTCGCGCGGAAGATCATCCCCATACGCTTCATGACACCGCTCATGGGCTTCGCGCGCCCCCTTCTGACGGACTCCAGCTCACCGATCCTGCGACAGGACCCACAGTACGGGCCCTGCCTCCATTACCGCACTGTTCGGGGAGTGATGCGCTCATCCCCGAGGACGACTGCGGTCCGCACCGCTCCGGCGTAAGGAGTAGGTGGTCGTACCGGAGCGCCCGCTCCCGTGTCCTCTCTGTCCCCTTGAGGACGTCCGGTGTTGCCGGATCGTTCCCCGCGTGGCGAGGGACCATGCCGGTGCAGCGCTTACCCTTGGGTTTTGTGTTCCGTAGCCGTGCCAAGGAAGAGAAGGCCCCGACCGCCGACAAGGCGCAGGTGACCCTCTCCAAGCAGCCCCGTGACCCGCAGGCCCCCAAGGGACGGCCCACGCCCAAGCGCAGTGAGGCCCAGTCCCAGCGCCGCAGCGTGGCCAGTACCCCGACGAACCGCAAGGAGGCCGCGAAGCGGCAGCGTGAAGAGCGGCGCCAGGCCCTGGAGCGGCAGCGCCGGGCGCTGGCCGGCGGGGACGAGCGTTATCTGCCGGCCCGGGACAAGGGCCCGGTCCGCAAGTTCGCCCGGGACTGGGTGGACTCGCGGTTCAACGTGGCGGAGTTCTTCCTGCCGCTCGCCGTCGTGATCCTCGTGCTGAGCGTGGTGAGGGTGCCCGCGATCCAGAGCGTCGCGCTGCTGCTGTGGCTGATCGTGATCGTGCTGATCGTGCTGGACGCGGCCGTCAGCGGCTTCCGGCTGAAGAAGCGGCTCAAGGAGCGCTTCCCGGACGAGAACACGCGGGGCGCGGTCGCCTACGCCCTGATGCGGTCCCTTCAGATGCGCCGGCTCCGGATGCCGAAGCCGCAGGTCAAGCGCGGAGAGCGGCCCTGAGCGCAGAGGCTTGCACCGGGGACGCGGCGTCCGCCCGGCCGACGGGGCCCGGCGGGCTGCGTGAGGTCGTACGGCAGGAGCTGCTGGCCCGGCAGCTGGATGAGCAGATAGCCGGGCGCTTCCCGGTCGGGCGGCGGCTGCGGGTGCTGGACGTGGGCATGGGGCGGGGCGCGCAGGCGCTGCGGCTGGCCCGGCTCGGTCACCAGGTGACCGGGGTCGAGCAGAACGCGGCGCTGCTCGCCGCCGCCCGTGAGGCACTCGGCCGGGAGCCGGAGGGCATCCGGGAGCGGGTCCGGCTGCTGCAGAGCGACGGCCGGGACACCGGCGTGCACTTCCTGCCGGGCAGTTTCGACGTGGTGCTGTGCCACGGCGTGCTGATGTACGTGACGGAGCCCGATCCGCTGGTGGCCGGCCTGGCGCGGATGCTGGCGCCGGGCGGTCTGCTCTCCCTGCTGGTCCGCAACGGCGACGCGCTCGCCATGCGGCCGGGTCTCGGCGGGGACTGGGCGGGCGCGCTGGCCGCCTTCGAAGCCGCCGCCCACCTCCCCCGCGCCCGGACGGACCCGGACGGCGGGACTCCCGTCCGGCTCGGTACGGACGTCCGGGCCGACCGGCTGGCGACGCTCACCGCCACGCTCGACGGCATCGCGGCCCCGCTGCACGCCTGGTACGGCGTCCAGGTCTTCACGGACACGGTGGCGGACGGCACGGCGGTCCCGGAGGACCTCCGGACGCTGCTCGCGGCCGAGGAGCGGGCGGGCCGCACGGACCCCTACCGCGGGGTGGCGGCGCTGCTGCATCTGTGCGGCGTACGCGGCTGAGCCCGTTCGGGGGAACAGCACGGGCCGGGTCATCACCGCGCGGTGAGACTCGGGACATGAACTCTTCCCCTGTCCGTGTCCTGCGGACGGCCGTCGTCCGGGCCGCCGCGCTGGCGTGCTGCGCGGCCCTCGCCGCCGGCTGCTCCGGCCCCGCCGCCCGGGCCGGAGCGGACACCGCGACGACCGCCCGGGCGGCCGTGCCGACGTCCGCGGCCGACCTGGAGGGCCAGTACCTGAAGGTCATCGGTCAGGTCCTGCCGTCGGTCGTGCAGATCCAGGCGAGTAACGACCTGGGCTCGGGGGTGGTGTACGACGGCGAGGGGCACATCGTCACCAACGCCCACGTGGTCGGCTCGGAGAAGACGTTCCAGGTGACCACCGCCCACAACCAGGAGCCGCTCACCGCCAGGCTGGTGTACTCCTATCCCGAGCAGGACCTCGCGGTCATCAGGCTGGACCGGCCGCCGGGCGGGCTCAGGCCCGCGGCGTTCGGGGACTCCGAGAAGGTCCAGGTCGGCCAGATCGTGCTGGCCATGGGCTCGCCGCTCGGGCTGTCGTCCAGCGTCACCCAGGGGATCGTCTCGGCGACCGGACGGACCGTCAGCGAAGGCAGCACCGGCGGTGGTACGGGCGCGACCATCGCCAACATGGTGCAGACGTCGGCCGCCATCAACCCCGGCAACAGCGGCGGCGCCCTGGTCGGCCTGAACGGGCGAATCGTCGGCATCCCGACGCTGGCCGCGACCGACCCGGATCTCGGGGGCGGCGCGGCGCCGGGCATCGGGTTCGCGATTCCCGCGTCCATGGTGCGCACGGTCGCCGACCAGATCATCAAGAAGGGCAAGGTCGTCGACTCCGGGCGGGCCGCCCTCGGCATCACCGCGCGGACGGTGGTGGACGACCACTACCAGCCGGCCGGGGCGGCGGTGGTCAGCGTGCGCGGCGGCGGCCCGGCCGCCCGGGCCGGCCTGCGTCCCGGTGACATCATCACCCGGCTCGGCGACGAGCCCGTCACCTCCATCACCTCGCTCTCCGAGGCCCTGGCGGCGGGCCGGCCGGGGCAGCGGACCACGGTGACGTACCAGCGGGACGGCACGGAGCGGACGGCTCAGGTCACGCTGGGCGAGCAGTGAGGAGGGAGGCGGCCCTCCTCACTGCTCGCCCGATTCACACCTCGGCGTGCAGGCTCATCGGCCCGTAGATCTCGCTGGTCTCCTCGAACAGCCGCACCTGGTCGGCCCCGCCCTCCCGCAGCGTCTTCCAGTGCTCGCCGATCCAGGACTCGGCATCCCCCTGCGTGGTGAAGTCCTCCGGCTGCACGGCCGGCTGGACCTCCGTCCCGTCGGCCGTCTCGAACCGCCACGTCCATGCCGTCATGTGGTCCTCCTTCGATCCAACACGTGCCGGCAGCCTAGCCGGAAGCGCAAGACCTGCGGGGACAGGCGAAAATCAGGGCGTGGAAATCACTCTGCTCGGTACCGGTGCCCCCGCGGGACTGCCTCGCCCCGACTGTTCCTGTGCCGCCTGCGCGACCGCGCTCGGGCCGGACGCGCGGGCCGCGACCGCGGTGCTCGTGGACGGGACGCTGCTGCTCGACCTGACGCCGGGCGCGGCGTTCGCGGCGGCCCGCGCCGGGCAGTCGCTGGCCGGCGTGCGGCAGGCGCTGCTGTCGCATCCGCACGACGGCCCGGCGGTCGAGGTGCCGGCCGGGCTGCCGCAGCCCGGCCGGGTCCCGGACGGGCGGGAGCTGGCGCTGCTGACGGGGCATCGGGTGCGCGCCGTGGCGATGGACGCGGGCGGCACCGGGTACGCGGTGACCGGGCCGGACGGGCAGCGGCTGCTGTACCTGCCGCCGGGCGGGTCGCCGGGCGGCCTGGAGGGGCCGACGGCGCAGTCGTACGACGTGATTCTGGCGGACGTCGTGGGCCGTCCCGACGCGCTCGCCCGGCTCCGCGCGGCCGGTTCGGCCGGCCCGACGACGGACGTGCTCGCCGTCCACCTCGACCACGACGTGCCGCCAGGCGCGGAGTTGCGGCGCCGGCTCGCGGCGGCCGGGGCGCGGGCGGTCCCGGACGGCACGACGCTGACGGCCGGGGCGTACGAGGACGTCCCGGACGTGCCGCGCCGGACGCTGGTGCTGGGCGGGGCCCGCTCGGGAAAGTCCGTGGAGGCGGAGCGGCGCCTGGAGTCCTTCCCGGGGGTGCTGTACGTGGCGACCGGCGGCACGCGGGGCGGGGACAGCGAGTGGGCGGAGCGGGTGGCCACGCACCGGGAGCGGCGGCCGGGGTCGTGGCGTACGGCGGAGACGACGGACCTGGTGCCGCTGCTGGCCGGGGAGGGGCCGCCGCTGCTGATCGACTGTCTGTCGCTGTGGCTGACCGACGTGATGGACGCCGTCGGGGCGTGGGACGACTCGGAGTGGGCGGGCGGGGCGCAGAAGGCGCTGCGGCAACGGGTGCGGGAGCTGACGTCCGCGGTGCGCGCCACGCGGCGGACCGTGGTGGCGGTGTCCAACGAGGTGGGGTCGGGGATCGTACCGGCGACGGCGTCGGGACGGCGGTACCGGGACGAACTCGGGCGGCTGAACGCGGCGTTCGGGGCGCAGTGCGAGCAGGTGGTGCTGGTCGTGGCCGGGCAGGCGCTGGTCCTCAGGGGCTGAGCGGCGCCCGGCTCACCGCGTGTCCTTGCGCGCGACGATCCGGTACGCGTTGGAGAACGGCGTACGGCGCAGCAGGGGCGCCAGCGCGCGGTCCACGGCCCCGGCCAGTGCCGGCACGGGCTCGGCCATGCCTCTCAGCAGCGGGTTGACGTGGGCCAGGGCCAGGACGACGGCCGCCGACAGGTCGTACGGCTGGTGCGGGGTCGTGCGGTCGGTGACGAGCACCGTGCAGCCCTGGGCCCGCAGTTCCGTACGGAGGTTGGCGAGCGGGATCAGGTGCAGATGGCGGGGCTGGCCGTGAGGGAGCCACCACCGGCCGAGGAGCGTGGCGAAGACGCAGCGCGGGTCGGGGGCTTCGACGACCAGGTGACCGCCGGGGCGCAGCACCGTGAGCGCGGCGCGGAGTTCGGCGCGCGGGTCGGGGGTGTGCGCCAGATGGTGGAACATGCTGACGACGTCGTAGCGGGCGCGCAGCCGGGCCGCCGTCCCGGGGGTGGAGAGGTAGCCGCGGTGCGCCTCCTCCACGCGGCCCTCCAGCAGCGCCTGTTCCACGCGGGCCGTCGGGTCCAGGCCGTCGAAGCTGGTGTACGGGAAGAACTCCTTCGCCGCCTCGGGGAAGCGGGCGTGGCCGGTGCCGACGTCCAGCCAGCTCTCCGGTTCGCGCAGTGCCGACAGGCGCCAGGCGGTGGCGCGGTGCCGGCGGCGGGCGACGTGGGCGGGGACGACGCGTTCGGTGAGCCGTTCCAGCTGCCGCTCGTAGAAGTCGCGGTGGAAGAAGGCGAGTCCCTCCGCGCTGAGCCGGGGGTTCTGGAAGGCGTGCCCACAGTCACGGCACCCGTCCAGGGCGAACGTGCCCGGCCGGTGCCGCAGCGGGTCGGGCGCGCGCAGCCGGGTGCGCAGGCGCCGTGAGCCGCACCAGGGGCAGTCCTCGCGGCGCGGCTCCTGGAAGGGGTCGGTGGGGGTGGTGGTCCGGGGGACGAGAGGCGAGGTCGGCATGGGCGGCTCCCTGTGCGACATTCCGCTGCAAACCGGAACGTATGGGATACCGCCCCGAGGTGCAATGACGTAGCGGGTGCGTGGTGACCATGTGGCGCCTCGGCGTTCGTTCGCCGGCTGTACTGTTCGGCGAATGAGCAGGCTTAATCTGGACGACTTCACCGATCTGATCGAGCGCCCGGACGGGGGCGTGCGCCGTGACGCCGAGGCCCGGCGGGAGCGTCAGACCGTGCCGCCCGGGGCACTGGGCCGCCTGGACGAGCTGGGCGAGTGGCTGGCCGCGGCGCAGGGTGCCGTACCGGTACGGCAGGTCGAGCGGCCGCGGGTGGTGCTCTTCGCCGGCGACCACGGCATCGCCGGGCTGGGCGTCTCGGCGCGGCCCGCGGGCGGTGCGGAGCAGCTGGTGCGGGCGGTACTGGAGGGTGCGAGCCCGGTCGCCGTGCTCGCCCGCCGGCTCGAGGTTCCCGTACGGGTCGTGGACATGGCCCTCGACTGCGATCCGCAGACCCTGCCCGCCGACGTGGTGCGGCACCGGGTGCGTCGGGGCAGCGGCCGTATCGACGCCGAGGACGCGCTCACCCTGGACGAGACCGAGGCGGCCCTGCGCGCGGGCGTCGCGATCGCCGACGAGGAGGCCGACTCGGGGACCGATCTCGTGGTGCTCGGTGACATCAGCGTGGGCGGGACCACGGCGGCGGCGGTGCTCGTCGCCGCGCTGTGCGGCACCGACGCGTCGGTGGTGACCGGACGGGGCGGGCTGGCGATCGACGACCTGGCGTGGATGCGCAAGTGCGCGGCGGTCCGGGACGCGCTGCGGCGGGCGCGGCCGGTCCTCGGCGACCAGACGCAGCTGCTGGCGGCCGTGGGCGGGGCGGACCTCGCGGCGATGACCGGGTTCCTGTTGCAGTGCGCGGTGCGCAAGCTGCCGGTGATCCTGGACGGTGTCGTGTCCGCGGCGTGCGCGCTGGTCGCGCAGCGGGTGGCGTTCCGGGCGCCGGACTGGTGGCTGGCCGGCCACGACAGCGGGGAGCCCGGGCAGGGCAAGGCGCTGGACCGGATGGCACTGGAGCCGCTGCTGGCGCAGGGCGTGAAGGTCGGCGAGGGCGTGGGCGCGCTGCTGGCCCTGCCGCTGGTCCGCAGCGCGGCCGCCCTGGCCGCCGAACTGCCCGAGCACCCGGAGCCCGAAGCCGCCCCCCTCCCCCGGCCCGAGTAGACCCGGCCCGAGCAGACCGCCCCCCAACCGTCTCGGCCCGTCACCCGTGTCTCGATGGGGTGGTGTTGTGGGGGGAAATGCCGGGTGGACGGCATCGGCCGGGGGAATGGTTCCGGTTCGCCGGGGTCACGCCCATATGATCCTGCACCATGGGAGATGCCCGAATTGCCGTGGAGCGGCGTGCCGAGGCGGAGCGGTCGGACGGGCGGACGCGGTGGTCCGCCGGGGCTTCCCGGAGGGCCGCCGCCTTCGCCGTCTGGTACCTGCGGACGGTCGCGTTCATCAACTTCCTCAGCGGGGTGTGGGTCTCGCTCGGCCAGGACGTGCGCCGGCACAACCAGGACGACTTCTTCACGCCCTACCTGCTGACGGCCGGCTTCGCCTCCGGTGTGTTCACCGCCTTCCTCGCCATCACCATGCGGCGCAGGAAGCGGGCCGCGTGGATCCTGAACCTGGTGGTGAGCGGTCTCTTCCTGGCCCTGTTCGCGTTCGCCATGGCGTTCCCGGACATCCGGCGGTACGCCCAGAACTGGGTCTCCCTCGCGCTGACGGCCGCCTTCGTGGGGGCGCTGCTCGCCGGCCGCCGCGAGTTCTACGCCAAGGGCGACCGGTCGAACCCCCGGCTCGCGGCCACGGTGGCCGTCGTCGGGGGACTCGCCGCGAGCCTGCTGGCCGGGCTGCTGGTGACGGTCACCAACCAGGCCCCCGACGCGGCCCGTTCGACGTTCCTGGAGCGCTGGCACTACGGCACCCTGCGCCTGGTGTCGGTGTCCGCGCAGGAGTCCCGCTTCCCGGGGATCGACCCGCCCAACTGGACCAACGTCACCGTCAACGTCCTCAGCACGGCCCTGGTCCTCGCCGTGCTCTACGCCGCGTTCCGTTCCCGGCGGGCCGTCGACCCGCTCACCGAGGACGACGAGAAGCGGCTGCGGGCCCTGCTGGAACGGCACGGCGACCGGGACTCCCTCGGCTATTTCGCGCTGCGCCGGGAGAAGAGCGTGGTGTGGTCGCCGACCGGGAAGGCCGCCGTCGCCTACCGGGTGGTCGGTGGGGTGAGCCTGGCGTCCGGGGACCCGATCGGGGATCCGGAGGCCTGGCCCGGGGCGATCGTGCCGTGGCTGGCGGAGGCACGGACGCACGGGTGGATCCCGGCGGTGATGGGGGCCGGTGAGGAGGCCGGCACCGTCTACGCCCGGCACGGCCTGGACGCCCTGGAACTGGGCGACGAGGCGATCGTGGAGGTCTCCGAGTTCACCCTGGAGGGCCGGGCGATGCGCACCGTCCGGCAGGCGCACAACCGGGTGCGGCGGGCCGGGTACCGGGTACGCATCCGGCGGCACGAGGACATCCCGGCGGACGAGATGGCGTACCTGGTGGAGCGCGCCGACGACTGGCGGGACGGCGCGACCGAGCGCGGCTTCAGCATGGCGCTGGGCCGGCTGGGGGACCCGGAGGACGGCCGGTGCGTGATGCTGGAGTGCACGGACGCGCGGGGGCGGCTGCGGGCGCTGCTCTCCTTCGTGCCGTGGGGGCCCAACGGGCTGTCCCTGGACCTCATGCGGCGGGACCGGGACTCCGACAACGGGCTGATGGAGTTCGTGGTCATCGAGCTGCTGCGGCGGGCCGGCGAGATCGGGATCACGCAGGTCTCGCTCAACTTCGCCATGTTCAGGTCGGTCTTCGAACGTGGCGCGCGCCTGGGTGCCGGACCGGTGCTCAGGCTGTGGCGGTCGCTGCTCAGCTTCTTCTCCCGCTGGTGGCAGATCGAGTCGCTGTACCGCGCCAACGCCAAGTACCGGCCCATCTGGGAGCCGCGGTTCCTGCTCTTCGAGAAGAGCGCGGACCTGCTGCGCATCGGCCTCGCCTCGGCCCGCGCGGAGGGCTTCCTGGAGGCGCCGGGACTGCCGAAGTGGCTGCACCGCAGGCACCTGGACACGCACCGGTGAGGAACGTCTGATGGATACGCTCGCCCGCTGGGCCCGCGCCGAGTGGGGGCTGCTGTACGGCACCGTGCGCGCGCCGCTGCGGGAGCGGGGCCCGGCGGCACTGCCGATGACCGTCGGGGTGGTGTGCCTGACGGCGTTCCTCCAGTACGTGCAGAACCAGCCGTGGGGGTACCGGGTGGTGCAGGACCTGGGTGCCGTACGGGCCGAGGACCCGCTGTGGCAGGCCCTGCTGCGCACTCCCCTGTCGCTGTTCGTGCCGGCGCTGGACCTGCCGGTGTGGGGGGCGCTGGCGCAGATCCTGCTCGTGTTCGGGATCGCCGAGCTGTGCCTGGGCTGGTGGCGGACGCTGGTCATCGCGTACGTCGCCACGCTCGCCGGCACCCTGTACGCGCGCGTCGGCATCACGCTCGGCGCGCACGCCCCCTTCGGGCTGCCGTGGACCGACGCGCAGGTGGTGGACACCGGCCCGTCGGCGGCCGTCGTGGGGCTGGCGGTGTTCGTGAGCTGGCGGTACGGCGCCTACGGGACGGCGGGCGCGGTGACCCTGGCGATGGTCGTGGAGGTGCTGGTGAAGGAGAACCTGGCGGGCAAGGAGCATCTGGCCGCGCTGATGGCCGTGGGACTGCTGTGCCTGCTGGCGGCGGTGCGGCACCGGCGCGGTGGCGTGCCGTGCGGGGCCTTCCGTCACCTGCGGCCGGGCAGGCGCGCCGGGCGGGGGTCGGGCTTGCCGCCGATCCAGTCCTGAACGGCGCGGCGCGGCCGGGCCCAGCGGCGGTCGTGGTGGTAGGCGCGCAGGGCCGCCCTGGCGCGGGCGCGGGGACGGCCGCCGTAGAAGCGGCGGGCCCACGCGGAGCCCGGCCGGGCCAGCCGGACGGCGCCGACGAGCGCCACCAGCGGCACGATCGCGCCGAAGATCGCGGTGCGGGTCTTGCCCTTGCCCAGGGCGATGAGCGAGAAGAGGAAGTTTCCGGCGATGGTGGCGACGGCGCTGCCGCGGTCCGCCAGTTCCTGCCGGGTCAGGTCGTTGACGCCGAACGGGGAGAAGCCGGCCAGCAGCAGGCCGACGAGGGCGGCGGTGAGCACGACGACCTCGACGCTCTTGCGGCCCTCCTCGGTCCAGTAGACGTCGTCCAGGTGCAGGATCAGCGCGAACTCGTCCAGGACCAGTCCCGCGCCGATGCCGAACACGACGGCCGCGACGGCCCCGCCGGCACCGTGCCGGTCGCTGGCCACCGCGCCGAAGCCGCCGACGACGCTGAGGACGACCCCGGGGACGACGTGGTGGATGTGCAGGCCGCCCGCCTCGACGTTGCCGAACGGGCCCTTGCCGGCCCGGATCAGGCGGGTGATGACGCGGGTGACGACGAAGGTCAGGACGAACGCGGTGAGGGCGAGCAGCAGGGGCACCTTGCCCGGCTCGACGATGTTCCGCACCCACCAGTGCCCCATAGGCGCAGATTACCCGGATATACCCGACTTTCTCGGCGTGAGGCGGTGCGCCCGGGGGGCGGGAGGCGGCCCCGAGGGCGCCGGGTAACCTGCGCCGGTGCGCACGTCCTCCCCTCTCGACAGTCTCCGCTTCGCCTTCGGCACCCTCACCGTGCTGCCCGTCCGGGTGCGCCGGTGGGACCGGGAGGCCGCCCGCGGGGGCATGCTGTGCGCCCCGGTGGCCGGCCTCGTCGTCGGCGGTTGCGCCGCCGGACTCGGCCTGCTGCTGCTCCTGCTCGGCGCGGCACCCCCGCTCGCCGCCGTCGCCTCGGTCGCCGTGCCGGCCGCGCTGACCCGTGGGCTGCACCTCGACGGGCTCGCCGACACCGCCGACGGGCTGGGCAGCGGCAAGCCGGCCGAGGACGCGCTGAGGATCATGAAGCAGTCGGACATCGGGCCGTTCGGGGTGCTCACCCTGGTGCTGGTGCTGCTGGCCCAGGTGGCCGCGCTGACACAGCTCTACGGCGGTTCCTGGGCGCGGGGCGCGCTGGCCGCCGTCGTCTCGGCGACCGCCGCCCGTCTCGCGCTCACCCTGGCCGCGCGCGCCGGGGTGCCGGCCGCCCGCCCGGAGGGGCTGGGGGCGGCGGTGGCCGGGGTGGTGCCCAAGGGCGCGGCGCTGGGCGTGGTGGCCGGGGTGGTCTGTGCGGCCGGCGCGGCGGGGACCTGCCTCGGCGGGTTCGACAGCGTGCGCACCGCCCTCGCCGTGGCCGCCGCCGTCGCCGTCGCCGAACCACTGCTGCGCCGCTGCGTCCGCCGGTTCGGCGGGGTCACCGGGGACGTGTTCGGCGCGGTCGCGGAGACGGCCGCGACGGCGGCGCTCGTGGTGCTGTGCCTCGGGCGTTAGCCGCCGCCCACGCCGTACGGCGGCGTCCCCCGGGGCCGCGGGACCGTACCCGGCGCCACGCGGCGCGCGCCGGCGCCCTACGGCAGTCTCAGCGTGAGCGCCGTCTGGAGGGCGCCCGGCGTCCCCCACGCCGAGCGTGTGCCCGCGTACGGCGTGCCGAAGGCGCCGGAGGAGAGCAGGAGCTGCTGCCTGGTGCCCTCCGGTGCCGTCACCGGGATCTTCGTACCCGACGGGGCGGTGACCGTCACGGTGTTCCCGACGCGGTAGGCGGTGACCTTGCCGGCGTCGAGGGCGGTCTGCCACCTGGCCCGGTTCTGCAGTTCGGCGCCGATCGCGCTCTGGCGGAGGTTCACGACGGGGGTGTTGTCGGCGAACAGCGCCTGGTAGTCGGCGAGGACCCGGTCGAGCACCGGGTAGAGGATGCGGTCCTCGGCCAGGTTGGACTGGTGGGCGTAGTGCGGTCGGGGGTCGTTGCTCAGGACGTGCCCGAGGTCGGTGTGCGCCTCGGCCGGCACGATGCGGTCGGTGAATCCGGTGGCGGTGTCCAGCGGCTCGGACAGGCAGGTGGAGGCCGGGTTGTCCGTGCAGACGCCGCTGCCGCCGTCGGCCTCGGCGGTGTAGATCCAGTTGTACTCGTCGGCCATCTCGGCCTTGGTGCCGGTGTTGTAGTACACGTTCATCGGGTAGCGGGGCACGGTGAGCGTGCTGCTGCCCACGGGGCGCTGCCCGGACTCGCGGGAGTTGTCGGAGGCGGTCCACTTCACCCCGTTGGCGGCCAGCGCGGGCCCGAGGTTCGGATTGTCCTGCGGCTGCTGCGGCAGGGTCTTCAGGCCGGAGTGCTCACCGGTGACCAGCTCAGCGCGGTCGACGGAGAGGCCGTGCAGGAGTGCCCAGTCGGCGTTGTCGGAGATCTCGCCGGAGACGTCGGAGCGGCTCACCCACCTGGTCGTGCCGTCGGCGTTCTTCGCGCAGCTCCACGGCACGGCCGAGGTGTCCTGCACGCAGCCGAGGAAGAGGTGGGTGTAGGTGTGGTTCACCCAGCGGTAGGCGGCCTTGTCCTTCAGCAGCTGGTCGGCCAGCGGGTCCTTGCCGCCGTTCCCGGCCCTCCACTCCTCGCCGGCGCCCGCGTTGAACGCCATGTCCAGGGTGAAGCCGTGGCTCTGTTCCCACTGGGCCGCGTACTGCGCGTCGGCCGCGGTCATGCGGATCGGTGTCCCGGTCTCCTCGCCGCCGCCCGCGCAGTCGATGTCGCCGGGCGTGCAGTTGCGCTCGGTGTCCCAGCGGGCGTCCGGTGCGAGGACGTCGTCGACGTGGACGGCGAAGTAGTTGCGGGCCTGTCCGAGGTGGACGCCCTGGGTGAGCCACTCGACCATGCCGCGGGCCAGCACCCGGAACTGCTGCTGGTACTGGTTGTAGGCGAAGGTGACGACCAGTTCGCGGCGGCCGTCGTGCGCGTACTCGCCGAGCAGGGTGCCGGTGCCGGAGCCGCCGGGCACGGGGGCGTCGAGGTAGCTGGTGAAGCCGGTGCGGGGCTGGGCGACGAAGCCGTAGCTCTCGTCCGCCGAGGGCGCGTTGTCCTCGAAGGAGAAGGACCCCTTCAGATAGCCGAAGGGGCCCGTCCGGCCGGCCGGGGTGACGGTGGCACCGCGGCCGTCCAGCGGGCCGACGTAACCGTCGTGGTCGGCGTAGTCGAGCCCGACCTCGGGATGGGCCCAGGTGTAGGCGTCGACCTGCGGGATGCCGTAGGTCCTCTCGTACGTCTCCAGGGCCGTCCGCTCGGCGGAGTCCGCGCCGAACGGGGCCTCGTTCGGCAGGACCACGCCCTGGAACCTGGCCCGGGGCCGGCCGCCGACGGTGTCGCTCAGGAAGGCGCCGGTGATCGTGGGGCGTCCGGAGTCGCCGAGGTCGAGCACGGTGTACGGGACGCCCTCGCTCCTCAGCTGGGCGGTGATCGCGCCGGCCGGGCCCGCGCCGTCGTCGACGACCAGCACCCGGAGGTCGACGCGTGGCTCGGCCGCCGCCGAGGCGCCGGGTGCGGCGAGCCCCAGCGTGACGAGTCCCGCGGCCGTGACGGTGACGCCGGCCGCTCTCCAGCGGTGCGCGCGGTGGGCCATGACAGGTTCCTCCCCCCAGAGGATCCGCCACGGTGAGCCCGTGGCGGATCAGTGGCAATCTTGCGAACCGGTGGGTCGTCACCCCGTCGGAACCCGTCGAGTGTGGCGCAGGTCACGTGTGCGGGGGACGAGAAGTGGCCATGACGCCACGCGCGGGTGAACATCCGAAGGAATGAGCGATCGCGGGTACGCGCGTAGTCTCGTCACGGGTTCGCCGACAGGGTGAAGGCCCCGGTGCCACCTGGCTCCAGGCCTGGACCTAGGGTCGGCTCTCGGGCCCGGTCGACCCACCCCGTATCGGCCACAGCAACTTCACATCGGAAGCGAGATCTCACCACCGTGACTGCTCTGACTCTCAGCACCGCCGCGGCGCCCGGCCTGCGGGCCGACGCGATCGTGATCGGTGTCGCCAAGGGCGCCCAGGGGCCCGTCCTCGCGCCGGGCGCCGAGGCCGTGAACGAGGCGTACGACGGCAAGCTGGCCGGCCTCCTGGAAACCCTCGGCGCCTCGGGTGCCGAGGGCGAGCTGACGAAGCTGCCCTCCCCGGCCGGCTTCCGGGCCCCGCTCGTGGTGGCGGTGGGCCTGGGCGCCGAGCCCGGCGGCGAGGACGCCGAGGCCGAGGACGCCGAGGCCGGTTACGACGCCGAGGCGCTGCGCAGGGCCGCCGGCGTGGCCGCCCGGGCGCTCGCCGGGGCGAGGAAGGCCGCGTTCGCGCTGCCCGTCGACGGCCCCGACGCCGTCGAGGCGATCGGCGAGGGCGTGCTGCTCGGCGCGTACTCCTTCGACACCTACAAGGGCGGCGCCGAGGACCCGAAGGCCAGGAACGGCAAGGCGCCGCTGGCAGAGGCCGCGGTGCTCGGCGGCAGGCCGCGCGACGCCGTCCACAAGGGCGCGCTCGCCCGCGCGGTCACGGTCGGCGAGGAACTGAACCGGGCCCGCGACCTGGTCAACACGCCGCCGAACGACCTCACCCCCGCCGACTTCGCCGGCATCGCGCAGGCCGCGGCCAAGGAGCACGGCATCAAGGTGCAGGTGCTCGACGAGAAGGCCCTGCTCAAGGGTGGCTACGGCGGCATCCTCGGCGTCGGCGGCGGCTCGGAGGCCCCTCCGCGCCTGGTCAAGCTGTCCTACACGCATCCCGAGGCGGAGAAGCACCTGGCCTTCGTCGGCAAGGGCATCACCTACGACTCCGGCGGCATCTCGCTGAAGCCGGCCGGGCACAACGAGACGATGAAGTGCGACATGGCGGGTGCGGCCGCGGTGTTCGCCGCGGTCGTCGCCGCCGCCCGCCTGGGTCTCGCCGTCAACGTCACCGGCTGGCTGGCACTGGCCGAGAACATGCCCTCGGGTTCCGCCGTCCGTCCGGGCGACGTGCTGCGCATGTACAGCGGCAAGACCGTCGAGGTCCTCAACACCGACGCCGAGGGCCGCCTCGTCCTCGCCGACGCGCTGTGGGCTGCATCGCAGGAGAACCCGGACGCGATCGTGGACGTCGCCACCCTGACCGGCGCGATGATGCTGGCGCTGGGCAGCCGGACGTTCGGGGTCATGGCCAACGACGAGGCGTTCCGCTCCGCCGTGTACGAGGCGGCCGAGGAGGTCGGCGAGCCGGCCTGGCCGATGCCGCTGCCGGAGCACCTGCGCAAGGGCATGGACTCGCCCGTGGCCGACATCGCGAACATGGGCGAGCGCTGGGGCGGCGGGCTGGTCGCCGGTCTGTTCCTGCGCGAGTTCGTGGGCGAGGGCATCGCCTGGGCGCACCTGGACATCGCCGGCCCCGCGTTCAACGAGGGCGGCCCGTTCGGTTACACACCCAAGGGCGGTACGGGTACGGCCGTGCGGACGCTGGTGCGGCTGGCGGAGCTGACGGCCGCGGGCGACCTCGGCTGATGTCCGCCTGACCGCCCGGCGCGATCCGCCGGGCGCGGGCCCGCGGGGCGCGGGGAGCCGTTAGCACGGTTCCCCGCGCCCCTTCTCCGTGCCCCACGTCTCCCGGGGGACGTGGGGTGCGTCACACCCCGGCCCGGCGTCTCGTCCGCCTCGAACAAGTGCAAAGATGGAGCCCGGCAGGACAGGGCCCCCACCGAAGGGCCGAAGCATCAAGCGGCCGGACACCAGCCGACCGGCCGGTCACCTCCCGAATGGACAGGGTGCCCGGCGCGCGGCACACATGCATGGAGGACGTGACGTGGCGAACGACGCCAGCACCGTTTTCGACCTAGTGATCCTCGGCGGTGGTAGCGGTGGTTACGCCGCGGCCCTGCGCGGGGCGCAGCTGGGCCTGGACGTCGCTCTGATCGAGAAGGACAAGGTCGGCGGCACCTGCCTGCACCGGGGATGCATCCCCACCAAGGCCCTGCTGCACGCGGGCGAGATCGCCGACCAGGCCCGCGAGAGCGAGCAGTTCGGCGTCAAGGCCACCTTCGAGGGCATCGACGTCCCGGCCGTCCACAAGTACAAGGACGGTGTCGTCGCCGGCCTGTACAAGGGCCTCCAGGGTCTGATCGCGTCCCGCAAGGTGACGTACATCGAGGGCGAGGGCCGGCTGTCCTCCCCCACCTCCGTCGACGTCAACGGTCAGCGCGTCCAGGGCCGCCACGTCCTGCTGGCGACCGGCTCCGTGCCGAAGTCGCTGCCGGGCCTGGAGATCGACGGCGACCGGATCATCTCCTCCGACCACGCCCTCGTCCTGGACCGCGTGCCGAAGTCCGCGATCATCCTGGGCGGCGGCGTCATCGGTGTCGAGTTCGCCTCGGCGTGGAAGTCCTTCGGCGCGGACGTCACCGTCATCGAGGGCCTGAAGCACCTCGTCCCGGTCGAGGACGAGAACTCCTCCAAGCTGCTCGAGCGCGCGTTCCGCAAGCGCGGCATCAAGTTCAACCTCGGCACCTTCTTCCAGAAGGCCGAGTACACCCAGGACGGTGTGAAGGTCACCCTCGCCGACGGCAAGGAGTTCGAGGCGGAGGTCCTGCTCGTCGCCGTCGGCCGCGGCCCGGTCTCCCAGGGCCTGGGCTACGAGGAGCAGGGCGTCGCCATGGACCGCGGCTACGTGCTGGTCGACGAGTACATGCGCACCAACGTTCCGACCGTCTCCGCCGTCGGTGACCTGGTGCCGACGCTCCAGCTCGCGCACGTCGGCTTCGCCGAGGGCATTCTGGTGGCGGAGCGTCTGGCCGGCCTGAAGACCGTCCCGATCGACTACGACGGCGTGCCCCGGGTGACGTACTGCCACCCCGAGGTCGCCTCCGTGGGTATCACCGAGGCCAAGGCCAAGGAGATCTACGGCGCGGACAAGGTCGTCGCTCTGAAGTACAACCTGGCGGGCAACGGCAAGAGCAAGATCCTGAACACCTCGGGCGAGATCAAGCTCGTCCAGGTGAAGGACGGTGCCGTGGTCGGCGTCCACATGGTCGGCGACCGCATGGGCGAGCAGGTGGGCGAGGCCCAGCTGATCTACAACTGGGAGGCGCTGCCGGCCGAGGTCGCCCAGCTCATCCACGCCCACCCGACGCAGAACGAGGCGATGGGCGAGGCCCACCTGGCGCTGGCCGGCAAGCCGCTGCACTCCCACGACTGAGCCTTCGGTCGACGGGCGCGACGACACAGACTTCCGCAATTCGTTAGGAGCAACCGAAACCATGGCGGTTTCCGTAACCCTTCCGGCGCTCGGTGAGAGCGTCACCGAGGGCACTGTCACCCGCTGGCTGAAGGCCGAGGGAGAGCGCGTCGAGGCCGACGAGCCGCTGCTCGAGGTGTCGACCGACAAGGTCGACACCGAGATCCCCTCGCCCGCCGCCGGCGTGCTGGCCTCCATCAAGGTCGCCGAGGACGAGACCGTCGAGGTCGGCGCCGAGCTGGCCGTGATCGACGACGGCACGGGCGCGCCCGCCGCCGCCCCGGCCCCCGCCGCCGAGCCCGAGCCGGCCGCCGAGCCCGAGCCGGCGCCGGCCGAGGCGTCCGTCCCGGCCGCGCAGGCCGCTCCGTCCACGGAGCAGGCCGCCCCGGCCCCGGCCCCGACGGCCGAGGCCGCCTCCGGCGGTTCCTCCGCCGAGGGCACGGACGTGGTCCTGCCCGCGCTCGGCGAGTCCGTCACCGAGGGCACCGTCACCCGCTGGCTGAAGTCGGTGGGCGACTCCGTCGAGGCCGACGAGCCGCTGCTCGAGGTCTCCACGGACAAGGTCGACACCGAGATCCCGGCGCCCGCCTCCGGCGTGCTGCTGGAGATCGTGGTGAACGAGGACGAGACCGCCGAGGTCGGCGCCAAGCTCGCCGTCATCGGCGCGCCGGGCGCCGCTCCGGCCGCCGCCCCGGCTCCGGCCGCCCCGGCCGCGGAGCCCGCCGCCCCGGCCCCGGCCCCGGCGCCCGCCCCGGCCCCCGCCCAGGCTGCGGCTCCGGCGCCCGCCCCGGCCCCCGCCCAGGCTCCGGCTCCGGCGCCCGCTCCGGCCGCCCCGCAGGCGCCGACGGCCCCGGCCCCGCAGCAGGTCACGGCCCCGGCCCCCGACCCGGTGCCGTCCGCCCCGGCGCCCGCGCCCGCCCCGGCTGCCGCTCCGGCCGCTCCGTCGCCCGCCGCCCAGGCGAGCGACGAGGGCGCGTACGTGACCCCGCTGGTGCGCAAGCTCGCCGCGGAGAACAACGTCGACCTGTCCGGCGTCAAGGGCACCGGTGTCGGCGGCCGTATCCGCAAGCAGGACGTGATCGCCGCCGCCGAGGCAGCGAAGGCCGCCCCGGCTCCGGCCGCTGCCGCCGCCGCGCCCGCCGCGAAGAAGGCCCCCGCCCTGGAGGCCTCCCCGCTGCGCGGCCAGACCGTCAAGATGCCCCGCATCCGCAAGGTCATCGGCGACAACATGGTCAAGGCGCTGCACGAGCAGGCCCAGCTGTCGTCGGTCGTCGAGGTCGACGTCACCCGCCTGATGCGCCTGCGCGCCCAGGCCAAGGACTCCTTCGCCGCGCGCGAGGGCGTCAAGCTCTCCCCGATGCCGTTCTTCGTCAAGGCGGCGGCCCAGGCGCTGAAGGCCCACCCGGTCATCAACGCCCGGATCAACGAGGCCGAGGGCACGATCACCTACTTCGACACCGAGAGCGTCGGTATCGCGGTGGACTCCGAGAAGGGCCTGATGACCCCGGTCATCAAGCACGCGGGCGACCTCAACATCGCCGGCATCGCGAAGGCCACGGCGGAGCTGGCGGGCAAGGTCCGCGCCAACAAGATCACCCCGGACGAGCTGTCCGGCGCGACCTTCACCATCTCCAACACCGGTTCGCGCGGCGCGCTGTTCGACACGATCATCGTGCCGCCGGGTCAGGTCGCGATCCTCGGCATCGGTGCCACGGTCAAGCGTCCGGCCGTCATCGAGACCGAGGAGGGCACGGTCATCGGCGTCCGCGACATGACCTACCTGACCCTCTCCTACGACCACCGCCTGGTCGACGGCGCCGACGCGGCCCGTTACCTGACGGCGGTCAAGGCGATCCTGGAGGCGGGCGAGTTCGAGGTCGAGCTGGGCCTGTAGCGCCGACCGGCTGCCACACGCTGGTGCCCCCGTCCGGGAAGATCCGGGCGGGGGCACCGGCGTTGGGGGCGCGAGGTCACCCACACCGTGTGCGCCTCGTCTCACCTGCGCCAAAGCACCCCCACGCACCCTGCCGACGGAGCGAACCCGCCGTATTGTCTACACGTCAGCCCTCCCGAAGGAGCCCTCATGACCGCGCCCGTCGTCCACTCGCTGCGCGAACAGATCCGCGAGCACATCGTGGAGGGGATCGTCAGCGGGCGCTGGCAGCCGGGCGAGCGCATCGTGGAGCGCCGGATCGCCACCGAGCTGGAGGTCAGCCAGACCCCGGTCCGGGAGGCCCTGCGCGAGCTGGAGTCCCTGCGCCTGATCGAGTCGGCTCCGAACAAGGGCGTACGCGTCCGCAACCTGAGCGCGGCCGATCTCGAGGAGAGCTACCCCGTCCGGGCGGGCCTGGAGGCCATCGCGGCGGAGCTGGCCGTGGAGCGGCTGGCGGAGGACTGCTCGGCACTCGAGCCGCACGTGCTGGCCCTGTACGAGGCCGACCGCGAGGCCGACGGCACGGCCCAGGTGCGCCACACGGTCGGTTTCCACCGTGAGCTGGTCCGCGCGGCGCGGAACTCCGTGCTGCTGCACACGTGGGAGGGCCTGGGCATCGAGGTCTTCACGGCCCTGTCCATCCGCTGGCTGGGCACGGTCCAGCAGTCGTACGCGGAGGAGCACGAGGAGCTGGTGCAGGCGTTCAAGCGCCGGGATCCGCGGATCGCGGAGCTGGTGAAGGCGCACGTCCTGGGCTGCGCCCCGCGCGCCTGACGCACCCGAGCATTCCGCCGCTCACCTGCGAAAACACCCCTGGAACGCGTCACCGGGTGCCAGTACTGAAGGCACCGCGTGCCGACTTTCTTCAAATCAAGAGGTTTTCGCACTCAACCCTTTGATCGATCATCGATCAGGGAGTTACAGTCGCCGACGGACTCCTACCGGAGTCCGCTGCCCTGTCCTGCCAAAGACCAAGGGCAACCCCGAACCCTTACCGATGAGGGAACCCCCTTCGACTGAGGAAGGCGGCGACATGACCGACCCCCACGCCATCCAGCCGAGCGCGCTCGACCAGCTCCCGGACCGCGACCCGGAGGAGACCGCCGAATGGCAGGCCTCCCTGGACGCCGTCGCCAGGGAGGCGGGACCGCACCGCGCCGCGTACCTGATGCGCCGCACGCTGGAGCGCGCCGAGGCGGGCGGCATCGCGCTGCCGAAGCTCCTCGAGACCGACTACGTCAACACCATCCCGACCGCCGCCGAGCCGTCCGTGCCCGGCGACCCGGAGATGGAGGCGCGGATCACCGCCTGGAACCGCTGGAACGCGGCCGCCATGGTGACCCGCGGCGCGAAGCACGGCGTCGGCGGCCACATCGCCACCTTCGCCTCCGCGGCCTGGCTGTACGAGACCGGCTTCAACCACTTCTTCAAGGGCAAGGAGGGCGACGGCTCCGGCGACCAGCTGTACATCCAGGGCCACGCCTCCCCCGGCATCTACGCCCGCGCCTTCCTCGACGGCCGCCTGGACGAGCACCATCTGGACAACTTCCGCCAGGAGGCCGGCGGCACCGGCCTGCCGTCGTACCCGCACCCGCGCCGGCTGCCCTGGCTGTGGGAGTTCCCGACGGTGTCGATGGGCCTCGGCCCGCTCTCCGCGATCTACCAGGCACGCTTCAACCGCTACCTGACCAACCGCGGCATCAAGGACGTCTCCGCCTCGCACGTGTGGGCGTTCCTCGGCGACGGCGAGATGGACGAGCCGGAGTCGACGGCGGCCCTCGCGCTCGCCGCCCGTGAGGAACTGGACAACCTCACCTTCGTCATCAACTGCAACCTCCAGCGCCTCGACGGCCCGGTCCGCGCCAACTTCAAGATCGTGCAGGAGCTGGAGGCCCAGTTCCGCGGCGCCGGCTGGAACGTCGTCAAGACGCTGTGGGGCTCCGCCTGGGACGAGCTGTTCCAGCTGGACACCACGGGCGCGCTGGTACGCCGGCTGCGCCAGGTGCCGGACGCGCAGGTCCAGACGTACCAGACCCGCGACGCCGCCTACATCCGCCAGGACTTCTTCGGCGCCGACCCGGCGCTGGCGGAGATGGCGAAGCTGCTGAGCGACGACAAGATCCTCGAGTGCTTCCACCTCTCGCGCGGCGGTCACGAGTCCCGCAAGGTGTACGCCGCGTACAAGGCGGCTGTCGAGCACAAGGGCGCGCCGACCGTGATCCTGGCCCAGACGGTCAAGGGCCACACCCTCGGCGAGGGCTTCGCGTCGAAGAACGCCAACCACCAGATGAAGAAGCTCTCGGTGGACGAGTTCAAGGCGATGCGCGACCTGCTGGAGCTGCCCATCAAGGACAGCGACTTCGTCGACGGTGTGGTCCCCTACGGTCACCCGGGCGCCGACTCCCCCGAGGTCCGGTACCTCCAGGAGCGCCGCGCGGCCCTCGGCGGCCCGGCCCCCGCCCGCCGCACCCACGCGCTCGCCCCGCTGCCCGCCCCCGCCGAGAAGGCCTTCTCCTCCTTCGACAAGGGCTCCGGCTCCCAGAACGTGGCCACCACCATGGCCTTCGTCCGCCTGGTCAAGGACCTGGTCCGCGACAAGGAGACGGGCCGGCGCTGGGTGCCGATCGTTCCCGACGAGGCGCGCACCTTCGGCATGGAGTCGCTGTTCCCGTCCCTGGGCATCTACTCCCCCAAGGGCCAGACGTACGAGCCGGTCGACCGCGACCAGCTGATGTACTACAAGGAGGCCCGGAACGGCCAGATCCTCAACGAGGGGATCACCGAGGCCGGTTCCATGGCCGACTTCATCGCCGCGTCGACCGCGTACGCGACGCACGGCGAGGCGATGATCCCGTTCTACATCTTCTACTCGATGTTCGGCTGGCAGCGCACCGCCGACCAGATGTGGCAGCTCGGCGACCAGCTCGGCCGCGGTTTCCTCGTCGGCGCGACGGCCGGCCGTACGACCCTGACGGGCGAGGGCCTCCAGCACGCCGACGGGCACTCCCCGGTCATCGCGGCCACCAACCCGGCCGCCCTGACGTACGACCCCGCGTTCGCCTACGAGATCGCGGTGATCGTCCGTGAGGGTCTGCGCCGGATGTACGGCGAGGCCAGGCCGGGCGAGGACCAGAACGTCTTCTACTACCTGACGGTCTACAACGAGCCGCTGCCGCAGCCCGCCAAGCCGCAGGGCCTCGGCGTCGACGAGGGCATCGTCAAGGGCCTGTACCGCTTCAACACGGCCGAGTCCGCGGGCGTGGACGTGCCCGCCGACGCCCCGCGCGTCCAGCTGCTCGGCTCCGGTACGGCGATCCACTGGGCCCTCCAGGCGCAGCGGCTGCTCGCCGAGGAGTGGGGCGTGGCCGCCGACGTGTGGTCGGCGACCTCCTGGACGGAGCTGCGCCGGGACGCGCTGGAGGCCGACGCGGCGCTGCTGCGCGGCGAGGAGCGGGTGCCGTTCGTCCGCCAGGCGCTCCAGGGCGCCGAGGGCCCGGTGCTGGCCGTGTCCGACTACATGCGCCAGGTTCCCGACCAGATCGCGCAGTGGGTCGAGCAGGACTACTCGTCCCTGGGCGCCGACGGCTTCGGTCTGTCGGACACCCGCGAGGCCGCCCGCCGCCACTTCGGCATCGACGCCCCGTCGATCGTCGTCGCGGCCCTGGCCCAGCTCGCCCGCCGCGGCGAGGTGAAGGCCACGGCCGTCAAGGAGGCGCGGGAGAAGTACCGCCTGTAGTCACTCAGGGTCCCGCGTGAAGGGGTACGGCCGCTGCCGTACCCCTTCGCCGTCGGCGGCCCGCACCTCGGTGGGCTCCGGCATCATGAGTCCATGCGTGCGGCCCGGCTCATCAGAATGGTTCTCCTGCTCCAGTCCCGGCCCGCCATGACCGCCGCCGAACTCGCGCGGGAACTGGAGGTGTCGGAGCGGACCGTGGCACGGGACGCGCAGGCGCTGTCGGAGGCCGGGGTGCCGGTGTACGCCGACCGCGGGCGGGCCGGCGGTTACCGGCTGGTCGGCGGGTACCGGACGCGGCTGACGGGGCTGGCGCGCGGCGAGGCGGAGGCGCTGTTCCTGAGCGGGGTGCCGGGGGCGCTGCGGGAGATGGGGCTCGAGGACGCCGCCTCGGCGGCCCGGCTGAAGGTGGCGGCCGCGCTGCTGCCCTCGCTGCGGGACGCCCCGGACAACGCCGCCCAGCGGTTCCATCTGGACGCACCGGCCTGGTTCCGCGAGCCGGTGACGCCCGACCTGCTGCCCGTGATCGCGCGGGCGGTATGGGACGACCGGCTGGTCGACGCGGTCTACCGGCGCGGGGAGAGTGCCGTGAAGCGGCGGCTGGAGCCGTACGGACTCGTGCTGAAGGCGGGTGTCTGGTACCTGTGCGCCCGGGTGGCCGACGGCGGCTCCCCGCGGACGTACCGCGTCGACCGGTTCGACGCCGTCGACGCCCTCGACGAGCGGTTCACCCGTGACCCGGGCTTCGACCTGCCCGCTCACTGGGCGGACCAGGCGGAGCGCTTCGCCCGGTCGATCCTGCGTGCCGAGGTCGTCGTACGGCTGTCCCCGCGTGGCCTGCGCGGGCTGCCGCACGCCGTCGACCCGCTCTCCGCGCGGCAGGCGCTGGAGGGCGCGGGGACGCCGGACGCCGACGGGTGGGTGACGGTGACGCTGCCCGTGGAGTCGGAGGGAGTCGCACACGCCCAGCTGACGGCGCTCGGGCCGGAGGCGGAGGTGCTGGCTCCGGCGAGCCTGCGGGAGCGGTGCGCGGCGGACGCGGTCCGGCTCGCGAAGCTGTACGGGCAGCAGGAGGCCGGGTAACGATCCGCGGTACTCCACGTGCGGCCCACCGGCCGAGGCCCGATGCTGGTGGCGTGATGGACGAGACGGAGTTCTGGGAGCTGATCGACGCCACCCGCGAGGTCGCCGGCGGCGACCCCGAGGAGCAGGCCGACCTGCTCGTGGAACGGTTGCTCCAACTGGACCCCGATGTGGTCCTGGACTTCGCCCGGCACTTCGAGGCCCGCTACAACCGCGCGTACCGGTGGGACCTGTGGGGCGCGGCCTGGGTGCTGCTGGACGGCTGCAGCGACGACGCGTTCGACTTCTTCCGGTGCTGGCTGATCGGCCAGGGCCGGGAGGTCTACGAGGGCGCCCTGCACGATCCGGACGGGCTGGCCGGGCTGCTGGGCGAGTTCGACGAGGAGATCGACGGCGACGGTGAGGAGCTGGGCTACGCGGCGGACGAGGCGTACGAGCAGCTGACCGGGACCGTCGCGCCCGATCTGGGCATCGCTCCGGCGCCGGCCGAGCCCGAGGGCACGCCGGTGGACCTGGAGAACGAGCGGGTGCTCGCGCAGCGGTATCCGCGCCTGTGGGAGCGGTTCAAGGACTGACGTCGGCGCCCGTCCGCAGGCCGGCACGGCCGTCGTGCGGCATGGTGCGGCGGGGCCGCGTCGGCGCGGTCGGGGGCGGACGCGGTCCGGATCCGGCCGGCCCTGTCCCGCGCGGGCCCGGTACGGCTGCCGGCAGCGGGCCGCGTACCGCCTGTGGCGTCGCTGCGGGCGTACGCCCGAACCGTCCGGTCGAACGATCCCGGTGGAACCATCGCCCGGGTCCGGGACGTTTCCGGGGTACACACGTACGTGGGCCGGTTTCGCCGCCGGGTGTGCTCCCGCACGGGTGGCCGGCCGGCGGGCCCGTCCCGGCCGTACGGAGGGGTCCGAGAGAAAGGCGGCTCCGTGGACCTGCTCGACCTGGTGCTCGCGCTGGTGATCGTCGTGTACGCGGTGTCCGGTTACCGGCGCGGGCTGGTGGCCGGATGCGTCTCGCTGGCCGGGTT
Organism: Streptomyces sp. NPDC014991; assembly: GCF_043080665.1. Lineage (NCBI taxonomy): Bacteria > Bacillati > Actinomycetota > Actinomycetes > Kitasatosporales > Streptomycetaceae > Streptomyces > Streptomyces sp. NPDC014991. Next base: position 267,419 of record NZ_JBIBVY010000001.1, read on the forward strand.
CGTGGGCGGCGCCGCCGTCGGGGTGTGGCTGCTGCCGTGGGTGACGGGCCAGGCGGAGCGGGGTACGACGGCGGCGACGGTGCTCGCGGTGCTGACGGTGCTGGTCCCGGCGATGGTGGGGCACGAGCTGGCGGGCCGGCTGGCGCTGCGGCTGCGCGGGGAACTGGACCGGGGGCCGCTGCGGGTGGCGGACGGGGCAGGGGGCGCGGCGGCGAACGCGGTGGCGGTGCTGATCGTGGCCTGGGTGGCGGCGAGCGTGCTGGGCGCGGCCCCGGCGCGGACGCTGGCGACGCAGATACGCGACTCGGCGCTGCTGGGAGCGGTGCAGCAGGCGATGCCCGAGACGACACCGGCCTGGTTCTCGCGGGCGACGTCCGCGCTGACCGAGGCGGGTTTCCCGCAGGTGTTCAACCCGTTCGAGAACGATCCGACGGCCCGGGTGGCCCGGCCCTCCGGTGACAGTGTGACGCCCGCGGCGGCGGAGGCGGCCCGCAGGAGTTCCGTGAAGATCGAGGGTGCCGCGGGCAACGAGGGCCGGGAGGGCAGCGGGTTCGTGTACGCGCCGGAGCGTGTGATGACCAACGCGCACGTGGTGGCGGGCATCGACCGCCCGGGCGTGCGGGTCGGCGGGGTCGGGCCGGTGCACGAGGCCCGGGTGGTGCTCTTCGACCCGGACCGGGACGTGGCGGTGCTGTACGTGCCGGGGCTGCGCGCCCCGGCGCTGCGGTTCGGCGACGACGCCGTGCGCGGGGACTCGGCGGTGGTGGCCGGCTATCCGCAGGACGGGGGCCTGGACCTCCAGGCGGCGACGGTCGCCAACCGGGTGCGGGCGACCGGGCAGGACATCCACAACGACCGCACGGTCACCCGGGAGGTGTACCTGATCCGCTCCACGGTCCGGCCGGGCAACTCCGGTGGCCCGCTGCTGACGACGGGCGGCCGGGTGTTCGGGGTGGTCTTCGCCCGGTCGACCTCGGACGCCGGGACGGGATACGCGCTGACGGCGGCCGAGGTGGCGGCCGACGCCCGGCGCGCGGCCACGGCGACGGCGACTGTGGACACGGGCGAGCTGGTCGGCTCCTGAGGGCGGCCGGTGGCCACGGGCCGGCCCGCCGGGGCGCGGGGTTCACAGCCGGCGGCCCATGAGGATGTCGTCGACGTACGTGCCGTCCAGGTGGAACTCCCCGGGCAGCACGCCCTCGACGGCGAATCCCTCGGACTCGTAGAGCCGGCGTGCCGGGGTGTTGTGCCCGAGCACGCGCAGGGTGAGGCGCCGGGCACCACGTCCGCGGGCCTCGGTGACGGCGGCCCGGATCAGGGCGCGCCCGACGCCCCGTCCGCGCGCCTCCTCGGCGACGACGAAGCCCTGGACCGCCAGGACGTGCGCGTTCGAGGCGAGCGGGGTCGGGCGGACGAGGCGGACGTAGCCGAGGAGGCGCCCGCCGGCCTCGGCGACCAGGTGGTCCTGCGGGGCGTGCCGCTCGAAGAACGGCGCGTAGGGCGGCTCGGGGGCCGGCACCACCTCGTGCAGGGTGGACCAGGCGGCCCGGTCGAGGCGGGCCAGTTCCGTGTCGTCGTCGGGGCGGGCGGCACGCAGGGACAGCTCAGGCATGACGATCACCCTACGGCGGACCCTACGGGGCGCCCACCGGGTTTCCCGGTGGCTGTGCGGTCATGCTGGGGGCCATGGAACGTTCACGCATCGCGGTGGCCGGCGCGTCCGGCCTCATCGGCAGCGCTCTGGTGCGGTCCCTGACCGCGGACGGGCACGAGGTGGTACGTCTGGTGCGCCGTGCGCCCCGGGGCGCGGACGAGGTCCGCTGGGACCCCGGGCGGAGTCACGTCGACCCGGCCGGGCTGGCCGGCTGTGACGTGGTGGTCAACCTGGCGGGGGCCGGGGTGGGCGACCGGCGGTGGACGCCGGAGTACAAGCGGCTCCTGCGGGACAGCCGGGTGCGGGGCACGGCCGCGCTCGCCGAGGCGGTGACCGCGCTGCCCGAGCCGCCGCGGGTGTTCGTCAACGGCAGCGCGATCGGCTTCTACGGCGAGACCGGCGACCGGGTGGTGGACGAGGAAGCCCCGCCGGGCGACGGCTTCCTGTCCCGGCTGTGCGTGGAGTGGGAGGAGGCGGCGGCCCCCGTGCGGGAGGCGGGGGTCCGGACGGTGTTCCTGCGCACGGGGCTGGTCGTGGCCCGGGGCGGCGGGGCGTGGGCGCGGCTGTTCCCGCTGTTCCGGGCGGGGCTCGGGGGACGGCTGGGCGACGGACGGCAGTACTGGTCGTACATCGCGCTGCACGACGAGGTCGCCGCGATCCGGCATCTCATGGACACCGGCACCCTGTCCGGGCCGTTCAACCTGACGGCGCCCGAGCCGCTGACGAACCGTGAGATCACGGCGGCGATGTCCCGGGTGCTGCGCCGGCCGGCGGTGTTCGCGGTGCCCGCGCCGGCGCTGCGGGCGGCGCTCGGGGAGATGGCCGGGGACGTGCTGGGCAGTCAGCGGGTGGTGCCGAAGCGGTTGCTGGAGTCGGGGTTCCGGTTCGCGTTCCCGGGCATCGATGAGGCGATCCGTGCGGCGGGGTGAGCCGGCTGGCAACAGCGGCGAACGTAAGTGACCGTATGCGACCTCTATGCGACCGTGCTCTGTTGATGCGCGACTGCTTCTGACCGAATGTGGCCCCTAACCTCGACGCGAACTCCGGTATCTCTCAAGCCAGTTGGGGGCATGACGTCTCCACCGGCCGCGCAACCACAGGAGGGGCCTCGTGCTTGAGCCCGCGTACCAGGTGGACGTCGTCGTCGTGGGAGCCGGAGTCGCCGGCCTCTCGGCGGCTCACCGGCTGACCAGCGCAGGACTGACGACAGCGGTCCTGGAGGCCGCCCCGTACGTCGGCGGCCGTATGTCGACCGAGAAGGTCGACGGCTTCCGGCTCGACCGCATCGGACAGCTGCTGTCCACGTCCTACCCCGAACTCCGCCTGGTCCCGGGCCCGGGCCCCCTGGCCGTGCGCCGCTTCGCACCGGGCGTCCTGCTGCACCGCGACGGCCGCACCCAGCGCGCGGGCGCGCCGGCGGCCGGAGGGAGCGCACGGGGCGCACGAGGCGCACTTCACGTGGTGCGCGTCCTCGCCGGCACCCCCCGGGGCACCGTGCCCCCGCCCGGCCGGGCCGGCGCGCCGGTGGGCGGAGCGGTGGACCAGGCCCGGCTGGGCGCCGCGCTCGGCCGGATCGCGGCCACGCCCGTCGAGCGCCTCCTGGCCCGCCCCGAGATGCCGGCCGCGCTGGCCCTCGCCCGGCGCGGGGTGCCGGCGCGCACCATCGAGGGCTTCCTGCGCCCGCTGCTCGCCGCGCTGCTGTGCGACCCGGAACTGGTCACGTCCAGCCGGTGCGCCGACCTGGCGCTGCGCGCCTTCGCGAGCGGGCGGCTGTGCGTGCCCGAGGGCGGCGCGGAGATGCTGCCCGAGCTGCTGTCCCGGGCGCTGCCACCGGGCACCGTGCGCACCGGGGTGCGGGTCACCTCGGTGTCCACGACCTCCGTGGCCACCGCCGAGCACGGGGAGATCCGGTGCCGGGCGGTGCTGCTCGCGACCGACGCGCGGGCCGCGGCGGAGCTGCTGCCGGGCCTCAGGGTGCCGGACTTCCACCCGGTGACCGTGGTCCACCACACCACCGACGATCCCGAGGCGGCGTTCTCCACCGGGACCTCGCTGCTGCTGGACGCCGACCGGGGCGGGCCGGTGGCGCACACGGCGGTGGTCAGCAACGTGGACCCGAGCCGGGCGCCGGCCGGCCGGGTGCTGATCTCCTCGACCGTGCTGGGCATCCCGCCGGAAGGCGTGGACACGGCGGTCCGCATCCACCTCGCCCGGCTCTACGGCACCTCGACGCGCCGCTGGGAGACGCTGGCCGTGCACCACACCCCGGAGGCGGTCCCGGTGATGCTCCCGCCGCACGACCTGCGCCGGCCGGTACGGCTGCTGGCGGGCCTGTACGTCTGCGGGGACCACCGGGACTCCAGCACCGTCCAGGGCGCACTGCACTCCGCCCGCCGGGCGGCGACGGCGATCCTCTGCGACCTGGGCATGACGTCCTCCCTGCACCGGGCCGACCCGGCGCCGACGCTGCCACGGGCGGCATGAGACCCGGCCGGGGGCGCGCTCAGCTCAGGGCCGCCACCTTCTCCCGGTAGGTGCGGACCGGAAGCGCATCCCGGTAGGGCTCCAGGCGGCGTTCGAAGTCCCGCACGTATTCCACCGCGCGAGCGGACCGCATCTCGGCCGCCTGGCCCGCGGCCTCCGCGCCGAGCGCGCAGGCCTGGTCCAGTTCGCCGAGGGCCAGGCGGGCGGTGGCGAGGACGACCCGGCAGAACAGGCGGCTGCGGGCGTACGCGGGGGCGCGCAGCTGCAGCGAGCGCTCGGCGTGCTGGGCGGCGGCCCGGAACTGCTGGAGATCGCGGTGGCAGTGCCCGAACTCGTCGGCGAGCTGCGCCTCGTCGAAGAACGCGGCCCAGTACGGCACGTCGTCCCCGGACCGTGCCGCGTCCAGGGCGCGTTCGGCCCGCACGAGCGCCGCGGTGCACGCCCGCACCTCGCCCAGGACGCCGTGCGCCCGCGCCTCGGCGGCGTGCAGCAGCGCCTGGACGACCGGCGGGGCGCACGTGCCGACGCCCTGCTGGGCGACCCGCGCCAGCTGCACGGCCTCCCTTCCGTGGCTGAGATAGACGGCCTGGCGGCTCATGGTGACCAGGACGAAGGAGCCGTACGCCCGGTCGCCGGCCGCCTGCGCGAGCCGCAGGGCCTGCACGAAGTACCGCTGGGCCAGTCCGTGCGCGGCGATGTCGTACGACGTCCAGCCCGCGAGCCGGGTCAGGTCGGCGGCGGCGCCGAACAGCCGGCGGCCGGTCTGCTCGTCGTAGCTGCCGCGGAGCATCGGCTCGCACTCGTGCTCCAGATAACGCACCAGTGCCTGCCGCGCGTGGCCGCCGCCGAAGCGGTCGTCGAGGGTGCGGAACAGTTCCCCGACGGAGCGGAGCGCGGAGATGTCGCCGCCGGTGACCCGGTGCCCGGGGCCGCGCTCGCCGGTCCCGCGCGCCCGCGGCGGCACCGGCACCCCCGGCTGCGGCCGGGGCCTGGCCGCCCCGGGGCGGCCCTGGGCGGGCACCCGGGGGGCCGGCTCGCGGGCCACCCGGTCGTCGGGCTTGCCGATCAGCCAGTCCCGGCTGGGCACGACCAGCCCGGCCGGGGTGAAGGCGATCTTGCGCAGCTCCGCATGGCTGCCGGAGTCCTTGCGCCACAGCCCGCTGACGATGTCGACGGCCTCCTCGGGGCCGGCCGCGAACTCCAGCCCCGCGTACACCGGTGCGCACGCGTCCAGGCCGAGGTCCTGGGCGGTGAGCCGGCGCCCGAGCCGGCGGGTGAACACCTCGGCGATGAGGGCGGGCGTCGTCCCGCGCGGCTGCTGACCGCGCAGCCAGCGGGTGACCGAGGTCTTGTCGTATCTGAGGTCCAGCCCGTGCTCCAGGCCGAGCTGGTCGACGCGACGAGCCAGACCCGCGTTGGAGAACCCCGCCTCTGCGATGAGCGCGGCGAGCTGGCGGTTGGGGGTGCGCTGCGCGGGTCGGTCCGTCATCTGTGGTGCGGTCTCCTGCCTTCCGGGCCCCTGGAGTGCCCGGATTGCCTTTGAGCAGCCCATATGGCCTCACGAACGGCGCGAATGTAGCGGAGAGTGAGCGGACGATCGCACATTTCACGAGGCATTCATCCGATCGTGTGAGGAACGCCCGCAGGGCTGACGTACTCCGGTCGGACGTACAGTGGCGTGGGCGTGCCACGCGCCTGACACACCGGTCGCTGAGGGAGGCGCTTGCCGTGAGTGAGTTGCGGTTCGTCCGTATGGGGTTCGGTGCGGATGCCGTCGAGTACCAGGAGGCCTGGGACGAGCAGCGCCGGGTGCACGCGGCCCGATTCGCCGACGAGGTCCCGGACACCGTGCTCCTCCTGGAACACCCCCCGGTGTACACGGCGGGCCGCCGCACGGAGGACAGCGAGCGCCCGCTGGACGGCACCCCGGTCATCGACGTCGACCGCGGCGGCAAGATCACCTGGCACGGCCCGGGCCAGCTGGTGGGGTACCCGATCCAGAAGCTGCCCCGCCCGGTGGACGTCGTCGCACACGTGCGGCGCCTGGAGGAGGCTCTCATCCGCACCTGCGCCGACTTCGGCCTGGAGACCTCCCGGGTCGAGGGCCGCAGCGGCGTGTGGGTGCTCGGCGACCCGGTCGAGCGGCGCCCCGCCCTCGGCGGCCTCTCCCTCGACTTCGATCCGCGGCTGACCGACGAGGAGTTCGACCCCCGCCTGGACGGCCCGGAGTACGCCCCCTCCAACGCCGGCCAGCGGCGCGAGGACCGCAAGATCGCCGCGATCGGCATCCGGGTCGCCAAGGGCGTCACGATGCACGGCTTCTCCTTCAACGTGAACCCCGACAACGTCTGGTTCGACCGGATCATCCCGTGCGGCATCCGCGACGCGGGCGTCACCTCGCTCGCGGGCGAGCTGGGCCGGGACGTCACGGTCGAGGAGGTCCTGCCGGTGGTCGAGAAGCACCTGCGGGACATCCTGGAGAACGCGGACCTCAAGCCGCGGGTGATCGAGAGGACACCCGCGTAGCGAGGGCCGCCCCCGAGGACGGCGCCCGCACCGGGCCATGAAATCAACGGGCGTACCCTGGGGAACGCCGAAGAATCAATCGCTAGGGAGCCGGTCGTGTCCGCAGTCGCACCCGACGGACGCAAGATGCTGCGCCTGGAGGTCCGCAACAGCCAGACCCCCATCGAGCGCAAGCCCGAGTGGATCAAGACCCGGGCGAAAATGGGCCCCGAGTACACGAAGATGCAGAGCCTCGTGAAGAGCGAGGGCCTGCACACGGTCTGCCAGGAAGCCGGCTGCCCGAACATCTACGAGTGCTGGGAGGACCGCGAGGCGACCTTCCTCATCGGCGGTGACCAGTGCACCCGGCGCTGCGACTTCTGCCAGATCGACACGGGCAGGCCCGAGGCGCTGGACCGGGACGAGCCGCGTCGCGTGGGCGAGTCCGTGGTCACCATGGACCTGAACTACGCCACCATCACCGGCGTCGCCCGCGACGACCTGGCGGACGGCGGCGCCTGGCTGTACGCCGAGACCGTGCGCCAGATCCACCTCCAGACGGCGGGCCGGGAGGCCGGCCGGACCAAGGTCGAGCTGCTGGCGCCCGACTTCAACGCGGTCCCCGAGCAGCTCGCGGAGGTCTTCTCCGCCCGGCCCGAGGTCTTCGCGCACAACGTCGAGACCGTCCCCAGGATCTTCAAGCGGATCCGCCCCGGGTTCCGCTACGAGCGCTCCCTGAAGGTCATCACCGAGGCCCGCGACTTCGGCCTGGTCACCAAGTCCAACCTGATCCTCGGCATGGGCGAGACCCGCGAGGAGGTCAGCGAGGCGCTGAAGCAGCTGCACGACGCGGGCTGCGAACTGGTCACCATCACCCAGTACCTGCGTCCGTCCGTGCGACACCACCCGGTGGAGCGCTGGGTCAAGCCGCACGAGTTCGTGGAGCTGAAGGAGGAGGCCGAGCAGATCGGCTTCTCCGGTGTGATGTCCGGCCCGCTGGTGCGGTCGTCCTACCGCGCCGGCCGTCTCTACCAGATGGCCGTGGAGAAGCGCGGCTCGTACATCGCGGCCCAGGCCGTGTGAGACAGACTGTGTGAATTCACGCACGAGCCATTACCGGCCGGTAATGGCCGAACCGATGCGGTCCTGACCGTCCTCGCTGATGAGGGCGTACGTCAGGGCCGCGTCGGCGTTCACGGGGCGACGCATTCGGGTTCATGGGTGTTTGACCGGTCGGACACGCCCTGGTAACACCAAACAGTGACTCTGGTATCACGCCCCGTACACCATCCGCTTCCAGGGGGGACCCCGACCATGCAGGCCGCGCCGGTACACGCCACCGCGATCCCGTCCTTCACCGACGCCCTTCGGGCCGTCGAGTCGCTGCTGATGAGCGGCGGTCAGCGCACCGCCCGCCGCAACGCCTGGACCTCCGTCCTGGAGGACCGCCGCCGCGCCAAGGACCGGGTCGAGGCCCAGCGGTTCCTGGAGCAGGCCGCCACCCGCTCCTGACGCCCGCCCCGGCCCACGGCGGCCCCCCGCCGGACACTGCCGTCGTCCGCGCTCCCGGGGGCACGTAGACTTCGTGACATGGCGAGGAAGGAACCCGCGGCGGACGCCGCGAATGCCGGGCGACTGAAGCAGATCGCCCTCACGTACAAGATGACCCGCAAGGCCGACAAGACGATCGGCCTGGTGCTCGCGGCCGTCGGCATCGGCACGCTCGGTGTCTTCCTCGCGATCGGCTTCCTGATCGGCCACCCGGTCTACCTGGGTGTCTTCGGTCTGCTGATCGCCCTGCTGGCGACGGCCGTCGTGTTCGGCCGCCGGGCCGAGCGGGCCGCCTTCGGCCAGATGGAGGGCCAGCCGGGTGCCGCGGCGGCCGTGCTGGACAACATCGGCCGCGGCTGGACGACCACTCCGGCGGTGGCGATGAACCGCAGCCAGGACGTGGTGCACCGGGCGGTCGGCAAGGCCGGCATCGTGCTGGTCGCCGAGGGCAACCCGAACCGGGTGAAGAGCCTGCTGGCCGCCGAGAAGAGGAAGATGAACCGCATCGTCGCGGACGTCCCGGTGCACGACCTGATCGTCGGCACCGGCGAGGGCCAGGTCGGGCTGAAGAAGCTCCGCACCACCATGCTGAAGCTGCCGCGCGTGCTCACCGGCCCCCAGGTCACGGCCACCAACGACCGGCTGCGAGCCATGGGCGACCTGATGAGCAACATGCCGATGCCCAAGGGCCCGATGCCGAAGGGCATGAAGCTGCCCAAGGGCGGACCGCGGGGGCGCTGAGCACTCCGCACCACCGCGTACCGCCACCGGCCGTCCGCACGACAGTCAGGCCCCGCGCGCCCCTGGGCGTCGTCGGGGCCGACGTCGTCCCGGACAACACACCTAGGGTCTTTCGTTCGGATCAGGCCGGATCGGGGAGCGGGTCCTGGTGCCGTGCATCGCACGGCGGAGGAGGGCGCCATGGCGGAGCCATGGCAACCGACGACAACGCGGCGAGGCGCGGTGCCAGGACCCGCGAGCCCGGCATGATCCGAACGAGAGGGCCTAGGGCCGGCGGAACTGTGGGCCGTAGTTGCCCGGGGCGTCCGGGATCGGGATCTCCATCAGCTCCACGGCGGGCTCCTCCATCGCGCGCATGGCGTGGACGGCCGCGCCCATGGCGCTCGGGCCGCCGCCGGACCAGGCCGCGTCGAGCTTGTCCAGCACGGTGGCGTACGTGCTGTCGAACCGGTCCAGGAGCTGCCGGACCCGCTCCGGCGGGTGCGGCCAGCCGCCGGCCGGGACCCGCGCCATGGGCCGGGCGTCGGGGAACGGCACGGCCGCGCCGGTGAACGACCAGCCGTGGGCGGTGCGGCGCAGCTGCCGACCGTGGTAGATCTCGGCGAAGGCGTAGTAGTGCGCCGGATGGTCGTCCTGGAAGGCGTCGGCCGGAGAACTCGCGGTCCCCTCGCCCTGCTCCTTGACGATCGCGACGCAGCGCTCGACGTCCGCGAGTGTCCTGACCGGCTTCAGCTCGTCGGAGCCGATGCGGCTGGACAGCTGTCCGCGTGCCGACAGTTCCGGCGCCGCCTCACGGAACGCCTTCAGCAGGTCGCCGTAGAAATCGCCGATGCTGGGCGAGCGGTCCGCCGCCCGGGCGAGCGGCCTGTCGGGGGCCTCGATCGCCATCATCACGTCGTGCACGAAGGGCCGGGTGAGCCCGGACAGGTACACCTTCACCCCGCTGCGCACACCGCCGGGCAGCGGTCCGGGATAGGCGGGCGCCGCGTCCCTGATCCGGGGCCGGCCGCCCACGGCCACCAGCAGGTTGCAGACCACGCCCAGGTGATACATCTCGTCACCGATGATGCGCCTGATCAGCCGGGCGGCCTCGCCGCGGCGGTCCCCGACGGACCACCAGGCGCACAGGTAGGGCGGGAGCGTGGCGAGTTCGAGTGCCACGGCCGCCTCCAGGGCCTGCCTCAGCCAGCCGACCCCGCGGTCCGCCTCGGGGACGGCGAGCAGTCCCGCCACGGACCGGCAGCCGGGCCCGGCGGCCGGCCCGCACTCCGGCAGTGCGCCGGACTGCCCGGGACCCCCGGCCGGGTCGGGGGGACCGGCCGGGTCGGGGGGACCGGCGGCCCGCACCGGATCCGCGGCCGGGATGCGGGCGGCGGCCACCAGGGCCGCCGATGCCAGGAAACTGCGGCGCTTGAAGGGGTCGGCTGCCGAACCGTGCGCGTCTTCCGTGGTACCGGTCACCGTTGCCTCCGCTCGCGGCCATGGCCCCGCACCGCCCCGGGACGCCCGGGGCCCTCGGACCGCTCGCGAAGCTAGCAGCCCGTACGGCCGTTCCCCGGGCGCCCGGGCGGGGCGCTCCCCCGTCTCCGGCGGACACGCCGCCGAACGGAGCATCCACCAGGTGATCGGGTCGTGCGCTTCTAGCCTTCGGAATGTGAAAAAACGCCATTTTACGTACCTCGCGTGCACCGCGACCCTCCTCGGCACGTTCGCCGGCACCGCTCCGGCGTCGGCCGCCCACCGGACCCTCGTGGTGCATCCGGGTGAGTCGATCCAGAAGGCGGTGAACGCCGCCCGGTCCGGCGACACCGTGCTCGTGCTCGCCGGCACCTACCGCGGGAGCGTCACGGTGCGGACCGCGGGAGTGACGCTGCGCGGTGTGGGTCACCGCACGGTGATCAAGCCGGCCGCGAAGACCTCCGCCACCCCCGCCACCTCGAAGAAGGCCTCCGTCACCTGTTCCGGGAACGGCAACGGCATCTGTGTCGTCGGCGGGAAGAACAAGGCCCTGCGGAACGTCACCGTCGCCGACCTGAAGGTGACCGGCTTCTCCCGTACCGGCCTGTGGTCCATGGGCACCGACCACCTGACCGTGCGCCGGGTGACCGCCGACGACAACGGTCAGTGGGGCATCGCCCAGGAGCACTCCACCCGCGGCGTCTTCCGGGAGAACACCGCCCGGGGCAACGGCGACGCGGGCCTGTTCCTCGCCAACAACGTGAAGGCCGAGCAGGGCGCCGCCGACAGCAAGGGCGCGCTGGTCGAGCGCAACCACCTCGAGGACAACCGCATCGGCATCACCGTCCGCCGGCTGCGCAACCTCACCGTCACCAGCAACTACCTCACCGACAACTGCGCCGGCGTGTTCGTCGTCGGCGACGAGAACAAGCCGCGGGCGGGCGCCCTGACCGTGAGCGACAACCGCCTGGAGCGGAACAACAAGTACTGCCCCAAGACCGCCCGGCTGCCCTACCTGAAGGGTTCCGGCATCGTGCTCACCGGCACCGAGAAGGCACTGGTGACGAGGAACACGGTCATCGGCCACTCGGGCAGGTCCCCGCTGTCGGGGGGCATCGTCCTGTTCAAGAGCTTCGTGGGCGCCACGAGCGAACGGAACCGGATCACCGGCAACCACCTGGAGAACAACGCCCCGGCGGACCTGGTGAACCAGGAGGCCGCCAAGCGCAAGAACGCCTTCGACGGCAACTCCTGCCGGGCCTCCAAGCCCGCGGGACTGTGCTGACCGGACAGCCGCACCCCACCCACGCAAGGAAGGAAGGCGGCACATGACCGCACCATCCCCCGAGCTGTCGGCACCGGCCGGGCAGGGGGCGACCCCAGCCCCTCCGCCGTCGATGCGACTGAGGGAGCTCGTGTTCGGGGCGGCGTGTGCCGCCGCCGTCCGCGCCGCCGCCCGGCTGGGCGTCGCCGACGTACTCGGCGACGCGCCCCTGACCGTGGAGCACCTCGCGGCGGCGGTGCGGGCCGAGCCCAAGCCGCTGCGCCGGCTGCTGCGCGCCCTGTCCTGCTACGGCGTCTTCGCCGAGCGGCCGGACGGGACGTTCGCCCACACCGACATGTCCCGGCTGCTGCGCGAGGACGACCCGAACAGCCTGCGCTACATCTCCCTGTGGTGCACCGAGCCGTGGACCTGGGACGCCTGGCCGAGGCTGGACGAGGCGGTGCGCTCCGGCCGCAACGTCGTCGAGGACCTCTACGGCAAGGAGTTCTTCGTCTACCTGAACGAGGACGCCCCCGAGTCGGCCGACGTCTTCAACCGCGCGATGACCACCTCCAGCGAGCAGTCGGCACGCGACGTCGCCGCGCTGCTGGACCTGTCCGGCGCCTCGTCCGTCGCGGACCTCGGCGGCGGGCAGGGGCACGTGGTGGCGAGCCTGCTGGACAAGTACCCGGCGATGCGGGGCTACCTGCTCGACCTGCCCCGGGTGGTGGAGAACGCCGTGCCGCGGCTGCGCGAGGGCGGCGACCTCTCCGACCGGGCGCGCATCGTGCCCGGCGACGTCCGCGTGTCCGTCCCGGTCGAGGCCGACGTCTACATCATCAAGAACATCCTGGAGTGGGACGACGAGTCCACGACCAGACTGTTGCGCAACGTGGTCCGGGCGGGTGGTTCCGGTACCCGGGTCGTGGTCATCGAGAACCTCGTCGACGACACCCCGTCGATGCGGTTCAGCACCGCCATGGACCTGCTGCTGCTGCTCAACGTCGGCGGGGCCAAGCACACCACCGCCAGCATGGTCGCGCGGCTGGAGGGCGCGGGCCTGACCGTCGGTGACATCCGGCCGGTCAACCCCTATCTGCACGCCTTCGACTGCACGGTCTCCGCGTGAGCGGACGCCTCACGCGCGACACCGGTGCCGGGCCCGCGTCGGACGCGGGCCCGGCACCGGTGGCCGGACGGGGGTCTCACACCGCGGCGTCGCGCTCCCAGAGGTAGAAGCGCTGCGCCATCGCGTCCTTCGGGGACCGCCAGGTCTCCGGGTCGTAGGCGCTGACGTACGCCGAGAGGCGCTCGCTGACCTCGACGAATGCGGGGTGCGAGGTGACCTTGGCGATGGCCGGTCCCGGCTCCCGCTCGGACTCGACGAGGTGCATGTACACATCGCCGAACTGGAAGAGGCTGCGCCGGACGACGCCGACGAGGTGCGGCAGCTCTCCCCGGTCGGACTCCGCGAACACCTTGGCGATGTCGGCGGCGGAACCCGGGGCCATACGGGCGACGATCAGGGCCTGGTGCACGGTCTTCTCCTGTCGTCCGGCTCAGTCGGCCAGGGCCGGGGCGGGCCGGTGACCGGCGGCCGCCTTCTCGATCCTGTCCCGGATCAGGGCCAGCTGGACCTTGGAGTTCTTGTTGATGTTGTCGGTCATCCAGGCGTCGTCCACGGGTGCGTCGGGCTTCATCGCGAAGTCCTGGGTCCAGATCATCCGGGTGCCTTCCGGTACCTCCTCGTAGTCCCAGCGGATGTCCATGTGGGCGAAGGGGCCGGTCTCGATGCGGCGGGCCGTGACGCTCAGCCGGTCGCGGTCGGTCTCCCGTTCCGAGACCCAGCTCCACACCGTGCCGTTCTCGTCGGGGTGCATGGTGAGGCGGAAGGTGACCTTGTTCCCCTCCTGGGAGAGGATGTCGGCCCGGGCGTACTCGCTGAACAGCCGTGGCCAGTTCGCGACGTCGTTGGTCATGTCCCAGACCAGGTCGACGGGTGCCGCGATGGTGATCTCGTTCCGGGTGTGTCCGGTCATGTCAGGCTCCCGCGGGCAGTGCGCTGTTGACGAGGTCGAGGAACTGGCGGGGCGTCCTGGAACGCTCCGCGTCGGTCGGCATCGGTGCCCCGTGCCGGTTCTCCAGCTCGCCGACGATGCCGAGCAGGCCGAGCGAGTCGACGCCGAGGGCGTCGAAGCCGGAGTCGTACGCCTGCTGGAGCTCCTCCGGGGAGACGGTGACTCCGGCGGCCTTCTTCATGAGTTCGGACAGCTCTTCCACGGTGATGCGGTCACTCATGGCGATTCCTTCTCCTTTGCTGCTGGTGTGGTGCTGGGAGTGCGGGGGCGCGGCTCACCCGGCGGCGCCGTGGCGCACGACGAGTGCCGAGTTCGACCCCATGAGGCCCCGGCTGAGGACCAGCGCCGTACGCAACTCGGCGGGGCGGGCGCGGCCGGTCACCAGGTCCATGTCGTGGCAGACGGCGACGACACCCGGGGTGGGCGGGACCAGGCCGTGCTCCAGTGCGAGCACGGCCGCCGCGGTGTCCAGCACCGGTGCCGCGCAGTAGCCGCGGCCGGTTCCGGTCTTGGGCGCCGTGACGGGCACGCGCCGGCCGTGTGCGCCGAGGACGTCGGCGATGGCGAGCGCCTCGGCGCGGTCGGCCTCCGGTACCCCGAGGGCGTCGGCGAAGACCACGTCGACCTCCTCCGGGGCGCAGTGCGCGTCGGCCAGGGCGCCGCGCATCGCCTGGGCGAGCCCCTCCCGGGACTCCGTCCAGCGGGAGGCGCCGGTGAAGGTCGCCGCGTGTCCCGCGAGGTAGGCGCGGACGTCCGCGCCGCGCTCCCGGGCGGCCGGCTCCGCCTCCACCACGAGCATCGCGCCGCCCTCGGCCGGCACGAACCCGCAGGCGTCCTCGGTGAACGGGCGGTAGGCGCGGGACGGGTCGGCCACGGTGCTCAGCTCCTCGTAGCCGAGCTGGCACACCACCGAGTACGGCGCCAGCGGCGCCTCGGTGGAACCGGCCACGATCACGTCGGTGCCGCGCCGGACCGCCCGTGCCGCGTGCGCCAGGGCGTCCAGGCCGCCGGCCTCGTCGGAGGCGACGACCGAGCAGGGGCCCTTGAACTTGCGGCGGATGGAGATCTGGCCGGTGCTGGCGGCGTAGAACCAGGCGATGGACTGGTAGGGGCCGACGAACCGGCTGCCCTTGCTCCACAGCTGCTGGAGTTCGCGCTGGCCGAACGCGCCGCCGCCGGAGCCTGCCGCCGTCACCACGCCGATGGAGTAGGGCGCCTCGGAGGCGTCGGCCTGCCCGAGCCGTGCGTCGTCCAGGGCGAGGTCGGCCGCGGCCATGGCGAAGTGCGTGAACCGGTCGGTCTGGACGAGGAACCGCTCCTCGATCGTCGCCGCGGGGTCGAAGCCGCGGACCTCGCCGGCCACCTTCAGCGGAAGGTGCTCACAGCCCTCACGGGTGACCCGGTCGAGGACGCTGAGGCCTTCCTGGGTGGCCTTCCAGAAGGTGCCGGTGCTGGTGCCGTTCGGCGCGACCACCCCGATGCCGGTGATGGCCGCGCGCCGGTCGTGCGGTTCGCTCATGGTGTCCTCTCCCTCGTCCGGGTCAGGACCACGGCGGACTGGAAGCCCCCGAACCCGCTGCCCACGGACAGGACGCTGGAGAGCTTCCGTTCGCGGGCGACGCGCGGGACGTAGTCCAGGTCGCACTCGGGGTCGGGGGTGTCGTAGTTGGCGGTCGGCGGTACGACCTGCTCGGCCAGGGCCAGCACACAGGCGACGACCTCGATCGCCCCGATCGCCCCGAGGGAGTGCCCCACCATCGACTTGATGGAGCTCATCGGGGTGTCGTAGGCGTGCGGGCCGAGCGCCCGCTTCACGGCCGCCGTCTCGTGACGGTCGTTCTGCCGGGTGCCGGAGCCGTGCGCGTTGACGTAGTCGATCGCCGTCGGGTCCAGCCGGGCGTGGTCGAGGGCCAGGTCGATGGCCCGCGCCATCTCCAGGCCCTCGCTGGTCAGGCCGGTCATGTGGTAGGCGTTGCCGAAGGTGGCGTAGCCGCCCAGTTCGCAGTACACGTGGGCGCCGCGGGCCCGGGCGTGTTCGAGTTCCTCCAGGACGAGCACCGCGCCGCCCTCGCCCATGACGAAGCCGTCACGGTTGTTGTCGAAGGGCCGGGAGGCGTGGGCGGGGTCGTCGTTGTTGGGGGACGTGGCCTTGATCGCGTCGAAGCAGGCCATGGTGATCGGGGAGATCGGGGAGTCGGAGGCACCCGCTATGCAGATGTCCGCCCGGCCCTCCTCGACGGTGTGGAAGGCGTACCCGACCGCGTCCAGGCCGGAGGTGCAGCCGGTGGAGACGGTCTGCACCGGCCCCTGGGCGCCGAACCGTTCCGCCACCGCGGAGGCGACCGTGCTGGGCGAGAACGCCCGGTGCAGGTACGGCTCCGCCTGCCGGTGGTCGACGTCCCAGTGCTCCCCGCGGTCGCTGACCAGGACGTAGTCGTGCTCCAGCCGGGTGGTGCCGCCGACCGCGGTGCCCAGGGACACCCCGACCCGCCACGGGTCCTCCCGGGCCAGGTCGAGGCCCGAGTCGCGGACCGCCTCCGCCCCGGCGACCAGCGCGAACTGGATGTACCGGTCCGCGCGTGCGGTCTCCTCCTCGTCCAGGCCGTGTGCCGCCGGGTCGAAGTCGCACTCCGCCGCGATGCGCGACCGCAGTCCCGAGGGGTCGAAGAAGGTGATGCCCCGCGTCGCGGTCCGGCCGTTGGCGAGCAGGTCCCAGAAGGCCGGTACGCCGATGCCGCCCGGGGCGACGATGCCTATGCCAGTGACCGCCACGCGCCGGGTCATGACCGGACCTGACCCCGGCCGGAGGCGACACCCGCGGCAGCGGGCTCCGTGACCACCGCGGCGGCCCCGATGACCTCCGTCTCCTCCGTGTCGACGTGTCCCAGGCTCGGGCGCGGGGCCAGTGGGCCCAGGTGGAAGACCATCCGCGCCTCCACGTCGCCCACGTTGCGGAAGCGGTGGCGCATGTTGACGGGGATCATCAGTCCCTGCTCCGGCCGGAGGGGGTGCGGCTCGCCGTCGAGGTCCACCTCCAGCTCCCCGCAGACGACGTACACGAACTCCTCGGAGTACGGGTGGTAGTGCTCACCGATGCGCTCGCCGGGCTGGATGAGGGCCACGCCCATGAATCCGCTGGTGGAGCCCACCGTGGCCGGAGTGAGCATGGCGCGCAGATCGCCGCCGCGCCGGGTGTTGTGCTCGACCTCGCTGAGGTTCACGATCTTCGGAAGGGGTTTGATCACGACGTTCCTCCGTGGGTGTGCTGCGCCTGACAGTCAGGCGACCGGCGAGCGGCGGTCGGTGATGAGTTCCATGCGGACGGCGTCGCCGTCCAGCAGGGCGTCCAGCGGGGCCTGCGCCGCGCGTGGCGGCAGGGCCGCGTCGGCGCCCGGGCCGGGGCGCACGTCGATCAGCCGGACGACGACGTCGTCACGCTGGAAGATCGTGCTGCGCAGGACCGGGCTGCCCGGGTCGTCCGCCGCCTCCTCGTCCTGCCGGGCGAGCAGCTCGGCCAGCCGCATCCCGCGGCCCGGCCGGGCGGGGTAGTACAGCGCGTGCCGCTCGCCCTCGGGCAGTTCGTCCGCGCTGACGTGGTGGACGGCCGGCAGCGCCGCACGGGTGAAGAACACCCGCGCGGACTCCTGGTCGTCGAGGTCCCGCTCCTGCTCCAGGTACGGGTTGATGGCCTCCTCGACGGCCCGTACCTCGGGCTGCCGGGCGACGTGGCGCAGTGCGGCGAGCAGGTCGCCGCGGACCTCGATGGCCCGGACGACCCGGTTGCCGTGCATGAACAGGGAGGTGCGCATCAGACGGGTGGTCTCGTCGACCCGCGCCTCGGGCGAGGCGTAGTCCGCGAGGATCTTCGCGACCTGCGGCTCGGTGCCCGGCTTCACCGTGAAGGTGAGCGCGTGCCGGATCACGCCGTCGCCGATCCGCGGGGACGTCTGGAGCCGGCGCTGTGCCGCGCTGGCCGCGGCGGTGTCGCCGCCCGTCTCGCGGACGATGTGGAAGCGCAGCGAGCGGGTGTCGCGCACGCAGCTGTGGAGCGGCTCCACCATCCGCACGTGCTCCTCGCTGTTCACCCAGGCGAGGAACGGCGGGGCGCTCTCCCACTCGCTGGTGATGAGCCACTGGGAGGGGTTCTCGATCGACTGGCACAGCTGGTCGCTGACGTGCCCGGGCACGGACGCGACCTGGTTGCACAGTTGTTCGTAGGCCTCCAGGAACTGCTGCTGGGCGCCGTCGTGTACGTCCACCAGCAGGACGACCCGGAGGCGGGAGCCGTCGAACACGGACTGGGAGACCCGCTTCGACACGTGTCGCGTCAGCTGTTCCGAAACCTTTTCCGACGTGGTGGTCATGCTGCGCACATCTCCTTCACGGGGGGCAGAGCCGAACGCCGGCCGCCATGACGCGACGTCAGCGCTTTCTGATCCTGTGCCGGTCCCCCGATGCGCGCGACCCGCGTGAACCACGCGGGTGATTGCGCACGCGGAACCCCTCCCACCGGGCATGGACACTGCGACACGCTCCACACCCCACCTCTGCCTCAGGAGCCTCGATGCAGCAGAAAGCCGATCACCAGGTTCCCGTCCTCGTCGTGGGCGGCTCTCTGGTGGGCCTGTCCCTGTCCCTGTTCCTGGGCCGTCTCGGCGTAGGGCACATGCTCGTCGAGCGGCACTCCGGGACCTCGGTCCACCCGCGCGGACGCGGCAACAACGTGCGGACGATGGAGCTGTTCCGGCGGGCCGGTGTCGAGCCCGGCATCAGGGAGGCGGCCTCGCTCCTCGCGGACAACCACGGCATCCTCCAGACCCCGACCCTGGTCGGCGACGCCGGCGAATGGCTGTTCAAGGAGATCGACCCGGGCGGCGGGCTCGCGAGATTCAGCCCCACGGGATGGTGCCTGTGCAGTCAGAACGACCTGGAGCCGGTCCTCGTGAAGGGGGCCCGCGCGCTCGGCGGCGACCTGCGCTACTTCCACGAGCTGGAGTCGTTCGCGCAGGACCCCGAAGGAGTGACGGCGTACGTCCGGGACCGCGACAGCGACCGGCTCTACACCGTCCGCGCGGACTACCTGGTCGCGGCCGACGGTCCGCGCAGCCCCGTCCGGGGCCGGCTCGGCATCGGGCAGGACGGCCCCGGCGACCTCTTCGCCAACGTGAGCGTCACCTTCCGCTCCAAGCTGCTCGCCGACGTCGTCGGCGACCGGCGTTTCATCTGCTGCTACCTCACCGACCCGGGGGGCGACGGGGCGCTGCTGCCGGTCGACAACAAGGAGAACTGGGTCTTCCACGCCCCCTGGCACCCGGAGCACGGCGAGACGCTGGAGGAGTTCACCGAGGAGCGGCTCCAGCGGCACATCCGCCACGCGGTCGGCGTCCCGGACCTGGATGTCGAGATCACCGGAAGGGCCTCTTGGCGGGCCGCCGAACGGGTGGCCGAACGATATGCGGCCGATCGGGTGTTCCTCGCGGGCGACTCCGCCCACGAGATGTCGCCGACCGGCGCGTTCGGTTCCAACACCGGCATCCAGGACGCCCACAACCTGGCCTGGAAGCTGGCCGCCGTGCTCGGCGGCTGGGCCGGGCCCGGACTGCTGGGGACGTACGACACCGAGCGCCGGCCGGTTGCCCTGGCGACCAGCGCCCGGGCCTCGGCCCGCTCGGTGGAGCACAGCCATCCCGGTTTCGCGCCCGCGCCCGGCATCGGCGGCGGCAAGCGCGGCGGCATCCTCAACGTGGTCCTCGGCTACCGCTACCCCGAGGGCGCCGTCGTGGGCGCCGACCCGGACCAGCCGGTCGTACCCGACGGGCTGCGGCTGACCGGGGAGCCGGGCAGCCGGGCCCCGCACCTGTGGCTGCGCCGCGCGGGCGAGCGGATCTCCACGCTCGACCTGTACGAGCGGTCACCGGTGCTGCTCTGCGACGCCGGGTCGGCCGCCGGCGCCGGCTGGCACGCGGCCGCCCGCCGCGTCGCCGGCACGGACGGTGTGCCGCTGGAGGCGTACCGGATCGGTGCGGGCGGGGACGCCGGACTGACGTACGACACGGCGGGTGACGACTGGGCGGCGGCCCACGGCGTCACGGCCGACGGGGCGGTGCTGGTGCGGCCGGACGGGTTCGTGGCCTGGCGCGCGTCCGGCGCCGTCCCGGATCAGGAGGCCGGGCTCCGGGAGGTGCTGGCGGCGGTCCTGCACCGCCGCTGAGAGGGCGCGTACGCGGCGGACGTCACCCGTGGCGGGGACGCGGGTGGCGTCCGGCGCCGTGCGTCAGATGCGGACCTCGACCGTCCTGGCGAGCCGGTCGTGCAGGCCGCGGCCGTCCCGGTCCCACACCAGGGCGGGGAGCGCGAGGCACAGCAGGACCGTGCGCAGCAGCGAGCGTCCCGGGCTGACGGTCCCGGTCTCCAGGGCCACGACCCGGATGCCGAACAGGCGCTTGCCCGGGGTGAAGCCGACCGTGCCGACGGTCAGGGCGCTCAGGACGAAGAAGACGCCGAGTGCCCAGTTGCTGGTGGCCGGGCCGTAGCCGTGGGTGATCAGGCCGTATGCGATCAGCACGCACAGCGCCCAGTCCACGGCGAGGGCGCCGAGCCGCCGTCCGGGCCGTGCGATCGAGTTCGGTCCCTCTTCCGGGAGACCGAGCTGCTCGCCCCGGTAGCCGAAGTCGGCGCCCGCGTCCTCCATGGCCGCGCGGGGGCCGGAGAGCCACGATCCGATTGCCTGCCTGTTGTCCACCCGTCCACGGTACTGTGCCCGGTTCCGGGCACTACGCCCAGGGGTGTGCCCCGGGCTACGGTGGGAAGGTGGCTGGTTAACTTCTGCGAAACAAACGGGTCACGCCCGAGAAATCACCCGTCCCTAGGGTCATGACCAGCGTGTGCCACCGCACTGGCCGCACGAACGATCTACCACCCCGGCGTCGACGGTCGGGAGTAGGAGGAGCTGGATGTTCCAGAACGCCGACGAGGCCAAGAAGTTCATCGCGGACGAGGACGTCAAGTTCGTCGACGTCCGATTCTGCGACCTGCCGGGCGTCATGCAGCACTTCACGGTGCCCGTTGAGGCGTTCGACCCGGACGAGGAGCTGGCCTTCGACGGATCCTCGATCCGTGGTTTCCAGGCCATTCACGAGTCCGACATGGCTCTGCGTGCCGACCTGTCCACCGCCCGTGTCGACCCGTTCCGGCGGGACAAGACCCTCAACATCAACTTCTTCATCCACGACCCGATCACGGGCGAGCAGTACTCCCGTGACCCGCGCAACGTGGCGAAGAAGGCGGAGGCCTACCTCGCCTCGACCGGTATCGCGGACACCGCGTACTTCGGTCCCGAGGCCGAGTTCTATGTCTTCGACTCGGTGCGCTTCGCGACCAGCGCGAACGAGTCCTTCTACCACATCGACTCCGAGGCGGGTGCCTGGAACACCGGCGCCGTCGAGAACAACCGCGGCTACAAGGTCCGCTACAAGGGCGGCTACTTCCCGGTGGCCCCGGTCGACCACTTCGCCGACCTGCGCGCGGAGATCTCCCTGGAGCTGGAGCGGTCCGGCCTGAAGGTCGAGCGCCAGCACCACGAGGTGGGCACCGCCGGCCAGGCCGAGATCAACTACAAGTTCAACACGCTGCTCGCCGCCGCCGACGACCTCCAGCTCTTCAAGTACATCGTCAAGAACGTCGCCTGGCGCAACGGCAAGACCGCGACCTTCATGCCGAAGCCGATCTTCGGTGACAACGGCTCGGGCATGCACGTGCACCAGTCGCTGTGGACCAACGGCGACCCGCTGTTCTACGACGAGGCCGGTTACGCGGGCCTGTCGGACACCGCCCGCTACTACATCGGCGGCATCCTGCGGCACGCCCCGGCCCTGCTGGCCTTCACCAACCCGACGGTGAACTCCTACCACCGTCTGGTGCCGGGCTTCGAGGCGCCGATCAACCTGGTGTACTCGCAGCGCAACCGCTCCGCGGCCATGCGTATCCCGATCACGGGTTCCAACCCGAAGGCCAAGCGCGTCGAGTTCCGCGCCCCGGACTCCTCCGGCAACCCGTACCTGGCCTTCTCCGCCCTGCTGCTGGCGGGCCTGGACGGCATCAAGAACAAGATCGAGCCGGCCGAGCCGATCGACAAGGACCTCTACGAGCTGGCTCCCGAGGAGCACGCGAACGTGGCCCAGGTCCCGACCTCGCTGAACGCCGTCCTCGACGCGCTCGAGGCCGACCACGAGTTCCTCCTCCAGGGCGACGTCTTCACGCCCGACCTGATCGAGACGTGGATCGACTTCAAGCGCACCAACGAGATCGCTCCGCTCCAGCTGCGCCCGCACCCGCACGAGTTCGAGCTGTACTTCGACGTGTGACAGTCGCCCCGAAGCGCTGACCAGGCCCCGCCGCTCTCCGCACGGAGAGCGGCGGGGCCTCGTCGTCGGCCCGGCGCGCCACGCCCTCGTCGCCGGCCCGGCCGGCCGGTCCGCTTCCGCGTGCAACCTTTCGCGCTTCCCAGACTTCCTATTGTCGGGGGATCATCCCCCCGGACTCTGCCGGACGAGAGAGGTTGAGCGGGGATGCCGGAACAGGACGACTGGGAGCGCGAGTTCGATCACAGGTGGGCGCGCTCGGCCGAGCACAAGGAGCCCTCCGCGCGGGCGCGGATGCTCGCCGCCCGCTGGAAGGAGAACCCGCCGGCCCCGGTGCCCTTCCGCGCCGACCCCGGTCCGGCGCCCCGCCGCTCGTCGTGGGTGTCGACGGCCGTGGTACTCGGCTGCGTGGCCGTGGTGATCGTGCTGCTGGGCTACGCGCAGATGCGCTCCTCCTACTGACACGCGCCGGCGCGGCCGCGGCTCCTTCTGTCCGCTCCTGGGCCCGGTCCCGGCCGCTTCACAGGGGAACGGCGGGTGCACACTGGATGCGGGACGAGTGCCTGACTGCGGGGTGATGCAGCATGCAGAGCCGTTTTCACAGTGACCGGCGCCTGACCGTGCGCATGGGTCTGACGCTGTTCCTGCTCGGGCTGCTGTACGTGGGGTTCGTCGCCGCGCTGATCGTGCTGCTGCGGTCCTGGGTGCTGGTCGCCGTCCTGATCGGGGCGATGTTCGTGGCGCAGTTCTGGTTCTCCGACCGGATCGCCATGTTCGCGATGCGCGGGCGGGTCGTCGAGCGCGAGGAGTACCCGGAGCTGCACACGGTGGTGGACCGGCTGTGCGCGATGGCCGACCTGTCCAAGCCGGCGGTCGCCGTGTCCCGGATGGACATGCCGAACGCGTTCGCGACCGGGCGCAGCCCCGAGCACACCGTGGTCTGCGTGACCACCGGGCTGCTGCGCCGCCTGGATCCGGCGGAGCTGGAGGGCGTGCTGGCGCACGAGCTGTCGCACGTGCGGCACAAGGACGTCGCCGTGATCACGATCGCGTCGTTCCTGGGGGTGCTCGCCGGTCTGGTCGTGCGGTTCGCCCTGTACTCGCAGATCCTGGGCGGGGGCCGGAGGGACCAGAACACGGCCGCCGTGCTCGCCGCCGTACTGGGTGTCTCCCTGGCCGTGTACGCGCTCAGCTTCCTGCTGATCCGGGCGCTGTCCCGGTACCGGGAGCTGGCGGCCGACCGTGCGGCGGCCCTCCTCACGGGGAGGCCGTCGGCGCTGGCGTCGGCGCTCACCAAGGTCTCCGGGGAGATCGCCCGGATCCCGGCCGAGGACCTGCGTACGGTCCAGGCGTTCAACGCCTTCTACTTCACCCCGGCGACCGGCGGGAAGGCGGGCCTCGAGCGGTTCTTCTCCACCCACCCGGCCCTGGAGCAGCGGCTGGAGCAGCTCGGCCGGATCTCGGCGGAGCTGGGCGAGGCCGCCCGCCCGGGCAGGGCGGGCTGAGCGGTGGGTCTGCTGGACATCCTGCTGGGCCGTACGAGACCGGTCGCACCGGATCTCGACCGGCTGTTCGGGCTGCCCTCCGCCGCGGTGACGCTCCAGGCGGCGGCCGGTTTCACGGCGACCGGGGACGGAGCGGTGTGCTTCGCCACCGTGGAGGGTGCGGCCTTCGAGCAGACCCATCGTGAGGTGCGGGCGCTGCTGGACGCGGACAGCGACCGCACGGGCCCGCCGGTGGAGCTGCGCCGGGACGGCTACGGCTACTCCTGGCTGGTGTCCCGCCGCTCCCCCGACCGGCTGCCGCAGCTCGTGTCCGACCTGCACGCGGTGAACACCTCACTGGAGGCCAACGGCTTCGGCCCGCAACTGCTGTGCTCCCTGGCCGGCTTCACGGACGACACCGGCCGGAAACTGGCGCTCGTCTACCTGTACAAGCGCGGGACGTTCTACCCGTTCGCCCCGCTGCCCGGTGACGCCGGGCGGCGGGACAGCGCGCTGGAACTCCAGGTGCGGGCCGTGCTCGGGGACGACCTGCGGATCGAGCCGGACCTGGGCCGCTGGTTCCCGGTGTGGGGCGCCCCCGGGCTGTGACGTCCGCACGGCGCCCCCGGCTCACGGCCGGCCCTTCTCCCGTTCCTGCCGCCGGGCCTCGACGGGCCGTTCCCGGCGGTAGCGCCGTTCCCATCCGGCCTGGCGGTCCCGGCGCTCACGGTAGGTCCGGTAGCTGTCGGGCGGGGTGTCCGGTCCGGGCGAGCCGCGCCCGTGCGTCGCGTACAGGTACAGCAGGGCCACGGCGGCGAGCCACCAGAGGTGGTTGCCGCATCCGAGGAGCACCAGGACGACGGTGCCGGTCGCGAGGGTGCCACGCATGACGGACCTCCCTGAGGCGGGTCGGGGGTGGGTGGAGGGTGTCTGTCGCATCTCCGTCGCTCAGCGTAGGGAGGACGTCACCGTGGCGGCATCCGGTTTTCCGGCGGCGGGGGCGCCGTGAGTGAATGACCCGCATGGACGAACTCACCGGTTTCAGCTACGCGTACGACGGCGAACGGCTCAGCGGGGTGGGTGCCGGTCCGGCCGGCCGGGCCACGGTGGTCCTGCTGCACGGCGCCGGCAACGGCAGCAAGGAGCGGCTGTCGCCGCTGATCGCCGACTTCGCCGCCCGCGGCTGCCGCGCCCTGGCGTTCGACTTCTCCGGTCACGGCGACAGCACCGGCGCGCTCGCGGAACTGAGCCTGCGCCGGCGCTACGAGCAGGCGGTGGCGGTGCTCGACGCCCACGCGCCGGCGGAGGATCCGCTGGTCCTGGTCGGTTTCAGCATGAGCGGCCAGACGGTCGCGGATCTGATGCGGCACTACGGACGCCGGGTGGCCGCCGTCGGCCTGTGCGCGCCCGCCGTCTACTCCCCCGAGGCCTGGGAGGTGCCGTTCGGCGACGGTGACGGCCGCTTCTCTGAGATCATCCGCACCCCGGACAGCTGGCGGGCCTCCCCCGCCCTGGAGGTCTTCTCGTCCTACGAGGGCCGGGCGGTCCTGGTGGTCCCGGGCACCGACACGGTCGTCCCGGCCGTGGTGACCCGGGCCGTGCAGGAGGCGCTGTCGGCCCGCGCGCGGTTCTCGCGCCTGGCACTGCCGGACGCCGACCACTGGCTGGGGATGTGGCTGCGCGACCACGCGGAGGACCGGAGGGCGCTGGTGGCGGCCCTGACGGAGGCCGTGGCGGAGCGGGAGCCGACGGCCTGACGGTGCCGGGTGCCCCGCACCGGCGGGGCACCCGGCGGCATGGCCGGCTCAGCGGGCGTAACGCATCAGCGCCCGCACCATGTGGCACGTCGTGTCGGACGGTGGACGCATCCCGATCCGCTCCGCCGTGCCGCGGATGGTCTCGTCGCGGGCCTCACCCGGCAGATGGACGCCGGAGTCGAGCAGGGCTATGGCGAGGCGCATGGCCTTCAGGCGCCGGTTGTGCGCGACGTACCACTCGCGGGGCCGTCCGGCCGGCAGCGGGCGCTTCGCCACGGGTTCGTAGGGCGAGTCGAACAGCACGGATCGCTTGGCGGTGGACTGGGTCGGCAACGGCTTCGGCTTCAGGGCGGCAGCGGGCACAGGCATCCTCCTGTCGCGGTCAGGGCAGCCGCCGGCGGTCCGGCGCCTGCCCTCGAACACTGCCTCCATTCTACTGCCGGGCACTGACAACCGGGGGTGCGTGAGAGGCGGCAAAGAAGCAGGTGGGAGCGGAAACTGGCGCGCAGTCACGGCAGATGACGGTGTGACTGCCGAGGCGTCATTAATTCGAACAGAGGTGAGGCCGGGTACCGTGTGCCGCATGGAAATCTGGATCAACCCTGCCTGCTCCAAGTGCCGTAGCGCCCTCAGCCTGCTGGACGCCGAGAAGGCCGACTACACCGTCCGCCGCTATCTTGAGGACGTGCCGGGCGAGGACGAGATCAGGGCCGTCCTGGAGCGGCTGGGCCTGGAGCCGTGGGACATCACCCGCACCCAGGAGGCGGTCGCCAAGGAGCTGGGGATGGGGGACTGGGCCCGCGACGAGGCGTCGCGGGGGCGGTGGATCACGGCCCTCGCCGAGCATCCCCGGCTGATCCAGCGGCCCATCATCACCGCCGACGACGGTACGGCCGTGGTCGCACGCACCGAGGAGGCCGTGCGGGAGGCCGTCTCCCGTGGCAGGCAGAGCTGAGCGCTCCGCAACTCCTGTGTGATCCAGGTTACTTGAGACAGTGCGGTGACCGTTGAGTCACTCCGTTCGGTATCTCGTACATAGCGGCGTACGCTCCCCTAGCTCTTCAGGAGGCGCGCATGTCGCGCAGGAGAAGTCTCGGCACGAAGAAGAAGATCGCGCTGCTCGTCAGCGCCGCGGCGGTGGCGGGCGGCGGGGCCTTCGCGCTGGCCGGCAATTCCAACGCCGCGCAGCCGCAGCAGGCGAAGACGCTGTCCGCCGGTGATTCGACGGTCTGCCAGGGGCTCGCCACCGCCCTCGGCAACAACCAGAAGTTCATCGACGGCCAGAAGGCGAACCCGGACGCGCAGTCGGCGGCCCGGATCGCCAACCGGCAGGCGGTCATCGACCAGATCAAGGTCCAGCAGAAGGCGTCCGGTTGCACCGTTGGGGAGTCGGCTCAGGACTCCCAGGCGGGGCAGAACGGCAACGCCCAGCAGGGTGCCGGCCAGCAGGCCGGGGGCGCTGAGCAGGGCGCCGGTCAGCAGGCCGGGAACGGTCAGCAGGCCGGAGGCGACCAGCAGGCCGGAGGCGACCAGCAGGCAGGGGGCGACCAGCAGGCCTCCGGTCAGCAGGTGTGCAAGGGCTCCACCGTGACGCTCTCCGGTGAGGGTGGTGCCCCGGCCGCGTCCAGCAGCCAGTTCCCGGCGGGGACCACCCTGAAGGTCACCAACCTGGACAACAACAAGTCGACCACGGTGAAGGTGACGTCCGTCTCCGGCAGCTGCGTCCTGCTGAACAACGCCGCGTTCGAGCAGGTCCGCGAGCCCGGCAAGTTCCTCATCCGGCGGGCGGTGATCGAGAAGGTGGGGTGAGGCCCGGACCGGGGAACCGGTCCGGCGACGCGGGTGTCCTGCTGTCCACGGCCACGGGCAGCAGGACACCGGCGCCTCCATACCGCGGCCGGCCACGCCTCACAAGGTGAACCGCCGCACGCAGCAGCCGGGTAACACGGGGTTCACGTGCGGGCAACGGCCGGGAAACGGCCTGTTGACAGGCTGCGCGGCAGATCGCGGCGCCCCGGTGCCGCAGCGCCGCGACACCCGTGCGTGCGACCGACCCACCCCCGAAGGATGTGGCCCCGTGACCTTCAAGGCTGAGTACATCTGGATCGACGGCACCGCGCCGACGGCCAAGCTCCGCTCCAAGACGAGGATCATCACGGGTGCCCCGGCCGGCCTCGACGCGCTGCCGGTGTGGGGCTTCGACGGCTCCTCCACCAACCAGGCCGAGGGCCGCTCCTCGGACTGCGTGCTGCGGCCGGTCTTCACCTGCCCGGACCCGGTCCGCGGCGGCGACGACATCCTGGTGCTGTGCGAGGTCCTGGACACGGACCTGACCCCGCACCCGTCCAACACGCGGGCCGCGCTGGCCGAGACCGCGGAGAGGTTCGCGGCCCAGGAGCCGATCTTCGGCATCGAGCAGGAGTACACCTTCTTCGACGGCTCCCGCCCCCTCGGCTTCCCCGAGAACGGCTTTCCCGCCCCGCAGGGCGGCTACTACTGCGGTGTCGGCGCCGACGAGATCTTCGGCCGCGAGGTCGTCGAGGCGCACCTGGACAACTGCCTGAAGGCGGGTCTCGGCATCTGCGGCATCAACGCCGAGGTGATGCCGGGCCAGTGGGAGTTCCAGGTCGGCCCGCTGTCCCCGCTGGAGGTCTCGGACCAGCTGTGGGTGGCCCGCTGGCTGCTGTACCGCACCGCCGAGGACTTCGGCGTCTCCGCGACGCTGGACCCCAAGCCGGTCAAGGGCGACTGGAACGGCGCCGGCGCGCACACCAACTTCTCCACCAGGGCGATGCGCGAGGGCCCCGAGGGCTACGCCGCGATCATCACCGCGTGCGAGTCGCTCGGCGAGGGCTCGAAGCCGCTGGATCACGTCAAGAACTACGGTGCCGGTATCGACGAGCGGCTGACGGGCCTGCACGAGACGGCTCCGTGGGACGAGTTCTCGTACGGCGTCTCCGACCGCGGCGCCTCGGTCCGTATCCCGTGGCAGGTGGAGAAGGACGGCAAGGGCTACCTCGAGGACCGCCGCCCGAACGCCAATGTCGACCCGTACGTGGTGACCCGCCTGCTGGTGGACACGTGCTGCGCGGCGCTGGAGAAGGCCGGGCAGGTCTGATCCGCCGAATCGCACCCGAGGGGGCGCCCGCCGGTACGGCGGGCGCCCCCTCGCGCATGCCGTGCCCCGGCCGCAGCGGTGCTGTCCGGGGAGTGAGACGGAGTTCCGGACACGTCGAGCGGCCGTCGCGCCCCCGACCAGGCCGTCGGTCCGGTCCCGTGGCCGCGCGCGACGTCAATTTCGTGCCAAGGAGGTGTCCAAGCAGTGAGAGGAGACTCCTGCCGGCCGTGCGCCTCTGCTTCAATGGGCTCATGGCCGGCTTCCAGAAGACCACCGCGACGGGTCGTCACGATCTCGAGCCGTTCTGGCCTTCCCGTCAGCACCACGACTTCGACCGTGTGTGTTGCCGCGCGACGAACGCGCGGGCCCTCTAAAGCCGTACACCCCCGGCCTTCGGCCAGCGCGAAACGACGTACGTCCCCGGCGCGCCCGACCACGAATCGTGGCCGCCGTCCTGCCCGACGAACCTCTCGCGCGAAAGAGCTGACCTCTCATGGCGACCACCCATAACCTCTCCACCGCCACCGTCGACTCCCCGGCACAGAACGGCACCCGGCACCGGCTGCGCGCCGTCGACCGGGACGAGGTGGTGGACGTCGCGGACTTCCTGCCGCCCGGCGCCACCTGGCTGCCCGCGCCGCAGCACGCCTTGCCCACCCTGCCCGGCCGGCCGCCGATGGTCGGCTACCTGGTGCTGGTCCCGGCCGACCAGCGGCCCCCGTTCCTGCCGGTCGCGGTCCCGGACCAGCCGGAGGCCGCGCAGGACGGCGGCGGCACCGAGCCGCTGGTGCGGATCGACTCCGTGCGGCGCACGGCGAGCGTGGACGGCCGGGAACTCGACCTGACCTACCTGGAGTTCGAACTGCTCGCGCACCTGGTGGCGCACCCGCACCGGGTGCACACCCGCGACCAGCTGGTCACCACGGTCTGGGGGTACGGCCACGTCGGTGACGGCCGCACCGTCGACGTCCACATCGCCCGGCTGCGCCGCAAGCTGGGCGCCCAGCACCGTCAGACCATCCGGACGGTGCGCCGCGTCGGCTACAAGTACACCCCGCCGGCGGGCCGCTGACCCTCCCCGGCTCTGCCCTCGGCAGAGTCCGGTTCCGGTCCGCCCCCCAACGGGGCACCATCCCGGCATGAGACTTCTTGTGCTGGGTGGTACGGAGTTCGTGGGGCGGGCCGTCGTGGAGGCCGCGCTCGGACGCGGCTGGGAGGTGACCGTCTTCCACCGCGGACGGCACCGACCGCCACCGGGAGTGCGGGCGTTGCACGGGGACCGCACCGCGGCCGACGGCCTCGCCGCGCTCGCCGCGGACGACGGCGGCTGGGACGCCGTGGTCGACACCTGGTCGGGCGCGCCGCGCGCCGTGGACGCGGCGGCCCGGCTGCTGCGCGACCGGGCCGGACGGTACGTGTACGTCTCCAGCCGGTCGGTGTACGCCTGGCCCCGGCCCCACGGCGGCACGGAGGATGCCCCGGTTGTCGAGGGTGCCGCCGGCGGCGCGGAGGCGACGGACTACGCCCGGGACAAGCGGGGCGGCGAACTGGCCGCCGTCGGGGCCTTCGGCACCACCGGTTCCCTCCTGGTCCGGGCCGGGCTGATCCTCGGCCCGTACGAGAACATCGGCCGGCTGCCCTGGTGGCTGACCCGCGTCGCCCGCGGCGGCCCCGTCCTCGCCCCCGGTCCGCGCGGGCTGCCCATCCAGTACGTCGACGCGCGCGACCTCGCCGACTGGGTGCTGGGCGCCGTCGAACAGGAGCTGAGCGGACCGTACAACCTGGCGAGCCCGCTCGGCCACACCACGACGGACGAACTGCTCCAGGCCTGTCTGCGCGTCACCGGCGGGGACGCGGAGCTGCGCTGGACCGACCCGGACGTGATCCTCGGCGCCGGGATCGAGCCGTGGACGGAGCTGCCGGTGTGGGTGCCGCCGGACAGCGAGTTGCACGTCGCGGTGTACGGCGCCGACGTCTCTCGGGCGCTGGCGACAGGCCTGGTGTGCCGGCCGGCCGCGGAGACGGTCGCGGACACCTGGCGGTGGCTGACCGAGACCGGGAGCACGACGCCCCCGCGGCCGGACCGGCCCGTCACGGGCCTGGACCCGCGGGTGGAGGCGAGGCTGCTGGCCGGCGCCGGGGGTGTACCTGGCACCACCCCCTGACGTGGGGCTCCGCCCAGTGACCGGCCGGGCCGGAGCGGACAGACTGGCGCCATGGACACGGACACGTACGAGGACGACTTCCGCGGCCGCACCCGGGCGGCGATGCTGGCCGCGGTACGGGGACTCGTCCTCGCCCTGGTGATGCTGCCGGTGACGGTGCTGTGCCTCACCCTGACCCTGGTCTCGCTGGAACTCCTCCCGGTCGGCCTCGGGCTGCTGCTGACGCCCTGGATCCTCGGCGGGCTGCGGGACTACGCGAACACCCGGCGCCGGCTGGCCGAGGAATGGTGCGGGGTGCGGATCCCGGTGGCGTACCGGCCCGTCCCGAAGGGCGCCGGCCCCTGGACGCGCACCGTCGTCATGCTCCGTGACCCGCAGACCTGGCGGGACGTGCGCTGGCTGCTGGTCGACATGACGGCGGGCTTCGTCACCGCGCTGCTCCCGGCCCTGGTGGTGCTGTTCCCGTTCGAGGGGCTGCTGCTGCCGGCCGGACTGTGGCGTGCGTACGTGTCCGGCCCGGCCGACACGTACTGGTACGCCTTCGTGCCGGTCACCGGCCAGGCCACCGCCTTCCTCGCCGCCGCGCTCGGCGCCGCGCTGCTGGTGTTCGCCCACCGCTTCGCCCCACGGCTGCTCACCGCGCACTTCCGGCTCACCCGGGCCGTCCTCGGCGGCGACCAGGGCGAACTCGTGGAGCGGGTGCGGGTGCTGACCGAGACCCGGCAGGACGCGGTCGACACCTCGGCCGCCGAGCTGCGCCGCATCGAGCGGGACCTGCACGACGGCGCCCAGGCCCGGCTCGTCGCGATGGGCATGGACCTGGGCACCATCGAGATGCTGGTCGAACGCGACCCGGCGCAGGCGAAGAGGCTGCTCGCCCAGGCGCGGCGGAACTCCGCGGACGCCCTGGAGGAACTGCGCGACCTGGTGCGCGGCATCCACCCCCCGGTCCTCGCCGAACGCGGACTCGGCGACGCGGTGCGGGCGCTGGCGCTCCGGCTGCCGCCGGCCACGGAGGTGTCCGTGGAGCTGCCCGGCCGGGCGGAGGCGCCGGTCGAGTCGGCCGCCTACTTCGCGGTCAGCGAGGTGCTCACCAACGCGGTCAAGCACTCCGGTGCCGACCGCGTCTGGATCGACCTGCACCATGACGACGGCCGGCTGCGGATCACCGTCACGGACGACGGACAGGGCGGCGCCTGGGTCGGGCCCGGCTCGGGGCTCGCCGGGATCGAGCGGCGGCTCGGTACATTCGACGGAGTCCTGGCCGTCAGCAGCCCCGCCGGCGGTCCCACCATGGTGACCATGGAGATCCCGTGCGTGTTGTCCTAGCCGAAGACCTGTTCCTGCTGCGCGACGGACTGGTGCGGATGCTGGAGGCCTACGGCTTCGAGATCGCCGCCGCCGTGGGGACCGGTCCGGAACTCGCCCGCGCGCTGGCGGAGTCGGCGCCGGACGTGGCGGTGGTCGACGTGCGCCTGCCGCCGACGCAGACCGACGAGGGGCTCCAGTGCGCGCTGGCGGCCCGGCGGGAGCGGCCCGGGCTGCCGGTGCTGGTCCTCTCCCAGCACGTCGAGCAGCTGTACGCGCGCGAACTGCTCGCCGACGGCAACGGCGGCATCGGCTACCTGCTGAAGGACCGGGTGTTCGACACGGACCAGTTCGTGGACGCGGTACGCCGGGTGGCGGCGGGCGGTACGGCGATGGACCCGCAGGTGATCCAGCAGTTGCTGTCGCGGCGGTCGGCCGGCGACCGGGCGCTGGCCCGTCTCACCCCGCGCGAGCGGGAGGTGCTGGAGCTGATGGCGCAGGGCCGGTCCAACGCGGCCATCGCGGCACAGCTGGTGGTGACGGAACGGGCCATTGCCAAACACACCTCCAACATCTTCGCCAAACTGGGCCTGGAGGTGTCGGACGATGACAACCGGCGCGTTCTGGCCGTGCTCGCCCACCTCGACCGCGACCGCTGACTTCCACCGAACATCCGCTGCTCAAGGGGCTGTTGGGGCGAGCGTCGGGTGGTGGTCCCGGGACGAATTCGCGGGACGGCTGAACACTGGCGCGACGGCGTGCGTATGGAAGGGCGCCGCTTCACTCCTGTCGGGCGCCTCGATGCTGCCCCGCAAGGAAGTCAGAGGAGTTCCATGGGACGCAACACACGCAAACGCCGCACGCCGTTGGCCACCAAGGCCATAGCCGCATCGGCGGCCCTAGCGCTCGGCGGGGGCGGGCTGATCTGGGCGAATTTCTACGCCTCGGCTCACGAGCCGGACCACCAGACGTGGGGGGGCAACCAGACCAAGGCCACGACGGCGCAGGTCGCGACCATCTCCTGCCCGGACGTCGGCCAGAAGCTGACCAACGTGCCGAACGCGGCACGTCAGGGCGTGGCGACGGAGGTGGCGAACCTCGACAAGCAGATCACCGAGGCCTACGCCCGGCTCGCCGCCACCCGCAACGCCCAGTCGAGGGACGCGAGCTTCGTGCAGAACGCGATCGTCAACCCCCTCAAGGAGAAGCGGGCGGCGACGATCGACCGGATCCGCATCGACATCCAGCGGGTCGGCGGTTCCTTCGACGACGCGCTCCGGCAGCTCGCCGCCTGCACGACGCAGACCGCAAACCAGACCAATGCCGGCGGCCAGCAGCAGAACGGCGGCCAGCAGAACAACACCGGCGGCCAGCAGCAGAACGGCGGCCAGCAGAACAACACCGGTGGCCAGCAGCAGAACGGCGGCCAGCAGCAGGGCCAGAACGGCCAGCAGCAGGGCAACAACGGTCAGCAGGGCAACGTCGGCGGGCAGGCCGGCAACGGTCCGGCGGCGGCCGACTTCGTCGACATCACGAAGGTGGCGCCGAACGTCCAGGGCAAGCCCCGCAAGAGCGGCAACGCCTCCACCGGTACCTTCACCACGCGTTGCGGCGTGAACGCCAACAAGAACTTCAACACCGACAACGTGATCGTGGCCCCCGGCGTGACCAACGGCGCGCACCACCTGCACGACTACGTCGGCAACCAGAAGATCAACGCGTTCGCCAGCAACAACACGTTCCTCCAGGGCGGCACCAGCTGCCAGAACGGGAGCGACCTGTCCTCGTACTACTGGCCGGTCGTGCGCGTCCAGGACGGTACGCAGGACTTCGACCAGAACAAGGACGGCGGCGGCAAGGAAGGCAACGTCGGCAAGATCCTGACCCCGGCCCAGGCCCAGATCAAGTACGTGGGCAGCCCGGCGAGCAAGGTGGTCGCGATGCCGCAGTTCCTGCGCATCATCACCGGTGACGCCAAGACCACCACCAACGGCCTGGCGAACGCCAACGCCCACTGGAGCTGCACCGGCTTCGAGGGCAAGGTCCAGCTGACGCAGCAGTACCCGATCTGCCCCCAGGGCAGCAAGGTGGTGCGCACGTTCGCCTTCCAGAGCTGCTGGGACGGGCAGAACGCCGACAGCGCCAACCACCGCACGCACGTCGCCTTCGCCGACCCGGCGAGCGGTGTCTGCCCGAACGGCTTCAAGGCCATCCCGCAGCTGACCATGCGCCTGGTGTACAACATCACCCCGCCGACCGTGCAGAACGGCCAGGTGAAGAACGCCTACGCGGTGGACGGCTTCCCGGAGCAGCTGCACAAGGCGGCCACGGACCACGACGACTTCATCAGCATCACGAAGAACGGACTGGCCAACAAGATCGCCAACTGCCTCAACCGGGGCCAGAACTGCTCCTGATCCCCGTGAGGGGCGCATGACAGAAGGCCGGTGACGAGTCCCCCTCCCGTCACCGGCCTTCGCCGTACCCGTGGCACGGCCGCGTCAGCCGCTGTGCGCGTGATGGTCGGTGCCGGCCTCCAGATCACCGCCGAGCGTGCCGCGCAGCGCCTTGACCACCCCGTCGTCGCCGACGGCCACCCACTTGCGGCCGACCAGGTAGTGGCCGCCGTAGTCCTTCGCCTCGTTGATCCACTCGCGCTGGCCGCGGTCGGTGGCGAAAGTGGCGAGGACGAACCGCCCGTCGCCGTTGCGGCAGATGGCCTGGCGGATCTCGTCGGCGTCGGTCTGCATGTCCGGCTTGCAGCGCACCTCGGCGGCCAGGCGCTCCAGGCTGCCCGTCGCCGTGGGCGGCACCGCCTCGGTGCGGCCGCCGGGGGCGCACCCCGCCAGCGCCGTCACGGCCGCGGCGCCGAGCAGCAGCCTTGTCAACCTCATCTGTTCCTCCGGTCCTGGTGTGCCGAGCATGCCCCAGCGCCCACGGATACGGCTCCCGTGCGCGGTCCGCTCAAATCCCTCGCTCCGCTCCGGGCACGTGTGCGAGGGTGAGCCGGTGAACCAGGACTGGGAAGACCGCGTGGCCGCCGCCTGGGCGTCCTTCGACGAGTATCCGCAGGAGCGGGCGGACGAGTTCCGCGCGGTGATCGAGGGCCTCGTGGCCGAGCTGCCGGCCGACAGCCCGCTGGGCCCCTTCGAATCGGCGTGTGCCTGGGACTCGACCGGCCACTCGGACCGGGCGGTGCCGCTGTACCGGCTGGCGCTGGCCCGCGGACTGACCGGGTACAAGGGCCGCCGCGCCCGGATCCAGCTGTCGAGTTCGCTGCGCAACACCGGGCAGGCGGCGGAGGGGGTCCGGCTCCTCACCCCCGAACTGGACGCCCCCTCCGACGAGTTGGACGACGCCGTCCGCGCCGTGCTCGCCCTGTGCCTGTCCAGCCTCGGCCGTGACCGCGAGGGGCTGGCCCTCGTGCTCGGTGCCCTGGCCCCGCATCTGCCGCGTTACCAGCGGTCGATGGCGGCCTACGCACGCGACCTGACCGGGCCGGAGACGTGAACCACTCGTCCGCCGGTGACCAACCCACGGCTCGCTCGTTCTTCCGGACGTGCAGTCACAGGATGTAGCCCAGCGTCACGCACCCGCCTCCGCCGGTCCCGTCGGCGTCGAGCAGGCCGAGGCCGCGCTCGTCGAGCACTACCCGCGGCTGGTCCGGCTCGCCTACCTCGTGCTGCCGCCGGGCCCCGGCCGGAGCCGCCGCGTACTGACCGCACACGCCCTCGCCCAGCGCGCCCTGCCCCGCGGCCGCAAGGGGCCGGCCGTGCTCCCGGCCCGGACGCCGGGCCGGGAGAGCGATCCCGGCTACGCCTATCTGCGCGGGCGGGTCCTGCGGGCGGCCCTGGAGGCGGCCCGCCCGCGCACCGGCCTGCCCCGGCTCTCCCAGCTGCCGCCGCCGCTGCCCCTGGTGTGGGGCCTGCGGCTGTTCCCGCGCTCGGGCGGCGGGGACGCACTCGCGCTGGACCAGCGGCTGTCCGCCCTGTCCGCCCCGGCCCGCGCCGCCTACGTGCTGCGCGGCCTGGAGAGGCTGTCCGACCCGGACGTCCACGAGATCCTCGAGGCCGCCGGCGTGGACGACCCGGGCGGCGCGCTGGCCTCGGCGAACAGCGTGCCCCCGCACCCGGGGCTGCTCTCCTCGCCCGAGTTCGACCCGTGCGCGCTCCAGGCCCGGCCCACCGACCTGATGCGCCGCCGCCGGCACGCCAGGGCCGCACTCGCCGCCGCCGCCGCGCTGGCGGTGTGCGGCGTACTGGTGGCGCGGCCGGGCGGCGGCTGGGGCCCGGACGGCGCCGCCGCGCCCGTCTACGCCGGGAATCCGGCCGCCGAGGCCGCCCTGGACCCCGGCACGCTGACCCGGGTCTCCCCCACCGCCTGGCGGTCCTCCGCCCGTACCGACTTCTCGGTGTGGCCCGCGCGCGGTCCGCTCACCGGGGACAAGGCCCTGCTGCGGCGCGCCCTCACGGTCTGGGCCCGCCCCGGGGCGGCGGTCCACGTGTCGGCGACCCCGGGCACCGCGACCGGCGGTCCGGCCGGCCCGCCCCAGCTGCTGTACGCCGGCGAGGTCGACAACGCCCGTGTGGTGCTCCTCTACGACGGGCTGCGCATCGCCCGGTACGCCGAGCCCAGGAACGGCACCCGGGGCGTGGCACTCGACCTCGCCCGGGTCGACGGCGCGACGCGTGCCGGGGCGAGCGTGCTGGTACTGAGCCGCTCCGACGGGAACGTCCGCTATCTGACCGCCCCGTGGGTGCGGAAGGCGGCCCAGCGGGACCTGACGAAGCCGGACGCGGACGCCGTCCCGCTGAGCGTGACCGACGGGGTGACCGCTCCGCTGGCCGGCCCCGCCCCGCGGCCGGGTTCCTGCACCTCGTGGACCGTGCTCCAGCTGACCGGCTCCTTCGGCACGCAGCTGGACAGCGACCTCGGCGAGCTGGTCCCGGCCCATCTCACGGCCGGCCGCCCCGGTTCGGCCGGTGAGGTGACCGGCGGCGAACGCCTGCGCACGTGGGCGCCGTTCGCCTGCTCGCTGGCATCCGAGCGCTCGGCGGGCATCCGGAGCGTCAACGCCTGGGCCTACGCCGAGCAGCCGCTGCCCGACGGCAGCGGGGCCGGTGCGTGGGTGTGCACGCGGGCCGAGACCTGGCGCGGTGACGGCACGGCCGCGCTTGCCCAGTTCCGTACGCCGGGCGGGGCGGCCAGGGCGGTCGTCGCCAAGGGCACGGACGTGCCGGCCTGCGGGCGGCGGGATCCCCATGTGCTGGCCGGGGTGCTGTGGAAGTCGGCGGGCGGGCACTGGTATCTGCTGGCCGCGGGCAGCGCGGGGACGTCGTCGGTCTCGGCGACGGGCGGGGTGAACGCGTCGGCGCGGGGTCCGCTGCTGACCGCCCGGGCCACGCAGGGCGTCCGGGCCGACCTGGCCGGCACGTTGGCGGACGGGCGGCGGATCACCGGGTTGCGGTAGCCGGCACCGGCGGCCGAATCCGATCGGTAAGGTGTTCGCATGAGTACCGGGGTTCGCCGCAGGATGGGCGTCGAGGAGCGGCGGCGGCAACTGATCGGTGTCGCCCTCGACCTCTTCAGCCGGCGCTCGCCCGACGAGGTCTCCATCGACGAGATAGCGACGGCGGCGGGCATCTCACGCCCGCTCGTCTACCACTACTTCCCCGGCAAACTCAGCCTGTACGAGGCCGCGTTGAAGCTGGCCGCCTCGGATCTCGCGAGCCGCTTCGACGAGCCGCACGAGGGCCCCCTCGGCGCCCGGCTGCTGCGCGTGATGCGCCGCTACTTCGACTTCGTGGACGAACACGGACCCGGTTTCTCGGCGCTGATGCGCGGCGGGCCGGCCGTGCCCGCGGACGGCGTCGGTTCCCGGGAGCACACGTCGGCGACCAACGCGCTCATCGACTCCGTGCGGCAGGCCGCGTACGACCAGATCCTGTCGCATCTGGGCGTGACCGAGGCGTCCGCACGTCTGGAGCTGGTCATCCGTTCCTGGATCTCGCTGGCCGAGTCCACGGCCCTGCTCTGGCTCGACGGCCGCCGCATCCCGCGCGCCGAACTGGAGACGCAGCTCGTGCACGACTTCGCCGCGCTGACCGCCGTCAGTGCCGCTCGCGACCCGGAGATGGCGGCGCTGGTGCGCACGATGATGCGGGACGAGCCGGCCGACGGCCCCTTCGCGGAGCTGGCCGGCCGGCTCGTGTCCCTGGCGTCCTGAGCGGCGCCTACCGGTCGAACTTCCGGTACGACGCGTCGAGGTCACGGACCTCGGCGGAGGCGTGCAGGGTGACCGCCGCCTCCGCCAGGTGCTGCCGGAGCAGTTCCAGGACCGCCTCGGTGAGCTTCGCCTTCGTCTCGTCGCTGCGGCCGGCGAGGAGCCCGATCGTCACGTGCACGACGGCGTGCCCGCGCGCCCCGGGGTCCTCGTACCCGAACACCGTGTACGCGCTCGGCCGGAACTGCGTCTTGCAGGCCTCCGGCTTCGCCGCCGCGATCTCCACGGTCGCCTCGTGCAGCGCCCGCGCGAATCCCTCGTGGTCGAAGGCGTCTGTCACGGTGTCGGAGTAGTCGACGGTGATCTGCGGCATGCGCACTCCTGTTCTACGGCAACGGTCTCAGCCTAGGGCCTGGCGTTCCCGGTCCGGGTGAACACCGCCACGGTTCGCGCCGGCACGGTGAAGGTGCCCGGGCCGGCCGCGTAGGAGGCGGTCTTCACCACCGGGTCGGCACCGGCGGCCTGCACCGGGTGCAGCCGGTAGTGCTCGCCGGCGAGGGCGCTGATCCGCTGCTCCTGCTTCTCGGGGGTGGCGTTGAGGACGACGACCAGGTCACCGAGGCGCATGGTGATCACGCCGGGCGTCTCGTCCTTGCCGGACAGCGGGAAGGAGAGCTGCTCCTGCACCTGTGCGGCGGTGCCGAGGGAGAAGGCCCGCTCGGTGGCGCGGATCCTCAGCAGGTCCCGGTAGGCGGCGGAGGCTCCGGTGATCTGCGGGCAGCCGACCTTCACCGTGGTGAGAAGCGGCTTGGCGTACGTCCACTTGGACCGGTTGTCGGCGGCCATGGGCAGGCCGCGTCCGAAGCCGTTGCCGTCGGCGCAGTTCCAGTGGATGGCGTTGAACCAGTCCCCGCTGTCGTGCGAGTTGCGGTCCAGGGACTTGGAGCGCAGCAGGTCGGTGCCCGCCTGGGAGAGCGACGGCCCCTGGGAGAGGGTGGCCGTGGCCATGGCGAGGACCTGCATGCGGGCCCGGTCGGACGCGGACGTGTCCTTGGGGAGCTTGTAGGTCAGCGTGTCGAACAGCGTTTCGTTGTCGTGGGCGTCGGCGTAGGCGAGGGCGTCGCCGGGCGAGTCCGCGTAGCCGGCGGGCGAGCCGTTGTAGTCGACGCCGGCTCCGGTGACCTCCTTGCCGTCGGTGTCGGTGAAGCGGTACCCGGCGAGGTTGCCGGTCAGGCCGATCTTGATCAGGTCCTGGTAGTGCAGCAGCCGGGCCTTCTGTTCCTCCTCGGAGCCGTTGGCGGTGGAGGGGTTGGGGTCGGTGTAGAGCCCGGAGGCGAAGCCCTGGACGCCGGGGTCGGCATCGAAGGGGCCGCCACCGCGCACGGCGTCGCGGGCGCGGTCGGAGAAGGTGGCGATGCCGGTGCCGGCCATGTTCTTCTGGGTGGCCTGCACGAACCGGGCGTCGTCGGCGACCTCGCCGAAGTTCCAGCCCTCGCCGTAGAGGATGATCTTCTTGCCGTCGACGCCGTCCCTGGCGGGGGTCAGCGCGTCCAGGGCCTTTCTGACCGCGAGGATGTTGGCCTTGGGGTGGTGGCCCATGAGGTCGAAGCGGAACCCGTCGACCTTGTACTGCCTGGCCCAGGTGACGATCGAGTCCACGACCAGCTTGCCCATCATGGCGTTCTCGGGCGCGGTGTTGGCGCAGCAGGTGCTGTTGGCGACCGAGCCGTCGGCCAGGAGCCGCTGGTAGTAGCCGGGCACGATCTTGTCCAGCACGGAGGTGTCCGCCTGGCCGCTCGCCGCGGTGTGGTTGTAGACGACGTCCATGACGACCCGCAGGCCGTCCTGGTTGAGCGCCTTGACCATCTGGCGGAACTGGACCGTGCGGGCCGTGCCGTCGGGGTCGGTGGCGTACGAGCCCTCGGGGACCGTGTAGTGGTAGGGGTCGTAGCCCCAGTTGTAGGCGTCCTTCGCGGCGGTCTTCGCCACGCACGCCTGCTGCTGGTCGGAGTCGGCCGGCAGCGCGGCCAGATCGCAGTCGGTCGTGGCCTGGTCGGCCTTCCTCTCGGGGATCGTGGCGATGTCGAACGCGGGCAGCAGGTGGACGTAGGACGTCCCGGCCTTCGCCAGCGCCTTCAGATGCCTGGAGCCGTCGCTGTTCGCGTCGGTGAAGGCCAGGTAGGTGCCCGGGTGCCGCGCGGTCCTGTCCCCGACGGAGAAGTCCCGGATGTGCAGCTCCTGGATCTGCGCATCCCTCAGCGGTACGGCCCTGGGCTTGCGCAGTTCCGACCAGCCGGCCGGCGCGAGGGACCTGTCGTTCAGGTCGACGACGAGGCTGCGCTCCGAGTCGGCCGTGAGGGCGACCGAGTACGGGTCGGTGACCTTGTTGGTGACCAGCTTGCGGACGCTGGGCGCCCACACCCGCACGACGTACCGGTAGGGCTTGCCCTTCCAGGACGCGGGGCCGGTGACGGACCAGACGCCGGTGGCGGTGTTCCGGTGCATCGCGACGCCGCGGCCGTCGAGGTCGAGACGGACGGACCGGGCCGTCGGCGCCCAGACGGAGAGGGTCGGCTTCCCGTCGTGGAAGACCGGGCCCAGCCGGGCCTCGGTGGCGTCCGGGTGGAGGTCGTCCAGCACGCCGGCGGTCTGCACGCCGGTAGCGGCCAGTACGGCACCGTTGGCGGCCCGCTGCGAGGCGACGAGCTGGCCGGTGAGCGCCTCACGCACCCGGTCCCGGTCGCGCGGGTCCACGGACCAGGCCGTGTAGCCCTTCAGATGCGGGAACTTCGCCTTCTGCGCGTCGGTGAGCGTGGTCTTCGTCAGCCGCAGCCAGCGCTCGTCGTCGCTGCTCAGCGTCCCGTCCTTGACGGTGATGGAGCCGTCGCGGGAGTACAGCAGCTGGGTGGAGGCGGCGCCGTCGGCGCCGTTCCAGGCCACCGTGTCCCGGTCGATCCAGACCGCCTCGGAGGTGGTCAGGTCGAGGGCGGCGGCGCTGCCCGCCGGCTGTGGCAGCAGGTTCCGCTCCTGGCCGCTCACCAGCCACGCCTCGTGGCCGTCGGCGGTGAGGTCCAGGGACCGGTCGGTCGCGAGGTCCTTCTCGTCGCCCTTGTGGATGATGTAGCCGAGGCTGCCGGCGCCCTCGCTGAGGGGCACCTCGAAGACCGCGCCATAGGGGTCAGTCTTCACCGGCTCCAGGGGTTTCGACCAGTCGGTGGGGTGCGCGGCGCCCGTCCAGACGTGCAGGCCCCAGCCGTCGTAGTTCCCGTCGGCCCGGTGGTAGTGGAGGACGGCCTTGGTCCTGTCCTGGGCCGGGTAGTCGGGCCGCTGGGTGCGGACGTCGGCCTTGCCCTGCTCGATCCACACCTCACCCGTCCTGGTGACGTCGATGGACCGGTCGGCGGAGACGTCCTTGTCGCCGTCCTTGTCTGTGACCAGGAAGCTGACGTTCGAGGCCCCCGGCCCGAGCCTGACGTAGGCGAAGGCGCCGTAGGCGTCCCGGCCGGTGAAGGGGTGGCCGGCCGGCCAGTTCGTGGCCTCGCCGTCGGCGAGGTCGCCCCAGGCGTACAGGCCCCAGTCGGCGTAGTCGCCGTCGGTGCGCTTGTAGTGGACGACCGCGTAGTCCCGGGAGGTGGCCGTGGGCACCTCGGGTGCGGGCGGGGTGCCCGTGGTGCTGCTCGCGGTGGCGCTCGCGGTGTGCCCGGCCGCGTCGACGACGACGGCCTTGTAGCGCAGCGCGGTTCCGGCGGGCACGTCCGTGCCGAGGGCCTGGGTGACCTGGTAGGGGGCGTGGTCGGCGGAGCCGAGGATCCGCCACGGGCCGTTGCCGGTCCGGGCGGCGAAGACGACCCGGTCGAGCGGGCCGCCGCCGGTACCGGCGCTGACCTTCACGGTGCCGGTGGCTCCGGCGGGCGGGGCCTTCAGGGTGATCGTGGGCTCGGCGGTGGGCTCGGCGAGGGGGCCGGACGCCTTGTAGACGACGGCGGAGCCGGCCGGGACGGTGACGGTGAGCCTGCGGTCGGCGTCGGACGTGACCGAATCGCCGGCTCCGTGGATGCCCCGGTAGGTCATGCCGGCCGAACCGGTCGGGAAGGTGGCCGTCCGCGCCGTGCCGGCGTTGTTGAGGGCGACGACGTACTCCTGGCCGGTCCCGGCGTCCGTCCGGGTGAAGGCGTAGATCCCGGCGCCGTCGGCCGCGTACCGCTCGGTCTGCACGCCGTCGGTCAGGGCCGGGTTGGCCTTGCGGAGCCTGGCGAGGCCGGCGATCTGCCGGTAGAGCGGGGCGTGTGTGTCGTAGGCGGCGCTCGCGTGGGTGCGGTCGGTGCCGATCTCGTCGTCGTCCAGGTAGTCGGCGACCTTGGAGGCGAACATCGTCTGGCGGGCGTCCTTGTCGCCGCCGGAGCCGGTGAAGCCCTGCTCGTCGCCGTAGTAGACGACCGGGTTGCCGCGGCTGAGGAACATCAGCTCGTTGGCGAGTTCGTCCTTCTTCAGGATCTCGGCGTCGCTCGCCTCGGGGGCGTCCTGCTTCAGGAAGTGCCCGAAGCGGCCCATGTCGTGGTTGCCGAGGAAGGTGACCTGTTCGTAGGCGTTGGCCTTGTCGGTCGTGTACGCGTAGTCGTCACCGAAGACGCCGGCGAGCCGCCGGGCGCTGCCGCCCTGGGAGACGTAGGCGCGGGCGGCGTCCTGGAAGGGGAAGTCGAGGGTGGCGTCGAGGCGGCCCTGGGTGACGTACGGGGAGGTGACGGAGGTGTCTGCGGAGTACACCTCGCCGAACATGAAGAAGTTCTTCCGGCCGTGCGCGGCGGCGTACCGGTCGAGCGCGGTCGCCCACTGGGTCCAGAACCGCGTGTCCACGTGCTTGACGGTGTCGATCCGGAATCCGTCGACGGCGAAGTCCCTGACCCATCGCTCGTAGATCCGCTCCATGCCGTGGACGACCTCGGGACGCTCGGTCCACAGGTCGTCCAGGCCGGAGAAGTCGCCGTAGGTGGCCGACTCGCCGGCGTATGTGGAGTCGCCGCGGTTGTGGTACATCGTCGGGTCGTTGAGCCAGGCCGGGACCTTGTCCTTGGCCGTGACCTCGGGGGTGCGCGGGAAGGAGCCGGCGTCGACGGCCGGGAACCCCTTGCCGCCGGCCGCGTGGCCGGCGTCGTCGAAGGGCCTGCCGTCCTCGGTCAGGTACGGGAAGGCGCCCTTGGACAGGTAGCCGTAGGACTTCTCCTCGTAGTCCACGAGGTCGGCCGTGTGGTTGGTGATGACGTCGAAGAAGACCTTCATGCCCTTGGCGTGGGCCTTGGCGATGAGGGCCTTGAGGTCCTGGTTGGTGCCGAAGTGCGGGTCGACCTGGGTGAAGTCGGTGATCCAGTAGCCGTGGTAGCCGGCGGAGGCATTGGCACCGGTGCCCTGCACGGGGCGGTTCTTGAAGATGGGCGCCATCCAGATGGCGGTGGTGCCCAGGCCCTTGATGTAGTCGAGCCGGTCCGCCAGGCCCTTGAGGTCGCCGCCCTGGTAGAAGCCCTTGTCGGTGGGGTCGTAGCCGGTGCTGAGGCGGGAACCGGTGAGTCCGCCGCGGTCGTTGGAGGTGTCGCCGTTGGCGAAGCGGTCCGGCATGACGAAGTAGAACTGCTCGCGCGTGTCGTCGTGCCGGGCGGGCTGGGCGGCGAGCTTGGCGTCCGAGGGGGGCTCGGGCGGGGTGGCGGCCCGGGCGGCCAGTGGCTGGACCAGGGCTGCGGCCAGGGCGACGACGGTGACGGCCGCCGCCCTTCTGCGGTGCGGGGTGCGGCGCGTGCGGGGCGCCGGCCATCTCGGTATCAAGGCGGTGACTCCTTGCGGTTGCGGCTCTCTTGGGGGCGACCCCGACGCCGGCGGCACGCTGCGCCGCCGGGCGCCCGCGCGACCGTACCGCCGGCGAAAAGGTTTCAGCAAGAGTCCTGAAACCATTGGTAAGGCATTTCAGGGGCGAGGGGGTGACGGATCAGCAGCTCGACTTGCCGGCGTAGAGCGCCAGAGCCGTGTCCGGGCCCAGGGTGGCGGTGAACTGCCCGCCGGAGCCGACGGTCACCGTGGTGTTGTTCTGCACGTTGCAGTACGTGCCGGCCGCGAGTGACGTCTGGTAGGTGCGGGTCAGCGACGAGGACTCGTGGTTGATCGCCACATAGCCCTTGGTGCCGCGCCCGAAGGCGATGGCGTTGTTGCCGTTGTCCCACCAGTGGGAGACCGCCTGACCGCGGGTGGCGTTGCGGAAGGCCACCATGGACCTGATCTCCGGCCAGGCGTGCTGGCACTTCCAGCCGTCCTGCCAGCAGGCGCCGACCTTGCCTCCGTCGGGCGGGCCGGCGTCGACGTCGGTCCACTCGTAGCCGGAGTTGACGTCGGGGGCGCCGTAGGGCCAGGCGAGCATGAAGACGTTGGCCAGGGTGTAGCGGGCGCCGGCCTTGTAGTTCAGGGTGCTGCCGTTGCGTTCGGTGTCGTGGTTGTCCAC
This sequence comes from Streptomyces sp. NPDC014991, assembly GCF_043080665.1. NCBI lineage: Bacteria > Bacillati > Actinomycetota > Actinomycetes > Kitasatosporales > Streptomycetaceae > Streptomyces > Streptomyces sp. NPDC014991. The sequence continues at coordinate 312,050 of NZ_JBIBVY010000001.1, forward strand.
GAAGACGCCTGCCACGGAGTTGTCCAGGTAGCCCCAGCCCTCGCCGTAGTTGTTCAGGTAGGCCAGCTTCTCGCTGGTGAAGACGCGCTTGAGGTCGTAGGCGTAGCGGAACTCCTGGACGTCTCCGTTGCCGGTGTACTCGGTGGGCTGGACGGCCTCTCCGGCGCCGTAGATCACCTCCTGCTTCCAGTACACGCCGGGCTTGGTCAGGCGGCTCTTGATGTTGGCCAGGTCGGCGCTGTCGATGTGTTTGGCCGCGTCGACGCGGAAGCCGTCGACGCCGAGGGAGAGCAGGTCGTCGAGGTAGCCGGCGATGGCCTTGCGGACGTACTCCTCGCCGGTGTCCAGGTCGGCCAGGCCGACGAGTTCGCAGTGCTGGACGTTCCAGCGGTTGGCATAGTCGGACACCTGGGAGGTGCAGTCGTCGAAGTCGTAAGAGGAGTACAGGCCGGGGTAGCTGTACTTCGAGTACGACGTGCCGCCGGTGCCGGTTCCGCTGCCGGCCGACATGTGGTTGATGACCGTGTCGGCGACGACCTTGACGCCGGCCGCGTGGCAGGTGTTCACCATGTTCCGGAAGGCGGCCCGGTCGCCGAGACGGCCGGCGATTCTGTAGGACACCGGCTGGTAGGACGTCCACCACTGCGGGCCCTGTATGTGCTCGGCGGGCGGGGAGACCTGGACGTAGCCGTATCCTGCGGGGCCGAGGGTGGTGGTGCACTCCTTGGCGACCGAGGCGAAGTTCCACTCGAAGAGGACGGCGGTGACGTCCTTGATGCCGGGCGGGGAGGCCTCGGCACTCGTCGGGTTCATGCCAACCGTGAGAGCGGCTGCGAGGGCGAGCCCCGCGGGGAGGATTCTGCGTGCCATGTGGGGTTCCTTCGGCGCTGAAGGTTCTTGCTGCAACATTGCTGAAAGTTGCGGTGACGCAGATGTTAAGGGCCCGCTGCCGGAAAAAGCAGCGGGCCGTCGTGAAGTTGATGCAAGAAGTTTTTCGGACGGTCCGTCAGACCGCGGCGGACCACCACACGGTCGTGTCGGCGGGCACCCTCGCCTCGTCGCCGGTCTCCGCGATCTCGCCACCACTGCTGAGCAGCACCCGGCCGTACGCCGGGATCCGCACCGCCTCGCCCGTGGTGTTCGCGACGCAGACGAAGTCCCCGCGCCGGAAGGCCAGTACGCCCTCGGGCGCCCGCAGCCACTCCACCGCGTCGCCCGCGCCGAGGTCCGGCCGCGACCGGCGCAGCCGCAGCGCGGCCCGGTACAGCTCCAGGGTGGAGCCGGGCACGCCGGTCTGCGCCTGGACGCTCAGCTCGCCCCACTGGGCCGGCTGCGGCAGCCAGCTGCCGCCGTCGCCGAAGCCGTACGACGACCCCTCGCGCGTCCACGGGATCGGCACCCGGCAGCCGTCGCGGAAGCCGTCCTGGCCGGCGCCGCGGAAGTAGGCCGGGTCCTGGCGCACCTCGTCGGGCAGGTCGACGACGTCCGGGAGGCCCAGCTCCTCGCCCTGGTACACATAGGCCGAGCCGGGCAGGGCGAGCATCAGCAGGGTGGCCGCCCGGGCCCGCCTGAGCCCCAGTCCGCGGTCGCCCGCGGTGCGGATCTGGGTGCCGAGGCCCGGTGGGTTGGCGAAGCGGGTCGCGTGCCGGGTGACGTCGTGGTTGGACAGCACCCAGGTCGCGGGGGCGCCGACCGGGCGCATGGCCTCCAGGGTGCGGTCGATGACCGCGCGGAGCTCGCCCGCGTTCCACTCCGTGCCCAGGTACTGGAAGTTGAACGCCTGGTGGAGCTCGTCGGGGCGGACGTAGTTGGCGGTCCGCTCGACCGTGGGGGTCCACGCCTCGGCGACGAAGATCCGCTCGCCCGCGTACTCGTCGAGGATCCCGCGCCACTGGCGGTAGATCTCGTGCACGCCGTCCTGGTCGAAGAACGGCATGACATCGTTGCCCAGCAGTTTGAGCTGCTCGTGGGAGCCGAGGTCGGGCAGGCCCTCCGCCTTGACCAGGCCGTGGGCGACGTCGATCCGGAAGCCGTCGACGCCCATGTCCAGCCAGAAGCGCAGGATGGAGCGGAACTCGTCACCGACGGCCGGATGGGTCCAGTTGAAGTCGGGCTGCTCCGGGGCGAAGAGGTGCAGGTACCACTCGCCGGGGGTGCCGTCCGGCTCGGTCACCCGGGTCCAGGCCGGGCCGCCGAAGATGGACTCCCAGTCGTTGGGCGGGAGTTCGCCGTTCATCCCCTTGCCGGGCCGGAAGTGGTAGCGCTCCCGCAGCGGCGAGCCGGGGCCCTCGGCGAGGGCGCGCCTGAACCACTCGTACTGGTCGGAGGAGTGGTTGGGGACCAGGTCGACGATGATCCGCAGCCCCAGTCCGTGGGCGTCGCGGATGAGCGCGTCGGCGTCGAGGAGGCTGCCGAACATGGGGTCGACGGCGCGGTAGTCGGCGACGTCGTAGCCGGCGTCGGCCTGCGGGGAGGCGTAGAAGGGGCTCAGCCACACGGCGTCGACGCCGAGGTCGCGCAGGTACGGGAGGCGGGAGCGTACGCCTTCCAGGTCGCCCATGCCGTCGCCGTTGCTGTCGGCGAAGCTGCGCGGATAGACCTGGTAGATGACCGCGTCCCGCCACCAGTCGCGGCGGTCGGCGACGGTGGCGGCGAGGTGGCGGGCCGGTGCGGCGGATTGCTGCTGGCTCATGGCGTCCTTGATACGTGACAGGGGCATGGTGGGCGTGGGGTACGGCGGCGGCCGGAGGGTACGAGGCGGGCCGCGGGACCGGCGGGGTCGGGTCGTCCCCCCGCCCGGTCAGCGGGGGGAAGGCCACCGCGGCCCGCCCACCCGCGCGGCCGGACCGCGCGGGAGTCGCTCTCCGGCGGGCGTCAGCCCTTGGTGCCGCCGGCGGTGAGGCCGGTGACGAGGTTCTTCTGCACGAGGTAGAAGAACACGGTCACGGGTATCGCGATCAGCACCGCGGTGGCGGCCATGTAGTTCCACTGGGCGTCGTGTTCGCTGACGAAGGTCTGGAGACCGACGGCGAAGGTGTACTTGGAGTCGTCCAGCATGAAGGTGGTCGCGAAGGCGACCTCGCCGACGGCGGTGATGAAGTTGTAGAACGCGGCGACGGCCAGACCCGGGCGGGCCAGCGGCAGGATGAGCCGGAAGAAGGTCCCGAACGGGGTGAGACCGTCCACGCGTCCGGCCTCGTCGATCTCGAAGGGGATGGTGTCGAAGTACCCCTTGAGCAGCCACGCGCTGTACGGCACGGCGGTGGTGCAGTTGATGATGATCAGCGACCAGTAGGTGTCGATGAGGCCGAGTTCGCCGAAGATCTCGTACATCGGCACGATCAGGATGGCGATCGGGAAGGCCTGGGTGAGCAGCAGGACCCACATCAGCTGCTTGTAGCCGGGGAAGCGCATGCGGGAGACCGCGTAGCCGGTGGTCGCGGCGACGAAGACACCGATGAGGGTGGTGCCGAGGGCCACGATCATCGTCGACTTGAACCAGTCGAAGAAGGCGGTGTGCTCCAGCACGAAGCGGTAGTTGCCGAAGGTCAGCTTGTCCGCGATCTTGCCCGGGTGCAGGTAGTCGTCCTTGTCCGGGCCGAGGGACAGGTAGAACAGCCAGGCCACCGGGGCCAGGGCGATGAGGCTCGCCGCGGTGAGACCGCCGTGCAGCAGGGCGGTGCCGAGCGGGCCGCTCTCGCCGCGCCGGCGGGTGCGGCGCCGGGGCGTGGCGGCGGGGGCCGGTGCGGTCTCGGTCTTTTCCAGGGTCGGGGTGCTCATGGCGGCGGCTCCTGCGGCGTCAGACGGCGAGCTGGTCATTGCGCTTCAGCCAGCGGAAGTAGAAGGAGGTGAAGACGGCCAGGACGGACAGCAGCAGCACGCCGTACGCGGCGGACTGGGCGAAGTCACGCGGCTGCTGGCCGAAGCCGAGGAAGTACGCCCAGGTCACGAGGATCTGGGCGTCGGGCGCGCCGGTCGGGCCGAACAGCAGGAAGATGATGGCGAACTGGTTGAAGGTCCAGATGACGCCGAGCAGGACGACCGTGGAGCTGACCGAGCGCAGGCCGGGCAGGGTGACGTGCCGGAAGCGCTGCCAGGGGGTGGCGCCGTCCATCTCCGCGGCCTCGTAGAGCGAGGAGTCGATGGACTGGAGGCCGCCGAGCAGGGAGAGCATCATGAACGGCACGCCGCACCAGGTGTTGACCATGACGGCGGCGAACCGCTGCCAGAACGTGTCCTCCAGCCACTGCGGCTGCGGCAGGTGCGCGGCGCCGAGGATCTGGTTGAGCACGCCGGAGTCGGCGAGCATGATCCGCCAGGAGAAGACGGTGACGAAGGTCGGCACGGCCCAGGGCAGCACGAGCAGCAGCCGGTAGACGGTGCGGCCGCGCAGCTTCTGGTCGAGCATGAGCGCGAGGCCGAGACCGATGGCGTAGTGCAGGATCACGCAGGCGGCGGTCCAGAAGACGGTCCACAGGAAGTGCGACCAGAACCGGTCGTAGGCCGTCGGGCCGAACAGGATGTCTTTGTAGTTGTCCAGGCCGATGAACCGGTAGGTGGCGTCGATGTGGTTGACGCCGATGGTGCGCGCCGAGTTGAGGCTGTTGGCGTCGGTGAGGGTGAGGTAGACGCCGCGGAACAGCGGGTAGGCGACGATGCCGCCGAGTACGGCGACCACCGGGGCGATCATCGCGTAGGCGTACCAGTGCTTCTGGTAGCCGTTTCTGATGCGCTGCCCCAGCCCGGGCCGAGGCGCGCGGTCACCGCGGCGCTTGCCGGTCGCGCGGTCGATGGCGACTGTCATGGTTCGACACCTTCAGAGATCAAGGGTTGGGCCGGGTACAGGGCGGTGGCCGCCGGATCCCTCCCCTCCTGACGAGGGGATCCGGCGGCCACTGCGGCTCACTTGCTGAAGTCGGGCACCAGCTTGGCGATGGCCAGCTCGGCGTTGCTCAGGCCCTTGTCCAGGGACTCCCGGCCCGAGGCGATCTTGGGCAGCTCGGTGTCCAGCGGACCCCACAGGGAGCTGTACTCGGGCAGCGCCGGGCGCGGCTGGGCGGAGGCGAGGACGCCCTGGTAGCCGGCGATGCCGGGGTCGGCCTTGACCTGGGCGGTGTAGGCGTCGGAGCGGGTCGGCAGGGTGGAGTTCTTCAGGGCGACGGCCTCCTGGGACTTCGCGGAGGTCATGAACTTCACGAACTTCAGGGCCGCCGTCTGGTGGGCCTTGTCCGAGCCGGCGTAGACCGAGAGGTTGTGGCCGCCGGTCGGGGCGCCCGCCTTGCCGGAGGAGCCGGCCGGGACGGGGGCGATGCCGAGGTTGGCCTTGTCCTTGAAGGCCGCGCCCTGGTAGAAGTTCGTGATCTCCCAGGGGCCCTGGATGATCGCGGCGACCTTGCCGTTGACGAACGCGTCCTGGATGTGGGCGTAGGCGTCGGCGGTGGTGTCGGCCTTGTGCAGGCCCTTGCCGGAGAACGTGCTCAGCCAGGTGCCGTAGGCCTTCTTCGCGGCGGCGGAGTCGACGGTGATCTTCTTGGCGGCGGCGTCGACGGTGTCGGTGCCCTCACCGTAGAGGAAGCTCTGGGCGTAGTAGCCCGCGGTGGAGCCCCAGTAGCCGTCGGCCTCGGTCCTGGCCTTGACCTTGGCGGCGTCGGCCTTCAGCTCGTCCCAGGTCCTGGGCGCCTCGGTGATGCCGGCCTTCTTGAACAGCGCCTTGTTGTAGACCAGGGCGAGGGTGTCGGTGACCAGCGGGACGCCGTAGGTCTTGCCCTCGTACTGGGCCTGCTTGATCAGGCTGGGCTGGAACTTCGCCTGGTCGGCGAGGGCCTCGGTGCCGTCCAGCGGCAGGAAGAAGCCCTTCTTGGCGAAGGCGGGGGTCCAGCCGACCTCGGAGCGCAGCACGTCCGGGGCGCCCTGGGCGCCGGCGGCGGTGTCGAACTTGTTCTGCGCCTGGTCGAAGGGGACGTTGACGTACTTGACCTTGATGTTCTTGTTGGCGCTCTCGAACTGCTGGACCAGGGTCTTGTACGTCGGCGCCTCATTGGTGGCGTTGGAGGTGTCCCACCAGGTGATGGTGACCGGGCCGTCCGACTTCCCGCTGTCGCCGTCGTCCCCGCCGCACGCCGTCGCCGTGAGGGCGAGGGACGCCACCAGCGCGGAGGCCGCTATGCCACGCCGCATGAGTTCTCCTTGAGGGTTAAGCCCGAGTGGTACAGGAGGCGGTCCCGTCCGCCGCCCCTGCGACTTGCCGACTGCGCCGTTGCCGCGGCCGGGCGACAGGGAACGTAACAGCGATGCAAGCGCTGCGAAAGACCTTGCAGAAAAAAAGTGCAAGGGAACAGGATGGTTACCCACCCGTGACCGGCTCTCGACCGGGGCGCGACCCAACGGGGAAACCGCTGAGCGGGGAGGACGGCTCCTGTGCAAGACTCTGCAAGCTCTTGCCGCCATGAAACCGAGGGAGTGCGATGAGGCAGCAACCCACGGCAGGCCCCGCGGCCGCCCGCGCCCGGCGTCCGGCCGGTGTGCAAGGGGACATACGACCGGTACAGTCCAGTGGCGTGACCACACGGCTTGCCGATATCGCTGCGCAGGCGGGGGTGAGCGAAGCGACCGTCAGCCGGGTCCTCAACGGGAAGCCGGGCGTCGCCGCCACCACCCGCGAGTCCGTGCTGGCCGCGCTGGACGTGCTCGGCTACGAGCGTCCGGTGCGCCTGCGCCAGCGCAGTGAGGGTCTGGTCGGCCTGATCACGCCGGAGCTGGAGAACCCGATATTCCCGGCCCTGGCCCAGGTCATCGGCCAGGCGCTGACCCGCCAGGGCTACACACCGGTGCTCGCCACGCAGACCCCGGGCGGGTCGACGGAGGACGAGCTGACCGAGATGCTCGTGGACCGCGGGGTCGCCGGGATCATCTACGTCTCCGGGCTGCACGCCGACACCACCGCCGACATGCAGCGCTACGATCGCCTGCGCGCGCGGGGCGTGCCGTTCGTGCTGGTGGACGGGTTCTCGCCGAAGGTGCAGGCGCCGTTCATCTCCCCCGACGACCGGGCGGCGATGGCGCTCGCCGTGACGCATCTGGTGTCGCTGGGGCACACCCGGATCGGGCTGGCGCTCGGGCCGAAGCGGTTCGTGCCGGTGCAGCGCAAGATCGAGGGCTTCGTGCGGACCGTGCAGGAGCAGCTGGGGATCCCCGCGCAGACCGTCGAGACGGAGCTGGTCCAGCACTCGCTGTACACGCTGGAGGGCGGTCAGGCGGCGGCGACGGCACTGATCGAGCGGGGCTGTACGGCGGTGGTCTGCGCCAGCGACATGATGGCGCTGGGGGCGATACGGGCGGCCCGGCAGCGGGGCCTGGAGGTGCCCCGGGACGTGTCGGTGGTCGGGTTCGACGACTCCACGCTGATCGCCTTCACCGACCCCCCGCTGACCACCGTCCGCAAGCCGGTCCCGGCGATGGGGCAGGCGGCGGTACGCACGCTGCTGGAGGAGATCGGCGGGACCCCGGCGCCGCACAGCGAGTTCGTGTTCATGCCGGAGCTGGTGGTGCGAGGTTCCACCGCCTCGGCCCCGCACGTCCTGCGTGCCTCGTAGAAGGTGCGCCGCGAAGCCGTCCAGGGGATGATCAGGCGGGGAAACCTTTTCTGGCAGACTCTGTGTCTATGGGTGACTCGACCGTGACAGAGCCGGAAGGCCGCGCGCAGGTGGCCGCTCCGCGGGTCGTCACGGGCGATGTCCGACGGGGTCCGCTGGGCCGGCTGCGGCGTCCGCGGCGACCCCGGCTGTGGTTCGAGATCCTTCTGATCGCGGTGAGTTACTGGACGTACTCGCTGATCCGCAACGCCGTCCCGGAGCAGCGGACCGAGGCGCTGCGCAACGCGCGCTGGATCTGGCGCGTCGAGCACGGCCTGGGCGTCGCCGTCGAACAGTCGGTCAACCACGCCGCCAACTCGGTGACTTGGCTGATCGTCGGCATGAACTACTACTACGCCACCCTGCACTTCGTCATCACGATCGGGGTTCTGGTGTGGCTGTACCGGTGGCATCCCGGCCGGTACGCGGCGACCCGGCTGGCGCTGTTCGCGACGACGGGCGTGGCCCTGGCCGGTTACTACCTGTTCCCGCTGGCACCGCCCCGGCTCATGCGCGGCGGGCACTTCGTCGACACGGTGCTGATGCACCACACCTGGGGCTCGATGGCCTCCGGCGACCTCAAGCACATGTCGAACCAGTACGCGGCGATGCCGTCGATGCACATCGGCTGGTCGCTGTGGTGCGGGCTCACGGTCTTCGCGCTGGCCTCGGTGCCGTGGGCGCGGGTGCTGGGCCTGATGTACCCGGCGGTCACCCTCCTGGTGATCGTCGCCACGGCCAACCACTTCTGGCTGGACGCCGTGGGCGGCGTGGTCTGTCTGTGCTTCGGGTTCGCGGTGGCCCGGCTCTGGTACGGCAGCCTGCCGCACGCGCTGCCGCGGCGGGTGACGGTGCCGGCCGCGGCTGAGCCGGTGCCCGCCGTCCGGTCCGCGTGACGCCACGGCCCGCACGGCCCTGCGGTGCGCGGCCGGTTCAGTCCGCGTAGAACAGCTCCTCCACGACCGTGCGCGCCTTGCGGGCGGTGCGCCGGTAGGCGTCCAGCATGTCCCCGGCGTGCCCGGCGCCGTAGCCCAGGTAGCGGCCGACGGCGGCCAGCTCGCGGGGCTCGGTGGGGAAGGTGTCCCCGGCCCGGCCGCGGACCAGCATGACCGCGTTGCGCACCCGGGTGGCCAGCACCCACGCCTCGTCCAGGGTCTCCGCGTCCGCGGCGGACAGCAGCCCGGCGTCGCGGGCGGCGGCCAGGGCCTGGCGGGTGCGGGTGGTGCGCAGTCCGGGCTCGTGGTGGGCGTGGCGCAGCTGGAGCAGCTGGACGGTCCACTCGACGTCGGACAGGCCGCCGGGGCCGAGCTTGGTGTGGAGCTTGGGGTCGGCGCCCCGGGGCAGCCGCTCGGACTCCATGCGCGCCTTCAGCCGGCGGATCTCGCGGACCGCCTCCTCGCCGAGGCCCTCGGACGGATAGCGCAGCGGGTCGACCAGGGCGGTGAAGCGCCGGCCCAGGTCCTCGTCGCCGGCGACCGGCTCGGCCCGCAGCAGCGCCTGTGCCTCCCAGACCAGGGACCAACGGCGGTAGTACGCCTCGTACGACTTCAGGGTGCGCACCAGCGGACCGGACTTGCCCTCCGGGCGCAGGTCCGCGTCGATGAGCAGCGGCGGGTCGGAGCTGGGCAGCTGGAGCAGGCGGCGCATCTCGGCGACGATCCTGTTCGCGGCGGCGGACGCCTCCTGCTCGTCCGCGCCGTCTCGGGGTTCGTGCACGAACAGCACGTCCGCGTCGGAGCCGTAGCCCAGCTCGTGCCCGCCGAAGCGGCCCATCCCGATGATCGCGAACCGGGTGGGCAGGGTGTCGCCCCAGCCGTCCCGGACGACCGCGCGCAGAGTGCCGGCGAGGGTGGCCGCGGTGAGGTCGGAGACGGCCGCGCCGACCCGGTCCACGAGGGCGCCCTGGTCGGTCTCGGCGGCGTTGGCCTCGGTGCCGTAGGAGCCGACGATGTCGGCGGCGGTGGTGCGGAACAGCTCGCGGCGGCGGACACCGCGGGCCGCGGTGACGCCCTGCTCGGCGTTGGCCGCGCGGCCCACCGCGGCCGTGATCTCCTGCTCCAGGTGGACGCGGTCCCGGGGCGCGAGGCCGCCGGCGTCGCCGTCGCCCAGCAGGGCCACCGCCTCGGGGGCGCGCATCAGCAGGTCGGGGGCGAGGCGGCCCGCCGACAGGACGCGGGCGAGGTTCTCGGCCGCCGCACCCTCGTCGCGCAGCAGACGCAGGTACCAGGGCGTCTTGCCGAGCGCGTCGGAGACCTTGCGGAAGTTGAGCAGGCCGGCGTCGGGGTCCGCCGAGTCGGCGAACCAGCCGAGCAGGACCGGGAGCAGGGTGCGCTGGATCGCCGCCTTGCGGGTCACCCCGGAGGCCAGGGCCTCCAGGTGGCGCAGGGCGGCGGCCGGGTCGGCGTAGCCGAGGGCGACCAGGCGTGCGCGGGCCGCCTCGGGGCTCAGCCGGGTCTCGCCGGGCGCCAGCTGGGCCACCGCGTCGAGCAGCGGGCGGTAGAAGAGCTTCTCGTGCAGCCGCCGTACGACGCCGGTGTGCCGCCGCCACTCGCGGTTCAGCCCGGTCACCGGGTCGGTGCGCAGGCCCAGGGAGCGGCCGAGGCGGCGCTGGTCCGCCTCCGCCTCGGGGACGAGGTGGGTGCGGCGCAGACGGTACAGCTGGATGCGGTGCTCCATCGAGCGCAGGAAGCGGTACGCCTCGTCCAGGCGGGCGGCGTCCTCGCGGCCGACGTAGCCGCCGGCGGCGAGGGCCTGCAGGGCGTCCAGGGTGGTGCCGCTGCGCAGTGCCGGGTCGGTGCGGCCGTGCACCAGCTGGAGGAGCTGCACGGCGAACTCGACGTCGCGCAGGCCGCCCGGGCCGAGTTTGAGTTCGCGGTCGATCTCGGCCGCGGGGATGTTCTCCACCACGCGGCGGCGCATCTTCTGCACGTCCGGCACGAAGTTCTCGCGGTCCGCCGCCTGCCACACGAGGGGGTGCAGCGCGTCGAGGTAGGCCTGGCCGAGGTCGGCGTCGCCGGCCACCGGGCGGGCCTTGAGAAGGGCCTGGAACTCCCAGGTCTTCGCCCAGCGCTGGTAGTAGGCGAGGTGGCTGCTGAGGGTGCGGACGAGGGGGCCGTTGCGGCCCTCGGGGCGGAGGTTGGCGTCGACCGGCCAGATGGAGCCCTCGACGGTCGTCTCGGAGCAGATCCGCATGAGGTGGGAGGCCAGTCTGGTGGCGGAGTTGAGGGCCTTGGTCTCGGGTGTGCCGTCGGCCGCCTCGGCCACGAAGATGACGTCCACGTCGGAGACGTAGTTCAGCTCGTGGCCGCCGCACTTGCCCATGGCGATCACCGCGAGGCGGCAGGCGGCGGCGTCCTCGGGGGCGGCGCGCCGGGCCATGGCGAGGGCCGCGCGGAGGGTGGCGGTGGCCAGGTCGGCGAGTTCCGCGGCGGTCTCGGCCACGTCCGTGGTGCCGCAGACGTCCCGGGCGGCGATGGAGAGCAGGCAGCGGCGGTAGGCGACGCGGAGGGTGACCGGGTCGTCGGCCTCGGCCAGGCCGCGTTCGAACTCCGTGAGGCCCGGGTGCAGGTCCTGCGGTTCGTACGTGACCAGGACCTGCCAGTCGGTGGGGTGGCGGGCCAGGTGGTCGGCGAGGGCGGCGGAGGCGCCGAGGACGCCGAGGAGACGGTCGCGCAGGGGCTTGGCCGCGATGAGGGTGTCCAGCAGCGAGCGGTGGGCCGTGGGGCTGTCCTGCGCCTCCAGGAGGCGGACCAGGCCGCCCAGGGCGAGGTCGGGGTCGGCGGTGGCGCCGAGGGCTTCGAGGAGGACCGGGTCGTCGCGGACGGGGGCGAGTTCGGGGCCGTCCAGGAGGCGCTCGGCGGCGGAGGGGTCGGTGAAGCCGTGCCGCAGCAGACGGGTGAAGGTGCTGCTCCTGCGCCCCGGCGTCATCTCCGTGGTCTCCCCTCGGATCTTCGGTCGTCCTGGCCAGAGCCTAACCGGAGCGGGCCGGGCAGTTCCGCCCGCGGTCGGGTGGTGGCGTGCCCGCCCGTGCCGCCCCGGGCACGCCCGTGTCCGCCCGTGTCCGCGGCGGCCTCCGCGCGTCCGTCGTGGCCGGGACCGCGCGCTCGGCGGTCCCCGGTCCGGCCGGCGGTGGTGCGGCCCCCCGGCGCGGCCCTCTCCGGCGCCTCCGCGGCCTCGTGTGCGCGGGTTCCGTGCCGCCCCGGGTCAGGTGGTCACCCGGCTCGTGCGGTGCTGCTGGTGCGGGAACGCCGTCGTCAGCAGGTCATGCATGGTCTGTGCCGCCCTCGGCGCCGCGTCACCGCAGCAGTTGTTGAAGAGGAGGTGCAGTTCCTCGCTCTGCCGGGACAGCTCCCGGACGGACGGCAGCCATTCGGTCAGTTCCGCCGGTGTGTAGGTGTGCCGGAAACGCTCCTCCTTCGTGCCCGTGCCCCACAGGGGGCTGCGGCCGTGGAAGCGGACCACGGCCAGGCGGGGGGTGGTCACGACGGCCGGCGTCATGCCCTCGACGGTGTCCGTGCCCACGGCGGTGGCGTCGATGTCCTCGAGGAAGGCGGCTGTGCGGCCGGTCCGCCACCAGGCGGGATCGCGGAACTCGACGGCGAACGGCCAGTCGCGGGCGCGTTCGCGGGCGGCGCGCACGAAGGCCTCGGCCTCGGGGCCGGGGGCGAGGGAGGGCGGGAACTGGAAGAGGAGGGTGCCCAGCCGGCCGGAGTCGCGCAGGGGGGTGAGCGCTTCGGCGTAGCGGGCCCAGACCTCCGTGCGCAGGGCCTCGTCGCGGGGGTGGGCGCGCAGGTCCGCGGGGAGCGCGGACGGGCGGGTGGGGTGGCCGGTGAGGAGGGAGAACGCCTTGACGTCGAAGCGGAAGCCGGGGGGTGTGCGCTCCGCCCACAGGGCCGTGGTGCGCGCGGCCGGCAGGGCGTAGTACGGCGAGTCGACCTCGACCACGGGGAAGCGGGTCGCGTAGTGACGCAGGCGTTTCTCGGCGTCGCGGTGGCCGGGTGGGTACCAGCCGCTGGTGAGCAGTGCCGGGTCCGTCCAGCCGCAGGTACCGATGAGGATGTCCGCCATGGGGCGCGGGTACCCGCCGTTCATCGTCTCTTCACCCCCGGGGTTGGCCCGCGTGGGCCACGGGAATATCGGCGTGTGCATGCTCTGACCGCACCGCCAGCCGTCCATCCCTACCCGGAGGTTGATGTGTCCGGCAGTTCCGTGTACCGCCGTGCCCGTACCGTCGTGGCGTCCGCGTCGGCCCTCGCCGCGGCCGCGTTCGGCCTGTGGACCGGGCTCGGCAGCGGATCCGCGCACGCCGCGGGCACCGTGCCCAGCCCGGACCACGTCGTCGTCGTGGTCTTCGAGAACCACGCCTACAGCCAGGTCATCGGTTCCTCCAGTGCGCCGTACATCAACTCGCTGAAGAGCGGCGGCGCGAACCTCACGCAGTCGTACGCCGAGACCCACCCGAGCCAGCCGAACTACTTCGCGCTGTTCTCCGGCTCCACGCAGGGCATCACCGACGACAGCTGCTACACGCCGGGCTTCTCCTCGGCGCCCAACCTGGCGTCCGAGCTGATCGCCGCCGGACGCAGCTGGGCCAGCTACAACGAGACCCTGCCGAGCCAGGGCTCCACCACGTGCAGCAGCGGCACGTACGCGCGCAAGCACAACCCCTGGTTCGGTTTCAGCAACGTGCCGGTCTCGTCCGCGAAGACGTTCGCCCAGTTCCCGGCGGACTACTCGACGCTGCCCAAGATGTCCTTCGTCGTGCCGAACCTGTGCAGCGACATGCACGACTGCTCGGTGTCCACCGGTGACACCTGGCTGAAGAACAACCTGGGCGCGTACGCGACCTGGGCCAGGACCCACAACAGCCTGCTCGTCGTCACCTTCGACGAGGACAACCGGCTCAGCGGCAACCGGATCCCGACCGTGCTCTACGGCCAGCCCGTGGCCGCCGGGTCCAGCTCCTCGGTCACCTACAACCACTACGACCTGCTGCGCACCCTGGAGGACACCCAGGGCCTGACCACACACGCGGGCAACGCGGCCGGCGCCGAGGACATCACCGGCGTCTGGGCGCCCTGACGTGTACGTAGCGGACAGTCGCGCGTCCACGTCCGCTCACGGTGCCGCCCGGTCTGCCGCCGGGCGGCGCCGTGCCGCGGTCGCGCCGACGGTGCTCGCGCTGGGGACGGTGAGCCTGGTCACCGACGTGTCGTCGGAGATGGTGACGGCGGTGCTGCCGCTGTACCTGGTGACCGGACTCGGCCTGTCGCCCCTCGGGTTCGGGCTGCTCGACGGCATCTACAACGGCTTCTCGGCGCTCGTACGCCTCGTCGGCGGGCACTTCGCCGACCGGGGCGGCGGGCGGCACAAGTGGGTCGCCGGGCTGGGGTACGGCATCTCGGCCGTCTGCAAGCCGCTGTTGCTGGTGGCGCACTCGCTGACCCCGATCGGGGCCGTGCTCGCCGCCGACCGGACCGGCAAGGGGCTGCGGACCGCCCCGCGCGACGCGCTGATCTCGCTGTCGAGCACGCCGGAGACGCGCGGGCGGGCCTTCGGGGTGCACCGCGCGATGGACACCGCCGGAGCCCTGCTCGGGCCGCTGGTGGCGTTCCTCGTCCTGCGGGCCACCGTGGACGGCTACGACGCGGTGTTCGCCGTCAGCGCCTGCGTGGCCGCGCTGGGCCTGCTGGTGTTGGTGCTCTTCGTGCCGGACGGGCGGAAGCCGGCGCCCCCCGGGGAGCACCCGACCCTGCGGGCCGCCGTCGGGCTGCTGCGCCACCGCGACCTGCGCCGGATCACCGTCTGCGCGCTGCTGCTGGGCCTCGCCACGGTCAGCGACTCCTTCGTCTACCTGCTGCTCCAGCGCCGCCTCGGGGGGCCCGACCGCTGGTTCGCGCTGCTGCCCCTGGGCACGGCCGCCGCGTTCCTGCTGCTGGCGGTGCCGCTCGGCCGGCTCGCGGACCGGCTGGGCGGCTGGGCGGTCTTCCTCGCCGGGCACGGGGCCCTGCTCCTCGCCTACGCCCTGCTGCTCACCTCCTGGCACGGCGCCGGGCTGCCGTATCTCGTCCTCACCCTGCACGGCGGCTTCTACGCGGCCACCGACGGGGTGCTGATGGCCGCCGCCTCCGACAGCGTGCCGGAGCGGCTGCGCTCCTCCGGTCTCGCCGTCGTCCAGACCGGGCAGGCGCTGACTAGGTTCGCCTGCTCCCTGCTGTTCGGCGCGGCCTGGACGGTGTGGGGCGACCGGGCGGCACTGGCGGGCGCGGCGGTGGCGCTGGCCGCGGGTGCCGCGTTCTCCCTGACCCTGCGCCCGGCGGGGACGGTGACCGCATGACCGTACGCTCGCGCGTCCTCGTCCTCGTCGCGGCGGTCGCCGTGCTGGCGGCGGTCGGGCTGGCCGCCGTGCTGCACGCCTCCGCGCGCGCGGAGCGCCGTGACCACACGCAGGCGGGCGGTCCGCGCGTCACCCCGGGGACGGTGACGCTGCGCGGGTCGGGGCGCCTGGTGTTCCGCAACATGGCGTGGGGCCCGCACCGCGACGAGCTGACCGCCGTCCCGGCCGCGGACCCGGGCGGGCCACGCGCCGCCTCCGGCCTCAAGTGCCTCCGCTTCCACGCCGCCTCGGGCACCGGCGTGTGCCTGCAAGCGGTGCACGGGCCGGTCTCGGACACCTATCGCGCGCTGATCCTGGACGCCCGCCTGCGCACCGTGGACCGCTACGACGTGCCGGGCATCCCCTCGCGCGCCCGGGTCTCCCCCACCGGGCACCTCGCGGCCTGGACGGCGTTCGTGGGCGGCGACTCGTACGCCGGGACGGACTTCTCCACGCGCGCCGCGATCGTGGACACCCGCACGGGGAAGCTGATCCCGTCGCTGGAGTCCTTCCGGATCGTCCGGGACGGGCGGCCGTACCGGGCGGCGGACGCCAACTTCTGGGGCGTGACGTTCGCGGCCGACGACCGCACGTTCTACGCCACTCTGGCCACCGGGGGCCGGACCTATCTGGTCCGCGGCGACCTGCGCGGCCGCACGGTCACCACGCTGCACACGAACGTGGAGTGCCCGTCCCTGTCGCCCGACGGCACCCGGATCGCGTACAAGAAGCGGGTGGCGGGGCTGCCCGGGGACGCGCCCTGGCGGCTGTACATCCTCGACCTGCGCACGATGCGGGAGACCCCGCTCGCCGAACCGCGCAGCGTGGACGACCAGGCGCTGTGGCGGGACCCGCGCACGCTCGTGTACGCGCTGCCCGGGGACTACGGCGCCGACCTGTACGAGGTCCCGGCGGACGGGTCGGGACGGCCGCGGCGGATCAGTCCGGCCGCCGTGTCGCCGGCGTACCTCGGTTAGCCGCACCCCGGGTCAACACGGCGGCCGGGTTTTCCGCCATCACGGTGTCTTCCCGACCCGGGCTCCCGCACTTGTGGCGGGCCGCCCCGGAGACTTCCCGGGGCGGCGGCCGGGCGGCTGCCGGGAGAGACGAGGGCACGGATGTCCGACAACAAGATCCTGGTGGCGGTGCCCGAGCATCCGCGCGCCGAGGGCGCCGCGGCCGAGCAGCTGCGCAAGATCCGCGACGCGGTGGAGGCGGCCGGCTTCGGGGTGCGCTGGGCGGTCACCGCCGAGGACGCGGACGCCGTGCTGCGCACCGAGGCGGGACTGGCGGCGGCCCTGGTCGCCTGGGACCTGCCCGTGGCAGGGGCGGGGGCGCGGATCAGCGGCGACGGTCCCGGGGCCGCGCTCGCCCCGCCGGCCCCGCTGGACGGCGCCCCCCGCGGGAGCACGGACGGGACGGCCGGGAGCACCGACGGGGCCACGGGCGGGGCGGCCGTACTGCGCCGGATCGGGCGGCGGTTCCGGGATCTGCCGGTGTTCCTGGTCATGGCCGACGAGGGGCTGCAGGACCTGCCGCTGTGGGTGTCGGAGACGGTCGTCGGATACGTGTGGCCGCTGGAGGACACTCCCGGGTTCATCGCCGGGCGGATCACCACCGCGGCCCGCGCCTACCGGGAGGACGTGCTGCCGCCGTTCTTCCGGGCGCTGCGCCGCTTCGACGACGCCCACGAGTACTCCTGGCACACCCCCGCCCACTCCGGCGGCGTGGCCTTCCTCAAGTCGCCCGCCGGACGCGCCTTCCACGACTACTTCGGCGAACGGCTGCTGCGCAGCGACCTGTCGATCTCCGTGGAGCAGCTCGGCTCGCTGTTCGAGCACACCGGACCCATCGGTGACGCCGAACGCAACGCGGCCCGCGTCTTCGGCTCCGAGCTGACCTACTTCGTGCTGCACGGCGACTCCACCTGCAACCGGCTGGTGGGCCACTTCAGCGTCACCCGTGACGAACTGGCCCTGGTGGACCGCAACTGCCACAAGTCGGTGCTCCAGGGCCTGGTCGTCTCCGGTGCCCGGCCCGTCTACCTCATCCCCACCCGCAACGGCTACGGTCTCGCCGGCCCGCTGCCCCCGGCCGAGCTGGCGGCGGACTCCGTCGCGGCCCGGATCGCCGCGCACCCCCTCGCCGAGGGTGCCGTGTCCCGGGACGCCCAGTACGCGGTGTTCACGAACTCCACCTACGACGGCCTCAGTTACGCGGCCGTCCCGGCGGCGCGGGCGCTCGCGGCCAGCACACCCCGGGTGCACTTCGACGAGGCCTGGTTCGCGTACGCCCGGTTCCACCCGCTGTACGCGGGCCGGTACGGCATGTCGGTGGACCAGGAGACCTTCCCCGGCCCGGACCGGCCGACGGTCTTCGCGACCCAGTCCACGCACAAGCTGCTGGCCGCCCTGTCGCAGTCCGCGATGGTGCACGTGCGGCCCGCGCCCCGGGCACCGGTGGAGCACGACCGCTTCAACGAGGCCCTGATGATGCACGGCACCACCTCCCCCCTGTACCCGATGATCGCCTCACTGGACGTGGCGACCGCCATGATGGACGGGCCGCAGGGCGAGTGGCTGATCGACGAGGCGTTGACGGAGGCGGTCCGCTTCCGTCAGGAGATGGTCCGGCTGCGCCGGCGGGTGGAGAGCGCCGGGGACCGGCCGCCGTGGTTCTTCGGCGTCTGGCAGCCTGAGGAGGTCACCGACCCGGTGACGGGCGAGCGGCTCGCCTTCGACGCGGCCCCGCCGGAGCTGCTGCGCACCGAGCAGTCCTGCTGGCTCCTGGAGCCGGACGCCGCCTGGCACGGCTTCCCGGGGCTGACCGAGGGCCACTGCATGCTGGACCCGGTGAAGGTCACGCTGACCTGCCCCGGCATCACCGCGACCGGTGAGATGGCCGAGGAGGGCATCCCGGCGCGCGTCCTGACCGCGTACCTGGCCACCCGGAACATCGTGGTCGAGAAGACCGACAGCTACACCACGCTGGTGCTGTTCTCCATGGGCATCACCAAGGGCAAGTGGGGCACGCTGCTGGATGCCCTGATGGACTTCAAGGCCCTGTACGACGGCGACGCCCTCCTGGAGCGGGTGCTGCCCGAGGCGGTCGCCGCGCACCCCCGCCGCTACGCCGGCATGACCCTGCGCGAGCTGTGCCGCCAGATGCACGAGCAGCTGCGGTCGGCCCGCCTGGTGGAGCTGCTGGACACCGCGTTCCAGCAGCTGCCCGAGCCGGTCTTCCCGCCGCACCACTGCTACCAGCGACTGGTGCGGGGCGGCACGGAGCGGGTGCGGATCGCCGACGCGGCGGACCGGGTGGCGGCGGCGATGGTCACGGTGACCCCGCCCGGCATCCCGGTCCTCATGCCGGGTGAGTCCACCGGCACCCCCGACGGTCCCCTCCTGCGCTACCTCACCGCGCTGGAGACCTTCGACCGCCGCTTCCCGGGCTTCCGCAGCGAGACCCACGGCGTGACGATCGACGAGGACAGCGGCGACTACGAGATCGAGTGTCTGCGCGTCGACTGACCCGGCAGAGCCCGCCCCGGGGGGCCGGTGGTCGACGACCACCGGCCCCCGCGCCGTCCCGGCGTGACTGCAGCACGGGCAGGTCCCTCCACAGCTCAACCGGACTGTCTGCGCCGAGGAGTTCTGGATTCTCAAGTTCCCCTCAGAGTATGGATCTTGCACTTGTTGCGTACACGCGATTACGCCTAGTGTCCACGTGTTCGACCGCTACGGGGGCGGTCCACGGAAAGGTGTCACATGGGCGTGCCTTCCCGGCGCGCATCGACCAGCGCTGCCACCGCACTACTTCGGCCCGGGCGGCAACATTTCTCGGGGCTCCAAGGTGAACTGGAAGAAACTCCAGTCCGTCGGCAGCGGTTGCGGAGCCCCGCGCGAGCTCGGCCACGGTACGGCGGTCCTGCCGACGTCGGAAACCGGCTGGAAGTACTGGGAAACCACGTCATGACCTATTCGAGCCTGCGGACGGCCCGACTCGCCGGATGCTCCGTCTTGGCGTCGGCGTTCATGCTCACCTCGTGCACGATGTCCGGCGGCGGTGGGGACAGGGCGGGTTCTTCACAGTCACCTGCACCGAGTTCGGCTCGAACGGCAACCAGGCAGTCGGAGAAAGAACTCAGCGAGCAGGCCCAGGCGGCTCTTGCCGCGGTCCGCGGCGGAACGCCTGTCGAGGCCGGCGCGGAACGCGTGACCGACGGTATTCACAGCGATGCCACACTGAGCAGAGGGAAGACCTACCGAATCAGCCTCGCATGCACCGGCAAGGGGAACGCCCGGCTGACCTTCGTGCCCGCGGACGCCGGCACGAAGACCGCGGTGCCATGCGACAAGTCAGTGGTTCAGCAGCGGATCACCGCGGACAAACCGGTCCGCATCGACGTCGACGGCACCAGGGGATCGACCGGTGTGATCGCCTGGCAGATCAACGCCGTGTGATCCGGTCGCCGGCCGCGCCCCGGCGGTCAGCGGCGGGGGCCGGCCTCCAGGGGCACCGGCCGGCGGTGGTGTGTCACCGTCGCGCTGAATCGCCGTGCGGCCGACCGCCGCGAGCGATCGGCCACACGGATGGCCGAAGGCTTCGACGCCCTGACCTGCCCCCTACAGCACCGGCAGGTTCTTGCGCAGCTCGAACGCCGTGACCTCGCTGCGGTGCTCCTCCCACTCCGACTTCTTGTTGCGCAGGAAGTGACGTCGCCCGGAGCGACCGCGCACGACCGATCTCCGCGCAGCCCTGGCAGGCACCTAGGCAGTCACCCTTGGTCGTCGTTGGTGATCCTGGGCCGCCCTTCGACGGCCCGCAGACGGCCCAGCCCTACGGTCCGTTCACCCCCTGCGCCCCAAGGGGGTGTCTTTCCGATCGTTGGACTGGTCGTGAGGGATGGGGAGATATCTGAGGCCGCGTGGGCGGTGATCGAGCCGTTGCTGCCGCCGGTGGGCCGTGCCCGGGGCCGGTGACGTGATCAACGCCAGGTCATGGAGGGCATCGTGTTCAAGTCCCGCCCAGGGCCAGGCGGAGGTGGACTGGCTGGTCGCGCTCGACTCCACGATCGTCAGGGCTCATCAGCACACGGCCGCCAAAGGGGGCTCGAAGAGCGCGGACTCGGACGCTCCCGCGGCGGGCTGACCAGCAGAATTCACCTCGCCTGCGACGGACGGGGACGGCCGCTGGCCTTCACCGTCACGGCCGGCACCCGCAACGACTGCACCCAGGCCGAGACTGTCGTCGACGCCATCCGCGTCGCCCGGCCCGGGCCGGGACGCCCCCGTCGGCGGCCCGAACGGGTGGTGGCCGACAAAGGCTACTCAGCCCGCTCCTTCCGTGCCTACCTGCGCAGACGCGGAATCAAAGCGACCATCCCCGAGCGCGTCGACCAACTCGCAGGCCGGGTACGACGCCGCGAACGCCGGTGCGGCTTCGACAAGACCGTCTACCGGCGCCGCAACGTCGTCGAACGCTGCTTCCACCGCCTCAAGCAGTGGCGTGGCATCGACACCCGCTACGACAAGCAACCCAGCCGCTACCGTGCCGCGATCGCCCTGGCCAGCACACTCATCTGGCTCGACACCTGATCGACAAGACGTCCCCCTATACTCCGCCGCCGCACTTCCTGGTCAAACTCGTTGGCATCGCTGCACGTCAGCAGCTCGGCCGGAAGGACTTCCGGAGGTCTGGGCCCCGCATGTTGTGGTACGACTCGCGATGTCGGCCGAACGAGTGCAGTCTGGAATCAAGGGTTGCCTCACGGCGCAGCGCGAGGTGAGGCGCGGACACAGCGGAAGGCCGGCGTCATTCCGCAGGAATCGCGGACGCTATGTGCATAGGTCTGATGTCTTGATTCCCTGAAGACGAATGTGGCTGCCGACGGCTGCCTGACGGCCGCCGTGACCGCGCAGGGGAAATCAGCGCGGCGACGCTTTCAACAATCGCGGCGGAGCGCCTTACAGGTCTATCTCGCGCAGGATGCGGCGCTCCTTACGGTTCCTTCCGATAGTGAAGTGAATACCGAAGCAGCGCACATCGAGCTGGGCCCAGGATCCGAGAGGTTGGGCGATCATGACGAAAAGTCGACGCGGGCTGGTAGCTCGTGGAGCGGCGATTCTAAGTGCCGCACTGATCAGCGGGCTCTTTGGGCTCACGAGCCCTTCTCAGGCGCAAACCGGATCCCAGTTCACCGATGCCGAGCGCAATGCCGTTCTCGCCCGGCACAACCAAGAGCGCCAAGCGGTCGGCGTGCCACCTTTGGTGTGGAGTAACCAACTCGCCGCCGATGCGCAGGCCTGGGCCAATCTCGGAACGGGGAAGCACAGCAATCCCAATACGGGGCAAAGGCCCGCCAACCAGGGTGAAAACCTATACGAAGCCTGGGGAACCCCCACTCCCGCCCGTGACTCCATAGCCCGTGATGCGGCGGCTTCGTGGGCCAACGAGAAGCAGTACTACGACGCCGATCCCAACAAGAAGATCGATCTGGCCCATGCGGTCAACGACCCGGATCCGGCGAAAAGAACCAATGTATACAGGTGGGGCCATTACACGCAGATGGTGTGGTCATCCACCAGGGAGATCGGCTGTGGGATAAAGCAGGGTGCGCCCAAGCCCAACGGATGGTTCGTGGTGTGCCGGTACCGCTCCGGAGGCAACGTCGACGGACAGACACCCTATCCGCCCGGACAGGCATCGCCCCCTACAAAGCGAATGGCAACGGTGGCCGGTGAGGACGTGGATGTCTACAACGTCAAGAATGAGCCGGACGGTGCCGGGCGGGTCATCGGCACCCTGCGCGTCGGCCAACAAGTTGAGCTCGTGGGAAGCTGTGAGCCGGAATCCTGGTGCCAGGTCACCGGACGCAACGTCCCCGGTGGCAACGGCTGGGTCTGGGGGCACCTGCAGTTCGGACAAGCATCGCCACCTACAGGGCGAATGGCAACGGTGGCCGGTGAGGATGTGGACGTTTACAACGTCAAGAATGAGCCGGACGGTGCCGGGCGGGTGATCGGCACCCTGCGCGTCGGCCAACAAGTGCAGCTCGTGGGAAGCTGTAAGCCGGAATCCTGGTGCCAGGTCACCGGACCTAACGTCCCCGGTGGCAACGGCTGGGTCTGGGGGCACCTGAAGTTCTGAAGATGGGCGGAGTGAAAAAGCCCACGGCTCTGATCAGCTCGGATGCCGTGGGCTTCTGTCCTTGGTCGGTCGCCCGGTACGTGAAGGCCGGCCGGCACGTGCGCAGCCCGGAGAGCGCGATCGAGGAGTTCATCAAGTCGCGCACGGTGGAGCCCATCAGGGCCCGCCGCGCCACACTCCCGTCTTTCGGTCGCAAGTGGCGGGGCACCCGAGCCGCTGTCGGACTCCCCGACGACTTCCGCTTCCACGGCCTTCGGCACACCGGCCACACGCTCTCGACCCGTTCCGGCGCCACGCTCAAAGACACGGTGGTCCGCGCCGGCCAGTCGTCCGAGAAGGCCGCGCTGATCTACCAGCACTCCGACGAGGAGCGGCAGCGGGACATGGCGGCCGGGCGCGCACCGCAAGGAGAAGCCCGCCGGCAGCTGGCCACGCCCTTATGGTGCGGATGTGGTGCACAGCCCGCGCACTGGGCCAGATAGCAAAGAGCCCCCGGTCCTCTGACCGGGGGGTTTCTCATGGAGCGGGTGACGAGAATCGAACTCGCGCTCTCAGCTTGGGAAGCTACTGACCCTCAAAGCGTGGTGTCGGTAGGGCTGACCGTCCATGTCCCTGCGGTATGCCGACTGCATGAGGTATGCGCAAGGGGGCGGGCTGACCGATGAACGGCGCTCCTTCCGCGAGAAGTTGCGATTGGAGGCGGCCGAGCGGTTCCGGCAGGGTGACGAGAACGTGGTCATCGCTCACGACCTGCCGGTCAGCGTCCGGTCGGTACAGCGCTGACGCAAGGCTTGGCCGCAGGGCGGGCCGAAAGCCTCCTGCCGCTGAACGAGTCGACTGGGCTCCCCTTGAACGAGACATCGTCATGGACTCGTTGACGGGCCTGTTCAACTTGGATGTCGTCACGTACAGCGCGCCAAGAGGTCGCTAGAGACCCAGACAGACTCAAGCGAAGGGAGTTCGACGCCCGATACCCGAGCGGGAACAGTCAGGCACCATGAAGCCGCGCAAGCCTCGGATCAAGTCGCGCTCGCTGCCCGGGCGGCCCAGAGACGGCCCAGAGACCGTGAGACACGATGGGGCCGACGGTTCGTGACCGTCGGCCCCACGGGATCGTCCGGGCGGAACCCCGCCCTGACCTGCGCTACAGCACCGGCAGGTTCTTGCGCAGCTCGAACGCCGTTACCTCGCTGCGGTACTCCTCCCACTCCGACTTCTTGTTGCGCAGGAAGAAGTCGAAGACGTGTTCGCCGAGGGTCTCGGCGACCATGTCGCTGCTCTCCATCAGGGTCAGGGCCTCGCCGAGGTTCTGCGGGAGGGGCTCGATGCCCATGGCGCGGCGCTCGGCGTTGGACAGGGCCCAGACGTCGTCCTCGGCGCCGGGCGGGAGTTCGTAGCCCTCCTCGATGCCCTTCAGGCCGGCGGCCAGCAGCACCGCGTACGCCAGGTACGGGTTCGCGCCGGAGTCGATGGAGCGGACCTCCACGCGCGCGGAGCCGGTCTTGCCGGGCTTGTACATGGGGACGCGGACGAGGGCGCTGCGGTTGTTGTGGCCCCAGCAGATGTACGAGGGTGCCTCGCCACCGGCGCCGGCGGTGCGCTCGGAGCCGCCCCAGATGCGCTTGTAGGAGTTCACCCACTGGTTGGTGACCGCGGAGATCTCCGCCGCGTGCCGGAGCAGGCCCGCGATGAAGGAGCGGCCGACCTTGGAGAGCTGGTACTCCGCGCCGGACTCGTAGAAGGCGTTGCGGTCGCCCTCGAAGAGGGAGAGGTGCGTGTGCATGCCCGAGCCGGGGTGCTCGGAGAACGGCTTCGGCATGAAGGTCGCCTGGACCCCCTGCTCCAGCGCCACCTGCTTCATGACCAGGCGGAACGTCATGATGTTGTCGGCCGTGGAGAGGGCGTCGGCGTAGCGCAGGTCGATCTCCTGCTGGCCCGGGGCGCCCTCGTGGTGGGAGAACTCCACGGAGATGCCCATCGACTCCAGCATGGTGATCGCCTGGCGGCGGAAGTCCATGCCGACGTTGGTGGGCGTGTGGTCGAAGTAGCCGGAGTTGTCGGCGGGGGTGGGGCGGGAGCCGTCGAGCGGGCGGTCCTTCAGCAGGAAGAACTCGATCTCCGGGTGGGTGTAGAAGGTGAAGCCCAGGTCGGAGGTGCGGGCGAGGGCGCGCTTGAGGACGTAGCGCGGGTCCGCGAAGGACGGGGAGCCGTCCGGCATGAGGATGTCGCAGAACATGCGGGCCGTGCCGGGGGTCTCCGCGCGCCAGGGCAGGACCTGGAAGGTGGACGGGTCCGGCTTGGCGATCATGTCGGACTCGTAGACCCGGGCGAAACCCTCGATGGCGGAGCCGTCGAAGCCGATGCCCTCGTCGAAGGCCTGTTCCAGCTCGGCGGGGGCCACGGCGACGGACTTGAGGAAGCCCAGCACGTCCGTGAACCACAGCCGTACGAACCGGATGTCGCGCTCCTCCAACGTCCGGAGCACGAACTCCTGCTGCTTGTCCATCTTCCGCTTCCCCATCCTTGCTGGTCAGGCCGCCTGTCTCCCGTGTCGCGGGAGGCGGTCGGGCACCTGAGCATCCCACCACAACACCATTTCGTGCGCGTTGCGGACCTTGATCGCCCGAGCGTCCTGGATCTGAACGCCTCTCCTACGGCCGGTGTACTGCTCTGCCGCCCATCTTGCCTGCTCGGGCCGTCATCCGTAATGGCCGTTCCGCTCCGTGATGGCCGGTCCGTTGCGGTGGTGAGCGACACCACGTCCGTTTAATTTGCACCGCCAATGCCAATTTCCATAGCGTGCCGGTCAGCCGAGTCCTCCGAGGAGTTTCGATGCTGACCGAGCAGTCCGCAGCCACCGTCCGCGCCACCCTCCCCGCCGTCGGCGCGGCCATCGGCGAGATCACCGAGCGCTTCTACGGCCGCCTGTTCGCCGCCCACCCCGAATTGCTGCGGGACCTGTTCAACCGCGGCAACCAGGCCTCCGGTGCGCAGCAGCAGGCCCTCGCCGGTTCGATCGCCGCCTTCGCCACCCACCTGCTGGACCACCCGGACCAGCGGCCCGACGCGATGCTCGCCCGGATCGCGCACAAGCACGCCTCCCTCGGGGTGAGCGCCGAGCAGTACGAGGTCGTCCACGAGCACCTCTTCGCCGCCATCGCCGAGGTGCTCGGCGACGCCGTCACGCCGGCGGTGGCCGCCGCCTGGGACGAGGTGTACTGGCTGATGGCGCACGCGCTCGTCGCCGTCGAGAAGCGGCTGTACGAGGAGAGTGCCCACCGGGGCTTCCGGGAGTTCGAGGTCGTGGAGCGGGTGGCGGAGACCGCGGACGTCGTCACCCTCCGGCTGCGGCCGGCCGACGGGGGCCCGGTGGCCGGCTTCCGCGCCGGGCAGTACGTCTCCGTCCGCGTCACCCTGGACGACGGGGCCCGGCAGATACGGCAGTACAGCCTGTCCGGGGCGCCGGGCGGGACGGTGCGGCAGATCAGCGTCAAGCGGGTGCACGGCGGTACGACGCCCGACGGCGAGGTCTCGAACCACCTCCACGCGCGCGTGCGCCCCGGTGACGTGCTGGAGCTGTCCGAGCCGTACGGCGACCTCGTCCTGGGCGGCGGACCGGACACGCCGCTGCTGCTCGCCTCGGCGGGCATCGGCGTGACCCCGATGGTCGCGATGCTGGCCGACCTCGCCGCCTCGGGCCACCGCGGCCCGGTCACCGTCGTGCACGGCGACCGCTCCCCCGCCGACCACGCCCTGCGCGCCGACCAGACGTCGTACGCCGCCAAGCTGCCGGCGGCGGCCGTGCACCTCTTCTACGAGCGGGACGCCGGTCCGGGCGCCCGGACCGGCCTCGTCGACCTGGCCGGGGTCGCCGTACCGCCCGGCACGCGCGCGTACCTGTGCGGCCCGCTGCCCTTCCTGCGCGCGGTCCGCGCCCAGCTGATCGGGCGGGGTGTGGCTCCGGCGGACGTGCACTACGAGGTGTTCGGCCCCGACCTGTGGCTGGCCCAGGGCTGAGCGGCGGCGCCGCCGGCGCCGGGGCCGGCCGCGGAGCACTCAGGCCGGTCCCGGCCCCCGGGAGAGGCCCAGCAGCAGCGGACCCGTCGGCTCGGTGACGATCTCGGTGATCGTGACGGAGTCCAGCGTGGCGAAGAATGCCTCCTGGGCGCGGCGCAGGGCACCGCGCAGGCGGCAGCCGTGGCGCAGGGGGCAGGGGGTCGTGCCCTCGCAGTCGGCCACGTCGCCGTCGCCCTCGAAGGCGCGCACCACCGCGCCGACCGACGCCGTCCGCCCCCGTTCGGTCAGGGCCAGGCCGCCGCCCCGGCCTCGGCGGGCGTCGACGAGGCCGAGGTGCTGGAGTTCGGCGACGACCTTCGCGGCGTGCGTGTAGGGCACGTGCATGTCCGCGGCGACCTGGCGGGTGGTGGGTGTGGCGCCCGCGGCGACGGCGAGTCGCATCAGGACACGCAGAGCCAGGTCGGTGGAGCGCAGCAGCCGCATACCGCGAGGGTAGGTAACGCGCATCCTTGCTCCAAATCAGCCGGTTCCCGCGCCCTCTCTACGGAAGGGCGGCCCCCGCGCATTACGATCAGCGGGCCCCACCGTCCACGTCCCCTTCCGCAGAAGGACACGCCTCATGGGTTCCGGCAAGAACAGCAGCACCGCGGCGCGCAAGGCGCGCATCGAGGAGATGCGGCGCGCGGACCGTGTCCGCGAGCGCCGGAACCGGGTGCTCACCATCGCCGCGAGTGTGGTGGTCGTCGCCGGTCTCGCCGTCGGCGGTGTGGTCCTCGTGAACAAGCAGTCCGGGGACAAGGATCCGGCCGCGAGCGGTGACGCCAAGGGTTCCGGGGACTCCGGGCACTTCACCACCGGCAAGGACGGGGTGCGGACCTGGTCGGGCAAGCTGTCCCGGACGCACGTGACGACCAAGGTGTCGTACCCGATGCACCCGCCGGTCGGCGGCAACCACAACCCGGTCTGGCTGAACTGCAACGGCGATGTCTATACCAAGCCCGTGCAGGACGAGAACGCCGTGCACGCGCTGGAGCACGGCGCGGTCTGGGTGACGTACACGGGCAAGGCGCCGAAGGCGGACGTCGACGCGCTGGCGGCGAAGGTGAGGAAGACGCCGTACTCGCTGATGAGCCCGTACGAGAACCAGGGCGCCCCGCTGGTGCTGTCGGCGTGGGGTCACCAGGTGGCGGTGAAGAGCGCGAGCGACCCGGAGGTGGACAAGTTCTTCGCCACCTATGTGCAGGGCCGGCAGACGCCCGAGCCGGGCGCCTCGTGCACCGGCGGAGCCATGAAGTGAGGCGTCGGCACGTCGGCTGGACCGCGGGGGCCGCGGCGGCGGTGCTCGTCGCGGCCGGCGCGATCACGTACGCGGTCGCCGAGGACACGGGCGGGGCGGGTACGAGTACGCCGGGCGCGGAGTCGGCCGACGCCGGTTTCGCCCGGGACATGGCCGTCCACCACCAGCAGGCCGTCGAGATGTCGTACATCGTGCGGGACCGCACGAAGAACGCGGAGGTCCGGCGCCTCGCGTACGACATCGCCCAGACCCAGGCCAACCAGCGCGGCATGCTGCTGGGCTGGCTGGACCTGTGGGAGCTGCCGAAGGTGTCGGCCCAGCCTCCGATGACCTGGATGGGCATGGGGGACATGCCCGCCGGCAAGGACGGCGCGCTGATGCCGGGCATGGCGACCAACACCGATCTGAAGAAGCTCGGGACGCTGAGCGGGAAGCAGGCCGAGGTCTTCTACCTCCAGCTGATGACGGACCATCACAAGGGCGGTGTCCACATGGCAGAGGGGTGTGTCGCCAAGTGCACCGTCGGCGTGGAGAAGCGGCTCGCGCGGGGCATGGTGGAGGCCCAGCGCTCGGAGATCCGGCTGATGGCCGACATGCTCGAGGAGCGGGGCGCGCAAGCCCGTTCGTAACAGCACCGTCAGGACGAAAGACCCAAAACGCCGCGCGTGACGGCTCCTTGGGCTTCTCTTGACTTTTACGTTCCCCTGACATGAACGGTTCATCGCAAGAGTGACCCCCATCGTGTGATCCCCTCGCCGGCCGACACCGCCGCGGGCCGGCGCGCGGAACCGCGACGTACCGACCACTACATGCATGCGAAACGCATCGCAGGGGGTTTTATGAGATCCAACCGTGCCACCGTGCGCGCCGGTGTGAGCATGGCAGCGACACTGCCCATGATCGCCGGTGCGCTGGCGCTCGGCATACCCGCGGCGCACGCCGCGGGCTCCCCGGCCCGCGACACGCTCAAGGGCACCAAGCCCGCGTGGGCCACGGCCAAGGCGGACAAGGGCGCGACCTCCGACAGCGCCCAGGTCAAGGCCCGGGTCTACCTGGCCGGCCGGGACGCGGCGGGCCTCGCGGCCTACGCCGAGGCGGTGTCCGACCCCGGCTCGCCGCTGTACGGCAAGTACCTCGGCGCCAAGAAGGCACAGGCCCGCTTCGGGGCCACCAAGGCCCAGGTGGCCGCGGTCACGTCCTGGCTGAAGTCGGCCGGCCTGACCGTCACCGGGGTCACCCCGCACTACGTCGCCGTCTCCGGTGACGTGGCCGCCGCCGAGAAGGCGTTCGGCACCCAGCTGCACAACTTCGCCAAGGGGTCGAAGACCTACCGCGCCCCCGCGGGGAGCGCGTCGGTGCCGGCCGGCCTGAAGGGCGCCGTCCTGACCGTCACCGGCCTGGACAACGCCCCGCACAAGGCGACCCACGACGACCAGCTGCCGCCGCCGGACGCCGTGTTCAGGAACTCCGGGCCGTTCTCCTCGTACTACGGCTCGAAGACCGCGAGCACGCTGCCGGACGCCTACGGCCACAAGATCCCGTACGCGGTCAAGGGTTACACCGGCAAGCAGCTGCGTGCCGCGTACGGCGCCGGCACGTACACCGGCAAGCACGTCCGCATCGCCATCACGGACGCGTACGCCTCGCCGACCATCGCCTTCGACGCGGGCAGTTACGCGAAGAAGCACGGTGACGCGGCCTGGAAGACCGGCCAGCTGCACCAGTCGCTGCCGAAGAACTACACCAGGACCGAGGAGTGCGGCGCGGCCGGCTGGTACGGCGAGGAGACCCTCGACGTCGAGGCCGTCCACGCGGTCGCGCCGGCCGCCGACGTCACGTACGTGGGCGCCGCGTCCTGCTACGACGAGGACCTGCTCGACTCGCTGAACAAGATCGTCGACAACCACCTGGCCGACATCGTCTCCAACTCCTGGGGCGACATCGAGGCCAACCAGACGCCGGACCTCGCCGCCGCCTACGACCAGGTCTTCCAGCTGGGCGCGGTGCAGGGCATCGGCTTCTACTTCTCCTCGGGCGACGACGGCGACCAGGTCGCCGCCAGCGGCGCCAAGCAGGTCGACACCCCCGCCAACTCGGCGTGGGTGACGGCGGTCGGCGGCACCTCGCTGGCCGTCGGCAAGGGCGACACGTACCAGTGGGAGACCGGCTGGGGCACCCAGAAGGCCACGCTGTCGGACGACGGCAAGAGCTGGACCAACTTCCCCGGTGCGTTCACCTCGGGCGCGGGCGGCGGCACCAGCAGGACGGTGGCCGAGCCGTACTACCAGAAGGGCGTCGTCCCCGACGCGCTCGCCAAGGCCAACAACGCCACCGGCAACCGCGTCGTCCCGGACATCGCGGCCATCGCCGACCCGAACACCGGCTTCCTGGTCGGCCAGACCCAGTCCTTCCCCGACGGCACCGAGCAGTACAGCGAGTACCGCATCGGCGGCACCTCGCTCGCCGCTCCCGTCATCGCGGCGGTCCAGGCCCTGGCCCAGGAGGCGCGTGGCGGCAAGGCGATCGGCTTCGCCAACCCGACGATCTACGCCAAGTACGGCAAGAAGGGCGTCTTCCACGACGTCACGGACAACCCGACCGGCTCCGGCCTGGCCGTCGTCCGCGTGGACTTCGCCAACGGCCTCGACAAGTCCGGCGGCCTGCTGTACTCGGTCCGCAGCCTCGGCAAGGACAGCTCGCTGTCCGCGGTCAAGGGCTACGACGACGTGACGGGCGTCGGCTCACCGGCGAACGGCTACGTGAAGTCGTACGGCAAGCACTGACGCTCCGCTGAGCTGAGCAGGGGGGCGGGGGGGGGGGGGCGCCCCCCCCCCCCCCCCCCGGGGGCCCCCCCCCCCCCAGGGGGGGGGGGGGGGGGGGGCGCCGCCCGGGGTACGGGATTGGGGGGGGGGGGGGGGGGGGGCGGGGGGGGGGGGGGGGGGGGGGGGGGGGGGGGGGGCCGGCCCCCCCCCCACGCCCCTTCGCGTTGCCCGCTACGCCGACTTGAGGGAGGCGATGAAGGGTGCCCAGGCGGTGGCGGGGAGGAGGAGGGCGGGGCCGTCGGGAAACTTGGAGTCCCGGACGGGCACGAGACCGGGGAGGTTGTCGGCGACTTCGAGGCAGTTGCCGCCGTCACCGTTGCTGTAGCTCGACTTGCGCCAGAGGGCGGCACCGGGGAAATCGCCGGCCACTTCGACGCAGTCCCCGCCGTCGCCGTTGCTGTGACTGCTCTTGCACCAGAGCGCGTCACTCAAGTCGATCCCGTTGCTCGCCATTTCGGTAATCCTCTGCCGCTGCCTTGATCATGGCCAGGGACGTGTCTGGTGACAGTGCGACGGCCCTGAGCCGATCGTATGCCTTGCGGTACTGCTTCACGAGGGCCGGATCGTCGATGGTGTCACCGCTGTAGGACGCTTCGGTGTAGATCAACGGCGGCGCGTCCGGGAAGGTCATCACCATGATGGAGGCTGCCATCAGGGGATACGCCCCGCACGTCCGCGGCACGATCTGCGGAGTGATCCGGCGCCTCTCGGCCAGCTCAACGATCCGGTCCAGCTGCTCGGCCATCTCCAGCGGCGGGAGGAGAGGGTCCGTGATCAGCGACTCACGCAGGACCGCCCAGTACTCCGGTGTGGAGTGATCCTCCTCGAAGAGGCGGGCGCGGGCGAGCCGGGCCGTCACCTTCTCCTCGACCCACTCGTCGGAGGCTGCGGGGTGAGCCGACCGGACCAGCGTCCGGGCGTACGGGGCGGTCTGGAGCAGTCCGGGGAGCGTGATGGGGCACCACTCCTCGATGGTCTCCGCGTAGTTCTCCGCCTCCAGAACCTTCTCGAAGTACGCGGCGTGCGGTCCCCTCCGCGCCTTCCGCACATCCTCGCAATGCCGCTCGAAGAACCCGTCGGTCCCCAGTACCCGGTCCGCGTGCCGGGCCAGATCCAGCGGCATCCGGCGCTCCCCGTGCTCGATGTCGCTGAGGTACGTCTTGCCGTAGAAGCTGCCTTCGAGGAACGTCTCCAACGACATCCCCGCCGCCTCCCGCTTCCACCGCAACTCCTTGCCGTAGAAGGTCGGGACGCTGACCGAGCCGTCGATGTCCTTGCCGCGAGCCACCACTCACTCTCCTCCGCTGCCCTGGTCGCGAACGCGAAACCCCTTTCACGGTAGCGAGACGTTCGACACTCTGTGAGGTGTTCGTCACACCCTGCACAGAAGGTCACAACACCCCCATGCCCGACCGCTCCCCCACCGCCTACGACGTCACCCTCTGCGTCGAGGAACTCCGCGCCGCCCTCGCCCTGCACGGCATCACGCTGCCCTCCCTCCGCGTCGACCTGCCGTGCTTCGCGGGGACGTACTCGCCGCCCGCGGGCCTCGTCACGCTCGGCAGTTGCAACACGGTCACGGCCCGCGCCCTCGCCGCCGCGCTACGGAAGACGGCCGGGTGATGACGCCTCTGGAACTGCGTCTGCTCGCCACGCCGAAGGCCGCGCCGGAGCTGCGCCGCCACCTGCGTGAGCACGGCTTCGACGTCCGGCTCTGTGCCACGGAACTGCTGACGAACGTCATCGACCACCTGGGCGAGGGCACGCCGGTGACCGTACGGGTCAGCGGTACGGCCCACGGTCACACCCGCGTCGAGGTCACCGATCCGGCCCCCGGCACGCTGCCCACGGTGCTGTCCGCCACCGGCACGGCCGAATCCGGTCGCGGCCTGAGCCTGGTCGCCCGACTCTCCCGGCGATGGGGAGTGGAGCTGGACGCGGACCGCAAGACGGTCTGGTGCGAGGTTCCCGGACCGGAGCAGCCGGCCGCTGAGCCCAGCCAGGAACCCACGCTCCTGAAGCTCCCGTGAGAGTCCTGGACATCCGCTGCTCCGCGCAGCATCGGCCGACCAAGATGCACAACGGGTTCCCGATCTCGGTGGGCATCTCCGGCGCCGGCCTCCACGACAGCCGGCGCCTGGTTCCGCTGGTCCGCGGGCTTGGGCCGGCACGGCTGGGTGGTCGAGCGCGCAATGTCCTGGCACTCGGAACGGCCGGACTCAGGTGTTGGCCGCCCCATGGTGCAGGACACCCTCTCGCGGAAGCAGGTAGCCGATCGCGCGCTCCTCCGGCAACTTGCCTGCCAACGTTGCCGCATCGGTGCATCCAGAGACTTCCCAGCCGATCACGCCGAGGCTGAACACCGCCTGCTCGAAGGTCTCGGTGCCAATGACCGCGAGCCAGTCGTCCATGACGGGGGACCTGAAGAACGGCCGGCCGTCCCAGTAGGCGATACCCGCCTTGTCCAGCGCTCCGAGGGGGACGTAAAAGTCCAGCCAGTCGCTGCTGTCGTCACCTCCGCGGATCGCCACGCAACCGCACACGGCCAGCTGGCCGGTCGGCAAGCGGACCTGACCGTGAAGGTGGCCGAACTCGGCCAGGGAGGCAACCGTGCATGGCACGGGCTCCTGTTCATGGGGCTCACGGTCGTTGAACGCGAATGATCCCTGCACACCTGCTGCGGACCACAGAGCGCTCAGGACTGCCTGTATCTCAGCGTCGTCCGTCGACCCCACCTCGATCGCCAGTTCGTAGTAGCCGTCGGACCAGTTGGTCTGGTCACGGAACGAAGCAGGGTTCGGCATGACGCGATCATGCGGCACGGTCCGGTCCCTTGACACCCCGATTTCGGCGCTCAGCTGCACCGATCGAGACGACCTCCAAGGGCCGAAGCGGTTCGACGACGCCGACTTCGGTCTGACGTGGCTGACCACGATGTTCCACGCGGACTGGACACACAACGGGGCTGCAGCAGCTGACAGGCACGGCAACGACTGAGCGGATCCGGTCAGGGCCACCGGGCGAATCAGCCGCCGGCCAGGGCCATGAGGAACCTGGTCTCCGCGTCGTCCCGCCCCGCACACAGTGGTGGCGCACACGGTGCCGGGACCGCTCCGGTCGGACCAGGCGAGGCAGAAGAGCGGCGGGCCAGAGCGGTGGGGCTCCCGGCGACGGCGGTCCGGGGTCCCCTGCGGAGCAGGAACACGGCGGCCGCCGCGGCCAGGACGGTCAGGGTCACGCCGGCCGACGGCAGGGCGGCCGGTCCCAGGGCGAAGCAACCGCCGACCGCCGGCCGGGCCAGGAACCAGCCCCACCGCGCACCCGGCGGGTCCCGGCCGGGACGGTCGTCCGTCGCACCGTGCCTCCCGTGGAGGGTGAGCCCGCGCGAACCCCGGTGCGGAGTCCGGGGCCCGGTCCAGGGTGTCGCCGGTCATCCCCTGGGTCAGTGGTGCAACGCCCCCGCTTCCTCCGGAACATGGGAGGTGACCACGCGCCCCGCCGACGGAGTCGCCCGGCGCCGGTCCACCACCTGGGCGGCGCCCGCGACGCCCAGGCCCAGTACGGCCAGGGCCGCGCCGGTCAGCGCCGGGGACGTCGCGCCGAAGCCGGCCGCGAGGGCCAGGCCGCCGATCCAGGCGCCGCCGGCGTTGGCCAGGTTGAAGGCGGCCTGGTTGGCCGAGGAGGCGAGGGAGGGGGCCGCGGAGGCCTTCTCCATGACCATCAGCTGGAGCGGGGAGCCGGTGACGAACGCCGCCGCGCCGAGCAGGGTCACGGCGAGGGCCGCGCTCCACTCCGCGCGCATCAGCAGCGGGAACAGCCCCAGCACCACGGCCAGGGAGGCCAGGCCGGCGAAGAGGGTGCCGCGCAGGGAGTGGTCGGCGAGCCGGCCGCCGAGGAGGTTGCCGGCGGTGGCGCCGACGCCGAAGAGGGCGAGGAGCAGGGTCACGTTCGTCTCGGCGAAGCCGGCGGTGTCCGTGAGCATCGGGGTGACGTAGCTGTAGGCGGCGAAGAGCGCGCCGAAGCCGGCCACCGTGGTGCCGAGGGCCAGCCAGACCGGCAGGGACTTCAGTGCCGCGAGTTCGCCGCGCAGGCCGCTGCCGGAGGCCTCGGTGCGGTCGTGCGGGATCAGCAGGGCGAGCGAGGCTATCGCGGCCAGGCCGATCGCGCTGACGCCGAGGAACGTGGCCCGCCAGCCGAGGTGCTGGCCCATGAGGGTGGCGGCGGGGACGCCCGCGATGTTGGCGACGGTCAGACCGAGGAACATCAGGGACACCGAGCGGGCCTTGCGCTCCGGCGGGACCATCGCCGTGGCGACGACCGCGCCGACGCCGAAGAAGGCGCCGTGGGGCAGTCCGCTGAGGAAGCGGGCGGCGAGCAGGGAGCCGTTGCCGGGGGCGAACGCGGAGAGCGCGTTGCCCGCGACGAACAGGGCCATCAGGGCGATCAGGACCGTGCGCCGGGGCATCCGGGCCGTCACGGCGGCCAGCAGCGGGGCGCCGATGACGACGCCGAGCGCGTACGCCGAGACCAGGTGCCCGGCGCTGGGGATCGAGATGTGCAGGTCGTCCGCGACGTCGGGCAGCAGGCCCATCATCACGAACTCGGTCGTACCGATGCCGAAGGCGCCCACGGCGAGGGCGAGCAGGGCCAGGGGCATGAAGGACCTTTCAGAGAGGTGACGCCGTACAGATTCGCACTATGTTCCTGTACGGAACAAATCCTCTCGGGCCCGCTATTCCAGCGGGTGACGTCCCCGTCGCCGATGTGGGTGCCGTCACCGTGGGAGCCGTGGGACGGCTCACACCTTCACGCGGGCCGCCACCGGCAGATGGTCGCTGTTCGTGCGGGGCAGCGTCCAGGAACTCTGCGGCTGCACGCCCTTGACCATGATCTGGTCGATCCGCGCCATCGGGAACGACGCCGGCCAGCTGAACCCGAAGCCGCTGCCGGCCGCGCCCTGCGTGGAGCGGAGCTGCGAGGTGACGGCGTTGAGCGAACGGTCGTTCATCGTGCCGTTCAGGTCGCCGAGCAGCACCACGCGCTTCAGCGTCTCGTCGGCTATGGCCTCGCCGAGCGCGTCGGCGCTCTTGTCGCGCTGCCGGGCGGTGAACCCGGCCTTCATCTTCACCCGCACCGAGGGCAGGTGCGCGACGTAGACC
The DNA here is from genome assembly GCF_043080665.1 of Streptomyces sp. NPDC014991. Lineage (NCBI taxonomy): Bacteria > Bacillati > Actinomycetota > Actinomycetes > Kitasatosporales > Streptomycetaceae > Streptomyces > Streptomyces sp. NPDC014991. The sequence goes on from NZ_JBIBVY010000001.1 coordinate 347,500, forward strand.
GCGACCGGGCCGCGCGGGGTGGCGACCGTGGCGCGCATCGCCCGCTTCCAGCCGAGCTTGATGTCGACGGCGTCGACGCCGGCCATCGGGTACCTGCTCCACAGGCCGACCGTGCCGACCACCGCGTGGTACTTGTACGTCGTCGCGAGCGCCTTCTCGTAGACGGGGACGGCGGAGGCGGGCAGCTCCTCCAGGGCCAGGACGTCCGCGCCCGAGGCGGCCACGTCGCGGGCGGTCGCGGTCGGGTCGGGGTTGTCGGCGTTGACGTTGTGGGTGGCCACCATCAGGTCGCCGCCGCCGCCCGACCTGTCGGTGAGCAGTCCGCCGAACAGGTTCAGCCACACGACCGCCGGGAGGAGCACGGCGACCAGCGCGGTCGCCGACCGGCGCAGCAGGCCGAGGGCCAGCAGCACCGGGACGGCCAGGCCCAGCCAGGGCAGGAAGGTCTCGGTGAGACTGCCCAGGTTGCCCACCCGGTTCGGGATGTGGGAGTGCAGCAGCATGACCAGGCCGAGGAGCAGGGCCAGCGCGGCGAGCACGAGGCCACGGCGCCAGACACGTGGGTCGCCTCTCCAGCCGGCGGTCAGGCGGTGCGCCAGGCGCCGAAGCCGGGATCCCGGTCGCTCGGGCCCCGAGCCGCCGTTGTCCGTCTCCGTCATGTACGCCTGCTGCGCCATACCGTCTGCCTCACTGCCTGCCGTGCACACCGTTCGTCCCCCGTTCACTTCCGACCCTAGGGGATGATCGGCTCCGTTCCCGCCGTCCGGTGACGGCCTTACGGAAGAGGAGGACGAACGGCGCGGGACGAAGAGTTCCGGTTAGTCCCCGTCCGGGCGGGGTCTGTGACGAAACGCGCACATCAACGTGACGGGGCTGTGGAGCTGACGGGCCGTAGGCCGGCCAGGACCGTGTCGACGATCTGCGCCGCCAGGCCCTCGGGCAGATCCGCGTCCGGGCGCATGACGGCGCGGACCAGCATGGGGCCGACGAACATGTCGTTGGCCAGTTCCAGGTCGACGTCCGCGCGCAGTTCGCCGTTCTCCCGCCCGCGGCGCAGCACGTCCAGGCCGAGGACGCGGCGGGGCTCTATGACGCTGGCGTGGTAGGCGGCCCAGATCCGCGGGCTGCTCTTCATCTGCGCGTACACGTTGTGCAGGATCGCCGAGGAGCGGCTGGCCAGACCGCGCCGGCGCAGGGACTCCAGCAGCACGACGAGGTCGTCGCGCAGGGAGGTGCCGGGGAGTTCGGGGTCGGGGGGTTCGGCGGCGCGTACGACGTCGACGAACAACTCCTCCTTGCCGCTCCAGCGGCGGTAGATGGTGGCCTTGCCGACCCCGGCCGTGCGCGCGACGCGCTCGATGGACAGCTCGGCGAGGGGGACGCCCTCCTCCAGGAGCTTCATCACGCCTTCCAGAATGGCGTGTTCCACCGCTTCGCTGCGCGGCCGGCCCCGCGCGGGTCCCTCCGGCCGTGGCCGGCTGTCGGCAAGGCTCACGTCGTACCGTCCTCTCACTGGCTGCGGGAATTGTCCCGCAGCGGCCTCCTTCCCCCGTGGAAATCGCGCCGGACCGTCAGTCCGTGGCTCCGACCAACTCCGCTTCCTCGTCCTTCCGCTGCCCGGCCGGCGGCCTGCCCGGCAGGAACAGGGCCACGACCACGGCTCCGACCAGCGCGACGCCCGTACCGCACAGGGCGGTGACGTGCATGGCGTGCAGGAAGGCGTCATCGGCGGGGGTGACCAGGGCCCGGCCCTGCGGGCCCAGCTTCGCGGCGACACCGAGGGTGGCCTCGATGGACTCGCCCGCGGTGTCACGCAGGGCCGGCGGCAGCGAGCCGAGCTTGCCCTCGATCCCGTCGCGGTAGGAGGTGGCGAGCACCGAACCGAGGACGGCGATGCCGAGGGCGCCGCCGACCTGGCGGAAGGTGTTGCTGAGCGCGGAGGCGGAGCCGGCCTTCTCGCGCGGCAGGGCCTGCATGATGACGACCGAGGTGGGGGTCATGATGTGCGCCATGCCGGTGCCCATCAGGAAGAAGACGACCTCCAGCAGCCAGATCGGGGTGTCGGCCTCGAAGCCGGCGAACGCGGCCAGCGTCGCCGCGATCAGCAGCAGACCGGCGGTGGTGGTGGCCTTGTTGCCGAACCGGTCGACCACCAGCCGGGCGCGCGGCGCGAAGATCAGCTGGGCGGCGGCGAGCGGCAGCATCAGCACACCCGACTCCAGCGGGGAGTAGCCGCGCACGCTCTGGGTGTAGAAGACGCCGAAGAACGTGACGCCCATCAGCGCGAAGAAGACCAGCGCGATGGCGCTCATGGCGGCCGAGAAGACCTTGTTCCTGAAGTAGCTGACGTCCAGCGACGGGTGGTCGCTGCGCTTCTCGAAGATGACGAACCCGGCGAGTACGACGAGGCCGGCGATAATGGTCGCCAGGACCTTCGGGTCGGTGAAGTCGGCCAGTTCGCCGCCCTTGATGATGCCGTAGACCAGCAGGACGAGGCCGACGACGGACAGCACCACGCCGATGGGGTCGAGGCGGCCGGGGCTGGGGTCGCGGGAGTCGGGCACCAGCCAGACCATCAGGACGAGCGCGAGGATCACGATCGGCACGTTGACGAAGAAGACCGAGCCCCACCAGAAGTGGTCGAGGAGGGCTCCGCCGGTGATCGGGCCGATGGCGATGGCGAGGCCGACGCCGCCGGCCCACATGCCGATGGCCTTGGGCTGCTCGTCGCGCTCGAAGACGTTCATGAGTACGGCGAGGGTGGCGGGCATGACGAAGGCGGCACCGACGGCCATCAGCGCGCGGTAGGCGATCAGCTGGGCCGGGGAGCCGGACTCGGCGGCGAGCGCGGAGCCGATGCCGAACAAGGCGATGCCGCCGAGGAGCACCTTCTTGCGGCCGATCCGGTCGCCGACGAGGCCGGCGGTGAACAGCAGCCCGGCGAAGACGAGGGTGTAGGCGTTGATCGCCCACTCGATCTGGCTCTGGGTGGCGCCGAGGCCGATGGGCGCCGGGGTGGAGATGGTCTTGATGGCGACGTTCAGGATCGAGTTGTCGAGCACCACGATGAGCAGGCTCAGCATCAACACGCCCAGGATCGCCCAGCGGCGCCGGTGCACCGCCTCCGGTATCCGGGGGGCAGGGAGGGGACTGGTCATGGGTCCGAGCCTATGACCATTTCGATACGGAACCGTCTCGTATCTTAATTTTTTGCCAAGGCCTTAATCACAGGGACCCCCTCTGGCCGTGTCTGGCACGAGGTGCCACCATGGAGACGATCCGGGGACGCCGTCAGGGTGCCTCGAGATGACTGAAGGAGCCGTTGCCATGACGCAGCTCTCGGCTGCCCAGAACAAGCCCTCCGACGGCAGCAAGGCGCTGTACGGGGGGAAGGGCACGCGACGCATCACCGTCCGCGACATCGCCCTCGCCAAGGAGCGGGGCGAGAAGTGGCCCATGCTCACCGCCTACGACGCGATGACCGCCTCCGTGTTCGACGAGGCCGGGATCCCGGTGATCCTCGTCGGCGACTCCGCGGGCAACTGTCACCTCGGCTACGAGACCACCGTGCCCGTCACCCTCGACGAGATGACCATGCTCTCGGCGGCCGTCGTACGCGGCACGACCCGCTCCCTGATCGTCGGCGACCTGCCCTTCGGCTCCTACCAGGAAGGTCCGGTGCAGGCGCTGCGCTCGGCGACCCGGCTGGTGAAGGAGGCCGGCGTCGGCGCAGTCAAGCTGGAGGGCGGCGAGCGCTCGCACGAGCAGATCCGGCTGCTGGTGGAGTCCGGCATCCCGGTCATGGCCCACATCGGCCTGACCCCGCAGTCCGTCAACGCGATGGGCTACCGCGTGCAGGGGCGGGGCGAGGAGGCGGCGCAGCAGCTGCTGCGGGACGCGAAGGCGGTGCAGGACGCGGGCGCGTTCGCGGTCGTGCTGGAGCTGGTCCCGGCGGAGCTGGCGGCCGAGGTGACCCGCGTGCTGCACATCCCGACCGTGGGCATCGGGGCCGGCCCGGAGACGGACGCGCAGGTGCTGGTGTGGACCGACATGCTGGGTCTGACGTCCGGCCGGGTGCCGAAGTTCGTGAAGAAGTACGCCGACCTGCGTGAGGTCATGAGCACCGCGGCGAAGGCGTTCGCGGAGGACGTCGTCGGCGGAACGTTCCCGCTGGACGAGCACTCCGTCCACTAGGCCACTGCGGCACCACCCGGCAGCCCGCCGATCGTCCCCCGTCGGCGGGCTGCCCCTTTTTCCGGCCGGCATCGTGAAGCCATGGCCTCAACTTCCCGGTGCGTTCAGGGACTTGCCTCGAACTCCAGGTAACGGAGTGGCCTCGAAAACACTCCGGGGACTCCCCGGCCCCGTGTGAGTGGTGCACTTGGCGGTGTGGGACGTCTCACATCCGGGGGAGCGACGATGGCCCAGCCGCAGACCACCTGTTCCGACTGCTCCGCCGCCACCGCGCCGGAGGCGGCCTTCTGCGGCGGGTGCGGGGCCACGCTGGCCGTCGCCGGACCGGTGACGGCGGCGCGCCCGGCCCGCAGCCTCGCCGTCCCCCGCTGGACCGGCGGCCGGGACCTGACCCGGTACATGTGCGCGGCCGTCTTCCTGGACCGGAGTTACGCCGACTCGCTGATCCGGGACATCGCCGCCGAGCCGCATCTGGGTGTGGCACCGGCTCCCGGGTGCGACGTACCCGTGGTCCTGCGGTACGCCTACGAGGCCAATGCGCGGCGACACGCCAGGGACCTGCTGCTGGCGGCCGAGTTCCTGATCCTGGCCGTCGGGCTGCTGGTGCTCCACAGCGGCCTGGCCGTCTTCCTGATGCTCCTGTTCGCCTGGCTGACGACGCTGGTCTTCGCGTTCTCCACCCAGTACGGCGAGCGCCTCCAGCGGCTGCGGCCGGACCGGTTCGACCCGGCGCAGGCACCCCCGCCGCCCAACGAGTCCGCGGCCCGGCGGCTGCGCCAGATCGACGAGTACGCGCACGGCAACCTCACCGTCTACAGCGACTTCTCCCCGTTCACCGGCTACGGCCAGGAACTCGACTCCTGGTCGCTGACCTTCGACGTGACCGCCTCGGGACGCGAAGGCGTGCGGCCACGGGAGTTCGACGTCGCGGACCTGTACGCCCACATCGCCCGGCGGGTCGGCGAGCTGTCGCTGCCCTGCCTGGAACTCGAGGAACGGGTCTTCGTGGAGGGGACGGCGCTGCTGGGCGACACCCGCTTCCTGCCGGACCCCCTCGGCCGCCCCGCCGCCCAGATCGGCCCCGACCGGCTGGACGCGCTGAAGCGGGCCCCGGAGGAGACCGCGCGCGTCTACCTCGTCACGCACTCCTCGGGCTGGGGCGGGGAACTGGTCACCTCGATGTTCCTGCGGCTCGTGCGCTCGGACTCCAACCTGTTCGTGGAGGCCCTGCCCACCGTGCTGTGCCCGCTGCTGGACCGCTACCGGACCATCGACAGCCTCATGCCGTACCCGTCGCCACGCGAGTTCCTCACGATGCTGTTCCAGACCCTGGCCAGCACGCCGTTCGTGCTGCTCGCCTCGCCGCCGCGCGCGGTCATGGGCTTCTTCCCGGACTTCCGGCTGCGCAGCCGGCTGAAGAAGCAGCACCGGCAGATCACCCGGCTGGGGATGTTCGACTACGGGGCGCGGGACAGCGTGCGGCAGCTCGCCTCCGCCACGGACCACCGGCGGTACTTCCAGAAGGTCGACTCCGGCATGGTCCTCAAGACCGTCGAACGGCGGATCCTGGACGCCCTGGTGGAGTTCGCCGTGGAACACGACATCGACGCCGGCGACCTGATCAAGCGCCAGGAGACCATCATCAATAACGGCATCATCGCCACCGCGGGGGCGAAGGTCGAGTCCAGCTCGGTCGCCTCGGGCGACAGGTCCCGTATCTCGACCATCCTCAGCAGGATCCCGCGGCCCAACACGGACTGACGGCGACGGCACACCGAACGGACGAACGGGGACCGGCATGGACGGACGCAGCAACGACGGCGTCATCGCGACGGGGAACGCTCAGGTCAGGAACACGGTGGTCGCGAGCGGCAGCAACGCGCGCGTCGACTTCCGGGTCACGGAACGGGCAGCGGCCGAGGGCGCCGACGGCCCCGCGCCGACCCCTCAGGAGATCAGCGAGCTGCTGGCCCGGTTCATCGAGGCGCTGCACCGCTCGGACCACCCGGAACGGGAGGACCTGGCGGAGTTCGCGCAGGACGCGCGCGAGGAGCTGGCCGCGCCGGAACCCCGTACGGGAAAGCTCCGGCGGGTCGCGAAGGCCCTGGTGGAGGCCGTGCCCGGGTTCACCGCGCTGGCCTCCCTCGCCGTGACGATCGAAGAAGCCGTCCGGGGCCTGTAGACGGAGGACGGGGGCCATGCACTTCTGCGTTCACTGCGGCGCGCGGGTCGAGGACGCCGCGCGGCCGGACTGTCCACACTGCGGGGCGCCGTACGCCGCCGGGGAGCCCGCCGAGCCCGCCGGCCGGGACACGTATCTGCGGGTGGGCGCCACGCGGCTGCCGGGCTGGCTGCCCTGGGCCCTGGTGGCCGTTCTGGCGGCCGGCGGCGTGGCGCTCGGGGTGGCCGTCGCCGGCCGCCCCGACACCCCCTCGGCGGGCGGCCTGCCCACCGTTCCGTTCTCCCCCGGGCCCACGTACGACGGCTCGGACGTCACCTCGTCCCCCTACGACGACGGGAACAACACGGCGGAGACCTACCCCGCCGACAGCTACCCGTCCGACGACAGCGGCGCCCCGGACACCGGGACGCCCGAGCCCACGGCCGGCGTCCAGGACGCGCGCACGGTCGTGCTGACGTACTACGACCACCTCAACGCCGGGAACTACTCGGCGGCCTGGGACATGGGCGGTTCCCACCTCTTCCCGGGCACCTACTCGGACTGGGTGGCGGGCTTCGCCACCACGGCGCACGTCGACGTCACCGCCTCCGACGACGGCTACGGCACGGTGAGCGTCGAGCTCCGGGCGAGCCAGAACGACGGCAGCGTGCGCGTGTTCCGGGGCACCTACACCGTGGCGGGCGGGGAGATCGTCAACGGCCGCATCCAGCAGGTGTCGTAGCGGCCCGCGGAGCGCCTACAGGTCCCCGACAGACGCCGGGCGACCGCTGTAGGCGCGCTGTCGGCCGTTTGTCGGTGGGCCCTGGCACTGTCGTCCCCATGAAACGCATCGACGACGACCCCGCCGGCGTGACCCACGCCGTGACCGTACGGGGACTGGTCAAGCACTACGGCGAGACCAGAGCGCTGGACGGTGTCGACCTGGACGTGCGCGAGGGCACCGTGATGGGTGTGCTCGGGCCGAACGGCGCCGGCAAGACCACCCTCGTACGAATCCTGTCCACCCTGATCACCCCGGACGCCGGCCAGGCCACCGTGGCCGGTTACGACGTCGTCCGCCAGCCCCGGCAGCTGCGCCGGGTCATAGGCCTCACCGGCCAGTACGCCTCGGTGGACGAGAAGCTCCCCGGCTGGGAGAACCTGTACCTGATCGGCCGGCTGCTGGACCTGTCCCGCCGGGACGCCCGCTCCCGCGCCGACGAGCTGCTGGAGCGGTTCTCGCTGACGGAGGCGGCCCGCCGCCCGGCGAGCACGTACTCCGGCGGTATGCGGCGCCGGCTGGACCTCGCCGCCTCCATGATCGGCCGCCCGGCCGTGCTGTACCTGGACGAGCCGACGACCGGCCTGGACCCCCGCACCCGCAACGAGGTGTGGGACGAGGTCAAGGCGATGGTCGGCGAGGGCGTCACCGTGCTGCTCACCACCCAGTACATGGAGGAGGCCGAGCAGCTCGCCTCCGAGCTGACCGTCGTGGACCGCGGCCGGGTCATCGCGGGCGGCGGCATCGAGGAGCTGAAGGCCAGGGTCGGCGGACGCACCCTGCGGGTCCGCCCGCTGGACCCGCTGCAGTTGCGGCCCCTCGCCGTCATGCTGGACGAGCTGGGCATCACCGGGCTGGCGACCACCACCGTGGACCGCGAGACCGGCACCCTGCTGGTGCCTGTCCTGAGCGACGAGCAGCTGACCGCGGTGGTCGGCGCCGTCACCGCGCGCGGCATCACCATCTCCGCCATCACCACCGAACTGCCCAGCCTGGACGAGGTGTTCCTGTCCCTCACCGGCCACCGTGCCAGTGCTCCGCAGGACGCCGTACCCGCCGACGACCGTCAGGAGGCCGCCGTATGAGCGCCGCCACGCTCACGCCGGCCGCGCACCCGGCCGACACACCCATCTCGCTCCGCGCCCATCTGCGCCACACCGGCGCGCTGATCCGCCGCAACCTGCTGTGGATCCGGCAGGACCCGGAGTCGATGTTCGACGCGATCCTGTTCCCGGTCGTCTTCACGCTGCTGTTCGTGTACGTCTTCGGCGGTTCCATCGGACAGTCCCTGGGGGGCGGCCAGGACCGGTACGTCCAGTACGTGGTGCCCGGCCTCATGGCCATGATGGGCATGAACATGGCTCAGGGCGTGGGCACCGGCTTCAACCAGGACTTCAACTCCGGGGTCATGGACCGCTTCCGCTCACTGCCCATCGGCCGCGGCTCCGTGCTCTTCGCGAAGATCGCGGTGGAGCTGATGCGGATGCTGTTCGCGACGGCCGTGCTGATGGTGGTCGCCGTCCTGGTGGGCTACGACATCAAGCACTGGAGCGGCCTGCTGGCCTCCGTGGCGCTGTCCGCGCTGTTCGGCTCGGCGCTGATGTGGGTGTTCCTCACGCTCGGCGTGATGATGAAGAGCGCGCAGTCCGTGCAGGCCATGGGCTTCCTGGTACTGATGCCGTTGCAGTTCGGCTCGTCGATCTTCGCGCCGACCGCCTCCATGCCGGGCTGGCTCCAGTCGTTCACCGACTACAACCCGCTCTCCGCGCTGGCCGACACCGCCCGCGGACTGATGGAGGGCGGCCCGGTCGCCCACCATCTGTGGGTGACGCTGATCTGGTCGGTGGGCCTCACCGCGGTCATGGCGCCGGTCGCGATCCACAAGTTCCGTACGAAAGCCTGACGTTCACCGGCGCTCACACCAGGGCGGTGGCCTCCACGAGGGAGAGGCCACCGCCCTCGGCGTACGCGGCCGGGTATCCGGGGCCGAGCACCTCGCGGACGCGGGCCTCGGTGATGTCGTACGCCCGCTGCTCCACGCGGGAGCTGACATGGCCGGGCGGCAGCAGCGCCCGGGCGGCGGCCAGACAGCGGGCGGCGTCCGCGGCGCGGCTGCCGCCCTCGGCGCCCTCGCCCGTGAGGGCCATCGCGGAGACGGCCAGGCACAGGGAGATCAGGTGCGGGGCGATGGCCAGGGACAGCGGGTCGGCGGCGAGGCGCAATGCCCTGCGGGCCCGGGTGAGGGCCTCCTCGGTGCGCCCGTCCAGGGCGTCCAGCCAGGCGTGCTGGCAGACGATCATGGCGTCGAACACGACGAAGTGCGCGACCGGCAGCTCCTCGCGCAGCAGCCGCAGCTGTTCGCGCGCCTCGGCGGTGCGGTCGGTCAGGCTGAGCCAGGCGGCGAGGTACAGCCGGGCGGCGGGCATCGCCTCGTGCAGGGTGCCGTCCTGGCTGTCGATGACCTCCCGGAGGAGCCGCTCGCCGCGTCCGGTGTCACCCGACTCCAGGAGCACGCCGCCGAGCCGGGCGCGGAGCACGGCCATCTGGGCGCGGGCACCGAGGCGTTCGGCGTGCTCGATGGCCGCCCGGTAGTCGGCGGCGGCCTCCTGGTAGGCGCCCTTGCGTTCCAAAGCCTCACCGCGGGCCGACAGGGCCTCGGTGGTGCCCCAGGTGTCGCCGAGGCGGCGGTAGATCTCCAGGGACTCGTCGGCGTCGCGGGTGGCGTCACCGGCCCAGGCGGTGCGGTTGGCGAGGAGGCCGGCGCGCAGTTGCAGCGCGCCGGCCAGCTCCCACTCGTAGCCCGGGGTGTCCCGGCAGGTCCGCACGCAGGCGTCGATGATGGTGTGCAGCCGGTCCGTGCGGCCGGTCAGCAGCTCGGCGAAGAACCACAGCATGCCGGGGGCCCGGCAGGTCTGCGGCAGGCCGGGTTCGTAGGCCCGGGTGACCGCGCGCAGCTTCGCCTGCGCCTCGGGCGTCTGCCAGGTGTCGACTTCGGTGTCCATACAGGCCAGGTGGGCCAGATGGACACCGCGCCGGGCCTCGGCGAGGTCCTCGCCGGTGTACGGGGGCGGGGTCTCGGTGCAGCGCCGCCACACCGGGCCGGCGGGGCGCACCGGTTCGGCGAACGGGTCGGGGCCGAGCGCCATGACCTCCTGGCACCAGGTGCGGGTCTCGATGCGCTGGTCGCGCATCTGCCAGAACCAGACCAGGGACAGCACCAGGCACAGCCCCTCCTGCTCGTCACCGAGGGCGACCGCGAACCGGAGGGCGGTGCGCAGGTTCTCGTACTCCAGCTCCAGCCGGTCGATGGCGGCGCGCTGTCCGGGACCACGCAGCAACGGGTCGGTGGTGCGGGCGAGTTCGCGGTAGTACGTCAGATGGGCGCGGCCGGCCGCGGTACGGCGGCCGGTCTCGGCGAGCCGTTCGGCGGCGTACTCGGCGACGGTCTCCAGCAGCCGGTAGCGCATGCCGCCGCCGGGTGACGGGGCGGCCACCACGAGGGACTTGTCGACCAGGGAGCCGAGGGCGTCCAGGGCGACGGGCCCGCACACGGCCTCGGCGGCGGCCAGGTCGCAGCCGCCGGCGAAGACCGACAGCCGGGCCAGCACGTCCCGTTCGTCCGCGTCCAGCAGCTCCCAGGACCAGTCCACGACGGCGCGCAGGGTCTGCTGGCGGGGCAGCACGGTGCGGCTGCCGGAGGTGAGCAGCCGGAAGCGGTCGTCCAGCCGGTCCGCTATCTGACGAGGGGTCAGCATGCGCAGCCGGGCCGCGGCCAGCTCGATGGCGAGGGGCAGCCCGTCCAGCCGGCGGCAGATCTCGGCGCACGCCTCGGGGTCGTCCCCGACGCGGAACCCGGGGCGGGCCGCCGCGCCGCGCTCGGCGAGCAGCCGCAGCGCGACCGGCTCGGGCAGCGGCTCCACCGGACGCAGCAACTCCCCCGGCACACCGAGAGGTTCGCGGCTGGTGGCGAGGACGGTCAGCTCCGGGCAGCGGGCCAGCAGCCGTTCGGCCAGCCGGGCTGCGGCGTCGACGACGTGCTCGCAGTTGTCCAGGACGATCAGCATCCGGCGCCGCGCGCAGTGCTCCACGAGCCGTTCGAGGGGGTCGCCGTGCCGGTCGGTGACCGCGCGCATGGTCTCCACGCCGGCGCCGTGCAGCACGGTCTCGCGGGCGCCGATCGCGGTGAGCACGGCCTGCGGCACGGCGTCCGGGTCGTCCACGGGGGCCAGTTCGGCGAGCCAGACCCCGTCCCGGACGGTGTGCCGTACCGCCGCGGCGGCCTCCTGGGACAACCGGGTCTTGCCGGCGCCGCCGGGCCCGAGCAGGGTGACCAGGCGGTGCCTGCCGAGGTCGGCGCCGAGGGCCGCGAGGTCGGCTTCCCGGCCGACGAAGGAGGTGAGCCGGGCGGGCAGGTTGCCCGGGCCCGTCGCGGGCCGCGCGTCCACGGGCTCCTCGTCCAGCAACTCGGCGTACAGGGCACGCAGTTCAGGACCGGGATCGGAGCCGAGCCGGTCCGCGAGGAGCCGTCGTACGTCCTCGTAGGCGGCGAGTGCCCGGGCCGGCCGGCCGGTGTCGCGCAGGGCGCGCAGCCGCAGCGCCTGGAGCGGCTCGTCCAGCGGGTGGTTGTCGCACAGGGCGGTCAGTTCGGGCAGCGACTGCTCGGCCCGGCCGAGAGCGAGGGCGGCGGTGTGCCGGGCGCGCAGGGCGTCGAGGCGGCGGGCGTCCCACCGGGCCGCCTCGGCGGTGCGGTCGGGCAGGTCGGCGAGGGCCGGGCCGCGCCACAGGGCGAGGGCGTCTTCGAGGACGGCGGCGGCCTTGGCCGGGTCGCCGTCGGCGAGCGCGCGCAGCCCGTCCCCGGTCAGCCGGTCGAAGCGGGTGAGGTCGATGTCGTCGGGCGCGGCGGTCAGCCGGTAGCCGCCGTCGGCGGAGGCGACGGCGTCGGCGCCGAGGGCCCTGCGCAGCCGGCCGACGAGTGCCTGGAGCGCGCCGGCGGCGTCGGCGGGCGGGTCGTCACCCCAGACCTCGTCCACCAGTGCGGCCACGGGCACGGTCCGGCCGGCCCGGAGCGCGAGCACGCTCAGCAGGGCACGCAGCCGCGCCCCGCCGACCGGGACGGCCGTACCGTCGGGGCGGACGGCCTGGGTGGTGCCGAGCAGCCGATAGCGCACGGGTCCATTCTCCCTGCGGCGATCAGCGGCGGTCACCGGGTTCGTCCGGCGTGGCGCCGGGATCCTCGGGGGCGACGTCCCTGACCCCCGTGACGTCCAGTACGACGAGGGCGCCCACGGTGCGCCGCACCCGTCGGGGGCCCGGCCCGCCACCGGGTTCCTCGCCGCGGAACCATCTCGGGCAGGCGTCCACGGGCTCCAGGGTCCATGCGCCGGGTACCTGTTCCATACGGTGGGGAGACGGCAGCAGGACCGTTTCGCCGGGTTCCGCGTCCGGATCCAGGGCGCGGTCGAGCTGTTCGCGGAGGCGCGGATCGGTGTGGACCACGTACTCCTGGTGCACCAGCTCGATGGCGTGGACACGGCCGACGGTCTCGTGGTCGGGGCCGCCGTGGTTCTCCACCCACCATTCGGCGCCGCGGCGGTCGCCCCCGTGGTCGTGCGGGTCGACCGCGACGAGCCGCCAGCCGACCTCGTCCCCGACCGCGAACGGCGTGCCGCAGCACTCCATCTGCCAATCCTCGTAGAACACCCTCGTGCGCGCCATTGCACCACCTTGAAGGAACCGGAGGGCCACCGCGAGACGTTTTCCCCGCGGGGCCGTGGCCGGTACGGTCGCCTGACCGACCGTCCCCGCACTCCAGGAGTTCGCCCATGACCACCGTCACCACCCGCCACGGCGACCGCAGGGTCAGTCCCGTGTTCGTCGGGATCCTGGCCGTGACGGCGGTGACCGGCTGGGCCACCTGGACCGGGTTCGCCGCGCAGCCGGGCATAGCGGTGTTCCTGTTCGTGACCGCGGCCTGGATCGTCTCCCTGTGCCTGCACGAGTACGCGCACGCCCGCACCGCCCTGCACAGCGGGGACATCACGGTCGGCGCGAAGGGCTATCTGACGCTCAACCCGCTGAAGTACACGCACGCGCTGCTGAGCATCGTGCTGCCCGTGGTTTTCGTGATCATGGGCGGGATCGGTCTGCCGGGCGGCGCGGTGTTCATCGAGCGGGACCGGATCCGGGGCCGCTGGCGGCACAGCCTGATCTCGGCGGCCGGCCCGCTGACGAACGTGCTGTTCGCGGCCGTCTGCACGGCCCCGTTCTGGCTGCACGCCCTGGACGGCGTGCCCGGGCAGTTCCGCAACGCGCTGGCGTTCCTGGCGCTGCTCCAGGTGACGGCGGCGATCCTGAACTTCCTGCCGGTGCCGGGCCTGGACGGCTACGGCGTGATCGAGCCGTGGCTGTCGTACGGCGTCAAGCGGCAGGTGGAGCCGTTCGCGCCGTTCGGGCTGCTGTTCGTGTTCGCGGTGCTGTGGCTGCCGTCGGTCAACGGCGCGTTCTTCGACGTGGTCGACACCTTGCTGCGCGGCCTGGGCGTGGACGGCTTCTCCCAGTACTGCGGCGAGGCGGTCTACCGCTTCTGGGAGGACAGCCCGGAGATCTGCTCGCTCAGCTCGTGACGGACGTGCCGTCGCCCCCGGCGGGCCGGCCGCGCTTCACGTAGTACCAGGTCATGTTGGACGTCACACCCGCCAGCAGCACCCAGACGACGCCCAGCCAGCTGCCCTGGACGAACGAGACGACAGCGGCGGCCACGGCGAGGAGGCAGACGGTCAGGGTGTAGAGGGCGAGTCGCCGGGACGGGCTGGGCGGGGGCAAGAGGGGCATGGGGCTCGGCTCCTTGCGGGGGACACTGCTTCGACGACCAGTGTCCCCCATGGCCCGCCCGGTCTCACACGTCGGTGACGCGGAGCCCGGCGTGCGCCTTGTACCGGCGGTTGACGGAGATCAGGTTCGCGACGAGCGACTCGACCTGGTGGGCGCCTCGCAGCCGGCCGGCGAAGACGCCGCGCATGCCGGGGATGCGTCCGGCCAGCGCCTGCACGATCTCCACGTCGGCGCGCTCCTCGCCGAGCACCATCACGTCGGTGTCGATCCGCTCGACCTCGGGGTCCTGGAGCAGGACGGCCGAGAGGTGGTGGAAGGCGGCGGTGACCCGGGAGTCCGGCAGCAGGGCGGCGGCCTGCTCGGCGGCGCTGCCCTCCTCGGGCTTGAGGGCGTAGGCGCCCTTCTTGTCGAAGCCGAGCGGGTTGACGCAGTCCACGACGAGCTTGCCGGCCAGTTCCTGGCGCAGGGCCTTGAGCGTGTCGCCGTGGCCGTCCCACGGTACGGCCACGATCACGATGTCGCTGCGGCGCGCGGTCTCGGCGTTGTCCGCGCCCTCGACGCCGTCGCCGAGTTCCGCGGCGGCGGCCCGGGCGCGCTCGGCGGACCGGGAGCCGATGATCACCTTCTGGCCGGCCCGGGCGAGCCGGTGGGCGAGGCCCTTGCCCTGCGGGCCGGTGCCGCCGAGCACGCCGACGACGTACCCGGAGACGTCGGGCAGGTCCCAGGGGTCCTTGACGGGGGCCTTCTGTGCGCTGTCGGTAGAGGTCATGGCCCGACTCTACGTCCGCCACCGGGCCCGCAGCGGCTCAGGTCAGCCGCTGCACGGGCACCCGGCGGAAGGTGATCGTCTCGTAGGCGCCGAAGTCGCCGGTCTCGTACAGGAGCCCGACCGTGTGCCGGTCGACGCGGACCAGGTCGGAGTAGGCAGCGGGCAGCCCGTCGACGGTGAACGCCGTGCGCCAGGTGGTGCCGCCGTCGGTGGAGGCGCGGATCGTCATCAGGGCGCGGGCGGCCGGGTCGGCCGGGCCGGAGAAGAGGAGCAGGTCGGGGTCGCGGAGCTGGAGGACGGAGGCCTCGCAGACCGGTGCGCTCAGCCCGGCCTGCGGGCGGAAGGGCTTCACGAGGGTCCGGCCGCCGTCCCTGGAGTGGGCGTCGGCGCGGTTGCCGGGCGAGGGCGAGTCGTTGCGGGTGTTGAGGTAGACACGGCCGTCGGGCAGTTCGGCGGCGGTGGTCTCGTTGACGTTGACGTAGCCGTCGGTGTTCTCGTCCACGTAGCCGAGGTACCAGCTCGCGCCGCGGTCGTCGCTGAGCAGGCAGTGCCCGCTGTTGTACCGGGCCTCGGCGCCGGTGTCGGTGCCGGTGGGCGGCAGGGTGTGGTTGGCGGGGACGAGGACGCGCCCACCGCTCAGCTGGAGGGCGTGCCCGGGGGTGGTGGCGTACCAGCGCCAGCCGGGCTTCCTCACCCGCGCGGTGATCTCCGTCGGCGCGGACCAGGTGAGGCCGTCGTCGTCGCTGTGCCGTACCCACACGCGGCGCCCGTCGGCGTCCTTGACCTGGCCGCGCAGGATGGCGGCCTCGGTGGCCCAGGCCGCGGCGCGGACGTGCACGAGCAGGATCCGGCCGGTGTCGAGCACGACGGGTGCGGGGTTGCCTGCCAGGTTCCTGCCGTTGCCGGCCGCGACGGTGAGCGGCCCCCAGGTCCGGCCGCCGTCCGTGGACCGCTTCAGCACGATGTCGATGTGCCCGTGGTCGGCCGGGGAGTCGGCCCGGCCCTCGCAGAACGCGAGCAGGGTGCCGGCCCCGGTGGCGACCACGGCCGGGATGCGGAAGGCGGCGTACCCGTCGTGGCCCGCGCGGAAGGGGACGGTCGCGTCGGTCATGGACGGCTCCTCGCTTCTGACGGACACGGGCCCGTCCCCTTCCCCGGTCGGGCGAATTCCGGGTGAACTCCACGTCACGAACGGCCGCTTCCGGCAGGATGCGGTCGCATGGACGCCGTACGGGTCGCGTTGCTGCGGGAAGTGCTCGCCGGAACCGAGTGGCTGGGCGCCACCCGCAGATTCGCGGGGGTGCTGCGCGGGTCGGTGGTGACGCACGGGGGCGGCCTGCTGCTGGTGGGCACGCCGGCGTACGAGCCGTGGCATCTGGCCGCGCATCTGGTGGACGAGGCCGCGTGGTCGGGCACGCCGGAGCTGGCTCCCACGCTCGTACGGCATCGTGTGCGCCCCGGCGATCCCGCGCACCTGGCCGTCGGGCCGGGCCGGATCGCGGCGGCGCGGCGCGGCGACACCCTGCTGGTCGTGGCCCCCGAGGAGCCCGCGCCGCTGCTGGAGCGGGTGCACGACGCCCGGCGGGCCGGGGTGACGGTGCTGGCGCTGGGCGCGGGCGGGGGCGAGCTGGCCGCGATGGCGCATGACACGCTGGCCGTGCCCGAGGGGGCGGAGCTGGACCTGGACAGCGTGCAGCACCTGGTCAGCGCGGCGGCCGGGGAGAACCCGGCCGGGGACTGCCCGCGGGCCCGGCGTCACCTCCGGGACCGTCTGTCGAGACTGGCGGAAGCGCTGACGGCGCCCCCGCCGGCTCCCTGGTGACCCCGGCCGGGCCTGGCCGGCCGGGTACGGGCCGGGTCAGTCGTCCCGGGTGTCCGGGCCCGCCGGCGTGTCGTGCCAGCGCGGGTCGTTCTCCCACTGGAGGTTGCGCTCGCGGGCGGCCTCCATCGCGTGCCCGGCCTCCTGGGCGGAGGCGTAGGGCCCGAAGCGGTCCTTGCCCGGGCAGTCCGGGCCCTCCTCGACCTTCTGGTGCTCCAGGCAGTAGTACCACTCGCCCGGCTTGCCGGCGGTGCGCTTCTTGAACAGGGCCATCGACAGCTCCTCTCGCCACCGTCATGTTCCCCCATGTCCGCTGGATAGACTCGCCGGTATGTCTGGCCAGTCGCTGCTCGTACCAGGGGAGCTGTCCCCCGTCCGTCCGGTCCCCGGAAACATCCGCCGCCCCGAGTACGTCGGCAAGCCGGCGCCGGCGCCGTACACGGGGCCGGAGGTGCAGACGCCGGAGACCGTCGAGGCCATGCGGACCGCCGGCCGGATCGCCGCGCGGGCGATGGCGGAGGCCGCGAAGATCATCGCGCCCGGGGTCACCACGGACCGGCTCGACAAGGTCGCCCACGAGTACATGTGCGACCACGGCGCCTACCCGTCCACGCTCGGCTACCGCGGTTTCCCCAAGTCGCTGTGCACCTCGGTCAACGAGGTCATCTGTCACGGCATCCCGGACTCGACGGTCCTCAGGGACGGCGACATCGTCAACCTGGACGTGACCGCGTACATCGGCGGGGTGCACGGCGACAACAACGCCACCTACCTGGTCGGCGACGTGGACGAGGAGTCACGGCTGCTGGTGGAGCGCACCCGGGAGGCCCTGGACCGTGCCATCAAGGCCGTCAGGCCCGGCCGGCAGATCAACATCATCGGCCGCGTCATCGAGTCGTACGCCAAGCGCTTCGGCTACGGCGTCGTCCGGGACTTCACCGGGCACGGCATCAACTCCTCGTTCCACTCCGGCCTGATCGTCCCGCACTACGACAGCCCGCACGCGACGACGGTGATGCGGCCCGGGATGACCTTCACGATCGAGCCGATGCTGACGCTCGGGACCCACGAGTACGACATGTGGGACGACGGCTGGACGGTCGTGACCAAGGACCGCAGGCGGACTGCGCAGTTCGAGCACACGCTGGTGGTGACGGAGACCGGCGCGGACATCCTGACCCTGCCGTGACGCCACGCGGATCCACCCGTACGGGGGGCGCGGACGCGCGCACGTGTCAGCGCTCGAGGTGCACCCGGCCGCCGATCTCCGTCCAGCCGTGCGGCTGCGGGGCGGTGAGGATCTGGGAGCCCGCACCCTGGGCGATGTTCAGGGCGCGGCCCAGCCGGTCGGTGAGCAGCAGCGCGGCGGCGCCCGTCGCCTCGTCCTCCCCGGCGCGCTCCGCCCCGCCCGGCAAGGCCCTGGCGCGCACCCGGCCGGCCGCCTCGTCCTCCCAGGCCCAGGCGTAGAGCCCCGCCCCGGCCGGTGCGGACGCGTCGAGCGCGTCCACCTCGGCGGCGCCGGCGTACCGGCGCAGGGTGTGCGGCGGCGCCCACTCGGCGCGGGCCTCGATCCAGCTGAACTCGCCGTCCAGCCGGGCCCCGACGGCTCCGGCGGGCGTGACCAGTTCCGGCACGTCGAGCAGCCAGGCCGTGCCGACGCAGGCGTGCACGGCGAAGCACGGGCGCAGGGCGGGGGTGTAGAGGTCGATCACTCCGCGCTCGGGATCGTCCACGAACACGGTCGTGCGGAAGCCGAGCTTGGCGGCGAAGTCCTGCCGCTCGTCGCGCTCCGGCATCCGCGAGCCGTCGCGGACGACGCCCAGTTCCTTGCCGTACCCGCCGTACGGCCCGCAGAAGACCCGGAGTACGTCGTATGCAGTCACCGGAGAATTGAATCACCGCATCCGTCCCGGCCGATCTTCCGATGAGAGCTGAATCACGACCCGCACGGTTATGAGTGAGGTAAGCCTCATGTAAGTTAGGGCAGCCTCACCAATCAGATCCGCTGGGAGCCTGCATGCGAGCCGTCCGACTGACCGTCACCGCCGCCGCCACCGCGGCCGCTCTGACCGCCCTCTCGGCCTGCACCGCGAAGAGTGACGCCAAGGACGGCGACGCCGTCCGGGTCACGGCCGCAGACTCCACGTGCGAGACCTCCACCAAGTCCGTGCCGGCCGGCCAGGTGACGCTGAAGATCGAGAACAAGGGCTCCAAGGCGACCGAGGTCGAGATCCTCTTCCCGGACGACCGCATCGTCTCCGAGAAGGAGAACATCGGGCCGGGCACCCGGTACACGCTCACCGCCGAGGTGAAGGCCGGATCGTACGAGGTCGCCTGCCGGCCCGGCATGAAGGGCCACGGCGTCCGGCAGAAGCTCACCGTCACCGGCGACGGCGGCAGCGCCAAGCGGAACCCGAAGCTCGACACGGCGGTCGCCGAGTACCGCCGGTACGCCCAGGACCAGGCCGACGAGACGCTGCCGCTTACCGAGACGTTCGCGAAGGCGGTCAAGGCCGGCGACCTGGACGCCGCGAAGAAGGCCTACGCCCTCTCCCGCCTCGGCTGGGAGCGCACCGAGCCGGTCGCCGAGTCCTTCGGTGACATCGACCCGAAGGTCGACGTCCGCGAGGACGGCCTGGAGGACGGCCAGAAGTGGACCGGCTGGCACCGGCTGGAGAAGGCCCTCTGGCACGACAAGAAGATCGGCGCCGAGGAGAAGGCCCTCGCCGACCAGCTGGTGAAGGACCTCAAGGACTGGCAGGCCCGGGTCGGCAAGGCCGAGATCACCCCGACGTCCATGGCCAACGGCGCCAAGGAACTGCTCGACGAGGTCGCCACCGGCAAGGTCACCGGCGAGGAGGACCGCTACGCGCACACCGACCTCGTCGACTTCAAGGGCAACGTCGAGGGCGCCCAGAAGGCGTACGAGCTCCTGAAGCCCGTCGCCGCGCACAACGACCCGGCGCTGACCCGGGAACTGGACAAGCAGTTCACGACCCTGGACGCACTGCTGGACACCTACCGCGCAGATCCGGCCGACAAGGCGGGGTACGACTTCATCTCCTACGACAAGGTCGGCAAGGACCGCCGCAAGGAGCTGTCGGACGCGGTCAACGCGCTCGCCGAGCCGCTGTCCAAGCTCGCCGCCGCGGTCGTGAAGTAAGCAGAGGGGGCAGGGCGATGACCGAGACCCAGGGAAGCACTCCGTCCCGTCGCGCGCTGATCGGCTGGGGCGGGGCCGGGCTCGCGCTCGGGGCCGCGGCGGCCGGCGGCACGGTGGCGATGACCAGGGCGGGCGACGACGTGGACCCGGTGGCCGCCGAGACCGGCGGCGCGGTGGAGTTCCACGGCGCCCACCAGGCCGGCATCGCCACACCGGTGCAGGACCGGCTGCACTTCGCCGCGTTCGACGTGAAGACCGACGACCGCGACGCGTTCGTGCAGATGCTGAAGGACTGGACGGCGGCGGCCCGGCGGATGACCGCGGGCAGCGCGGTCGGCGAGGGCGCCTACGGCGGGCTCGCCGAGGCCCCGCCGGACGACACCGGCGAGGCACTCGGGCTCAAGCCGTCCCGGCTGACACTGACCATCGGGTTCGGGCCCTCCCTCTTCGACCGGTTCGGTCTGAAGGACAGGCGGCCCGAGGCCCTGGTCGACCTGCCCGCGTTCCCCGGCGACAACCTGGACAGGTCCCGCACCGGCGGCGACCTGTGCGTCCAGGCCTGCGCCGACGACCCGCAGGTCGCCGTGCACGCGATCCGCAACCTCGCCCGCATCGGCTTCGGCAAGGTCGCCATCCGCTGGTCGCAGCTGGGCTTCGGCAAGACCTCCTCGACCACCCCGGGCGCGCAGACCCCCCGCAACCTGATGGGCTTCAAGGACGGCACCCGCAACATCGCGGGCACCGAGACCGACCGGCTGAAGAAGTTCGTGTGGGTCGGCGACGGCGACGGCGACGCGCGGACGGACTGGATGACCGGCGGCTCCTACCTGGTCGCCCGGCGCATCCGCATGAACATCGAGACCTGGGACCGCACCTCCCTGCAGGAGCAGGAGGACGTGTTCGGCCGGGACAAGCGCGAGGGCGCCCCCGTCGGCAAGGCCCACGAGCACGACGAGCCGTTCCTGAAGGCGATGAAACCGGACGCGCACGTGCGGCTCGCCCACCCCGACTCCAACAACGGGGCCACCATCCTGCGCCGGGGCTACTCCTTCACCGACGGCACCGACGGCCTCGGCCGGCTCGACGCGGGCCTGTTCTTCCTGGCCTACCAGCGGGACGTACGCAAGGGCTTCATCCCGCTCCAGCGCAAGCTGTCGGCGCACGACGCGCTCAACGAGTACATCCAGCACGTGGGTTCGGCGGTCTTCGCGGTGCCCCCCGGCGTCCGGGACTCCGGCGACTGGTGGGGCCGCACGCTGTTCTCGAAGGAGGCGTAGCCCGTGTTCTCCAACTACCTGATCGGCCTGCGCGAGGGACTGGAGGCGTCGCTCGTCGTCTGCATCCTGATCGCCTACCTGGTCAAGACCGGCCGCAGGGACGCCCTGAAGCCCATCTGGATCGGTATCGGCATCGCGATCGCCATCGCCATGGGCTTCGGCTGCGCCCTGGAGTTCGGCTCCCAGGAGCTGACCTTCCAGGCGCAGGAGGCGCTCGGCGGCTCCCTGTCGATCGTCGCCGTGGGCCTGGTGACCTGGATGGTGTTCTGGATGCGGCGCACCGCCCGGCACCTCAGGTCGGAGCTGCACGGCAAGCTGGACGCGGCCCTCGCCCTCGGCACGGGCGCGCTCGTCGCCACCGCGTTCCTCGCGGTCGGCCGGGAGGGCCTGGAGACCGCGCTGTTCGTGTGGGCGTCGGTGCACGCGGCCTCCGACGGCACCCCGCGCCCGCTGGCCGGCGTCGCCCTCGGCCTCGCCACGGCCGTCCTCCTCGGCTGGCTGTTCTACCGCGGCGCCCTGAAGATCAACCTGGCGAAGTTCTTCACCTGGACCGGCGGCATGCTCGTCGTCGTCGCGGCGGGCGTGCTGGCGTACGGCTTCCACGACCTCCAGGAGGCCGACTGGGTCCCGGGCCTGACCCACCTGGCCTTCGACATCAGCGGCACCATCCCGCCGGACAGCTGGTACGGCACCCTGCTGAAGGGCGTGTTCAACTTCCAGCCGGACCCGACCGTCGTCCAGGTCACGGTGTGGGCGCTGTACCTGGTCCCGGTGCTCGCACTGTTCCTCTCCCCGGTAGGGTTCGCCTCCGGAAAGGGGAAGGTGAAGCAGCCGGATGACCAGGGAACGCAGCCGTCGACGGCTTCGCAGGCGTGACCGGAACGCACTCATAGCGGCCTCGCTGACCGCTATGTCGGTGACGGCGAGCGGCTGTGTGGTGGTGCACGGGGAACGCGTGGTGCTCCCGGCCGCCACCCGCGCCGAGGCCGCCAGGGCGCTGACCGCGTTCACCGACGCGTACAACAAGGCCGACAAGGCCTACGACAGCTCCCTGGACGCGCCCTACGTCACCGGCGCCGTCGCCGACATCGACTCCGCCCGGCTGAAGGCCGGGCACACCAACAGCCCCACCGGGAACGTCCGTCACGCCCCGCTGGCGCTGACGGACGTCACGTACACGATCCCGAAGAAGGCCGGCTGGCCGCGCTGGTTCGTCGCCGACGCCAGGAGCAACAAGGGCGGTGACGTCCGCTGGGTGCTGGTGTTCACCCGCCACGGCCAGGGCGAGCGGTGGCAGGTGGCGTACCTGACGCTCATGGCGCCCGGTGCCGTGCCGAAGTTCCGGACGGACAAGGACGGCTGGGCCGAGGCCGTACCGGCCGATTCCACCGAACTTGCCGTCCGGCCGGACGCGTTGAGCACGTCGTACACCTCCTACCTCAAGAACGGCGGCAAGGCGTTCGCGGACGGCCGCGACACCAGCGTGCTGCGCGCGGACCGCAAGAAGGCGGCCGAGAAACCCGGCCTGGTCCGCCAGTTCATCGACGAGCCGCTCACCCACGGCGACTACGCGCCGCTCGCGCTGCGCACGGCGGACGGCGGGGCGCTGGTGTTCTTCACCACGCACCACTTCGAGAAGCAGACCGCCTACCCGGGCGCGACCGTGCCGATCCCCAACAAGGACGTCCGGGCCCTCGTCAAGGGCGACGTGAAACAGTCCCTGACGCTGGAGTCGATGGCCGACGAGGCCGCGCTGGACCCGCCCGCCCGCGGCCCGGTACGGATCCTGGGACGCGTCCAGGGCCTGACGGCCGGACAGGGTTCGTGAGGCCGGCGCCGGACGCGGCCGGCGGTGTCAGTGGCGCGGGGGCCAGGCCGCGGCCGGGTGGGCGGGCTCCTCGGCCGCGTACCGGGCGCACGCGTCGGTGAGCGCCTCCAGCAGGGTCAGCGGGTCGGGCAGCGGCTGCTCCGGGCCCCGTACCCAGCGCACCCGGCGGTCGTCACCGGGAAGCCGGGCGGGCGGCACGAGGACGTAGGAGCCACGGCAGTGCCAGCGCAGGCCCGGGTGCTCGTCCATGGTCTCGGGATGGCAGTCCAGCTCGCAGGGCCACCACTCGTCCTCGTCCTCGGGGGTGCCGCGGGTGAGCGTGAAGAACAGCATGCGGCCGTCGTCGCTCTCGGCGACCGGGCCGACCTCGACGCCGGCACCGAGCAGCCGCTCCATGGCCTCGCGGCCGGCCTCCAGCGGCACGTCGAGGACGTCGTGCACCATGCCGGTGGCGGTGATGAAGTTGGCCTGCGGCTGGTGCCGGGCCCAGCGCTCGATCTGGCCGCGCTCGGTGGTGGACTGGGTCTGCCAGGCGAACGACACCGGGTGCCGGGCCGGGGTGGGACAGCCGACGCGGTCGCAGGAACAGCGGTATCCGGGGGCGGGGTGCGCGGCCGGGGCCAGCGGCAGGCCCGCCCCGGCGGCGGCGAGCAGCAGGGCCTCCCGGCCGTCGTCACCGGACGCGGCTCGCTTCGGGCGGCGCCCCGGCAGCCACCGGGAGAGTTTGCCCTGGAGACCGGTCCGGCCGCCGAACGTCGCGCTCATCTGTCCCCTCGCCTCGCTGTGTGCGGACAGCATGCCTTATCGCCCTATCTTCCCTCCGCCCCGGGGGCCCGGGGGACGGTTCCGCCCCAACCGGGCGAGACAACCCTCACAGCTCCCGGAACACCGGCCCGGCCGGGGCCGGCGCCGGGGCTCAGCGGGCTGCGATGCCGTGCAGCGCGTACTCGACCAGCGTGTCCGTGTACGCGTACGAGAGCGGCCCGGTCCGCTGGAGCCAGCGCTGCGCCAGCGGCGAGACGAACAGCTCCAGGGCGATCCGCGGATCGATGTCGGGCCGCACCGCCCCGGCGTCCCGCGCCGAGCGCAGCCGGTCCGCGTACAGCTGGAGCTGGGGTTCGAGGAGCTTCGTCACGAACCGGCGGCCGAGCTCCTCGTTGACCAGGCCCTCCGCGGCCAGTGCGCGCGACGGCGCCTCGAAGCGCGGGTCGAGCAGCTCGTCCACCGTGGCCCGGAGCACCGCCCTGAGGTCGGCTGCCAGGTCACCGGTGTCGGGGATCGCGTACGACTGCTGCCCCGCCTCGTGGGCCGCCTGCCCGGTGAGGTCCAGGAACGCCTCCAGCAGGACGTCGGCCTTGGACGGCCACCACCGGTAGATGGTCTGCTTGCCGACGCCTGCGCGGGCCGCGATCGCCTCGACGGTGGTCCTCGGATAGCCGACCTCCCCCACCAGGGCGAGGGCGGCGGCATGGATCGCCCGGCGGGACTTCTCGCTGCGGCGGGCGGCGTCGGGGGCGGACTTGTCGACCATGGGACCGAAAGTAACAAGGGGCGGCGGCGTACTACGACACGGAGCCGTGGCCGTCCGGCGGCCACGCATCGCCCCAGTCGGCGTCCCGGGCCGCCCGGTACAGGTCGCCGTGGCGTTTGGTCACCGTCGTACGGCGCAGCCGCTCGTCGGCCTCGCACAGGTCGAGCAGCACCTGGCCCTTGCGGATCTGCGGGCGCCGGACCACGCGGGCGGGGGCCGGTCCGGCGGGCAGCCGGGTGGCGGCGACGTAGGCGAACTTCTCGTCCTCGTACGCCAGCGAGCCGCCCTTCACCTGGCGGTGCAGGGAGGAACGGCCGACCCGGGCGGAGAAGTGGCACCAGTCGGTGCCGGGCGCGATCGGGCAGGCCGCGCTGTGCGGGCACGGCGCGGCGACGCGGAAACCTGCCCCGATGAGCCGGTCGCGGGCCTCGATGACCCGCTCGTAGCCGGCCGGGGTGCCCGCCTCGACGATCACGACGGCCTGCGCGGCGCGCGCGGCGGCGTCGACGAGGGCGGCCCGGTCGGCCGCGGCGAGTTCGTTCAGGACGTACGACACCGTGACCAGGTCGGTGTCGTCCAGGGCGAGGTCGGCGCCGATCCGGGCGCGCTGCCAGCGGGCGTCCCCCAGTGCCGGGTTCGCGGCGGCCAGCTCCCGGCCGAGGGCGAGCGCGGGCTCCGCCCAGTCCAGCACGGTCACCGGGCGGGTGCCGTCCCAGGTGGCGGTGACCGCCCAGGTCGCGGCGCCGGTGCCGCCGCCGACGTCCACGTGCCCGGCGGGCACCCAGCCGGGCACGGCGTCGGCGAACGCCGCCAGCGCCGAGCGGACCGCCTCGAAGGTGGCCGGCATCCGGTAGGCGGCGTACGCAGCGACGTCGGCGCGCTCGCGGAGGATCGGTGCGTGGGTGGGGGTGTCTCCGCGGTAACTGGCGATCAGCCGTTCCACGGCTCCGGCGACCCGCGAGGGCGGCAACCCGGCCAGCAGCCCACCGAGAGCCTCACGCAGAGTCTCGGCCGGGGACGGGGATACGGGGTGGTTCACCTGCCGATTGTACGAGGCCGGGGGTGAGGGTGGGGCGGGAGGGCGGTGGGAGTGAGGGTGGGGCGGGAGGGCGAGGGCGTGAGAGTGGGCACGGGCGGGGGGCGTGCGCGGTGGGCCCGGATCGTGGGCGCGGGCGGGGGGCCCGGATTGTGGGCGCGGGCAGGAGGCGTGCGCGGTGGGCGCGGGTCGTCGGCGAGGGCAGGGGCGAAGCCCTGCCAGGCCGGTGTCGCGGCCGGCAGGCCGGGCTGGTGCGCGAGGCCCTGCCGTGCCGGTGCCGTAGGCGGCGGGCGGCGGGCGGCGGGCGGCGGGCGGCGGGCGGCGAGCGGCGGGCGGCGGGCGGCGGGCGGCGGGCGGCGGGCGGCGGGCGGCGGGCGGCGGGCGGCGGGCGAGGAACGGTGCGGGACCGTGCCAGCCGGTGTCGAGGCCGGCAGGCCGGGCCGGTGCGCGAAGGCAGCGGCGAGGCCGGGCCGGTGCCGAGCCGGCGGGGCGGACCGGTGCGGGGGCCGGTGCCGAGGCCGGCAGGTCGGGTTGGTGGGCGACGGCGGCCGTGCCGGGCCGGTGGGCCAGGCCGTGCCGGGTCCATGTCGAGGCCAGCCGGCCGGGCAAGGGCGAGGCCGTGGCGGGCCGGTGCCGTGGGCGGCGGGCCGGGCCCGTGGGCGAAGGCAGCGGCGAAGCCGGGCCGGTGCCGAGCCGGCAGGAGTCAGGCCGGTGCTGAGCCAGTGGCCAAGCCGGAGCCGAGGCCGGCAGGCCGGGTTGGTGGGCGACGGCGGCCGTGCCGGGCCGGTGGGCCAGGCCGTGCCGGGTCCATGTCGAGGCCAGCCGGCCGGGCAGGGGCGAGGCGGGCCTGCCAGGTCGGTGGACGACGGCGGCCGTGCCGGGCCGGTGGGCCAGGCCGTGCCGGGTCCATGTCGAGGCCAGCCGGCCGGGCAGGGGCGAGGCCGGGCCGGGCCGGTGCCGTGGGCGGCGGGCCGGGCCCGTGGGCGAAGGCAGCGGCGAGGCCGGGCCGGTGCCGAGCCGGCGGGGTCGGGCCTGGGCGAGGGCCGGGGGGCGGTGCGAGGCAGGCGGACGGGCCGGCCGGCGAGGCCGTGCGGGGTGGGCGTGGGGTCAGATCACCGCGCGTGCCAGTCGCGTCGCCAGTGCCGCTCTCGGGCCGCTGTCCGCCGGACGCCGTCGCGGGTGGACCGTGTTCGCCAGCAGTACGAGGAACGTGTCCGTCGCCGGGTCCAGGACCAGGGACGTGCCGGTGAAGCCGGTGTGGCCCGCCGCGCCGTGGCCCGCCATCTCGCCCATGAACCACGGCTCGTCCAGGGCGAATCCCAGCCCGGGCGGGGTGAACAGCAGCTCCACGAAGTCGGGCCCGAGGATGCGCGCGGGGCCGTAGGAGCCGCCGGCGAGCAGGGCGCGGCAGAAGACGGCCAGGTCGGGCGCGGTGGAGAAGAGGCCCGCGTGGCCGGCGACCCCGCCGAGCGCCCAGGCGTTCTCGTCGTGGACCACACCGCGCAGCATGCCCCGGTCGGCCTTGGCCCAGGGCCGCCGCTGGTCCTCGGTGGCCGCGGCGCCGGGGCAGGGACCGAAGGCGGTGGCGGTCATGCCGAGCGGGCGGGTGATGCCCTCGTGGACGAGGACGTCGAGGGTGCGGCCGGTGATGCGCTCCAGGACGAACTGGAGCAGCAGCATGTTCAGGTCGGAGTACCGGTAGGTGCCCGGTTCCGCCGTCGGGGCGGTGTTCCGCAGGAGTGCGAGGCGGGCGCGCTCGTCCGGGCAGTCGTACAGCGGGAGTTCGGGGCGCAGCCCGGAGGTGTGGGTGAGCAGCTGACGCACGGTGATGCCGTAGGCGGCGGCTCCGGTGAACTCGGGCAGGTAGGCGCCGACCCGGGCGTCCATGCCGAGGGTGCCGCGTTCGATCTGCTGCACCGCGGCGACGGAGGTGAACAGCTTGGTGAGGGAGGCCAGGTCGAAGGGGGTGTCGACGGTGGCCGGGACCCGGGAGTCGGGCGGCAGCGCGACAGCGTTGTCGGTCTTCGGGTCGTAGGCGCAGTAGCGCACCGCCCAGCCCGCGGCCTCGGCCACCGCGACCACGGGTCCGCGTCCGGCCAGCACGACGGCACCGGCCGCCCAGGGGCGGACGCCGGTGGTGAGGGCGTGCACGTCGTCGGTCAGACGCTCGAGCTCCGTGGGGTCGAGCCCGGCTCGCTCGGGTGTGCCGGTACGCAGTCTCGGTGCGCTCAGTTGTCCTCTCCCTTCGGCCCCGTACGGGTGTTCCAGGGACGGCACATTCCCACGAAGCAGGCCGCGGCGACCAGTGCGCCCGCCAGTTGGACGACCGCCATGGGGACGGCGGTGTGTTCCCCGGCGACGCCGACGAGCGGGGAGGCGATCGCGCCGACGAGGAAGGAGGTGGTGCCGAGCAGCGCGGAGGCGGAGCCGGCGGCGTGCCGGGTGCGCAGCAGGGCGAGGGACTGGGCGTTGGGCAGGGTGATGCCCATCGCCGACATGAGGACGAACAGGGCGGCGGAGACGGGTGCCAGGCCGACCTCGCCGAAGGTGCCCGCGGCCATGAGGAGCAGGGCGGTGGCGGCGATGACGATGACCGCGAGGCCGGTCGCGAGGACCTTGTCCAGGCTGACCCGGCCCACCAGCACCTTGCCGTTGATCTGGCCCGCGATCATCAGACCGACCGAGTTGACGCCGAACAGCAGGCTGAAGGTCTGCGGGGAGGCGCCGTAGATCTCCTGGATGACGAACGGCGAGGCGGATATGTAGGCGAACAGCGCGGCGAAGGCGAAGCCGCCGGCCAGCGTGTAGCCGGTGAAGGGCAGGTCGGCGAGGAGGCCGCGCATCGCGCGCAGGGCCTGGCCGGTGCCGCCGCCGTGGCGGTCGGCGGGCGGCAGCGTCTCGGGCAGCCGCCGCCAGACGACGGCGGCGAGCAGGACGCCCACGAGGGTGAGGACGGCGAACACGCCCCGCCAGTCCGTCACCCGGAGGATCTGCCCGCCGATCAGCGGCGCCACGATCGGGGCGACCCCGGAGATCAGCATCAGGGTGGAGAAGAAGCGGGCCATGTCCACACCGTCGTACAGGTCGCGTACGACGGCTCGTGCGATGACGATGCCGGCCGCGCCCGCGAGGCCCTGGGCCAGCCGGAAGGCGACCAGGGTCTCGACGTTCGGGGCGAAGGCGCACAGGACGGTGGCGAGGACGTAGACGGCGAGGCCGGCCAGGAGCGGGCGGCGGCGGCCCCAGCGGTCGCTCATCGGACCCACGATCAGCTGGCCGAGCGCCATGCCGGCCAGGCAGGCGGTGAGGGTGAGCTGGACGGTGGCGGCGGGGGCGTGCAGGGAGCGGGTGACCTCCGGCAGGGACGGGAGGTACATGTCCATGGCGAGCGGAGGTGTGGCGGTGAGGCCGCCGAGGACGAGGGTGACGAGCAGGCCGGTCCGGCGGTCGGCGGGTGGGCTCTGCGCGGTGGACGCGTGCTCCGTTCCGGGTGTCTGTGCCGCCGCGTGCTCGGGCATGTGTCCCTCCCTCTCGTACTGGACCGGCACCTATGCTCTCAGCTCGTACACACTGCCGAGGCACACATGAGCGAGGGTGGGGCGGGCATGGCGGAGCGGGGCGTGCGGTGGGGGATCCTGGCGACGGGCGGGATCGCGGCGGCGTTCGCGGCGGACCTGGTGGCCGCGTCGGACGACGGCCGTGCGGCCAAGATCGTGGCGGTGGCGTCGCGCCGGCCCGAGTCGGCGCGGGCGTTCGCCGACCGGTTCGGGGTGGCGCGGGCGTACGGCGACTGGGAGTCGCTGGCGGCGGACGAGGACGTCGACGTCGTGTACGTCGCCACTCCGCACACCGCGCACCGGGCGGCGGCCGGGCTGTGCCTGGCGGCGGGGCGGAACGTGCTGTGCGAGAAGCCGTTCACGCTGAACCTGCGCGAGGCGGAGGAACTCGTCGCGCTGGCACGGGAGCACGACCGCTTCCTGATGGAGGCGATGTGGATGTACTGCAATCCGCTGGTGCGGCGGCTGAAGGCGCTGGTGGACGACGGGGCGATCGGCGAGGTGCGCACGGTGCAGGCGGACTTCGGGCTGGCCGGGCCCTTCGCCGCGGACCACCGGCTGCGGGATCCGGCGCTCGGCGGTGGGGCGCTGCTGGACCTGGGCGTGTACCCGGTGTCCTTCGCTCAGTTGCTGCTGGGTGAGCCGGACGGGGTCGCCGCGAGCGCGGTGCTGTCACCGGAGGGCGTCGACCTGCAGACGGGGGCCGTGCTGTCCTGGGACAGCGGCGCGCTGGCCTCGCTGCACTGCTCCATCGACGGCGCTACGGCGGCCACCGCCTCGGTCACCGGCTCGCGCGGCCGGATCGACGTCCCGTCCGGCTTCTTCCACCCGGACCGGTTCGTACTGCACCGCGAGGGCCGTGACCCCGAGGAGTTCGCCGCGGACCCGGCCGACGGGCCGCGCAGCAGCATGCGGCACGAGGCGAGGGAGGTCATGCGGGCGCTGCGGGCAGGTGAGAAGGAGTCGCCGCTGGTGCCGCTGGAGGGCACGCTCGCGGTGATGCGGACGCTGGACGCGGTGCGGGAGCGGACCGGGGTGCGGTATCCGGGGGAGGCCGGGGCGCGGTATCCGGGGAAAGAGGTGGCCGACGTCTCCGGACAACCGTATGGCGGACACCTGATCCCGTATGGCGGACCCGCCGCCTAGGCTGCGGAGCCATGACCGGCAGGCAGTCGAAGATCGCGGTGGTGACCGGGGCGGGCTCCGGCATCGGACGGGCCGTCGCCGTGGAGCTGTCGCGCCACGGCTGGTCGGTGGCGCTCGCCGGCCGGCGCGCCGGGACGCTGGAGGAGACGGCGGCGACGGCGCCGGAGGGCACCGCGCTCGCCGTGCGCACCGACGTGTCCCGACCCGAGGACGTGGACGCGCTGTTCGCGGCGGTGGTGGAGCGGTTCGGACGGGTGGACCTGCTGTTCAACAACGCGGGGATCTTCGGGCCCGGCGGGGTCCCGGTCGAGGACCTGCCGTACGACGCCTGGCGGCACGTGGTGGACACCAACCTCAACGGCGCGTTCCTGTGCGCGCAGGCGGCCTACCGGCGGATGAAGGAGCAGGATCCGCAGGGCGGCCGGATCATCAACAACGGTTCCGTCTCGGCCCACACGCCCCGCCCGCACTCGGTCGCCTACACCGCGACGAAGCACGCGCTGACCGGGCTCACCAAGTCGCTGTCGCTGGACGGGCGGCCGTACCGCATCGCGGTCGGGCAAATCGACATCGGCAACGCGGCGACCGACATGACGGCCCGGATGCGGACCGGCGCGCTCCAGGCGAACGGCGAGGTGGCCCCGGAACCGGTGATGGACGTGGCCGACGTGGCGCGCACGGTGCGGCACATGGCGGAACTGCCGCTGGAGGCGAACGTGCAGTTCGCGACGGTGCTGGCGACGGGGATGCCGTACATCGGGCGGGGCTGAGCCCGGCGGCGCCTGCCCGCGGGCCGAGCCCGGCGGCGCCCGCCTTCTCCCCGTCCGACGGAACCGGAGTTTGAACGTCCGCGCTATTGCGGCCGGTCGCGCCCGTGTGCTGAACTCTCCTTCACCAGAGCTTCACAGTTGGCGCACCGACGTTCCGCGGCCACTCCGAGGGGGGAGGCGGCGGTCGTTCCACCGGACCGGAGTCAGGGGCGTGCCTCGCGGCCGGCCGCGGGGCACACGCCGGTGGGTGGAACGACCGCCGCACACACCGCTCAGCTCCGGTGGCGGCCTTCCGGCCCGCCCGCGGCGCCCTTGCGGACCTCACCGCCCCCGCCGTCCGCGGCGCCCGCGCCGTTCACCACCGCCCGTGTCCGGTGTCGGCGCAGGACCCAGGCTCCGGCGCCCAGCAGGGCGGCCGCCCCGGCCGAGCCCGCCGCCAGCCCCCACCCCGAGCCGCCCCCGGACCCCGTACCGGGCGCGCCGGCCGCCGCCCGTGCCGGCTTCCGCGCGGGCGGTGGGCTCGCCTTCACCCCGCCCTCGCTGAGCGGTGCGACCAGCAGACCCACCGCCTGCGCCGAACGCCCGTGCCCGAAGCCCCAGTCGAGCAGCGCGGCGGTCTCCTCGTAGACGGCGTTGCCGCCGGCCTTGGGGTGCATCACGGTGACCAGCAGGGTGCGCCCACCGCGGGTGGCGGCACCGGTGAAGGTGTTGCCGGCGTGGCTGGTGTAGCCGTTCTTGACCCCGATCAGCCCGTCGTACGTCTTGAGGCCCCACGCCCCGGTCAGCAGGCGGTCGGTGTTCTGGATCTGGAAGGTCTTCCTGCCGCCCGCCGGGAAGTCGGCGGTCCGGGTGCCGCAGTAACGGCGGAACGCGGCGTCCTTCAGGCCGTGGCGGGCGAAGAGCGTGAGGTCGTACGCCGAGGAGAGCTGGCCCTTGTGGTCGAAGCCGTCGGGGCTGACCACATGGGTGTCCATGGCCTGGAGGTCCGCGGCCCTGGCCTGCATCTCGGCCACCGTCCGGGCGATGCCGCCGTTCAGGTGGGAGAGCACGTGCACGGCGTCGTTGCCGGAGCGCAGGAACACGCCCTGCCACAACTGCTCGACGGTGTAGGTGATGCCGGGCTTGACACCGACGAGGCTGGAGCCGGCCGGGACGTCGGCGAGGTCGGCGTCGGTGACCCGGTAGCGCTCGGCGGGGTCCAGCCGCTTCAGCACGGTGTCCGCGAACAGCATCTTCAGGGTGGACGCGGGCGGGAGGCGCCGGTGTGCGCCGAACGAGGCGAGGACCTCCCCGCTGTCGAGGTCGGCGACCAGCCACGAGCGGGCGGTGAGCTTTCCGGGCAGTCCGGCGGCACCGCTCACCTGGACGCCGGGACGGGCCAGCCGCTCGCCGCCGACGACCGTGGTCGCGGCGGCGGCCCCCGTGGCCGTGGAAAGGGGGAGGGCGGCGGCCGTCAGCCCGAGGACGGCACGCCGGCTGAGCCGGGAACTTTCACGCACCCGGGGACCGTACACCGCGCCGGGCGGGGGTCCGGCGCGCGGGAGGGCCGCGGGGCGGGGAACGGGCCACCGGAGCAGAACTCCGGTGGGTCAGCGCCGATTCCCGGCGCGTGGGCGCCTGTTCAGGCCTGCCCGGTCTCGAACCGCGAGATCCGCCCGTCGTCCTGGACCGTGAAGACCCACTTGGTGCGCATCTCGCCCCAGGTGTCGTTGCGGTAGCGGGCGAGGACGGTGCGGCCGCCGTCCGACTCGTTGTCGACCTCCAGGTGCCCGTGGGAGGAGAAGATCTCCCGGTCCGTCCACTCGGCGAGGTCACGCTCGAAGCCGTCGTCGCACATGGTCGCGCCGGGCGCCAGGAGCGACATGAAGCCCTCCAGGTCACGGGAGTTGACGGCGTGCACGAAGGCCCTGACGGCCGGATCGCTGAGCCGGGTCGGCTGAATCGTCATGGCGTCAGGCTCACACCGCTTCCGCGGGCCCGCCACCCGAACGACAGCCAGCGGGGGCCGGACGGTGTCGGGGGTGCCAGGCTGAACGCGGGAGGACATCCGCTCGCCAGTCTGCATGGGAGTCACCGTGAGCTGTTACGACCGACGTGATCTGGGTTTGCTGCTGCTCCGGCTGGGCACCGGCGGGGTGCTGGCAGCTCACGGCACGCAGAAGCTGTTCGGCTGGTTCGGCGGCCACGGCCTGGAGGGCACCGGCCGGTTCATGGAGTCCGTCGGCTACGTGCCCGGCAAGGCCAGCGCCACGGCCTCGGGCCTGGCGGAGACGGGCAGCGGCGTCCTGCTGGCGCTCGGCCTCGCGACCCCGGCGGCGGGTGCGGCGGCGGCCGGGGCGATGGCGGGCGCGGCGGCCGTCCACGTGCCCAACGGCTTCTTCGCCCAGGAGGGCGGCTGCGAGCACCCGGTGAGCCTGGGCCTGGTCGGGGCCGGCCTCGCCGTCACCGGACCGGGCCGCCTCTCCCTCGACCACGCCCTGGGCCACGTCCTGAACCGCGACTGGATGGTGCCGGCCGCGCTCGGCGTGACGGCGGCGGTGGCGGCCGTGGTGATCGGCGCCCGGAACAAGCGGGTCCGGGCCCAGGCGGCGGGCGAGCAGGAGACCCTGTTCGAGGAGTGACCGCCGTCCGGAGACGGCCGGGCACCGCCTCGGGCATGGCAGGCTGCGGGACATGAGCGATCACGACTCCGCAGCCGGGCTCTGGCCCGCCGTCGACTCCCTGTGGACCCGCCTGGAGGCCACCCGCGCCCACGGCGGCCAGGACGGCGTCCTGCTGCGCATCCTCAAACTGTCCGAGGAGGTCGGCGAGGTCGCCGAGGCTGTCATCGGCGCGACCGGCCAGAACCCGCGCAAGGGCGTCACCCACACCTGGGACGACGTGCAGGCGGAACTGTGCGACGTGGCGATCACGGCGCTGGTGGCACTGCGCACACTGACCCCGGACGCCCGGCAGGTCTTCGAACACCACCTCCGGAAGGTCGGGACCCGGCCGCTCGACCGGCCGGCCTGACACCTCGTCCCGGCGCGCGCTGCGCTGCCCACCGGGTGTTCCGGCCGGTGTTCCGACATCGCGCGCCGGACAGCACAACCTTGTGGGCAGGTGGTGAGTCTTGTTTTCGATCACACCGTGGTCGGACTCACGAGGAGACCATCATCAGCGCCATACGCAAGACCCTGACCGCCACCGCCGTAGTCGGTGCCGTCCTCGCGGGCTCCGCCGCCTGCGGAACGGTGGAGCAGCTCTCCGCCGGCAAGAAGCTCGACCAGGCCTTCGAGAAGCTCGGCAAGAAGAACTCGCTCTCCTTCGAGCTCGACCTGGACACCGACGTCACGTCCCTGAAGGCGCTGGACGCCAAGTCCGACCCCGCGCCCGGCGACGAGATCCCGGATGACGCGGCCAAGCTGATCAGCGGCGCGAAGATCACGGTCACCGTGCAGTCGAAGAAGCCGATCGAGGAATCCGGTGAGAAGGACCTCGTCGGCATGGCCATGAAGATCAGCAGCCCGGACGGCGACCTCGCCGAGTACCGGGTGATCGGCGACAACGCCTACATCCGTGCCGACATGGACACCATCGGCAAGGTGACGGGCAACCCCGTACCGGCCGCCACGGACCTGCCCCCGGAGGCCGGGGCGATCAGGAACGTCCTCGAGGGCAAGTGGGTGAAGTTCGACACCAAGGAGATGCAGAAGGCCACGGGCCAGGGGTCCGAGGACGGTCCCGAGCCCAGCCCGTCCCTCGACGCCAAGACGCAGAAGAAGCTCGTGAAGGCGGTCCGCGAGGTCGTCGCCCGTCGGGTGCATCTCAAGACGGCCGGCGGCGGGGACGGCACCGAGCACATCACCGCCACGGCCCCCTTCCGCACGCTCGTCACCGAGCTGCTCGGCAAGATCCGCCCGCTGGTGAAGGACCTGCCGCCGGGCATGGAGCTGCCGACGGACAAGGACCTGAAGGACGCCCCCAACGCCAAGGTGACGGCGGACTTCACGCTCAAGAACGGTGAGCTGACCGAGGTGGACGTGGACCTCGCCAAGCTGGCCGAGAACGCCAAGGTCAAGAAGCTGGGCCTGACCCTGCGGCTGGGCAAGGGCACCAGGCCCACCGTTCCGGCCGGCGCCAAGAAGCTGGACCTGAACGCCCTCATGCAGGGCTTCTTCGCCGGCCCCGGGATGAGCGACGAGTCCTGATCACGCCGAGCGCGTACGGAGCGGGTGCCCCACCCGCACGGTGAGTGGCCGTGCGGGTGGGGAGCACTCCCCCCGACCGTGTCTGCGGTCCCTGGCTGGAAGTCGACGGCGGTGGAGCCGCCGGTCCTAGAGTCGGATGCCCCAGGTGATCTCGGTGATGGAGGGGGTTCGACCACGTTGGCGGACAAGCGGGTTGTCGTCGTGACCGGCGGAGCCACGGGCATCGGTGAGGCCACGGCCCGGCTGTTGCGCGAGGGAGGCCACCACGTGGTCGTCTCCGGCCGCCGGCCCGAACCCCTGCGACGCCTCGCGGCGGAGATCGGGGCGCTGGCGTACCCGTCCGACGTCGGTGAGCCCGACGCGGCCGAGGGGCTCGTCCGGGCGGCCCTGGCCGAGCACGGCCGGATCGACGGACTGGTGCTGAACGCGGGGATCGGACGCGGCGGCGCCGTGGGAGACCTGACGCTGCGGGACTGGGAGGACGTGATGCGCACCAACGTCACCGGCCCCCTCCTGCTGCTGCGCGCGGCGATCCCGCACCTGCTGGAGTCCAGGGGGGCGGTGGTCGCCGTCGCCTCCGTCTCCGCGCTGCGCAACGGCGCGAGCAACGCCCCGTACGCCACCTCCAAGGCGGCTCTGCTCCAGCTCTGCCGTTCCGTGGCCGTCGACTACGGGCGTCAGGGGGTGCGCGCCAACACCGTGTGCCCCGGCTGGGTACGGACCGAGATGGCCGACCGGCGCATGGCCCGCTTCGCCGAGGAGGCCGGCCTGGGCGGTGGCGTGGAGGCCGCCTACGAGGAGGCGACCAGGTTGCTGCCCCCGGGACGGCCGGGTGAGCCGCGCGAGGTCGCGGAGGCGATCGACTGGCTGCTCTCCCCGGCGGCGTCCTACGTCAATGGCGCGGTCCTCACCGTCGACGGCGGGACGACGGCCCTCGATCCGGGAACGCTGGCGTTCGACTTCCACATCACGCCACGCGACGCCGACGGCTCCGCCACCCGCTGAGCATCTCCCGCACGGGGCGGGCGGAGCTGCGCCCGGGCGGGGGCCGTTGTCCCCGCCCGGGGCGTCCGCCCTCCTTCGTCGCCGTAACCGCGTACGACGACTCGACGCACAGGATCACCGGGTTCATCAACGCGCCGGCCTCGGCAGCGGCCTGCTCGGCACCCTGGCGGACGCCGGCCCGGTCCGCCTGGAGGCCCATGGCCCCAAGCCCGCCTCGGGGCCCAAGACCTCGTGCTCCTGGGAGAAGAGCGCCCCCGGCTTGCTGTGCGAGCCGGCACGGTGACCTGAACGACGCGCTCGGCCACGCGCGTGGGATCGCGGCAACGGCGGACGCGGCCACCCGGCCGCTGCACGGCGACGGCGCGGGACGGTGACGGCCGGCCCCGTCCCGCCGTCACCGCCTGGCTGACGAACGGACAGCTCATCCACTCCCTTCGGCGTGGCGGTGCCACGCGTGACGTACCGATCCACTGGCCCCGACAGTGCTCGCCCACGAGTACGACGGTCTGGCACACACGTCCGGGACCGTCGACCATGGTCACGGACTGACACGAACCCGTCCCACTCCACGGCCGGGCGCGGGGCGTACGAGTCCATGTGTACGGCTCGCGGGGGAGCGCCGCAGACGTGGACGGCCTTTCGCGCCGGTGCCGATGTTCCACGTTGGGATGCGAGTGGCCCCATGCTGCGCCTCTGCGGGGGCGTGCCCGTGCTTGATCAGCCAGATCTTGGTCGGCCTGACGGCCGCGGACGTCCTCGAACCCCACGAGATCCCATCCGGAAGGAGAGGGCGGCTGAGTCGGGAGCGCCGGTGACCTGCAGGTCGGCGTAGACGGGAACAGGTGGCTCATCTCTTTCCCCGATCGCTCAAACCGTGAGACCGGCCATGGTTCTCGCGCTGTGGACCTGATGGGATCGCACTCTTGTTCCCACAGGAGGGTCACAGATTGATATCCCGCACCAGGAAAAGACGGCGCACAGCCCTCGGTGCGATCCTCGCGGTCGTCCTCGGCTCCGGAGTGACCACCAGCTACGCAGCTGACTCCGACAACCCGCCACCCGTCCACGGTCCCGGCGCACGCGCCGTCGCAGCCGCCGTACCGGACACACCCAACGCACCGGAAGTGGGCCCGCCGTTCACGAAGACGGACGGCGTGTGGCAGGTCGAAACCACTACACCGACGTTACGCAACACGGTCAACGCCACCAGCGGCCACAAGACCACCGCAACCTTCGAGGTCCACACCACCGACTCGGGTGGCAAGCCCACCGCCACGGTCGTGAAGCTGACCGACGCCAACCAATGGGGCGTTCTCGTGTCCGGCGAGGTGAACGCCGGCAAAGCGGCCTCTGTCACGGTTCCCGCGGGCAAGCTCAAGAACGGGGTCACCTACGCGGTCCGCTCCTCCGGGTACGACGCGACCAGCAAGGTCTACGAGGACGGCTGGTCCGCGTACTCCATCTTCAAGATCGGTATTCCTCCGGCCGACAAGCCGTACGTCACCTTCCCGGCGCCGCAGACCACGTCCGGCATCAACTCGCTTGCGCAAAACCCGATCGAAGTCACGCGCACCGATCCCGGCCCCGTCACGGGTGTGCGCAGGAAGGACTCCGGCCGGAAGTGCTCCGCGCTGGACTCCAAGGGGCGGAAGGTGTGCATCGAGATCAGCCGTGACGCGCCGACTCCTGAAGACGCAGCGGTGGCCAGGAGAGTGACGAGAAACGCTCTTCGGGGCGCCGATCTCGTCCCGTGGTGTGCCGCCAAGCCGGACGGCAAGGACTACATGGACCGGTCCGACGCGTGTCTGAAGAACGTCGGTTACGCAACTCTGATCTTCGTCGACGCGGACGAACTGCCGAAGTTCGGCACCGCGACGTTCGCGCTGTCACAGCAGATCAAGCTGTACAACAAGAAGGCGGAGACCAGCACGGACAGGGCGGAGTTCGACCAACAGCTCACCGTGGTCCCGACGCAGATCGACGACGCGACCGAGGGGGTTCACCTCACCTGGAGGCCGTCCGACAACTGCAAGGACTGCACCAGTTCGCAGGTTCAGTGGTCGAGCAACGACGGCCTCAACCACACGCCGCACTGGGCGGTCGGCCAAGTCGGCTCCCAGTACGCCATGACCGCAAAGGTGCAGACGATCTGGAACGGCACCGGCAAGGAGCAGTTCGACCTCGGTTGGAGCCTCCTCGGTTCCGTCGACGCCGGAGACGGGCACGCCCAAACCAGCCTCGGCACCAGCGGCGACGTCCGGGTCCGGGAGCTTGCGCCGCGCTGTGACGACATCGCCGGGGGCAACATCGCGACCGGTTGTGTCTTCCCCTACTTCAAGCCGACCTGGACGGTCGACACCAACCAGTATCCGGCGGCCGGTGCTTACTACTGGCTGATGCAGGAGAAGCTGCCCTCCCATCCCGGCAGCCGGAAGTGGGACTCCCTCGTCACCTACCTCGGCCCCGGCAACAACGCCGACCCGGAGGGAGGCGACTGGACCAACGCCAAGAGCCGCGGCAAGGTATGCCCCGGTAGCTGGGCGCCGAACAGCGCCACGCCAAGCGGATCGTGCGACGAGTACGCGCCCGCGAGTACGTACGAAAGCGGCGGCATGCCGAAGGGCCCGAACCAGGTCAACTCCGGCAATGAATGCGCCCAGCTCTACACCAAGCCGATGACCGGCGGAACGTGGGGTCTGCTGGCTGAGAATCGCAACGGCTACACCGGACCGAAGTGGAACGAGAAGTGCGGTCGCGCCTCCGTCCCGCTGGACCAGAACGAGGGTGCGTTCCGCGACCTCGGCATCAAGTTCGTTCCCCAGATGCGGCTGCTCGACAAGGACGGGTTCCTGATCAGCGATCCCGGCTTCGAGCACTGCAAGAACGCCGACACGGTCTGCGGGTGGAAGA
This sequence comes from Streptomyces sp. NPDC014991, assembly GCF_043080665.1. Classification (NCBI taxonomy): domain Bacteria; kingdom Bacillati; phylum Actinomycetota; class Actinomycetes; order Kitasatosporales; family Streptomycetaceae; genus Streptomyces; species Streptomyces sp. NPDC014991. The sequence continues at coordinate 386,468 of NZ_JBIBVY010000001.1, forward strand.
AGATCGGCTGACCTGACCACTGCCTGACCGCCCTGTGGCCGGACCACCCCGCGGTGTTCCGGCCGCAGTGCTATGCGAAGCGTGTCCAGTCCGGATCCAGTGGATACAGAGGGCCGTCCCACGCCAGGGCCTGATCGACGAGCCCGGGCACAGTCGTGTCCTGATGCCCGTCCGCGTACTCGACGCCACGGTTCTCGTGCAGGGCATCGGCGACTTCGATGATGTAGTCGGCGAACGACGGCCACGCGCCCAGCCTGGGTATGCCGGCCTCTTCGAAGGTTCCGATCCGTCCGTAGCCGGGTCCTGGGGTGCAGTCCGTGAACAGCCCGTACAGGCCGCTGCGGTCGGTCGCGGCGAACGCGAGGTACCGCATCGCGGGGTCGGCCGGCATGCCGATGGTGTGGGGGCCCTCATCCCAGTACGGCAGATGCTGTACCGGGGGGATCGCGTGCCTCATCGGCAGCAGCCAGGCCGTTCCCTGTCCTTGTGGGGGGAGGCCGGTCTCGGGTTCGGGTGTCCAGCCGAAGTCAGCGGGGTGGCCGGTGCCGTTGCGGAGGCGGTAGAACGCTCTGAGGCCCGGTGGGACGGTGAGGTCGAGTTCCTGCTCGACCGCGGCGATGCCGGCTTCTGAGGAGGGTGGAGGAAGCATCCGGTAGGAGCGTGGAGCGTTCTGCCCGAGCCACGCTTCGATCCTCGTCCAGGCGCCTGCCACTGCCTCTTCCTGCTGTTGGTCATCGGTCATACCCGCGACCCTAAGGTTCCCCTGCGCGCGCAACTGTGGCCTGCACCACGCGGCGGCTCAAATGTCGCTGTGGACCGCGATCGGCGCCTGCGCGATCAGCCACTGGCCCCGGACACAGCTGAACGGGTTCGGCTCCCCGACGAGTTCGCGGAAGTCACCGGTCCTTCCACCGGCACCGCAGGGCACGGCCGGCTGAAGCCGGGTGTATGCCCCCTCCTGCCAGGCTGCCCCAGTCCCACGGCGGGCACCGGTTCGGCGCAGGCGAAGCGGAGCCGCAGGTGGCGGCAGACGAGTCGGGCTGTACGCCGGGTTCTGTTCCCCGGTCGCCTCGCGGCGGCCGGGGCGACGGCCATCCATCTAGGGCCGGCGTTGCCGCCGGCCTCGTGCGGTCTACCCGCGGACTCGGGCGAGCAGCCCTCGATCGTCCGCGCAGAGCGCTTTTCACGGCGCTCCTCTTGACCTTGCTCCGGGTGGGGTTTACCTAGCTGCCCAGGTCACCCTGGGCACTGGTGGTCTCTTACACCACCGTTTCACCCTTACCGAGGACCGAGATCCCCGGCGGTCTGCTTTCTGTGGCACTGTCCCGCGGGTCACCCCGGGTGGCCGTTAGCCACCACCCTGCCCTGTGGAGCCCGGACGTTCCTCGGGGAGCCCCTTGAGGAACTCCACGCGGCCGTCCGCCCGGCTCGTCTGCCGTGCTGACCATGGTACCGGGCGTGTGCCGCGCCGCGGACCGGCGGCCGTCGCCAGGACCGAGCCGGCCAGGATGAGTGCGAAGGCGGCCAGTACGGGCAGGGTCAGCGGCTCGTCCAGGAAGACCGCGCCCGCCGCCACCGCCACCGCCGGGTTGACGTACGTGATCACGGTCGCCCGGGTCGGGCCGGCCTCTCTGATCAGCTCCAGGAACGCCACGAAGGCCACCGCCGTGCAGATCACGCCGAGGCCGGCCAGCGCGGCCAGGACCGTGGCGGAGGGCACGCCGGACGGGCGGGTGAGCGCGGCCACGGGGGCGTAGACCAGCGCGGCCAGGGTCAGGCAGGCGGCGGTGAGGTGCAGGGACGGGACCTCCTTGAGGCGGCGGGCGGCGATGAGGGGGGCCGTGGCGTAGCCCAGCACGGTCAGCAGGACCTCCACCAGCGACCGCGCGTCCCCGCCGGTGAGGTGCGGCAGGGTGAGGACCGTGACACCGGCGAGGCCCAGTGCCAGACCGGTCACCCGGCGGACGCCGAGGTGTTCGGTCTCCCCCAGCAGCCGCGCCCCGATCACGCCCACGATCGGCACGCCCGCGATCAGCAGGCCGGCCGTCGAGCTGGACAGGTGCCGTTCGGCGTCGGTGAGGGTGAACCAGGGGACGATGATTTCCAGTACCGCGAAGGCCAGCAGGGGCCGCCAGTGGGCCCGTACGGTCGCGGGCAGGCCGCCCTGACGCAGGGCGAACGGGAGCAGCAGGGCCGCGCCGAGCGCGCAGCGTGTGAACACCACCACCGGCGGGGACACCTCGTCCACCGCCACCTTGATCATCAGATAGGGGATGCCCCAGACCACTCCCATCAGGGAGAAGAGGAACCAGCCGCGTGCAGTCATGGGGTCGAGTCTCGGCCGGTGCGCCCCGGGGTGTCTTGAACGCTGTTGCGGTAGACCGCCGGGGTCACCCCGAGCACCCGGCGGAACCAGCGGGTCAGGTGCGCCTGGTCGGCGAAGCCGACGAGAGGGGCCACCTCGGCCGGGCGCAGGCCGGTGTCGAGCAGGGTGCGGGCGCGGGCGACCCGGTGCTGGGCGAGCCAGGCGTACGGGGGTATGCCCACGGTCGTACGGAAGGCGCGCAGGAGCTGGTAGCGGGACAGGCCGAGGTCGGTGGCGAGGAGTGCGAGGGACGGCGGGTCGGCGAGTTCGCCGGCGAGGCGGTCACGGACCGTGCGGGCTATGGCCGCGGCGCCGGGAACGCGGTCGGACACCGGGCGCGCCGTGGAGTGGCGCCGGGCCAGGGCGGTCAGCAGCCAGGGCAGCCGGGACTCGGCCTCCAGCGGGTCGGGGCGGGCGCTGAGCCGCGTGTGGGCGGTGCGCAGGGCCCTGACCAGCGCGGGGTCGTCGATGAGGGGCTCGCGGAAGTGCGGCAGGCCGCCGAGGGTGCCGTCGGCCAGCAGGGACGGCTCGGCGTACAGGGCCAGGTACGCGTAGCCGTCGGTGGGGTTGCCCGGGCCACCGGTGTGCATCTCGCCGGGTTCGAGGACGATGATCGTGCCGGGGCCGGTGCGGACGTGGCCGCCCCGGTAGTCGATGATCTCGGAGCCGCCGACGCAGACGCCGATCGTGTACTCGTCGTGGGCGTGCGGGGCGTACACGTGCCGCTGGAAGCTCGCGGTCAGCAGGTCGAGCGGGGGCCCGCAACGCCCCAGCCTGGCCCGGGTCCACCGGGCCCGCTCCCCCGGTCCCCGCTCCCCCGGTCCCCGCTTCTCGGGCGCCCGCTCGTCCCCGAGCCGCTGCCTCACCCGGACCTGTTCGCCCATCGGACTCCCCCTTGCCGTGCCGTCTGCCACGGGTGCAACGTCCGCGGGCCCCGCTTCCATGCCACGTGCCGCGTCCGGACCGGGACGGGCGGGGGGGGTGCGTCCGGGGCGCCGTCGACGCGGGCGAGGCCGTACCGGAAGTACGCCGTACCCTGGCGCGGAGGTCTACGTGAGGAGTACGTGTTGCTGGTCCTGCTGCCCCCCTCGGAAGGCAAGGCGAGCGCGGGTGAGGGCGCCCCGCTGGAGCTGGAGTCACTCTCCCTGCCGGGGCTGACCGGCGCGCGCGAGGCCGTGCTCACCGAACTGGTCGAGCTGTGCGCCGCCGACGAGGAGAAGGCCCGCGAGATCCTCGGGCTGAGCGAGGGACTGCGTGGCGAGGTCGCGAAGAACGCCGGGCTGCGCACGGCCGGCACCCGCCCCGCCGGGGAGATATACACCGGCGTGCTCTACGACGCCCTCGGCCTGGCCACGCTGGACGCGGCGGCGGCGCGGCGCGCGGCGGACTCGCTGCTGGTGTTCTCGGGGCTGTGGGGTGCCGTGCGGGTGACCGACCGCATCCCCTCCTACCGCTGCGCGATGGGCGTGAAGCTGCCGGGGCTGGGCACGCCGGCCGCGCACTGGCGGGCGCCGATGGCCGAGGTGCTGCCCACGGTGGCCGCCGAGGGCCTGGTGCTCGACCTGCGGTCCGCCGCCTACGCGGCGGCCTGGAAGCCGAAGGGCGAGGTCGCCGGGCGGACTGCGACGGTACGGGTGCTGCACGCGCCGACCCGGAAGGTCGTCAGCCACTTCAACAAGGCGACGAAGGGCCGGATCGTCCGCGCCCTGCTGACCGCCGGGGCGGTGCCGGAGGATCCCGCCGAGCTGGTGGAGGCGCTGCGGGAGCTGGGCTACGCCGTGGAGACGGAGGCGCCCGGGAAGGCCGGCCGGGCGTGGTCACTGGACGTACTGGTGGACGACGTGCACTGAAGTGTCGTTGCAGAATGCGCAACGCGCATTGCGTGTGATGCGCTCCCTGGGCACGATGAGGGCATGACCTCGCCGCTGCCCTCCTTCCCGGCTGCCTCGGTCCTCGACCTGGCTCCCGTCGTGCCCGTGGTGGTGCTCTCCGACGCCGCCGACGCCGTACCGCTGGCGCGGGCACTGGTGGCGGGCGGGCTGCCCGCGATCGAGGTGACCCTGCGGACACCGGCCGCGCCGGCCGCGATCCGCGCCATCGCCGACGAGGTCCCGGAGGCAGTGGTAGGGGCGGGCACCGTGATCACACCGGAACAGGTCGGGATGTGTACGGCGGCCGGTGCGCGGTTCCTGGTCAGCCCCGGATGGACGGAGGCCCTGCTGGGGGCGATGCGGGGGGCCGGGGTGCCGTTCCTGCCCGGGGTGTCGACCACTTCGGAGGTCGTCGCGCTGCTGGAGCGCGGGGTGCGGGAGATGAAGTTCTTCCCGGCACAGGCCGCGGGCGGGACGGCGTATCTGAGGTCACTGGCCGGGCCGTTGCCGCAGGCGCGGTTCTGCCCGACCGGCGGGATCGGTCAGCACAACGCCCCCGAGTATCTGGCACTGCCCAACGTCGGTTGCGTGGGCGGGAGCTGGATGATCCCGACAGAAGCCGTGGCCGCCGGGGACTGGGGCCGGATCGAGGAACTGGCGCGGTCGGCTGCCGGGTTGGGGACCGACGTGGGCCCCGGGCCGAAGGTGGGCTCAGGGCCTGAGGTGAGACGTGTCGTTGAAGAGCCGGACGCTGGCGTTGCCGTCCGCGTAGTACGCCACCGCCGACAGGGATGCGGCTGAAAGCTCCATGCGGAACAGGGACTTGGCCGGGGCGCCCAGGGCGAGACGGATCAGGGTCTTGATCGGGGTGACGTGCGTGACCAGCAGCACCGTACGGCCCGCGTGGGCGGCGACCAGCTTGTCCCGGGTGGCGGCGATCCTGATGGCCGTATCGGCGAAGCTCTCGCCGCCGCCGGTGGGGTGGGCCTCCGGGTCGGCGAGCCAGGCGTTCAGGTCGTCCGGGTAGCGGTCCCGTACCTCGCCGAAGGTCAGGCCCTCCCAGGCGCCGAAGTCCGTCTCCCGCAGGCCGTCTTCGAGTGTGACGTCCAGGCCGAGGCGGGCGGCGACGATGGCGGCGGTCTCCCGGGTGCGGGCGAGGGGCGAGGCGACGACGGCCTGCACCGTGCCACGCCTGGCCAGTGCCTCCGCGACTCGCCGGGCCTGCTCACGGCCGACGCCGGAGAGGGACGGGTCCGTCCCGCCGCTCCCGGAGAAGCGCTTCTGGGGGGTGAGCGGGGTCTCGCCGTGGCGGAGCAGCACGAAGGTGGCGGGGGCCCCGAGGTCGGGTGCGGCACTCCAGCCGGGGGCGGACGTGCGCTGCTCGGCGTCGCCGGGGGCGGCGGGGGCGGCGGGGGGCTGCTCACCGGCGCCGGAAGCGGCGGGTCGCCGCTCGCCGGAAGGTGCCGCTTCCCCTGGGGCGGGCGCCGCCCCGTCGGCACGGCCCCGGCCCTCCGCCGCCGCGTCGACGGCGGAAGCCGCGTCGGAAGCGGGCGCGGCATCGTCAGAGGGCACCGGTTCGGCAGAGACCGCCGGTTCGTCATAGCCCGCCGCATCCGCATCGGCAGCGCCCGCCGTATCGGCAGGGACCGAAGTGGCAGGGCCCGCCGCATCGGCAGCGCCCGCCGGTTCGGCAGAGCCCGACCGGTCGGCAGAATCTGCCACATCGGCAGCGGCCGCCACAACGGCAGACCCTGCCGCGCCGGACGCGGCCGGAGTGACAGCGGCGGTCCCCGTGTCCAGCGCGGTCCGGGACTGCGACGGCGACCACTGTTCGCCCTTCGCTCCCGCGTCCATCGCCTCGTTGGCCAGACGGTCCGCGTGCTTGTTCCGCTCGCGGGGGATCCACTCGTACGTGACCTGGTCCGGCGGGAAGATCGACCGGGCCGCCGCGGCCAGCGGCTTCATCGCGGGGTGTTTGATCTTCCAGCGGCCCGACATCTGCTCGACCACCAGCTTGGAGTCCATGCGGACATGGACCGGCGCGGACGGGTCGAGGGCGTGGGCGGCGCGCAGGCCGGCCAGGAGACCGCGGTACTCGGCGACGTTGTTCGTGGCGACGCCGATGTACTCCGCCGCTTCGGCCAGGGTCTGGCCCGTCGCCGCGTCGCACACCACGGCACCGTAGCCCGCGGGCCCCGGGTTGCCCCGTGACCCGCCGTCGGCCTCGACGATGAACTCCCGCACCCGCCCGGCCCCTCGTCTACAGGCCCGACTCGGCCGTGCGCACCAGGATGCGGCGGCAGTTCTCGCAGCGCACCACCGTGTCCGGCGCCGCCGAGCGGATCTCGCTCAGCTCGGTGATCGCCAGCTCCTGCCGGCAGCCCTGGCAGCTGCGGGCGTACAGCTTGGCCGCGCCGATCCCGCCCTGCTGCGCGCGCAGCTTGTCGTAGAGCTTGAGCAGGTCCGCGGGGACGGAGGCCGCGACGACCTCGCGCTCCCTGGTGACCGAGGCGGCCTCGCCGTCGATCGCCTCGAACGCCGCGTCCCGGCGGGCGGTGGCGTCGTCGATCTTCGACTGCACGGAGGCCACCCGCTCGGTCAGCTCGCCGACCCGCTCCTGCGCGGACTCGCGGCGCTCCATGACCTCGAGGACCACGTCCTCCAGGTCACCCTGTCGCTTGGCGAGGGAGACGATCTCGTGCTGGAGGTTGGAGAGGTCCTTCGGCGAGGTGACCGCGCCGGAGTCCAGGCGCTGCTGGTCGCGGGTGGCGCGCCGGCGCACCTGGTCCACGTCCTGCTCGGCCTTGGTCTGCTCGCGGGCGCAGTCGCTCTCCTCGGTCTGCGCGGCCACGAGCAGGTCGCGCAGCTGGGTGAGGTCCTTGGTCAGCGCATCGATCTCGGCGTGCTCGGGCAGCGACTTCCGCTTGTGCGCGAGCTGCTGGAGACGGACGTCGAGGTCCTGGACTTCGAGGAGTCGGATCTGGTCGGCGGGCGCGGCGTTCAGTTGGGGGCTCCTGTTAGCTAGCGGGGGTGGTGGACGCCGCGTGGGCGGTCCAGGGGTCGGTGACCGTCTTGGAGACGTGGACGCGCAGGTCCCAGCCGTGGCGGTCGGAGATCTCGTCGAGCTGGGTGGCGGCCAGCTCGCACCAGGGCCACTCGGTGGCCCAGTGCGCCGCGTCGAGCAGCGCGAGGGGGCTGTGGGCCACCGCCTCGGACGCCGGGTGGTGGCGCAGGTCGGCGGTGAGGAAGGCGTCGACGCCGGCCGCGCGGACCTGGTCGAAGAGGCTGTCGCCGGAGCCGCCGCTGACGGCGACCGTGCGGACGACGGCATCCGGGTCGCCGGCCACCCGGATGCCCTGCGCGGTGGCGGGCAGCCGTTCGGCGGCGCGGGCGGCCAGTTCGCGGACGGTGAGCGGGTGGTCGAGTTCGCAGACGCGGCCGAGGCCCCGGCGGCCGTGCGGGTCGGTGGGGTCGGGTACGAGGGGGCGTACGACCCGGAGGTCCAGTGCGCCGGCGAGGGCGTCGGAGACACCCGGGTCGGCGGTGTCGGCGTTGGTGTGGGCGACGTGCAGCGCGATGTCGTTCTTGATGAGCGTGTGCACGGCCCGGCCCTTGAAGTGCGTGGCCGCGACCGTCGTCGTACCGCGCAGGTAGAGCGGGTGATGGGTGACCAGAAGGTCGGCGCCGAGCTGCACCGCCTCGTCGACGATCTCCTGGACCGGGTCGACGGCGAACAGGACCCGGGTGATCTCCTGGCCGGGGTCGCCCACGACGGTGCCGACCGCGTCCCAGGACTCGGCCCGCTCGGCGGGCCACAGGTTCTCCAGCGCGGCGATGACTTCAGACAGACGGGGCACGAGAGACAGGCTACCTGGCTGTTCTGCGGGCCTGTACCGCATCCGCCGGCTCCGCGCCCGGTCGGCACAGACGCCCCGGTTTCCTCAGAGGAATCGCTTCTGCCCCACCCGTATGTGTGAAGCCTGAGCCATCGGTCCCCCGCCCGTGCGTACGAAAACTAGCTTCGTCACCGGAGGTGACCGAACCATGACGGCCTGTGCTATCGAATCCCCGTCCACGGACGGGGCCGACGGTGTGCCGGGGGCGGGATGCGCGATCACGGCGGACGGCGCGTACGCCGCCCGGCTCGCGCCGGCCGGTGACTGCTGGTTCCCGGAGCGCTGGACCCTGGACGGCCCGGAGCCGTACGCGGTACCGCTGCCCGGCAACCAGCCGGAGGAGCCCGGCACCGAGGTGCAGCCCCTGGGCGACGGCCGGGTGCTGATCCACCGGCTGGTGGAGCGGCGGCACGCCTTCTCGCTGCTGTATCCGACCGGGCCCGGCACCGGCGAGTTGCCACTGGGCGCGGTGGAGTGCCCGGGGCCCGGCACCGGTCTGCCGGGGCTGGCTCTGCTGCCGCCGGCGCCGGGGGGCACACGGGCGTACGCCCTCGCCGTCGGGCCGCGTTCCAGCGTGGTGTGGCTGGTGGCGGGCGGGGCGTCCGGCCCGGAGCGGCTCGCCGAGGTGCCGGGACGCTGCTCGGGCGGGGTCTGGCTGGACCGCACCGGGCGGCTGCTGGCGCTGGACCGGGAACTGGACGGGCGCACCAAGACGGTCGTGGTGGACCTGGAGCGCGCCGGCGCGGTCTCACCGCTGCTCCAGATCACGGACGGCAGCGACGACCGGCTGCTGCTCGCCGACCCCGACAGCGGGCTGCTGCTGATCTCCTCGGACGCTCCCTCCCCGGGGCGGCGGCGACTGGGCTGGGGGGTGCTCGGCAGCACCCTGCCGGTGCGCTTCCCGGAGTGTCTGCGGGTGCCGGAGTGCCGGGTGACGCCGTTCGCGATCCAGCCGGGTCAGGTGCTGATGCCGGAGAGCTGCGGGGTGGGCCTGCGGATCGACGGGACGTTCGGCACCTGGGTGGGGACCTGGCGCCCGGCCGAACGGCGGGTACGTCACCTTCCGGCGCCGCACGGATGGCTGGCGGGGGCCGGGCTGTGGACACCGGAGGGCGTGCTGCGGCTGCCGTACGCCACGCGGGACACCCCGTGCGGGGTGGCGGAGCTGACGGCGCCCAGGCGCGAGGCGGCGGACGCGTGCGCCGTCGGGGGGACGGCAGCCGCGGAGGGAACCGGAGCGGTGGAGGGGGCGGGGGCCCCAGGAGGAGCGGGCGGGACGAGCGGGACCAGTGGGACTGGCGGGACCGGCGGGACCATCGGGTCTGGCGGGACCGGCGATGCGATCGGGGCTTCCGAGACACCCGGGGCGTCCCGGCCGGGGGTGGAACCGCGCCCTGCGGAGCGTGTGTCGGCCCGTCCCGTGCCGCTCCAACAGGCGCCTCTGGGCCGTCTTGTAACGAACTAGTGCCGGTCGGCGTGTGCGCCTGGATTCGGCCCGTGGTGTGCCGGTTAGACTCGCCCGGCTGTACGAATGATCATGTTGACGGGGTGAATTCTTCCGATGAGCGACACCAGGACGCGGCAGCTGACTGCCGACTCTCAGGAGAGCGCCGGCCACGGCCGGCACCGGGGCCCGGTCGCGGCCCAGGAGAGCGAGACGACTCCGCACGGCCGGCACCGCAAGCCGGTCCAGGAGACGGTCGAGGCGGCTTTCTGACCGCAGGGGAACAGCAGGGAACCGAGGGGCGTTCGTACGGCGAGCGCCCCTCTTCCTCTGCCCGCGTCCCGACCGCCTCCTGCGGCGTGGAGATCTCCGGCTTCAGCGGTGCTGGACGACGGTGCCGGTGAGCACCGCGGTGTCCCGCTCGGCGGCGTCCACGGTGACCCGCACCCAATCCTCCCCGCGCCACATGCGGATGCGCAGGGTCTCCCCCGGGTACACCACGCCGGTGAACCGGGTGCCGTAACCGCGTACCCGGGTCACGTCACCGCCGAGCAGCGTGTCCACGACCGCCTTGAGCGTGATGCCGTAGGTGCACAGGCCGTGCAGGACCGGCCGGTCGAAGCCGGCGAGCCCGGCGAACGCCGGGTCGGCGTGCAGGGGGTTCAGGTCACCGGAGAGACGGTAGAGGAGGGCCTGGTCGGGGCGGACTGGACGCTCGACGGTCCGGTCGGGGGTGCCGGCGGGCGGGTCCGGCCGGGAGGCGGGCCCGCGGTCGCCGCCCCAGCCGCCCTCGCCGCGCACGAAGATCCGGGCGTCGTCGGTCCACAACGGGCCGTCGGCGTCGGCGACTTCGGTGCGCATGACGAGAACGGCGGCCTCGCCCTTGTCGTACACGGCGGCGATGCGGCTCGTGGCGGTGGCGGTGCCCGAGGCGGGGACCGGACGGTGCGGCGTGAGGTACTGGCCGCCGTGCAGGACCTTGGCCAGGTCGACGTCGACACCCGGCATGGACAGGGCGCGGACGACGCCGGGTGAGCCGCCGCCGGCGACGGTGGCGAAGCTCGGCAGGACGTGCAGCCGGGACTCCAGCGTGTAGCGCAGCTCGTCCGGGTCGGTGGCGGGGTCCTCCTTGTCGGGGTTGGCACCGGCCCCGATGCCGAGGTGGTAGAGCTGGACGTCCCTCGGGGTCCAGGAGATCTCGCCGGCATGTGGCCCGGCGGCGAGGGCCAGGGCTGCGTCGATGGGCATGCGGCTCCAGTCGGTGAGGGCTGTCGTCGGCGCTGCGTCGGTTCCGGGCGCCACCCGTGACATTCGTACCGTCCGAAGCCGTACGTACGCATCTGCCGGCGGCCGGATCCGGCTCCTTACCGTTGGTCCCTACGCTGTGCGTCCTACCGCCGCACGGCGGGGACCACTCGACCGGGGGACGACAGAGATGACTTGGTGGCGGGCACCACGGTGCCGGACAACGGCCTGGCAGGCGGAACAGCGTCGGTGGTGGGCGGAACGCGAGGGCTTCCGGGCCGCGCGACGGGCCGCCCGGAAGGACGGCGGGGCGCCGCGCGTCGACCAACCGGGCCCGCCGCCCACCGGCTTCACCCTGCTGCCCTGGCTGCTGATAGGCATGGGGGCCATCTCCAACCTGCTCCAGGGCAGGACCGCGAACCCGTGGGTCGGCGGTCTGGGCCTGCTGGCCTTCAACTCCCTGTACGTCTACGTCACTTTCCGCTCCTTCGACCGGCGCAGTCGCGAGGCGGTGTCCACCCGGGTGGCGCTCGCCCTGATGGGCCTGCTCACCACCGGCCTGGCCCTCGGGTACGGCGGTGACTGGCTGGTGTTCTTCCCGCTGCTGGGCCTCGCGGCGGGCGCCAGTCTGCGCGGCCCGTTGCTGGGGCGCGCGGGGACGCTGCTCGCGCTGTACGCGGGTGCCGTCGCCTACGTGCGTGGCGGCTGGGACGACGCGTCGAGCATCGGGTACGCCACCTTCATCTCCAGCATGGTGACCGCCGCGATCCTCGGTCTGTCCGAGGCAGTACGGGAGTTGCGGGCCGCCCGCGAGGAACTGGCCCGGCGGGCCGTGGAGAAGGAGCGGCTGCGGTTCTCCCGCGATCTGCACGACCTGCTCGGGCACACCCTGTCGGTGATCGTGGTGAAGTCCGAGGCGGCCCGGCGGCTGGCCCCGCGGGATCTCGACGCGGCGCTGGCGCAGGTCACGGACATCGAGTCGGTGGGCCGGCAGGCGCTCACCGAGATCCGCGAGGCGGTGACCGGCTACCGCGAGGGCAGCCTGGCCACCGAGCTGACCCGGGCCCGGTCGGCGCTGTCCGCGGCGAGCGTGGAGCCGGTGGTCCACCAGTCCGGGACGCCGCTCGACCCGCAGAGCGAGGCGCTGCTGGGCTGGGTGGTGCGCGAGGCGGTCACCAACGTCGTCCGGCACAGCCGCGCGACCCGCTGCGAGATCACCGTGGAGGGCACCACCGAGCGGGTCCGCCTGACGGTCACGGACAACGGCACCGGCACCGGCACGAGTCCGGAGGCCGGCACCGGGGCCGGTGAGGGGGGCGGCCGGTCGCGGGGGTGCGTCGGCGGTACGGGGCTGAAGGGGCTGGCCGAGCGCCTCGCGGCGGCGGCCGGCTCCCTCACGGCCGGTCCGGCACCGCGCGGTGGTTTCACGGTCAGTGCGGAACTCCCCGTTGTGGCCGACGAGGTGGTCCCGGTGGCGGTTACGGCGCCCAGGGGGAGCCGGTCACCCAGCTGACGTCGGCGGCCCAGGAGGTGCTGCTGTCGAAGTCGTTGGCTCCGCCGTTGCTCGCTATGTACAGCGTGTGGTTGTAGTGGCGCAGGTAGCGCGTCGGATAGTTGTACGAGGCGAACGAGGTGCCGGTGCCGCTCCTGCCGGTCTGCGGGCAGAAGGTGGCGTCGGCCCGGAACTGGGCGGTTCCGTCCATGGGCTGCCGGTGGAGCCGGTAGTCGAAGTGGCGCAGGAAGTCACCGGGGTAGTTGCGCGACTCGAAGGAGACGCAGGAAGCGTTGGCGAGCCCACGGCGCACGATCCAGGTGGCGTCACCCTTGTCGACGGCCGGGCTGCTCGACGTCACCGTGGAGGTGACGGCCGCGTCGTTCTGGTGGCGGACGTACTCGGTGGTGCAGCAGGCGGTCGTGGCGCGCAGCGAGATCTCGGAGCCGGGGTTCAGGGTGCCGGTGCTGCCGGTCGGGCCGCCGTAGCCGACGGAGACGATGTTGGTCTGGACGGCGGCGTCGGCGGCGTCCGTCGGGATGCCGGAGGTCATGACGCCCTCGAAGAAGGACCCGATGGAACCGTTGCTGTTGTCGCCCCCGGTGCCGAGGACGATCGCGCCCTCCTGGTGCATCGGCGAGTAGCCGCTCGCGGTCGGCTCACCGCCGGAATAGGTGGTCGTCAGTCCGCCGGACCGGCCGTTCGCGTATTTCAGCGCGAAGTGGTTCTGCCCGTTGTTCTTGAGCAGCGCGGTCACGAACGGCAGCGCTCCGGTCCCGGTGTTCGCCGTGTTCCTGCTGTATCCGGCGTCGGACTGGAACAGGCCGTTCTCCAGGTCGGCCTGCACCCACGGGCCCTGCCCGTAGCAGGGCGCGAACCAGCACTCGGTGCCGAAGTTGATGGCGTCCATGTGACCGTTGCCGGTGTCCAGGTTGTTGGTCTCGGCGTTGCCGTAGTCGAAGCAGCAGCGGTTGTTGACGTGGGTGCCGGAGGTCACCATGTACATCCCCTCGGCCTGTCCGTTCACGGCGACACCCGAGGTGGAGTTGTCCCGGTAGCCCATGCCGGCGGAGATCTCCAGGCCGTAGACCTGGTGGCCGCCGGCGGTCACCGGCAGTGCGTCCGCGGGCGCCCCCACATCGGCCGCGCCGGCGCCGCCCGCGCCCTCGACCGTGAGGTCGTTGTGGCGCGGGGACTGGTCGTAGATCTCGGTGATGATGCAGGTCGTGCCAGAACAGAAGGAGTCCTGGGCGGCGGCGTCGGCGTAGCCGCCGGTGGACAGGAGGCCGATTCTCGCGGTCGCCCCGTCCGAGGCCCGCCGCACCTGGTAGAGCGGGCCGTTGTACGCCCCGTACAGCGCCCGGGTGAGGCTGTGTGCGGCGACGCAGGGGGTGCCCGCGGCGCCGTAGATGTCGCACGGCAGCGAACCGGCGGCGGCGGCCGGGGGCGCGCCGGTGCCGAGGAGCAGGGCGGCGAGGCCGGCGCAGACGGTGAGGACGGACAGAAGGGCGCTTCTGACGCGCCGGGGGATGCGGGGAGTCCAGGGCCCTCGGGGGCTCTTGGGGGTTCGGGGAAGCACGGTGCACCTCGTATTCGTCGGGGGCTGTGCGGGGTCTCTGCGGGGCTTCCTTCCTGTCCGATATTCCGAACGTTGTTCGATCGCTATACCGGACTCGCCCGGCTGGGGGGTGACCGGGGATTGCCGAGAAGGCAGGGGCGATTGTTTGCGTACCGTCAAGGACCGTCAACCCCCGGCGCACGGGAGAAGAGAGATTCTTGACCGGGCTCCACCCCCGGCCCGCCCCGTGCCGCGCTCCGCCACCGGGCCCGGAGGCCCGCCGTAATCTGAGCCCATGAACGAGACGCCCCGCGACGAGCGGCCCGCCAGGCGCATCCGGGTGCTCCTCGCCGAGGACCAGGGCATGATGCGTGGCGCCCTGGCCCTGCTGCTCGGCATGGAGGAGGACATCGAGGTCGTGGCGCAGGTGGCCTCGGGTGACGCCATCGTGGACGGCGTGCTCACGCACCGGCCGGACGTGGCCCTGCTGGACATCGAACTGCCGGGCATCAGCGGGCTGGACGCGGCGGCCCGGCTGCGGGACCGGGCGCCCGACTGCCGGGTGCTGATCCTCACCACCTTCGGCCGGCCCGGCTATCTCCGTCGGGCCATGGAGGCCGGGGCGGCCGGCTTCCTCGTCAAGGACGGGCCGGTGGAGGAACTGGCCGGGGCGGTCCGGCGCGTCCTCGGCGGGGAGACGGTGGTCGATGCGGGGCTGGCCGCCGCCGCGCTCACCGCCGGGCCGAACCCGCTGACGGCGCGGGAGCGCGAGGTGCTGACGGCGTCGAGGGACGGGGCGACGGTCGCCGACATCGCCGGCCGGCTCCATCTGTCCGAGTCCACCGTCCGCAACTACCTCTCGTCCGCGATCGGCAAGACCGGCACCCGGAACCGGGCGGAGGCGGCACGAGAGGCCCGGCAGCAGGGGTGGCTGTGAGCCGGGGGGGGCGCACTCCGTCACCTCGCTGGAACGCGTTCCATGACACCCTCGCCCCTGACACGTCGTCAGATACCCATGGATCGGTCAAGAATTCATTAGAGGCCCGAAGCAACGGAATAGTTGCCCGTGCATACGAGGTTTACGCAGCACTTATGACACGCGGAAGGCCTCACCCCATGCCAGACACGACGACCGACCAGCCCACCCGGAGAGCGAGCGGGGCCGTGGTCCCGGTACTCGCCTTCGCGGGCATCGTGGTCGCGGTGATGCAGACCCTGCTGGTGCCGGTCATCAAGGACCTGCCGCAGCTGCTGGACACCGCCCCCACCAACGCCACCTGGGTGCTCACCTCGACACTGCTGTCCGGTGCCGTCGCCACCCCGATCACGGGCCGGCTCGGCGATCTGTACGGCAAGCGGCGCATGCTGGTGTTCAGCCTTTCCGTGATGGTGGTCGGCGCCCTGGTCAGCGCGCTCACCAGCGACCTGATCATCATGATCGTCGGTCGTACCCTCCAAGGGTTCGCCATGGGCGCGATACCGCTCGGCATCGGCCTGATGCGCGACATGCTGCCTCGCGAGAAGCTCGGCTCGGCCATGGCGCTGATGAGTTCCTCCATCGGCGTCGGCGGCGGCCTCGCCCTGCCCGCCGCGGCCCTGATCGCCCAGCACTCCGACTGGCACGCCCTGTTCTACGGCGCCGCCGGCCTCGGCGCGCTCGCCATCGCCCTCACCCTCCTCGTCGTACCCGAGTCCCCGATGCGCGCCCGGGGCACCTTCGACGTGCTCGGCGCTGCGGGCCTGTCCGTCGGCCTGGTCCTCCTGCTGCTCCCGATCACCAAGGGCAGCGACTGGGGCTGGTCCTCCGGCACGACGCTCGGCCTGTTCGCCGCGGCCGTCGCCGTCCTCCTGCTGTGGGGCGTGTACGAGCTGCGCATCCAGGCGCCCCTGGTCGACCTGCGCACCACCGCCCGCCGCGAGGTACTGCTCACCAACCTCGCCTCGATCATGGTCGGCGTCAGCTTCTACGTCGTCTCGCTCGTCCTGCCCCAGCTGCTCCAGCTGCCCACCGCGACCGGCTACGGCCTCGGCCAGTCCATGGTCGTCGCGGGCCTGTGCGTGGCCCCGCTGGGCCTGACGATGATGTTCACGGCACCGGTCTACGCCCGCCTGTCCGCCCGCTACGGCCCCAAGGTCACCCTCATCCTCGGCATGCTGATCATCGCCATCGGCTACGGCGGCGGACTCGGCCTGATGGACGCGGCCTGGCAGACGATCATCACCTCCGTGGTCCTCGGCGCGGGCATCGGCCTCGCCTACTCCTCGCTGCCCGCACTGATCGTCGGCGCGGTCCCCGCCTCGGAGACCGGCGCGGCCAACGGGCTCAACACCCTCATGCGGTCCATCGGTACGTCGGTCTCCAGCGCCGTCATCGGCATGGTGCTGGCCAACACGGCGAACCACGTGGGCGGCCTCGCCGTCCCGACCATGCACGGCTTCCGCGTCTCGTTCCTGATCGCCACGGCCGCCGTCGCGGTGGGTCTGCTGCTCGCCCTCTTCCTGCCGAAGGCCCCGCGGCCGGCCCAGCACACCCAGCTGCGCGTGAGCAGCGAGGAGGACACGAACCTGGAGCACGCCGAGCAGGTGCTGCGGGCCTTCCGGGGGCGGGTGCTGGACGCCGGTGGCACGCCGGTCGCCCGGGCCACGGTCACCCTGATCGACCGCCGGGGCCGGCAGGCGGGGGCCACGGTCTCCGGGGAGGACGGCTCCTACGCCCTCGTCGTGCCGGCGCAGGGCGCGTACGTACTCGCCGCGAAGGCCTCCGGCCATGGGCCGCTGGCGTCGTCGGCGACCCACTCCGGTGAGGAGCGGGCCGTCGAACTGGACCTCGCGTTGCCGGGGGCTTCGGTCAGCGCGTAGCGCTCCGCTGGGGGGCGGGGGCTCTACCGGTACCGGGGGTGCCGTGCGGTGTCGTCGGGGGCTGCGGCCTGGGGGTGGCCCCTGGCGGGGGTGGTCTACCGGGCTGCCACCGAGTGCCGGGCGGCGGCTGCGGCTTCGATGGGGCCGGGCGCGCCGTTCCCCGCGCCCCTTCGGGGGGCGGAACCGCTCGGCGCCGGTCGGGCGGGGGTGGCGTGGTTCTCGGGGCGTTGTCGCTACCCCCTGTCGGGTCGGTGGACGGGGGTGGGGGAGCATGGGGGTGGATCGTTGCGTTAGCGAGAGGTTGAGCATGGCCGCCGTACCCCGTCCCGAGATTCTGGCCGCGTTCGAGGGGGCCAAGGGGTTCATGCCCGTGGACGAGGGGCTGGCGCTGTACGCGGCGGCGGTGGAGGCGGGGCGGCTCGGGCTGCCGCTGCTGGAGGTCGGCACGTACTGCGGGCGGTCCACCGTTCTGCTGGCCGACGCGGCCCGCGCGGCCGGGGTCGGTGCGCTGACCGTCGACCATCACCGGGGCAGCGAGGAGCAGCAGCCCGGCTGGGACTATCACGACCCGGAGACGGTCGACCCCGAGATCGGCCTGATGGACACGCTCCCCGCCTTCCGGCGCACGCTGTTCCGGGCGGGCCTGGAAGAGCACGTGATCGCCCTCGTCGGCCGGTCCCCGCAGATCGCGCGGATCTGGAACTCCCCGCTCGGGTTGGTGTTCGTCGACGGCGGCCACACCGACGAGCACGCCACGGCCGACTACGAGGGCTGGGCACCCCATGTGGCCGAGGGCGGACTGCTCGTCATCCACGACGTCTTCCCGGACCCGCAGGACGAGTTCACCGGCCAGGCGCCGTACCGGGTGTATCTGCGGGCGCTCGGATCGGGGGCGTTCACGGAGGTCTCGGTGACCGGCTCGCTGCGGGTCCTGCGGCGAACGGGCGCGGGGATCTGAACCCCCGGTTAGAGTCGCTGACGTGTCGTACGCAGGCCCGGACCTCGATCCCCCGCAGCCCCGCCGGCCCCGGCGCGGCCCGCTGACCGTGGCGCTCGCCGCGCTGGTGCCCGGTGCGCTGCTCGGCTGGGTGGTGTACGAGGCGGTGGGCGGCGGCAGTCCGGGCAGCCGGGACGGTGCGGCCTCCCCCGCGCCGGCCCCGCGCAGTTCCGCGGTGTCCTCCTCCCCGCCGGCCCCGACCGCCGCGCCCGGCACCGGTGGCACGCCGAAGGGCGCACGCCCGCTCGAGGGGAAGGTCGTCGTCATCGACCCGGGACACAATCCGGGCAACTTCCGGCACACGGCCGAGATCGGCCGTCCGGTGGACATCGGCACCCATCGCAAGGAGTGCGACACCACCGGCACGTCCACCAACGACGGTTATCCCGAGGCCCGGTTCACCCTGGACCTGGCGCACCGGCTGCGGGCGCTGCTGGAACGGCAGGGCGCCACGGTGAAGTTGACGCACGACGAGGACAGGCCGGCCTGGGGGCCGTGCGTGGACGAGCGGGCCCGGATCGGGAACACCGCGCGCGCGGACGCGGCCGTCTCCCTGCACGCCGACGGCTCCGCACCCGGCAACCGCGGCTTCCATGTCATCCTGCCCGGGTCCGTGCACGCCGGTGCGGCCGACACCCGCGCCATCGTCGGCCCGTCCCACGACCTGGGGACGCGCATCGCGGGCGGCTTCCTGCGGGAGACGGGCGAGCCGCCGTCCAACTACCTGGGCAAAGGTACCGGTCTGGTCACGCGGACGGACCTGGGCGGTCTCAATCTGTCAACGGTTCCCAAGGTGTTCCTCGAGTGCGGCAACATGCGCGATAGCAAGGACGCGGCACTGCTGACCAGCGGCGCCTGGCGGCAGAAGGCGGCGCGGGGGATCTCCGAGGGAATCGTGGGTTTCCTGCGCACGTCGTGACCGGCGGGCGGATCCGGCCGTACGACCGGATCTTGCGGACGATAGTGTCTACCGACGACGAGACGACCTACGAAGGACCTGAAGTGAATATCCGCTCCCTCACTAGAGGCGACGGCGTGGTGATCGGAGCAGCGGTGGTGCTGTTCATCGCGTCGTTTCTCGACACGTTCGACACCGGCAGCGACAGCACCAACGCCTGGGACAACCTGGGCCTGGTGATGAGCATGTACGTCGGCGGCATCATCGGCGCGGTCCTGATCGTCGTCGCCCGCGCGCTGCCGCAGCCGCGCAAGGTCGTCGGCCTCGACCTCGGCCAGGTGGGCGTCGCCCTGGCGGTGTTCGCCGCCTGGACGGCGTTCTGGTCGATCCTCGACCCGCTGGGCGCCTTCGACGACTTCGACAGGTTCGACGTCGGTGCCGGCGCCGGTCTGGTGCTGGGGCTCATCGCCGCTCTGCTGCTGGCCGCGGCCGCCATCGCCACGCCCCTGGTGCCCGCTCTCCAGGCCGCCCTGGTCCCGGCTCCCAAGCCGGCCGCCCCGCAGCCCTACGGCGCCCAGCCGCCCGGCGGTTACGGCTACCCGGGTGCCCAGCCGCAGCAGCCGTACGGCGCCCAGCCGCAGCCGGGCCAGCCGTTCGGGCAGCAGCAGCCGGCCCCCCAGGGCGCTCCGGCACCGCAGCCTCCGGCCGGGGACTTCTCCCCGTTCTGGTTCGCCGTACCGGCGGCCCGTCCGCTGTTCGCGGAGGACGGCTCGCCGAACCAGATCGCCGAACTGGCGCCGGGTACCTGGTACCTGGCCGTCGAGCAGCGCGGTGCCGCGCTGGTCGCGCAGACCCAGGACGGCCGTCGTGGTGTGCTCCAGGACAGCTCGGGCATCCAGCGCGGCTGAGCCGTTCACCCGTACCGCACGGCCCCTCGCCCTCGTGGCGGGGGGCCGTTGTCGTACGGCCTTCTGAGGCACGTCGCCTGACGCGACGTCGACTATGTCAGCCCTGCGACAGCTGGGAGGTCGAGGGCACCTTGTTCTCGACCGGGGCGCCGGCGCTCTTGCCCGCGTCCTTGACCTTGTTGATGATGCCGTCGAACGTGCCGGCCGCGCCCTCGTCGCCCTTGCGGAGCTTGGACGGCAGGCTCTTCAGGGATTCGATGCCGGCGGCCAGGGGTGCCAGGGCCTTGGACAGCAGCGGGTCGGCCTGGGCGTTCTTCTTGGCCGCCTTGAGCCGGTTGTAGGCGAAGGCACCGGCGACGGCGGCCTTCACCAGGGCCACGGTGCGGCCGTGGGCGCCCTTCTTGAACTTGCCGGCCTTCCACGGCTTCACGATCCACTGATAGGTGGCGCCGGCGGCCAGGCCCGCGTCCACCACGAACCGCGTCTTGGCGAACTTGCGCTTCTCCGCGGACGTGCTGGGGCTGGGGGTGGGGCTGTCGGCGGCGGGGACGGCCTGGGTCGCCGCGCTGTTCTTCGTCGTGCTCTTCCCGTCGCTTCCACAGGCGGTGGAACCGGCGAGCAGGGCGCAGCACAGCGTGAGCGCCACGGCGAGGCGCCGCATCGGTACGGGCACGAGATCCTCCGGACGTGTCTCCCCGAGCGGTTGGCTTCCTCCGGCAGCCTCACCCCGAACACCCGGACGCGCCACCCGGGGGACGCCGTCCGGGTTTCACCGCCCGCCGCCCGGCAATCCGCAAGGCATGTCCCCTAGATATCGCAACGGTGCGAATCAGGCCGGGACGGTCATCGCGATCGTCGCCGACGTCATGGCCTTCATCCTCGGCCTGTGGATCCTGATGTACCTGTTGGACGCGAACCGGGCGAACAGCCTGGTCCAGTTCGTCCATGACGCGGCCTCCTGGCTGGCAGGCTGGTCGCACGACCTGTTCACCTTCGACGAGGCGTGGGCCCGGGTGGTCGCCGGGTACGGCCTGGCCGCGGTCGTCTATCTCTTCGTGGGCCACGCCATCGCCAACCGCATGAGCCGGCACTGACCCCGTCCCGCACGGTCCACGCGCCGCCCCCGGCAGGGCGGGGCGTGGCCGGTGGGGGTCAGTCGCAGCAGTCGGGGTCCAGGCCCGCCGGCAGGTACTGTCCTCCGAAGACCGCGCAGGTGGCCTCGTGGCCGCCCAGTGCGGCGACGGCCAGCAGCAGGGAGCCCGCCGTCCAGGTGGTCAGCTCGCGCGGCCAGACGGCGTCGTCGTCGAAGACGTAGCCGGTCCAGTACAGGCCGCTGTCCGGATCCCGCAGGTGCTGGATGGACTGGAGGATCTCCAGGGCTCGGTCGGACTCCCCCACCGCCCACAGGGCCAGGGCGAGTTCGCTGGACTCGCCGCCTGTCACCCAGGGGTTGGGGATCACGCAGCGCACGCCGAGGCCGGGCACGACGAACCGGTCCCAGGATTCCTCGATGCGCGCCTTGGCCTCCTCGCCCGTCAGCGCGCCGCCGAGGACCGGGTAGTACCAGTCCATCGAGTAGCGGTTCTTGTCCAGGAACCGCTCGGGGTGCCGGCATATCGCGTGGCGCAGCGCTCCGACGGCCAGCTCCCAGTCGGGCTGCGGCTCTTCGCGCTCCTCGGCGATGGCGAGCGCGCACCGCAGGGCGTGGTGGACGGAGGAGCTGCCGGTGAGCAGGGCGTCCGTCGTCGGCGTGCCGTCGTCCTCGCGGCGCCAGCCGATCTCCCCGCCGGGCTGCTGCAGCCGCAGCACCCACTCCATGGCCGCGTAGACGGTCGGCCACATCCGGTCCAGGAACATGTCGTCGCCCGTGGACAGGTAGTGGTGCCAGACGCCGACGGCTATGTAGGCGACGAAGTTGGACTCGCGGGCCCGGTCGGTGACGTCGTCGTGGGCGCCGTCGGCGTAGGCGGCGTACCAGGAGCCGTCCTCGTTCTGGTGCCGGGCGAGCCAGTCGTAGGCCCGCTCGGCGGCCTCGTGCTCGCCGGCCGCGTCCAGGGCCATGGCGGCCTCGGTGTGATCCCACGGGTCCAGGTGGTGCCCGCGGAACCACGGGAGCGCACCGTCCTCCCGCTGCACGGCGAGGATGCCGCGGACGGTCGCGGCGGCCTGCTCGGCGGTGAGGACCCCGGGCAGGACGAGGTGTTCTGTCCGGGGGGTGGTCACTTGGCGGCCGCCTCGGAGGTCTCGGTCCCGGTCTCGGCCAGGCGCGGCAGGTGCGGCTTGGTGGCGTAGACGACGAAGCTCTTGCCGATGAGCGGGTTCAGGGCCTGCTCGGCGAGGCGGGTGGCGAGCGGCTTCTTCATGATGTCCCAGACCAGCAGCTTGTGGTACGCCCGCACCGGCAGCGCCTTGTCGTTGTCCACGCCGAAGGCGCACTTCAGCCACCAGTACGGCGAGTGCAGCGCGTGCGCGTGATGGCTGCCGTACGGCCTCAGGCCGGCCTCGCGGACCTTGGCGACCAGTTCGTCGGCCTTGTAGATGCGGATGTGGCCGCCCTCGACCTCGTGGTAGGCGTCGGACAGCGTCCAGCAGACCTTCTCGGGGCCGTAGCGGGGCACGGTGACCGCGAGCCGGCCGCCGGGACGGAGCACGCGGACCATCTCGGCGAGCACGCCCTTGTCGTCGGGGATGTGCTCCATCACCTCGGAGATGATGACGACGTCGAAGGAGTCGTCGGGGAAGGGCAGGGCGAGGGCGTCGCCCTCCATGGCGGTGGCGGTGGCGCCCTCGGGGGCCTCCCCGGCCTCCCGCATCGCCGCGAACCACTTGGCGACCTCGCGGATCTCCTCGGCGTTCTGGTCCAGCGCCACGACCTGGGCGCCGCGCCGGTAGCACTCGAAGGCGTGCCGGCCGGCCCCACAGCCGAGGTCCAGGACACGGTCGCCGGGGGCGATCGGGAACCGGGAGAAGTCGACGGTCAGCACGTGGCCCTGCTTTCGGTGTAGACGCCGGGGGTGGCCGCGGGGCGGCCGGGGTCCTGCCGCCCGGGGCGCGGGTCGCCGGAACGGGCGATGGCCTCGCGGTAGCGGGCCACGGTGCCCTCGGCGGCCCGGGCCCAGGTGAAGCGTTCGAGCACCCGCGCCCGGCCGGCCACGCCGAGCCGGGCCCGCAGCGCCGGGTCGCCGAGCAGCCGGCCGAGACCGGCGGCGAGGGCGTCCGCGTCACCGGGTGGTACGGCCAGGCAGGTCTCGCCGTCCCGGCCGGCGACCTCGGGGATCGCGCCGCCGGTGGTGGCGACCAGCGGGGTGCCGGTGGCCATGGCCTCGGCGGCGGGCAGCGAGAAACCCTCGTACAGAGAGGGCACGCAGGCGACCTGGGCGGAGCGGATCAGGTCGACCAGTTCGGCGTCGGAGATGCCCTTGACGAACTCGACGGCGCCCTGGAGGCCGTACCGCTCGACCGCCCGGGCGACCGGGCCCTCCTGCGGGCGCTTGCCGACGACGACGAGGTGGGCGGCCGGGTGCTCGGTGCGCAGCTTGGCGAGCGCCTCCACGAGGTACACCAGGCCCTTGAGGGGCACGTCGGCGCTGGAGGTCGTGACGATGCGTCCGGGGATCTCGGGCACGGCGGGGTCCGGCGCGAACAGGTCGGTGTCGGCGCCGATGTGGACCACGTGGACGCGGTCGTCACGGACGCCGAGGTGATCCACGATCTCCTGCCGGGAGCTGCCGGAGACGGTGAGGACCGAGGGCAGGCGGCGGGCGACCCGCTTCTGCATGCGGGTGAACGCGTACCAGCGGCGCACCGAGCAGCGGCGCTGCCAGGTGGCGGCCGCGTCCAGCTCCAACTGCCGGTCGACGGTGATGGGATGGTGGATCGTGGTCACCAGGGGGGCGCCGATGTCGCCCAGCAGGCCGTAGCCGAGGGTCTGGTTGTCGTGGACGATGTCGAACTCGCCGCGCCGGGCGCGCAGATGGCGGCGGGCGCGCAGCGAGAAGGTCAGCGGCTCGGGGAAGCCGCCGGTCCACATGGTCGCCACTTCCAGGGCGTCGATCCAGTCCCGGTACTCGTCCCGTCCCGGGGTGCGGAAGGGGTCGGGCTGGCGGTAGAGGTCGAGGCTGGGCAGCTCGGTGAGCGTGAGGTTCGGGTAGCCCTCGTCCAGGACGGGGTACGGCTGCGACCCGATGACCTCGACCCGGTGGCCGAGGCGGGCCAGCTCGCGCGAGAGGTGCCGTACGTAGACACCCTGCCCCCCGCAGAACGGGTTCCCCTTGTAGGTGAGGAGCGCGATGTCGAGCGGTCGCTCTCCCCCGCTCCCGGCCGCGCTCGAGCGGGAGGGACCCCCACCGGCAGCGGGTTGGTGGCCGGCACCCGCTTCCCGGGCCTCAGCGGTCACTCCGTGCCCCCTTCTGCCTGCACTGCCCGCGACACCATGACGGGGACTGACAAGTTGCAGACTTGATCGTTCAGGAAGCTCCGAATCTACCGGCAGGTAGGAGCACTGTGAGCAGTGGATCAGGTGATTCGCGCCACGGCACACGGCGTTGCCGTGCTGTCTGATCACGAGCCCCACCGAGGACCTCACCGACTGTCACGGACGGTACCCGTGCCCCGTGAGCCGGTATCTCACGTCCGTCCCCCGGGCTCCCGCCCTCACCCGGGGGCCTCCCCCACCGCCGCCCCTGACCGCACGGCAGGAGACCCGCCGCCGCGGGATCCTGCACACCGGCGCCCAGCCGGCCGGGGCGGGTTCGACGGCGTGCGGATGCGTGAGGGCGCCGAGGTCTCGCAGGTGGCCCCTGGCACGCTGTACCGCGGCTTCCCGTCCGCGGTGCGTCTGCTCGTGGCCGCCGTGCGGGACCGGCCGGAGCGCCCGCACGGCAGCCTGCGCGAAAGGCCCCCACGGGTGGCACGGCCGCCGGGCGGCCGGCCGAGCACACCTGGCGCCCGGTGCTCGTCACCTGGGCCCTCTCGTTCGGATCATGCCGGGCTCGCGGGCCCTGGCACCGCGCCTCGCCGCGTTGTCGTCGGTTGCCATGGCGCCGCCATGGCGCCCTCCTCCGCCGTGCGACGCACGGCACCAGGACCCGCTCCCTGATCCGGCCTGATCCGAACGAAAGACCCTGGGTGTCGGGCCGCGCGTGCGTCGCCCAGGCGGAGGCCGGCCCCGGGACGCTGTGCCGCCTGATCGATCTGGCGGAGCCGGGCGGCCGGCCGAGCACCTTCCCACGGACGGCACACGGCGCACGGAAAGACCTACGAGACGGGTTCCCTTCGCCGGCATGGTCCGGATCAGGTGCTGGGGGTCGCCGGCCGGCCTGACTGCTGCCGTGCGGCCTCTCAGCCCCACCGTCGCTGTCGGCCCCGGCGGATGCCTGCGCGTCTCGCCGTAGTCGGCTACTCCGGTTGGACTCCCTCACTCGCCTCGTAGGCTGTTTTCAGGATAGACCCGCCCAGCCGTGTCAGAACCCACCATTTGGCACCATTTCCGACACCGCCGTGCCGGCGCCCCTCAGCCGGCCGGTTCCAGGCCCTTCCAGCTCCGGGCGGGCGCCCGCGGACCGGCCCACTCCTCCAGCAGGCGGCGGGCCTCCTGCGGCGGGGCGGCCAGGGAGACCCGCTGGGTGCCGGCGTGGGTGTTCCGCTCCCGCTCCAGCGTGCCCGCGCTGCAGCAGGAGCACAGCAGCTCGAAGCTGCTCGCCGGGTCGGCGCCGTAGTCCTGCCGGCCGAACAGCTCGACCAGCGCCTCGACGTCGGCGGCCTCGGCCGCGTGCACCGTCACCGTGAGCGTCGGCAGACCGGAGGGCTCGAAGAGGAGCAGTTCGTCGAAGACCGGGTACTCGCGGCCGTCCACGACCCGGCGGCCCGTCGGCTCGCCGTCGTGCACGACGACCTCGCCGTACCGGCGGCCGGCGGTCACCGGCACGTTCATCACCCGGCCCCGGGTCGGGCACAGCCGGTCGATCCACACGACCTCCCGCTCGCCGCCGGTGTCCAGGCGTACGCAGGCCGGCCCGAGACGGGCCTCGATCGGGCCCTCGCCCGCCGGGAGCGTGATGCCGAACCCCTCCCAGGCCTGGCGTGCGGTGACCCACTCGCGCTGGATGGTGGCCGCGATGCCCAGGTTCCAGTACGCCGGGTCGCCCTCACCGCGGGGGGCGCGGGCGGCGGCCTCACGGCCCAGCTCGTACGCCTTCGCCCAGTTGCGCAGGAACTTGTGACCGAGGGCGGCGTCGTACCACCACACCCCGCTCGGCTCCTCGTCGGGGAAGTGGGCGAGCACCCGCTCGAGCAGACCGGCGGCGGTCAGCCACTCCTCGGCGTCCCACGCCTGGTACGCCCGCTCGATCAGCTGCTCGGCCTCGGACTTGCGCACGCTGTGTTCCTCACCCCGGTCGGTACCCGTCGAAACCGCAGGAGCCTACCCCGTCCTTCCGGCACCCCGGCCCGCGGGTGGGCAGGCCTGACGGGCCCACGCGCCGTAGGTCAGGCGTGGGTGGTGAGGCCCTCGGTGACGGCCGTCCGGCGGCGGAGCCTGTCGACGGTGGCGGCGTGGCAGCGCAGCGCGTGGGCGACGGACTCCAGTTCGCCGGGACCGCAGGCGGTCGCGGCGGGCCCGGCCGGCGCCGGTCGGCTCCGGTCCCGCGGTGCGTGCAGCACCTCGGCGGCGACCAGGATGTCCACCGCCGCCGCGATGCCGCGCGCGACGCACTCCGGGTGGCCCGCCGCGGTCGCCGCCCGCAGGGTCCTCTCGCGCCGGGCTCCGCTGAGGTGCGGGGCCAGCTTCAGGAGTCCGTCGTTGATGGCGGCCCGGCGCAGTTCGAGGCGGAGGGCGGCACCACTGACCCGGCCGGTCGCCGGCGCCGCCGGCGCGCTGACGGTCAGCATGATCTGCCACAGCGGCTTCAGCCGCCGGTAGGTGCGCACGAGCCGGCGGCGCTCCGCCACGAGCGGCCCGGCCTGCCCGGCGATGAAGGCGACGGCCACCAGGCCGGCCTCGGCGATGGCGAAGGGCGGGGCGACGTACGTGGACAGCCAGTCCCAGTCCCGGCCGCTCCACCGGGCGCCGATCGCGGTGAGTTTGGCCAGGTCGAAGAGGAGTCCGAGGGCGTAGGCCTCCTGGAGGAAGATCACCGCCCGGCGCAGCCAGGTCTCCTCGACCTCCTGGAACCAGGCCCACAGCATGCCGGCCGCGACCAGCGCCGACACCAGGTGGGCGACGAGGTAGAGCAGCACGAACTCGCGCATCCACGGCGTGTCGGCGTAGTACGTGTCGAGGTCCCGTACCCGTTCCACATGGTGGTCGCCGAGCAGGAATGTCGTCCACAGGCCGACGATGATCACGGTGTACGTCATCCACACCAGCCGGGTGCGCCGGCGGCGGACGACGGACGGCGGCTCGCGCCAGGTGATGATGAGCCACAGGCAGGCGCCGCAGTAGACGGTCAGCAGCGAGTAGACCCACAGACCGGCGAAGTTGGGGATGCCGGTGAGTTCGTTGATGCCGTGCAGGCCGGCCGGCGGCAGCGAGGCGAAGACGACCGCGCCGATACCGAGCAGCAGGGCGGTGGCCCGCAGGATCGGGTCCTGCCAGGCGCGCCGCAGCAGCGGGACTTTGATCACGAAGGCCACGGCGAACAGGGCGGCCGGGACGGCGTAGGCGGCGAGGCAGCCGGCGAGGTCCCAGCGCATCAGGGCCCGCCGATGTTGCCCAGTGAGGAGGACAGCCGGCCGGTGAGGGTGTCCTGGGTCGTCCGGCCGGCCGCGCCCGGCCCGACGACCTTGGAGAACTTGGCCGCGAGGCGCAGCCCGCACTCCTCGGCCGCCCACTCCGCCTCGGCCGCCGGCGCGGCGGGCGAGCGGGTGGCCGTGGCGACCACCTGGTCCCAGGGGATGTCGTCCTCGGCCCGGGACAGCAGCCGGCGTGCGGCGGCGGGCAGTCCGGCCGGGTAGTGCACGTCCAGCGTGCCGTGGTGGACATGGCCGATCTCGTGCCCGGCGATGACGAACTGGTGCAGTTCGGGAGCGCGTTCCTCGACCACGACGAGGTACTCCTCGTCCCGGGCGAGGGTGACCCCGGAGACGTCCAGGGTGGCCGGGAAGGCGACGAACTTCAGCCGCACCGGGCGGTCGAGGCACGGGCTGAGCGTGGCGCACAACGCGTGCAGGAACGCCTTCGGTTCCGTGGGCGGGGTGAGGGTGCGGACGGTGTCGCGCACGAGCTGGTCCAGGAAGCGCTTGGGGGATCTCGCGTACTTCGGGGAGCCCGCCGGCCGCGGGTGGGCCGCGGGCGCCCGGGATTTGGGGGAGCGGGCGGTTCGCTCAGGCACGCCCGGTGTCCTTCGCCCGCTCCGAGGAGATGATCATCTCGGCCAGGTCGGCCAGGGTGGCGAGCTGCCGGGCGTTCATCTGCGGGGCGCGGGCGGCCAGCCTGACCAGTCCGCTCTCGCGCAGCCGCAGCAGCGGGTCGGCCTCGGCCTCCAGGCTCTGGAGCACCGGTCGCAGCGCCTCGTGCAGCGCCTCCGGTTCGTCCGCGGTGAAGAAGCCCGCGGGCAGGCAGAAGAACCGGCGCAGCCGGTCGGCGTGTTCGAGGCTCGGCATGCCGCTCTTGCGCCACTCGCTCAGCCACTGCCTGCTGGTCCCGGCGATCCGGGCCAGCTCGTCCAGCGAGTACCGCTTGCCGTCGGGCCGGCGCCGGGTCTCACGGATGAAGTCGAGACGCTGACGCACCCGTTGGGCCAGGCACGGCTCGGAGACCTGTCCGCCGTGGAGGAGTTCTACGACGGTGCCCGCGGGGATGCCGGTGCGGTACGAGAGACCGGTCACGTCGAGGACCTCCGACAGGCGGCCCGGCCGGCCGGTCAACTCCCCGAGCCGTTCCAGGACTTCGGCCAGCGAGGCGTAGGCGTCACTCACCGAGGTCCCCCCTGGGCGTGTCGTCCGTTCGGCGGCTGAGCTGACGCGAGGCTACCCGGTTGCCCGTGCGCCGACCAGACGTGACAACACTCCCTGCGGAAGTACGCAGCTATCGTTGACAGTTGATGGTGCGGTGGGTGAGGATCACTGCACACAGAGCAAGATCTGACCCGCCCCGGGTGCCGCCGATGGGGGAGCGGCACCCGGGGTGTTTCTCGTCCGCCTTCGCCGTCGAGGAAGGACCAGGCACCCATGGCGCAGCCCGTCCTCCTCCTCGGGACCGGACACGGGGACACGTGCGGTGAGTTCCCGCTGGCGCGGATCGCCGCGGTCCACCCGGTGATCCTGGTCGACCCGGACCCGCCCGCCTGGGCGCGCCCGTATCTGGCCGGCCACCTCGCGGCCGACCCGGCCTGCGAGGCGCAGACGGCCGACGCCGTGCTGCGGTACGCGGCCCGGCGCCCGGTCGGCGGCCTGCTCACCTGGTCCGCGGAACACCTGGTGACCGCAGCGCGCCTCACCGCCCGGCTGGGGCTGCCCGGCCTGCCGTACGAGACGGCCGCGGCCTGCGCCGACCCCGCCGCGTTGCGGGCGCTGCTGCTGCGGCACCGGGTGACGCCGGCCGGTCCCGAGGACACGGAGGGGCCCCTCGTGTCCGCCGAGACCGTCGTCCTCGACGACGAGATCCGCATCGTCGCGCTCACCCGTACGACGACGGGCCCGCCGCCCGCCCGCCGCCCGCTGCGGCACTGCGTCCACGCCCATGACGGGCTCCTGCACAACCGGTTCCTGCGCCAGTGCGTCGAGCGGACCGTCCGCGCGCTCGGGCTCACCCACACGGTCGCGCACCTCACCCTGCGGCTGACCGACCGCGGCCCCCACGTCACCGGCGTCGCCCCGCACCTGCCCGGCGACCTGGTGCCGCTGCTGGTGGAACAGGCCACCGGCGTCGACCTCGCCCGGGCCGCCGCCGCCCTGGCCACCGGCCGGCTCCCGGAACTGACCCCGACCCGGCAGCAGGCCGCCGCCGTCCAGTTCGCCTACCCGGCCGCCACCGGACGTCTGACCCACCTCCGCCTGGACCCCGGTGCCGCCCACGAGCCCTCCGCCGAACGCATGGTCCTCACCCGGCGGGCCGGTGACCCGGTGACGGCCGCCGCGCACGCGGACGTCACCGACCGGCTCGCCCACTGGGTCGCCACGGGCGAGGACCCCGCCCGGTGCGAGGAGGCACTGCGCCGCATGGCCCGCCACCTCAGCGCGACGGTGGCCCCGGCGACGAGCACGTACGCGGCGTAGACCGCCGGGCCCACCCACATGCGACCGGGTCCGACGGCGGCACCGACGGACGACCGGCGCACCGGCAGCACCTGACGGCCCGTGTGCGTACGGTCCGCACCGTACGGTGCCCGGGTACGGCCCGGCCCCGGCGGCGACCCGCGCTCCCGTCGCCGTCACGGCCGTGACCCCGGTCACCGTGGCCCTGTGCCCACGGCCACCCCTCGGCCCGCCCGGGGCGGCCGGTACAGTGGCGGGGTCGTCATCACACCCGTACGGGGGGAAGCCGGTGCAATTCCGGCGCCGGCCCTTCCCACGCCCTCGACTTCGCTCGAGCAGGGGACACCCCTGTCCGTGAACCGTCGTCCGACGGTGCGCCGGACCGCCCCGGGCGGGACGTTGACCGGCTCCCGTGCGCCGGCGGCCCGCCGCGCACGGCACCGTCGAGTACTACGGAGCCGAGCCGCCCGGGGAGTCTCCCGCGCGCCGCCGGCTCCCCGCAGGAGAGGCAGTCGCCGACCATGAACGTCCGCCGCAGTGCCGCGGCCCTCGCCGCCGTAGGCGTGCTGGCCGCCGCCGCGCCCGCCACGGCCGCCGACCCGTCCCCGTCCGCGCCGTCCCCCGAGGTGACGGCCCCGTCCGGGCTGTACGGCAAGGGCGACCCGACGTGGGACGGCGTGTGGCGGCAGTCCCTCACACTGGTCGCCCAGCGCGCCCTCGGCTACCGCCCCGCCGCCACGGCCGTGGACTGGCTCACCGGACAGCAGTGCGCGAACGGCGGGTTCGCCGCATTCCGCGCCACCACCGGCACGGCCTGCGACAGCAAGGTCAAGCTCGACACCAACAGCACCGCCGCCGCCGTCCAGGCCCTCGCGGCGGTCGGCGGACGCGGCGGCGCGGCCGGCAAGGCCGTCGACTGGCTGAAGTCCGTGCAGAACAAGGACGGCGGCTGGGGCTACTACCCGGGCGCCCCCAGCGACACCAACTCCACCTCCGTCGTCATCGGCGCGCTGGCCGCCGCGGGCACGGACCCGGCGGACGTCCGCAGGTCCGGCAGGTCCCCCTACGACCCGCTGCCCGCCTGGTCCGTCCCCTGCGACCAGGACGGCGGGGGCGCCCTCGCCTTCCAGCCGGACAAGAAGGGCAAGCTGCTCGCCAACGCGGACGCGACGGCGGCCGGCCTGCTGGGCGCCCTCGGCAAGGGATTCGCCGCCCCGGCCGGCAAGGCCCCGGCGAAGGACACCTGCACCAAGGGTGGCCACCTCACCCGGACACAGGTCGCCGACAACGCCGGCGCGTACCTCGCGGCGGCCGTCGCGAGGACCGGGCATCTGCGGTCCACGCTGCCCGGCGCCAAGGACCAGCCCGACTTCGGCAACACCGCGGACGCCGTCGTCGCGCTCGCCGCGGACGGCCGGACCGAGGCCGCCCACAAGGCGTACGCCTGGCTGGAGAAGAACGCCGGCCAGTGGGCGACGCAGAGCGGCCCGGCCGCGTACGCGCAGCTCATCCTCGCCGCCCGCGCGGTCGGGGAGCAGCCGGGTGACTTCGACGGCACCAGCCTGGTCCGCTCCCTCAACGCCCTCGGCCCCGCCCCGCACATGGACTCCGCCGCGGACCCGTCGGCGTCCGACGAGAAGGACTCCGACAGTGGCGTCTGGTGGATCGTCGGCGTCGGTCTCGTCGCGGGCATCGGCGTCGGTCTCCTGCTGAGCGGCCGGAAGAAGCGGCAGCCGTGACCGCCGTCCGCCGTGCCGTGCCGGTGCTCTTCGCCGTGGCGCTCCTGTTCGGCTCCGCCGGACAGGCCGGTGCCACCGGTTACCGCTACTGGTCGTTCTGGGAGCGGACCGGGGGGCACTGGGCGTACGCCTCGCAGGGCCCGGCGTCCGTCCGCCCCGACGACGGCAGCGTGCAGGGCTTCCGGTTCGCGGTGAGCGCGGACTCCGCGGACGCGAGCCGGCCGCGCGGTACGGCGGACTTCGGCAAAGTGTGTGCGGGGACACCCGCGAAGTCCGGTACGAAGCGGGTGGGTCTGGTGCTCGACTTCGGTACGCGATCGGACGCGCCGTCCGGCGAGACCCCGCCGTCGTCGCGTACGGCGTGCGCGCGGGTGTCGCCTGACGCGACGGCCGCGGATGCGCTGGCCGCGGTGGCCAAGCCGCTGCGCTACGACACCAACGCCCTGTTGTGTGCGATCGCCGGGTATCCGGCGAAGGGGTGCGGGGAGCAGGCCTCCAGCGGGGGCGAGACCGCGTCCGACGGCGGGACCGAGTCGAACGGTGGGCCGTCGCTGGGGCTGCCGGTCGGCGTGGCGGTGGTCGCCGCGCTGGCGGGGGCGGCGGTGTGGCGGGCCAAGCGGCGGCGCGATGACGCCGGGTGAGACGGCAGGGGGGTACGGGCGTGTCGGGCCGTCCCGTGAGTGCGGGCGCGCCGCGGCTGGTCGCGCGGCTCCCCGCGCCCCTGAGGCGTTGCGGCCGGCGTCGGCTTACCGCGGGGGTGTTCTGCATCCCGGGGCCTGGTGGGCATGGGCTCTCGGGGTCGGGGTCGCTGCCGGCCGTACCACCAATCCGCTTCTCCTCGGCCTCCTCATCACCGCCTCCGGCTACGTCGTGGCGACGCACCGGTCGTCCGCGCCCTGGTCCCGCTCGTACGCCGCCTTCGCGCGGCTCGGACTCGCCGTCGTCCTCGTCCGTCTTCTCTTCGCGGTAGCCCTCGGCTCCCCGATCCCCGGCACGCACACGCTTCTCACGCTTCCCGAGGTCCCGCTGCCGCACTGGGCGCAGGGCATCCGTCTGGGTGGCCGGGTCACCGCGGAGGCGGTGGTCTTCGCCGCGTACGACGGACTGAAGCTCGCCACCCTCCTGGTCTGCGTCGGCGCGGCGAACGCGCTGGCCGCCCCGGCCCGTCTCCTCAAGTCCCTGCCCGGCGCGCTGTACGAGACGGGCGTGGCGGTGGTCGTCGCGCTCACCTTCGCGCCGCACCTCGTGGCCGACGTCCAGCGGCTGCGTGCCGCCCGCCGCCTGCGCGGCCGTCCGGACCGGGGCGTGCGGGGCCTGTTCCAGGTCGGACTTCCGGTCCTGGAGAGCGCGTTGGAGCGTTCGGTGGCGCTGGCCGCCGCGATGGAGGCGCGCGGTTACGGCCGTACCGCCGAGGTCCCCGCCCGGGTCCGCCGTACGACGGCCGCGCTCACCCTCGGCGGTCTGCTGGGCGTGTGCGCGGGAACGTACGGGCTGCTGACGGCCGAAGGCGGCACGTACGGTGTCCCGGTGCTGCTCGCCGGGGTCGTCGCCGCGCTCGCGGGCCTGCGGCTGGGCGGCCGGCGCTCCCCGCGGACCCGGTACCGCCCGGACCCGTGGGGTGCGCGCGCCTGGCTGGTCGCGGGCTCCGGTGCCGCGGTGGCCGCGCTGCTCACGCTCGCCTCCGTCCGCGATCCGGGGGCGCTGCACCCGGGGGTCGTACCCCTGGTCGCCCCCGGGCTTCCGGTCTGGCCCGCCGCTGCCGTCCTGTTCGCCCTGCTGCCCGCCTTCGTCGTCCCCAGGGAGCCGTCGTGATCCGCTTCGAGGATGTCAGCGTGACGTACGACGGTGCGGCCGGGCCCACCGTCGCCGACGTCTGCTTCGAGGTGCCCGAGGGTGAACTGGTGCTGCTCGCCGGCCCGTCCGGGGTCGGCAAGTCGACGGTGCTGGGCGCGGTGAGCGGGCTGGTGCCGCACTTCACCGGCGGTACCCTGCGCGGACGCGTCACGGTGGCCGGCCGGGACACCCGTACCCACCGGCCGCGCCATCTGGCCGACGTGGTCGGCACGGTGGGCCAGGATCCGCTCGCGCACTTCGTGACGGACACCGTGGAGGACGAACTCGCCTACGGCATGGAGTCGTTGGGGCTCGCCCCGGAGGTGATGCGGCGCCGGGTGGAGGAGACCCTCGATCTGCTGGGTCTGGCCGGGCTGCGGGACCGGCCCATCGCCACACTGTCCGGCGGGCAGCGCCAGCGCGTCGCGATCGGCTCGGTCCTCACCCCGCATCCACGGGTGCTGGTCCTGGACGAGCCGACGTCGGCGCTGGACCCGGCCGCCGCGGAGGAGGTGCTGGCCGTGGTGCAGCGGCTGGTGCACGAC
Source organism: Streptomyces sp. NPDC014991 (assembly GCF_043080665.1). Taxonomy (NCBI): domain Bacteria; kingdom Bacillati; phylum Actinomycetota; class Actinomycetes; order Kitasatosporales; family Streptomycetaceae; genus Streptomyces; species Streptomyces sp. NPDC014991. The sequence goes on from NZ_JBIBVY010000001.1 coordinate 420,312, forward strand.
CTGGGGACGACGGTGCTGATGGCCGAGCACCGGCTGGAGCGGGTGATCCAGTACGCCGACCGGGTCGTCCTGCTGCCGGCACCCGGTGCGGCTCCGGTCGTCGGTCCCCCGGCCGAGGTGATGGCCGTGTCCCCGGTGTTCCCGCCGGTGGTGGACCTGGGCCGGCTGGCCGGCTGGTCCCCCCTCCCCCTGACCGTCCGGGACGCCCGCCGCCGCGCCGCCGGCCTGCGCACCCGCCTGAGCGCCACGACCACGACAGCGACCGCGACCACCGCCACCGCCTCCACCGTCACCGGCACTGCCACCACCGCCGGCACCGCCTCCGCCGGCGTCCCCGCCCAGTCGCGGCGCCCCGCACCCGCCGGACCCGCCCGCCGTCCCTTCTTCCGCCGTCGCCCCTCCCCCGGCCCGGTGGCGCCGCCGGCCACGCGCGTGGCCGAGGTCCGCGCCCTCTCCGTGCGCCGGGACGGTGTCCACGCGCTGCGGCGGGTGGACCTGACCGTCACCCCGGGCGAGACGGTGGCCCTCATGGGCCGCAACGGCGCCGGGAAGTCGACGCTGCTCGGCTCGCTCGTCGGGCTAGTGGCGCCCGGTGCGGGCACGGTCACCGTCGGCGGAGCCGTCCCTCACCGCGCCTCGCCCCGGGAACTCGTCCGCAAGGTCGGTCTCGTCCCACAGGAACCGCGCGACCTGCTGTACGCGGACACGGTGGCCGCCGAGTGCGCGGCGGCCGACCGGGACGCGGGCGCGGCGCCCGGCACCTGCCGGGCGCTGGTGTCGGGGCTGCTGCCGGGCATCGCGGACGGCACGCACCCCCGTGACCTGTCCGAGGGCCAGTGTCTGGCACTCGCCCTGGCCGTCGTGCTGACCGCCCGCCCTCCCCTGCTCCTGCTGGACGAGCCGACGCGCGGCCTGGACTACGCGGCGAAGGGCCGTCTGGTGGCCGTCCTGCGCGGGCTGGCGGCCGAGGGACACGCGATCGTACTGGCCACGCACGACGTGGAACTGGCCGCCGAGCTGGCCCACCGGGTGGTGCTGCTCGCCGAGGGTGAGGTGATCGCCGACGGTCCGACGGCCGAGATCGTGGTGTCGTCGCCGTCCTTCGCGCCGCAGGTGACGAAGATCCTGGCCCCGCAGCGGTGGCTGACGGTGTCCGAGGTACGGGAGGCCCTGGCATGAGCCGCCCTACCCCGCGAATCCGTGCCGTCCGCCTCGGCCCCCGCTCCGTCGCCGCGCTCGCGCTGACCGGCGCGGTGGGTGTGGCGGCCTTCGGCTGGCCCTTCCTCGCTCCGCCCGGCTCCGGGCTGGGTGCACACGCCCAGGACGCGCCGTGGCTGTTCGCGGGCCTGCTGCTGCTCCTGGTGGCGGTCGTGTCGGCGACGATCTCCGAGTCGGACCTCGGACCGAAGGCCGTGGCCATGCTGGGGGTGCTGGCCGCGACGGGCGCGGCGCTCCGCCCGATCGGCGCGGGGACGGCGGGCCTGGAGCCGATGTTCTTCCTGATGGTGCTGAGCGGGCGGGTGCTCGGTCCGGGCTTCGGGTTCGCGCTGGGCTCGGTGACGATGTTCGCGTCCGCTCTGCTCACGGGCGGGGTGGGGCCGTGGCTGCCGTTCCAGATGCTGGCGATGGGCTGGTTCACGACGGGCGCCGGCCTGCTCCCGGGTGCGGTCCGCCTGCGTGGTCGCGGCGAACTGCTGCTGCTGGCCGCCTACGGCTTCCTGGCGGCCTTCGCCTACGGCACGGTCATGAACCTGGCCGGCTGGCCCTTCATGGGTGCGTCGGTCTCGGGCATCTCCTTCGACGCGGACGCTCCGGTCGCCGTCAACCTGGCCCGCTTCGTCGCGTACTGCCTGGCCACCTCGCTCGGCTGGGACCTGGGCCGGGCGGTGTGCACGGTGGTGCTGACGCTCGCCCTCGGTCCTGCGGTGCTGCGCGCCCTGCGCCGGGCCACGCGGCGGGCGGCGTTCGAGACGGCGGTCACGTTCGACGGCCCCGGTGCGTGAGCTGCCGCATCCCCACGGTGAGCGGGACGGTGAAGCACCCCACATGACGCACGTCACCTACGACCCGGGATCGTAGTCCTATTTGTCCGATACATCCTTCTGTGCACCCCTTCTGACCTGCGCTTTGAGACCCACGCCACAGACCCGGTCACACCGGCAGATCCGGCCACAACTAGTAAAAGGGGTCATTGCGGACTTGTTTCGCGCCTGTTTCTCTGGAGGACGTCGCCAGGCACCACGAGCCCCCCGGGCCGCGGTGCCGACGCATGCGGCCACAGCGCGTGGTCCTTCCCATGCGGGTGATCCACCGTCCCCCACAGAAGAGGTTTCTCCGTGTCCGTCTCCTTCATCCGCCGCGTCGCTTCCCCCAAGAAGGCCCTCACCACCGTCGCCCTGGCCGCCGCCACCGCCGGCATGGCGCTCACCGCGGCGCCCGCCCAGGCCGCCCCCGCCTCCGCCTCCTCCGCCCAGGCGATCGCGCACAAGATGATTCCGGACGCCGCGCAGTTCAACGCCTTCAGCAAGATCGTCGAGCACGAGAGCGGCTGGAACCCCAGCGCCACGAACAGCTCCTCCGGCGCCTACGGCCTGGTCCAGGCCCTGCCGGCCTCGAAGATGTCCTCCGCCGGCGCCGACTGGAAGACCAACCCCGCCACCCAGATCAAGTGGGGTCTGGACTACATGAACTCCCGCTACGGCAGCCCCGCCCAGGCCTGGAACTTCTGGCAGGCCAACGGCTGGTACTGAGCCGCCCCTACGCGGTCGCACCGCTGAACCAGCGCGCGATCCCGGCCAGCGCCGCCCGGTCCGACCCGAAGTGGTCGACGGGCCCCACCTCCAGCACCCGCACCCTCGCCCCCCGGCCGGCGAGGGTGCGCGCGCATGTCCGGGCGTTGCCGATGGGCACGTCCGTGTCGCGGTTGCCCGCGTACAGCCGCACCGGCACCTCGGGCTTCCAGTCACAGGCGTGCCCGTTGGCGCGCAGGGCCTCCAGCAGGCCGCCGGCCGGCCTGCGCAGCTGCCGGTAGAAGCGGTCGGTCAGCAGCTGCCGCACGGTGGGCGCGAGCTGCCGGACGATGTCCTCGTCCTTGTGCCGCCCGTCGAAAAGCCCCTCGACCCGCCCCGCATAGGGCTGCCGGAACACCTCGGCGGGGTCCTTGTAGATCGGGTGCAGCCGGTTCTGGGCGACGAGGAAGTAGGAGAGGTAGAACACTCCGCTGACGTTGTTGACCCGCCCGTCGGTGAGCGCGGGCTCCTCCGTGCCCTGGAGGTCGTACGGCCCCGCCACCGGCGCCACCGCCTTCAGCCGGAACCCGGCCGCGTCGCCACCCTGCACGGCCCGGGCCAGCGCCATCGCCACCTGGCCGCCCTGGGAGAACCCGGTGACGTACAGGTCCCGGTCCAGTGAGCGCCCCAGCAGACGGCTCGCCGTGCGGGACGCGCGCAGCATGTCCACGGATGCGGTCACCGCGGACCCGGTGTCCATGTAGGGGTGCCGTCCCGGTCCTTCCCCCAGCCCCAGGTAGTCGGGTGCGGCGACCGCGCGCCCGGTGGCGGCGAACAGGTACGACCGGGTGCGCGCGTCCTCCGCGACGGAAGGGGCGTAGGCGCGGTTCGCCATGGTGCCGTGGGTGTCGGAGACCAGGCCCAGACGGTGCCCGCCGCCCGACGGCACGGTCAGCAGGCCGGTCGCGGTGGTCGGTCGCCCCTGCGGGTCCACCGTGCGGTACGTCACCCGGTACGCGAGGACGCCGTAGCGCAGCGGGACGGCACCGATGTGCCGCTCACCCAGGGCGCGGGCGATCTCGGCGCGGCTGTGCGCGGCCACCGGCACGACGGACACGACCTCCCCCCGGTCACCGCTGACGTGCCCCTCGGCCGCGGGCAGCCCCGGCACCACCCCGGCGGCACCGACGAGCACCAGGGCGCCCAGGGTGACCGCCGGGCCCTTCCGCAGGGACCGACCGGGCTGCTTTCCCACCACTTCGCGCGTGTCCTGTGTCATGTCCGGAACGCTACGGACGCAGGCCGCGCCGGGACATCCGAGAGCCCCCCGTCCTCGGGGTGGACTTCTTTCGCGGGCCGGGTGGAGTTCTTTCCACCTTCCACGGCCACCGTCCCCCCGGAGGAGCGACGCCGACACCACCGGTACCGGACCCGGAGTTGCGCGGGCTGCGGCTGGTGACGAACTCCCTTCCGTGACAGAGCACACCTCTGAGGACGCGGAGAGTGGCCGGGGGCTTACGCTGGTCGACGCCGCAGTCGAGAAGCGGCCGGCCCGCCGGGCGTAGCGATCAGCCGGGGGCCGCTTCCTTCACCGACTCCCGGCTGCTCCCGGCCGCCGACCGCGCGACCGGCCGGGCCCGCGGCCCCTGGAGCACGTACGACAGTCCGAACCCCGCCCCGACCACCACAGCGCCGCCGACCGCGTCCAGTACCCAGTGGTTGCCGGTGGCGACGATGGCCGAGACCGTGAAGAGCGGGTGGAGCAGGCCGAGGGCCTTCATCCACCACTTCGGGGCGATGACCGCGATGACGATCCCGCACCACAGGGACCAGCCGAAGTGCAGGGACGGCATCGCGGCGTACTGGTTGGTGAGAGCGGTCAGGGTGCCGTAGTCCGGCTTGGAGAAGTCCTGGGCGCCGTGGACGGTGTCGATGATGCCGAGGGCCGGCATCAGGCGGGGCGGGGCGAGCGGGAAGAGCCAGAAGCCGGTCAGCGCGAGGAAGGTGGCGAAGCCGAGGGAGGCGCGGGCCCAGCGGTAGTCGACCGGGCGGCGCCAGTACAGGACGGCGAGGACGGTGAGCGGGACGACGAAGTGGAAGGACTCGTAGTAGTAGTCGAAGAATTCCCGCAGCCAGCCGATCCTCACGACGGCGTGGTTGACGGTGCGCTCGATGTCGATGTGCAGGAAACGTTCGGCGTCCAGGACCAGACGGCCGTGGTGCTCCGCGGTGGCCCGGCCCCCGGAGTTGGTGCCGCCGGTCGCGGCCAGCCGTACCTGTTGGTAGGCCGCGTACGTGACGCGGATGAGGAGCAGCTCCAGGAGGAGGTCGGGGCGGGTGAGGACCCGGCGCAGGACCGGCAGCAGCGGGACGTGGCGGAAGCGGGCCGGGGGCTGCGGGGCGTACTCGGTCGCGACCGGGACCTGGTAGTACGGCGAGGTGCGGGACAGGAAGGGGGCGGCCGTGGCGGCGGCGAGGGCAGCGAGCAGCACCAGGTTGTCCCGCAGCGGGTACATCACCGGCATGTCCGGCAGCATCATCTTCGCCGGGAGCGTGGTCACGAGGATCACCGCGACCGGCCAGACGTAGCGGTCGGAGGCCCGCCTGCCGACCCGGCCGACCACCGCGAGCAGCACCCACAGCAGCTGGTGCTGCCAGGTGGTGGGGGACACGGCGACCGCGGCGCAGCCGGTGACCGCCACGGCCAGCAGGAGCTGGCCGTCGTGGGCATAGCGGACGGCACGGCGCAGGGCGAGGCCGGCGACGGCGGCGCCGAGCAGCAGGAAAGAGGTGATCTCCAGGGGGCCGGTGAGGCCGAGGCGGAGCAGGGCACCGTGCAGGGACTGGTTGGCGAGGCCGTCGGCCTTGCCGCCGAGGCCCACGCCGGCCATGTGGTGCACCCAGTAGGTGGCGGAGTCGTGCGGCAGCGCCGCCCAGGCCAGCGCGGTGCACGCGGCGAAGGTGCCGGCCGTGGCGAGGGCGGCCCGGCGGCGGCCGGTGAACCACAGCAGCGGGGCGAAGAGCAGGACGGTCGGCTGGAGGGCGGCGGCCAGGCCCAGGCACAGGCCGCTCGCCCGCTGCCCGCGGACGGTGAAGCAGCCGAGCAGGACGAGCAGCACCGGGATGATGCTGGTCTGGCCGAGCCACAGGGCGCTGCGGACCGGCAGCGACAGCATGAGGAGGCTGACGGCGGCCGGCGCGGCCAGCAGTGAGGTGCGCCGGCTGACCGGCTGGGGCAGCGCACGGGCAGCCACCAGGCCGAGGGCGACGACCAGCAGCAGGGTGCCGAAGGTCCAGCCCCAGCCGAGGGCGGCTTCCGCCGAACGGGTGAGGGGCTTGAGGGCCAGGCCGCCGAAGGGCGTGCCGGTGAACCGCGTGGAGTCGTAGATCGAGCCCTTGACGTGCAGGACGCCCTCGGGGCCGACCCAGGTTTCCAGGTCGGTGAGCCGATCGCCGCTCGGTGTGGTCAGGACGACGGTCGTCTGCCGTAGGGCGAGGATCGCCGCGATCGTCCACAGGGCGAGCCGGGCGGCGCGCAGCCGGTTCCCGGTAGCCGCCTCGCCGAAGGCATCCGTCGGTCGTCCGCTGTGCCGCACGTTCGCCACGCCTGTTCGGCCTCCCGCCCCGTCGCGTCCCGGGCGCGCCCTGCGCGCCGGGTCCGTCCGCGCCTCTTCCGAGGCTTTCAGACCCCCTGGGCAGGGACGCAGGAAACCTCCGCTTCACCTGACGTCGATCGGCCTTTTGTCCGGAACACGACCGTCCCGGCGACCCGCGGTTGCGGGCCGTGGACGCGACAAGGATCACACTGATCAGGCGGAATGGCAGTGAGTGAGTGGGCAGGAGTACCTGCGTATCCGGCCTTTAATTGCATGCTGCATCGATTCGCACACCGTACGTAAAGGGCAGACATGCCCCTATGGTCGTTTTTCGGCCCGTCGTACGTCAGCGACGCCGTCCGGGTCCGTCCCTGTCCCCGTCGAAAGGTAGGCGAGCTCCGTCTTGGCGACCTTCACAGCCGTCAACCCGCCCCTGAAGGCACGACGGGCCACCACGGCCCGAGACACCGGCGATGTCACCGTCACCGACCCGGCGCTCGTCAAGCGCGCCGTGAAGGCGGCCGCGCTCGGCAACGCGATGGAATGGTTCGACTTCGGTGTCTACAGCTACATCGCGGTCACCCTGGGCAAGGTCTTCTTCCCGTCCGGCAACCCGACCGCGCAGCTGCTGTCGACCTTCGGCGCCTTCGCGGCGGCCTTCCTGGTCCGCCCGCTCGGCGGCATGGTCTTCGGCCCGCTGGGCGACCGCGTCGGCCGGCAGAAGGTCCTCGCCGTCACCATGATCATGATGGCCGCGGGCACGTTCGCGATCGGCCTGATCCCGTCGTACGCCACGATCGGCGTCGGCGCGCCGCTCCTGCTGCTGGCCGCGCGGCTCGTGCAGGGGTTCTCCACCGGCGGCGAGTACGCGGGCGCCACCACGTTCATCGCCGAGTACGCCCCGGACAAGAAGCGCGGCTTCCTCGGCAGCTGGCTGGAGTTCGGCACGCTCGCCGGTTACATCGGCGGCGCCGGCCTGGTCACCCTGATGACGGCCCTGCTCTCCTCCGACGACCTCACCTCCTGGGGCTGGCGGATCCCGTTCCTGATCGCGGGCCCCATGGGCATCATCGGCCTGTACCTGCGGATGCGCCTGGAGGAGACCCCGGCGTTCGCCGCCGAGGTCGAGAAGGCGGAGGCCGCCCGGCCGAAGGTGCCGCTGCGCGAGATGGTCACGGGTCAGTGGAAGGCGCTGCTGCTGTGCATGGGCCTGGTCCTGGTCTTCAACGTCACCGACTACATGCTGCTGTCGTACATGCCGAGCTACCTCACCAGTGAGCTGAAGTACGACGAGACGCACGGTCTGCTGGTCGTGCTCGGCGTGATGGCCCTGATGATGGTCGTCCAGCCGTTCGCGGGCGCCCTGACCGACCGCGTCGGCCGCCGGCCGGTCATCGCGGCGGGCTGTGCGGGCTTCCTGCTGCTGTCCGTTCCCGCGCTGCTGCTCATCCGCCAGGGCAGCCTGGTCGCCGTCGCGCTGGGCATGGGCGCGCTGGGTCTGCTGCTGGTCTGCTTCACGGCCGCCATGCCGGCCGCGCTGCCCGCGCTCTTCCCGACCCGGGTGCGCTACGGCTCCCTGTCGATCGGCTTCAACGTCTCCGTGTCCCTGTTCGGCGGGACGACTCCGCTCGTCGTGACCGCGCTGATCGGGTTGACCGGGAACATGATGATGCCCGCGTACTACATGATGGCCGCGGCTGTCGTGGGCGGGTTCGCGGTGTGGCGGATGTCCGAGTCCGCGGGCCGGCCGCTGCCGGGGTCCGCGCCGGCGGTGGAGGAGCGGTGACCGTCGGCACGTCGCCGGCGAGCGCAGCGAGCCTTGCGGTTGCTCGCCGGCTGCGGCTCGGTCGTAGCTGATCGCGCGGTTCCCCGTGCCCCTTGGGGGGTGCGGGGATCTCTGCTGGGATCATCTGGGTGGGCAGAGGCAGGCAGTCCGGGGAAGACTCGGGAATGACACTCGGAAAGGCAGCAGGCGCTATGAGCGGGTCGCAGCTGTGGGACGACGTCGACGACTACCTCATCAGCCGGCTATCGCCGGACGACGAGGCGCTGCGGGCGGCCCTGCGGGAAAGTGAGGCCGCGGGGCTGCCGCAGATCAGCGTGACGGCCGCGCAGGGCAAGCTCCTGCACCTGCTCGCCCGGCTCCAGGGCGCCCGCAACATCCTGGAGATCGGCACGCTCGGCGGCTACAGCACGATCTGGCTGGCCCGGGCCCTGCCCGAGGACGGCCGGCTGGTGTCGCTGGAGTACAACGCCAAGCACGCCGAGGTGGCCAACCGGAACATCGCCCGCGCGGGCCTGGAGCGGATCGCGCAGGTACGGGTGGGTCCGGCGCTGGAGTCGCTGCCCAAGCTCGCCGACGAGAACCCGGCCCCCTTCGACCTGGTGTTCATCGACGCCGACAAGGTCAACAACGGGCACTACGTGGAGTGGGCGCTGCGGCTCACCCGCGCGGGCAGCCTCATCGTCGTGGACAACGTGGTGCGCGGCGGCCGGGTGGCCGACGCGGACAGCACCGAGCCGGACGTGGTGGGCACCCGCGCGGCGATCGAGCTGATCGCCACCCACCCGAGACTGAGCGGTACGGCGATCCAGACGGTCGGCAGCAAGGGTTACGACGGGTTCGCGCTGGCCCACGTGCTGGGCTGACCGCCGGGACGCGGTGCGCCGGCAGCCGCCTCACGGCTCGTGGTAGAAGCCCACGTTCACGCTGCGCGGTGCGGTGCGGTCCTGGATGACGATCTCACCGGACCCGCCGTACGGCAGCGGGACGGTCGCGCCGTAGCCGACGGGCTGGGCGTGCTCCCCGACGGCCACCCGTACCTCGGAGGCCGGGTCGGGCTGTGAGCCGCGCAGCCAGGTCACCTGCCAGGCACCGTCGGGGCCGCACCGGAACTCCAGGTGGATCCGGGAGACGAACAGCCAGTCCTCGGGGGTGGCCAGCCGGCACACGGTGCCGTCGCGGCCGACCCGCAGCACGGCCCCGGGCTCGCTGGGCGCTTCGGCCATCGTCATGCCGGCTGTGGCGCCCGCGTCCTCCCCTGAGACGGCGGCCATGGTGAGTTCGAGCACGAGCGTTCCCCCTGAAACGTCCTGGCGCGGTGGGCGGATCGCCGTACCACCGCCGCATGATAAAACGCCCGGCGGGGTCCCGTCCGGCACAATGGGTTCATGACCGCGCGGCAGCCACCGGGCGTCCCGTTCGTGACGGGGGTGTCCTCGCTCGGACCCGGTCGAGCGCGGGAGAGGGCCCGGCGGATCCGTGACGCGCCGCACGACGTTGAGCCGGCACGCGAAATGGCGGCAGCGCAGGGCTGCCGCCAGGGGGGGGACGGACCGGAGTCAGCCGTGCAGCAGGCGTCCGGCCAGTTCCCGGTAGTCGCGCAGGGCGAGCCGCAGCTGTTCGGTGTCGGTCCCGGCACCGGGCCCGCCGTCCTCTCCGCCCTCCCAGGAGGTGCGCAGGGTGCGGCGGCGTTCCGTCACCGCCTCCGTGAATCGTGCGGCGATCTCCTCCAGCGCCCGGTCGGCCTCCACGACGGCCGCCTTCGGCTCGTCCACGAACCCGGAGACGACCTCCCGCATCCGCCGTTCCCACCGGTCCGCCTCGTCGTGCGGGAGCAGCGGGGCGTCCACGCCGGCGCCGGCGTGCGCCGCGTGAGGGGCGCCGGACGCGGCGGACGTCTCGTCCCCGCCGGTACCGGTACCGGTACCGGTACCGGGTGTCTCCTGGCCCAGGTCCTCCGTGCCGGGACGCAGGCCCTCGGTGCCGTGTCCCGGGCCGAAGGCCCCGGCGGCGGGTGCCGCCGTGTCCCGGGGCGTGGCGAGTCCTCCCGTGTCCGGTCCCGGCGCGGGCCGTGCCGTGTCCCGCGGGGTGCGGTCGTCGGCCGTCAGCCCTTCCCGGACGGGGCCGGCCGAGCCCGGAAGCCGGCCGCCCGCGTGCTCGGCCGGGGCCGGTTCGCCGGGGAGCCGCTCCTGCGGCAGGGCCTCCCTCGGCGTGCGGTGGCCCGGCGCCGCGTCTCCGGCTGCCCACTCGTCGTTCTGCGCGGCCTCGCCGGCCGGCACCCCCGCGTCCGCCGGGGTGCGCGTGAAGCGCCGGTCGTCGCCCGTACCGCTCGTCCTGTCCGGCATGGTTCTCAGCTCTCCTTCGGCCGGCTCCGGTGGAGGACCGGGGTGTGGGAACGGGTGCCGGTCAGACTCTTGGGGTGGTCCGTGCCGGCGGAGGCGCGGTGCCGGCCGGGTTCCGTGCTCGTCAGGTCGTCGAAGAGGGCACGGGCGCCCAGCAGCGCCGACCGCAGCTCCTCCGTCCCGGCGCCGGACCCGTCCGTGCCGGTGCCGGTGCGGGCGGCCCGGTGCACCCGGCGGTAGCCGTCGACGTGCTCGGCGTGGTGCACGGACAGCGCGTCGAGCTGCTCCTCGTACCGCTCGCCGTCGGGGTAGCCGCGTACCGCGGCGAGTTCCGCGAGCAACCGGTCGGCGTCGGCCACCGCCTCGCGCGGGGAGTCGACGAAACGCTCCTGGACGGCCGTCCAGCGGTCCGCCCAGCGCTGCCGCTCGGCGGGGTCGAGCGGCCGTTCCCGCAGCTCGCCGTGGCGTTCGAGGCGCCCGGTCAGCTCCCGTTCGGCCGCCTTGGTGTCACCGTCGTGCAGGGCCACGGTCCGCTCGTACTCGGGCCCGAAGCGCCGCTGGAGGTTGGACCCGCCGTGCCGCCCGCGGCTGCGCGCGATCAGGGCCAGCGCCCCGACGACCACGACGGCCACGATCACGGCCAACGCGATGATCATGCCTGTGGACATGGTTGCCTTCCAGTCGGACCGGCCCCGCTGGCCGGTTCATCCTTCGTGTGACCCGGAACACGGGCCACAAACGGCCTCCCGCACGCCGCCGCGCATATTCGGTTGCCGAGAGTGAGGGGACCCTCCCGACAATGGCCGCATGACATGGACGATCGCTCCGGAGCCGTACGACTCCCCGGCCGCCGCCGCCCTGTGGCGGGCGTACTACACGGAGGTCAGCGACCGCTGGTACCTGCTGCACGAGGGGCACCGCACCGACCCGGACGAGCTGGAGCGGGAGATCGCGGCCCACCCGGGCGCCGAACTCGCCCCGCCCACGGGGCGACTGCTCGTCGGGTGGTACGAGGGGGCGCCGGCCGGGTCGGCGGGCGTACGGCTGCTCGACGCCGACACGGCCGAACTGACGCGGGTGTTCGTGCGGGAGGGAGCGCGCGGCCGGGGCGGGGCCGCGCTGCTCGTCGCCGCCGCCGAGGAGGCGGCCCGCGACCTCGGTGCCCGGCGGATGCTGCTGGACACCCGCGGCGATCTGGTCGAGGCCCGCGCCCTGTACGCCCGGCTCGGCTACACCGAGACCGGGCCGCACAACGACGAACCGTACGCCGAGCACTGGTTCCGCAAGGAACTGGGCCCGCCGCAGCCCCTCAGCGCGACGCGGTCCTCGTGACCGTGCCGTCGTGCGGGCGTTCGCGTTCGGTGCCGCACAGTTCGCCCGTGAGGTCCCGGACCAGCTGTGTCAGGTCGGTGGAACGGCCCTGGTGCCACCAGTCGCCGAGCAGCTCGCCCAGGGTCTCCTCGCGGGCCCTGGTGAGCCGTTCGGTGGCCTCGCGGCCCGTGCGGGTCAGCACCAGCTCCAGGCCATGGCGCTCGGCGAGCCGCCGCTCCTCGACCTGGCGGGCGGCGGCCATGACCGCCTGGAGCGGGACGGGGCTGCGCTCGGCGAGCACGGCCGGTTCCACGGAGCCGTACCGGCGGATGCGCAGCAGCAGCCAGCTGGCGGCGGGCAGCAGGTCGTATCCGGCCCGTTCGGTGATGTCCCGGTAGATCTCGCGGCGGCCCTCGCGGGTGCCGAGCACGGACAGGGCGCGGCACACCTCGTCGTAGGAGGAGCGCTCGACGGGGTTGGGCGGGATCGTCTCGGAGATGTCCGGTGCGGTGACCGAGCCGCGCAGGCGGTCCTCCTTCAGGAACCAGGCCAGCACGAAGCCGAGAGCGGCGACGGGCGCGGCGTACAGGAAGACGTCGGTGATGGCGGACGCGTACGCGTGCAGGGCCGCCGGGCGCAGCGCCGGCGGCAGGGCGGCGATGCCCCGCGGGTCGGCTCGGAGCGCGTCGGGGGTCGCGCCGGGCGGCAGGCGCAGCCCCCGCAGGGCGTCGGCGAGCTTGTCACCGAGGCGGCCGGCGAAGACCGAGCCGAAGATGGCCACGCCGAAGGCGGCGCCGATGGAGCGGAAGAAGGTGACGCCGGAGGTGGCGACGCCCAGGTCCTCGTAGGAGACGGCGTTCTGCACGATGAGCACGAGGACCTGCATGACCAGGCCGAGACCGAGGCCGAAGACGAACAGGCTGGCGCTCGTCTCGACGGTCCCGGTGCGTTCGTCGAGCCGGTGCAGCAGGAGGAGGCCGAGGGTGGTGACGGCGGTGCCGACGACCGGGAACACCTTCCAGCGGCCGGTGCGGCTGACGATCTGCCCGGAGACCGTGGACGAGAGCAGCAGGCCGACCACCATCGGCAGCATGTGCACGCCGGACAGGGTCGGGGAGACGCCGCGCACGACCTGGAGGAACGTCGGCAGGTAGGTCATCGCGCCGAACATGGCGAAACCGACGATGAAGCTGATCACGGCGGCCAGGGTGAAGGTGCGGATGCGGAACAGCCCTAGCGGCAGGACCGGTTCGGCGGCCCGGCGCTCCACGGCGACGAACGCCACCGCCAGCAGGACGCCCAGCACCGCCAGCCCGATGATCTGCGCCGACCCCCAGGCCCAGGTGGTGCCGCCGAGCGAGGCGACCAGGACCAGGCAGGTGGCGACGGCCGCGATCAGGAACGTGCCCGGGTAGTCGATGACATGGCGGGCGGCCCGGTGCGGGATGTGCAGGGCGACGGCGATCACGGCGAGCGCGACGACACCGACGGGCAGGTTGACGTAGAACACCCAGCGCCAGCTCAGGTGCTCGGTGAACAGCCCGCCGAGCAGCGGCCCGAGCACGCTGGTCGCGCCGAAGACGGAACCGAACAGGCCCTGGTAGCGACCGCGTTCCCGCGGGGGCACGATGTCGCCGACGATCGCCATGGACAGCACCATCAGCCCGCCGCCGCCCAGGCCCTGGAGCGCCCGGAAGGCAATCAGCTGGGGCATGTCCTGCGCGGCCCCGCACAGCGCCGAGCCGATCAGGAAGAGCACGATGGCCATCTGGAAGAGCCGCTTGCGTCCGTACTGGTCACCGAGCTTGCCCCACAGAGGGGTCGCGGCGGTCGACGCCAGCAGGTAGGCCGTGACGACCCAGGACAGATGCTCCAGACCGCCGAGTTCGCTGACGATCGTCGGCAGCGCCGTCGACACGATGGTCTGGTCCAGCGCGGCCAGCAGGAGGCCGAGCAGCAGGGCGCCGATCGGCACCAGCACGCTGCCCGGTACGTGTTCGCCGCTGCGCTCGTCCTTGGCCGTGCCGTGCGTGTCCAGGGCCATGAAGACCTCCCGGGGCTCGGATGCGCCTCTCCCATCGTGATCGGTGTCACCACTTACGGCCTGTTGAGTCGAGAAGACCCGCATAATCTCTGGAGTCCCGAGGGGAGGGCCGAACGGGTGACGGGGAAAACGGGGAAAACGGGGAAAACGGGGAGAACAGGGAAAGGCGACACCAGCTGCCCGGAGTGCGGGACGCCGAGGGCACCGGACCACACACCGTCGTGCGACTGCACCGAGCGTGCCGCGGAGGCCCTGCACGAGACACGCACGGCCGAAGCGGCAGCGGCGGAGGACTTCGACCCGCTGCGGATACGCCCGTACGTGGGGATGCGGGACGCACCCGCGGGGCCGCCGGACGCGCCGGTGACGAGGCCGGACGCACCCGCGGGGCCGCCGGGCCGTCCGGCGGCAGGGACCGGCACGCCCGCGCCGGCCGACCGTCCGGCGGCAGAGACCGGCACCCCCGTGTCGTCGCATTCGCCGGCGGAGACCGGTGCCTTCGGTGCGGGGTCCGCCGGGCAGCTCCCGGCCGAGTCCGGCCCGCACCCCCGGCCACCGCGCCGCTCCCGCCGTACCGTGCTGCTGGCGGCCGGGGGCGCGGGAATCGCGCTCGTCGCGGCAGCCGGTTTCGCGCTGTCCTCCTACCATGAGCCCGCGCGGGACCAGGGGGCCCCGGAGGTCAGGCAGGGCATCCCGGACGTCGGCGCACCGGGCCCCGCCTCCGCGTCGGCACCCCCGGCCGCGCCCCGCTCACCGGCCCCGCCCCCTCCCCGGTCCCCGTCGGCATCGGCATCGGCATCGGCCGACCCGAGCCCGTCCCAGGGCTCCGCTTCCCCGTCCCCTGCTCCGACGCCCTCAGGCAGCGCGTCCGGCTCCGCCTCCCCCACCCCGTCAGGGACGGTCTCGGGCACCCCGCACACCACACCCGCCGCGGCACCGGTACTGCGGCGCGGCGACACCGGCCCGCAGGTCACGGAACTCCAGCAGCGGCTGCGCCGGCTGAACCTCTACGGCGACCAGGTCAACGGCGTCTTCACCCGCCCGGTGGAGGACGCCGTACGCAACTACCAGCTGGCCCGGGGCATCAAGGGCGACACCCTGGGCGAGTACGGCCCGGCGACCCGATCGAGCCTGGAATCGGAAACCGCACAGCCATAGCGGCCCCGGCCACGCGCCCTCCCCCCTCAGCGCGCCGAATCCACCCCGCCCACGCACCCCCACCCAAGGGGCGCCAGGAACTGCGCGACCAGCCGACACCGACCCGCACCCCACCCAGGACACCGAGCGCACCATACGGACCCGCCGGCACCGGCCCCACCCCATCGCCCGGCGTGCGACGAACACCCCGCCCCCCGACGACACCCGCCCCCCGCCGGCCAAGGCGCCCTTACCGGAAGGACCCCGCTCAGCCGAGGCGCAGCCGCACCGCGCCGCCCGAAGCCTCCACCGCCACCTGCGTGAGGTCGCGGACGACGGCGTCGGGCCCGTGGACCGCGGCGCGCGCCCCCACTCCCACGACCCGCATCCCCGCGGCGCGCCCCGCCGCGATGCCCGCGCCGGAGTCCTCGAAGACGACGCAGTCGGTGGGGTCGACGCCCAGTTCGGCGGCGCCCTTGAGGAACCCCTCGGGGTCGGGCTTGCTCGCGCTCACGGACTCGGCGGTGATGCGGACGGAGGGCAGCGGCAGCCCCGCCGCGTTCATGCGGGCGGTGGACAGGCCGACGTCGGCGGAGGTCACCAGGGCGTGCGGGAGTCCGCGCAGGGCGGCGAGAAAGGTGCCCGCGCCGGGTACCTCGGTCACGCCGTCGGTGTCGGCGGTCTCCTCGGCGAGCATCCGGGCGTTGTCGGCGAGGTTCTGCTTCCTGGGCCGGTCGGGGAGCAGGACGGCCATGGAGGCGTGGCCCTGCCGGCCGTGCACGACCTTCATCACCTCGTCGCCGTCCAGCCCGTGCCGCTCGGCCCAGCGCCGCCAGATGCGTTCGACGACGGCGTCGGAGTTGACGAGGGTGCCGTCCATGTCGAGCAGGAGGGCCCGGGCGGTGAGGACGGTGGGCGTGACGGTGGCCGGCATCGGCAGCTCCAGGAACGGAAAAAGGGTCCCGTGTCGGGAGGACGGCGGGAGGGACAAGGCGGCCCCGCCCGCCGGTCAGGGAAAACGGGCGGGAGCCACTTTGTTCCTCCACGGTACAAAACCGACCGGGGATCCCGCCACCACCCCGCGCGGACGTTCATCCGCCGTTCAGCTCAGCCGGCCACGGCCTCATACAGGCTCCAGACGCCGAGCGCCAGCATCAGCAGCGCCGCGATCTGCGTGATCAGCCGCAGCGGTACCCGCTTCATCAGGGCCTTTCCGCCGACGATGCCGAGTCCGGCGACGGCCCACAGGCCCAGTACGGCACCGAGACCGACGGAGAGCGGGTCGTCGTAGCGGGCGGCGAGGTTGGCGGTCATGATCTGGGTGAGATCGCCGAATTCGGCGACCAGGATGAGCATGAAGCCGGTGCCGGCGACCTTCCAGAAGGACTGGTCGGCGGGCTTCCTGATCTCCTCCTCGTCCTCACCCTTCTTCAGGAGCAGCACCGCGGCCCCGCCGAGGAAGAGGACGCCGGTGACGGCGTGCACTATCTGCTGCGGCAGCAGGGTCAGCACGCTGCCGGCCGCGACGGCCAGCACGACGTGCAGCAGGAAGGCGGCGGCGACGCCCGCGAAGACGTACGAGGCGCGGTAGCGGGTGCCGAGGACGAGGCCGGCGAGCGCGGTCTTGTCGGGCAGTTCGGCGAGAAAGATGACGCCGAAGACGAGCGCCGTCACGGTGATGCTGATCAAAGTCCCTCGATCGGTCGGGCTGCCCCGCCGAGAGTGCGGTACGTCATGCGCTGACACCTCGGCACGGCAGCGCACACGGCGCCCGCGCCGGGAGGCGCGGGCGTGCACTGCTTGCCGAAGGTCTCGCTGGCGGACGTCGACGAGGATCGATGGTCCGCCTCCGGGCGCCGGCTCAGGCTCGCTGAGCAGTATGTCGACGGTCCGGCGAAGAGCTACTCCCCTTCTGCGCCACCCATCGTACGGGATGTGAAGGTTCCGCCGTGAACCTTGTCGTGTCATGCGCACGTCATTAGCTTCTTACCGAGCGCTCACCCCCCGGTCACACCGTCCCGCGAGCATTCCCTCGCCCGCACCCCAACACCCCCACGCCACAAGGGAGTTACCCCATGCCCAAACTCTACGCGCGTCGACGGCTGAGCATACTGGCGACCCTCACCGGCCTGATGGCCTCCGTCGCGCTGTTCAACTCCCCGAGCGCCTCGGCCGCCCTCCCCACGCCGGTCAGCGCCGCCACCGCCCGCGGCTACCTCGCCCAGCTCACGGTGGCCACCGAGAACCGCACCGGCTACAGCCGCGACCTCTTCCCGCTCTGGATCACCATCAGCGGCACCTGCAACACCCGCGAGACGGTCCTCAAGCGGGACGGCACGAACGTCGTCACCGACTCCGCCTGCGCGGCCACCAGCGGCAGCTGGTACTCCCCGTACGACGGCGCCACCTGGACCGCCGCCTCGGACCTGGACATCGACCACCTCGTCCCGCTGGCCGAGGCCTGGGACTCCGGGGCGAGCAAGTGGACGACCGCCCAGCGGCAGGGCTTCGCCAACGACCTGACCCGGCCGCAGCTCATCGCCGTCACCGACAACGTCAACCAGGCCAAGGGCGACCAGGACCCGGCCACCTGGGTGCCGTCCCGGTCCGCGTACGTCTGCACCTACGTCCGCGCATGGGTGCAGGTGAAGTACTACTACAACCTCTCGGTCGACTCCGCCGAGAAGAGCGCGCTGACCAACTACCTGGCGGGCTGCTGAACCTCGCGCACCCGGTGACCGCGGGTCCGCCGGGGCCCGTCGTGCGGTGCCCGCGTCCCCGCGGGCGCCGCGCGCCGCGTCAGGCGGCCGGCCGGCGGCGCACCAGGAAGCCCGCCGCCGCGCCCGCCCCGAACAGCGCGGCCACCGAGACACCCGTGGCCAGCCACGTCGCGCCCAGCCACTGGGCACCGTAGTAGCCCAGGGCGACGCTGTACGCGGCCCAGGACAGGCCGGCCAGGGCCGACCAGGGCAGGAAGTCGCGGGCGCGGCGGTGGGCGGCGCCCGCGCAGAAGGAGACGACCGAGCGGCCGGCGGGGGCGAAGCGGGCGAGGACGACGAGCGCGCCGCCGCCTCGCGCGAGGGCGTCGCCGAGACGTTCCTGCGCGGTGGTCAGCCGCCGGGAGCGGGCTATCGCGCGATCCAGGCGCGCGCCGCCCCGCCACGCCAGCCGGTAGGCCACCAGGTCGCCGAGGACCGAGGCGGTCGCCGCGGAGACGATCAGGGCCAGGATGTCCGGCACCTCGTGCGGGACCCCGCCCGCCGCCGCGCCCGACCCCGCCGCCGCCGCCGTGCCGGCCGTGATGACGAGCACCCCGCTCGGCAGGACCGGCAGGAACACGTCGAACAGCACCGACAGGGCCACCACGGCATAGATCCATGGACCGGCCGCCAGCGACCCCACGCTTTCGAACACCACGACTCCCGACACTCCCCCGTTGACAGCCATACAGCGTACGCCGGGGGTGTGACAGGAGGTTTCACGGGGGTTTCGCGGGGTGAGGACCGGGTGCCCACAGGCGGTGCGCGGTGCCGGATCGGGCCGTCGGCGGGGCCTGTTACGCGGCGGGCTCGCCGGCCGCCGCCGTGCGCCGGGCGAGGAGCCGGTCGAGGCCGAAGACGCCGGAGCCGGTGAAGACCAGCAGGAGGAACGCCCAGCAGAACAGCACCGACAGCTCGCCGCCGTTCTGGATGGGCCACAGGGCGGCCTGCTGGTGGACGTCGAAGTAGGCGTACGCCATCGAGCCGGAGGCGACCAGTGCGGCCCCGCGGGTGCCGAGGCCCAGCAGCACCAGGCCGCCGGCGACCAGTTGGATCACGGCCGCGTACCAGCCGGGCCAGGTGCCGGCCTCGACCGTGCCGCCGGTGCCCGCGGCGCCGCCGAGGACGCCGAACAGGGCGGCGGCGCCGTGCACGGCGAAGAGCAGGCCGATGACTATGCGGAAGAGCCCGAGGGCGTAGGGCTGAGCGGCGTTGAGGCGTGCGGACATGGTGGGGACTTCTCCTCTTCGGTGTCGGTCGGACCGGCCGGGACGTGGACCGGTCGTGGGGCGGCGGAACCGAACGAGAGTCCAGGTTAGGTGTCCCTAAGCAGTGCTTGCAAGTTCAACATCCGGCTCCGATGTCTTTCCCGGGCGCCGTCACGAAGACATGCCGGCATGGCGCGACGGCCTCCTCGGCCGGACCGGGGGCGTCCGGTCCGCCGTCCCGCTGCGCCCCGGGTCGGCTACCCCTGCGCGGCCCGGTCCGGTTCCGCCCGTGCGGCGCCCGCGCCCCGGACCTCCAGCCCGTCGAGCAGCTCCGCCGTGGCCCGGGCCACGGCGTCCACCGCCCGGTCGAAGACCTCACGGTTGTGGGCGGCGGGGGCCCGGAACCCGGACACCTTCCGCACGTACTGCAACGCGGCGGCGCGCATGTCCTCGTCCGTGGCCTCGCCCGGCAGCGCGGGCGGACGCAGCGTCTTGATGCTCCGGCACATGCACTCAGTCTGGCGCGCCCCGGCCGCCCCTGCGATGATCGTCGCGAAGGCGGCCACCGACCCCGGGGCCGACCGTCGGAAGGACAACTCCATGACCAACCCGCTCACCGTTGCCGTCCTCGGCCCCGGCGGCACGGGCGGCCTGCTCGCCGCCCTCCTCTCCCGCGCCGGCCACCGCGTCGTCTGCGTGGCCCGCGACGACACGGCGGGCGCCCTGCGCCGTACCGGCATCACGGTCCGCAGCCCGCAGTTCGGCGATTTCACCACCCCCGTCGAGGCGGACACCGAGCTGCGCGGACCGGTGGACGCCTGTCTGATCGCCGTCAAACACACCGCGCTCGACGAGGCCCTGACCCGCGTCCCGGCCGCCGCCCTCGGTGACGGGCTCGTCGTACCGCTGCTGAACGGGGTCGAGCACCCGGTGCTCCTCCGCGCCCGCTACCGCCCCGACCGGGTCGCCCCGGCCGTGATCCGCGTGGAGTCCACCCGGCTCGCCCCTGGCGTGATCGAACACGGCAGCCCGTTCACGGAGCTGGACCTGGCCGGGGACGCCGTACCGCGCGCCCGTCTCGAAGCCCTCGCCGTGCACCTCCGTGCCGCCGGTACGACCGTCCGCGTCGCCGGCGACGAGACGGCGGCCCTGTGGGGCAAGATGGCCTTCCTCGCCCCGTTCGCCCTGCTCACCACGCGGTACGGCCGCCCGCTCGGCGAGGTCCGCACCCGTCACCGGGAGGAGCTTCGGGCGCTGGTCGCCGAGACCGCCGCGGTCAGCCGGGCCTGCGGCGTGCCGGCCGATCCGGCCGGGGCCCTGGCCCGGTTCGACGCCTTCCCGCCCGCCACCAGGTCGTCCATGCAGCGCGACGCCGAGGCCGGCCGGCCGCTGGAACTGGACGCCATCGGCGGGGCCCTGCTCCGCGCGGCCGAGCGGTACGGCGTAGCGGTGCCGGTGACGGCGCGGCTGGTGGGGGAGCTGCGTGCCGCCGGGCACTGACGTCGGCCACCCGTTCGGATGAACACGGTCCACGCGCCGGGATCGGACTCGCTCCATAAAATCGAACAGGCGTAGCATTATCGCGTGGCTACGACCTATGACTTCCCCAGTGACCTCCTCGCCGGCCAGGAGGAGCTGCATCAGGTCCGGGCCGAGCTGTCGGCCCTGCTCAGGCGGCTTCCCTGGTCGGTCGAGCCGATGGACGGCTTCAGCGACGACAACGGCTGGCGCAAGGTGGAGCGGCCCGCGTCCCCCGGCTGGACGGCCGACGAGCAGGCCGAGGTGGAGAAGCTGCGGCGCCGCGAACACGAACTCGCGGTCTTCGTCAGCACCCACCGCTTCTGGACCGAGGTCGCGGCGGCGGACCGCGTCGAGGCGCGCACCCGGCTCAAGCACGTCCACGAGGAGACGGCGGAGGGCGGGAGGTAGCAGGGGCCCCACTCGAGCACAACGGCCCCCCGGAGACTTCTCCGGGGGGCCGGCCGGTGGGCGCGGACGGTTTCGAACCGCCGACATCCTGCTTGTAAGGCAGGCGCTCTACCCCTGAGCTACGCACCCGGGACAGGCCGACAGCCTACATTGCCCGGTGGGTTGCGCCGCAAACCGCTCTCCTCTCTTCCCCGTGCGGGGCGGCGAAGCGGGAGGTTGTCCCCGTCCCCACCCTCGTCCGGGTGGCCGCCGGAGCGTCACGCGGGCGCCCGCCACCTGGAGTCGCCGGAGACCGACGTGCTCCGGCCCCGGTCCGGCGGGCCGGCTCAGGGGGAAGATCCGCCGGCCCACACCGTCGACTCCGACGACTCCGCCCCGGACATCGTCGCCGCGGGGCAGCAGGCCAGGACGGTCGCCGTGACCCGCGGGCGCACCGACCCGTCGTCGGCCCGCAGGTCCAGCGGCCCCCTGAAGTCCGTGACGTGCACGGCGCCGTCGCCGACGCGGACGCCGAGCGCGTCCCGGCGACCTGCACGCCGACCCCGCGGGGCACCTCGATCCGGTGCCGGGCCGAGCAGGCGGTGAGGATCGAGCCGTCGTCGCTGCGGGCGTCCACGAGGCCGGGCGCGCCGGGGGTGTCGGCGCACGCCCAGAACGGCAAAGTCACGGTGCGTACGGCGAACTGACCGGCCCGTGTGTTCGTCTTCGACGGGTGGGAGAATGACACCACCCAGGGCGGACCACAGCACGGGAGAGGGATGTGACGGCGACACCGGGCACGCCAGCGACGCGGCCGTACCCGCCGCCGCTCACCGCACGGGCCCGGCGCGGGCCCGCCCCGCGGCGGGGCGCCCTGCGGGACGCCCTCACCCTGATGGGCCTGCCCGTGCTGGCCGCGCTCGCGCTGCCGGCCGCGTTCGCCGGCGGCGGCACCCGCCGCTGGTTCGGCGGGCGGGCGGACAGTCAGCGGGCCGACGCGCAGGCCGCCAAGGACGCCGCCGCAGCGGCGTTCTACGAACTCGACACCGCGCAGCGGGATCTGCGGATCTCGATCGAGACCATCACGGCGGTGGACGACTCCCCCGGCGCCCGGCGCGCCGTCTCCGATTTCGAGGCCCTCGGGCGCCGGATCGACGAGGCCAGCGCACAGTACATCCAGGCCGTCGACGCCCATGACCTGGACCGCGACGACCTGGAGGCCGCCGCGGCCGTCCGGGCGCGCGCCGAGCTGACCACGGCCCGGGACGAGCTGGTGCGGGTCCGCCAGGACCTGGAGCGGTTCGGCTCCTCGCTCGGGCCGCTGCTGGGAACCGCGGAGACCGCGCTGGCCCGGCTGGCACCGGCCGTGGAGCGGGCCCGGCAGTCACTGCTGGCCGCGAGCAACGCCCTGGACGCCGTACGGGAGCAGGGACTGCGCGCCGACGAGCTGGCCGCGCGGCTGGCGGCCCTGTCGCCGGAGCTGACCCGGCTGAACCAGGGCGCCGGGCAGCACGGTGTGGCGCCGACGCTGGAACGCGCCGAGCGGGTGCAGCGGGAGGCCGGGGCGATCCGCGCGGAGGCGGAGCGGCTGCCGGAGAAGGCCGCCGAGATCGACCACCGGCTGGTCAGCCTGCGCACCAGGGCGCAGGCGCTGACCACGCGCGCCGGGCAGGTGCAGCCGGTGCTGAGCGAGCTGCGACGCCGGTTCACGGCCTCCTGCTGGCAGGATCTCCAGCACGTGCCCGAACAGGCCGCCGAGAACGTGCGGCAGGCCGAACTGAGACTTCGCGAGGCGCAGACGGCGCGGGACGCCCAGCGGTGGCCGGACGCCACCTCGCTGCTGTCGACCGTACGGGCCCTGCTGAACACCACGGACGACGCCGTCTCGGCCGCCGGGGACCGGCTCACCAGGCTGAACGCGGTGCAGAAGGATCCGCATCAGGAGATCGAGCGGACCCGGTTCGCGATCCGGGACGCCCAGCGGCTGGCCATGACGGGCCGTACGACCCCCGATCCGCGGGACGCCCGGCCGCTGGACGACGCGGTGGCCCGGCTGGAGCGGGCGATCGGCACGCTGGAGGGGCGGCACCCGGACTACTGGCACTTCCTCACCGAGACGGACGCGGTGCGGCAGGCGGTGGCCCGGGTGGTGTCACGGATCCGCGAGGAGCGCGGCACCGGGCACTGAGCCGCGCGTGTTGCCGAGTGGGGCGGGGCGGGCGGATATTGAAGTGGACGGATGGCCTCCGCTAGCGCCCGAGGGAGCCGGACATGGCCACACACGCAGTGCGCACGAGGAACGCCGGCGAGCGCCGGCGGACGCGGCTGGACGACCACCTGCCCGTCGATCACCGCCTCAACCGGGTCTACCGGTTCGGTGCGGGCCTGATCGGAGCGTTCCTGGTCGTCTTCGGCATCCTCGGCCTGATCGATCACATCGGCTACTTCAACACCGGGGGTGACAGGGTCGTCGGGCTGAACACCAACGGCTCGCTCAGTGTCCTGTCGATCTGCATCGGTGCGATCCTGCTGGCCGGCATGGTGATCGGAGGGAACGTCGCCTCGACCCTGAACATGGTCCTCGGCGTGCTGTTCCTGCTGAACGGCTTCCTGTTCCTCGGCCTGCTGGACACCGGCAGCAACTTCCTGGCCTTCAAGATCCAGAACGTGTTCTTCAGCTTCGTCGTGGGCCTGCTGCTGATGACCTTCGGCATGTACGGCCGGGTCGGACACGCCCTGCCGTACGACAACCCGTACTGGCGGGCCCGCCACCCCGAGCCCTCCCCGCAGGAGCAGCGGGACGGGCCGGAGCGGCGGGACCAGCAGCGGGGTCAGGTGCGGTAGGCGTAGAACGCCGCGCTCGGGTACGAGGCGACGAGGCTGGCCACCGACCTGTTGTAGGTGTTGGTCGAGTGGTAGCTCACATACGGCACGCCCCGGCGGTCGCGGTACGTGACGATCATGGAGTGGTCCTTCGACCCGTCCCGGTTGAAGTCCATCTGGAGGACGTCACCGACATCCAGCTGGTAGACGTTGGCCAGGCTGGTGACCCGCTTGGAGGACAGGGCGAACCAGGAGAACTCGTTGACCCCGACGAACGAGTCCGACTGGATGTCGGAGTTGCCGAACCACTTGTGGAAGTCGGTCGTGTAGCCGGGTACGTGCTTCCAGCCGCCCGCCTTCAGGGACTGGCTGACGAAGTTGGTGCAGTCGCCGCCGGCCCCCTGCCCGTTGAAGTCCGGGTAGGCCGGGTTGTACTTGTTCCAGTACTTCGCCGCGTACGCCGCCATGGCCTGGTAGTCGTAGCCGGACGCGGAGAAGTTCTTCGCGTTGGCGGGCGCGGGCCAGCTGGTGGCCGAGCGGACCGCGCTCGGCGGACCGTCGTCCTCACCGGCGGTCTTCACCTTGGCGACAGCCGGCTTGGCGACCTGGTTCACCGCGAGGTAGCCGTCGTCCGTGTCACGGATGCCGGTCAGCTGCCAGTTCCCGTGCCGGTCGGCCGTGAAGGTCAGCTCGTGGTGCGCCTGGAAGCCGGTGGACTTCGGCCCCTTGGTCGTGGCCTTGTCGTAGGACAGGGTCGTGCTCTCGGTGACGGCGACCTTCGCGTGCCGGCCCGTGACCCGGGTCGCGTCCAGCGTGACCTTGGTGTTTCCCCCGCCGTACGTCTCACCCAGCCGGGCCAGCCGGCTGCGGCGGTCACGCAGCTCGTCCAGCGCGGACGTCTGCTCGCGTGTCTGCCCACCGGACAGGCGCACCGACCCCGAGAAGCCGGACGTGTGCCGGGTGCCGGCCTTGCCGGCGCCCTCCACGAGAGCCTGCGTGCGGTCGGTGAAGACCGCGTCGGCCAGCCGCTGGAAGGTCGCCTTGGTGGCCGCGTCCACGGTCGGATCGTCGGTCACCGCCGCACCCGCGCTCCAGTTGGGCACCAGGGCCACACCGGCGACCACCGAGGCGGCGGCCGCGGTGACTATGGCCGTGCGGCTCCGCTTACGGCTCAGTCTTCTTGTTTTCAATGATGTTTCCCCTCTACGCCGGTACACCTACCGGGAGAGGGGCATCTTCGCACGGCGTGTGCCACGGTTGTGAAGGGGGTTGCACAAGTGGAACCGGCGGCGCTCTCGGGTCACTTGACGACCGCGGACCAGTCCGGCGACTGGGCGGGGTCGAGGCTGCGCAGAGCGGCCAGGGTCTGCGGCTTCTGCACGTCGAGCCAGTCGGACAGCTCCTTGAAGGACACGCACTTCACGCCCTTCTTGGTGCAGACGTTCTTGACCACCTGGTCGATGGACCGCATGTAGATGCCGCCGTTCCAGTCCTCGAAGTGGTTGCCGATGAACAGCGGTGCCCGGCTGCCGTAGTACACGCGGTTGAAGCCGGCCATGTAGGAGTCGACGGTCTGCTGCTCCCACTCGGGGTACTTGGCCGGATCGCCCTTGGTCTCGCCGTCGGACTGGTTGTAGAGGAAGTTGAAGTCCATCGACAGGCCCTGGTACTTGCCGCTCTCGTACGGCAGCATCTGGAGCGGGAAGTCCCAGATGCCGTTCTTCTTCGACGGCCATATCTGGAAGTCGCCCGGTGAGCTGGCGTCATAGCGCCAGCCGTAGCTCTTGATGGCCTTGAGCAGGTTCTTCTGCCCCTCCAGGCAGGGCGCCCGGCCGCCGGTGACCTCCCGCTTGAAGTCGAACGGCAGCGCGGGCACGTCCTTGAAGCCGGTGTTGGTCTTCCAGTGCTCCACGAACGAGAAGAACTGGTCGATCTCGCTCTTCCACTCCCCCACGCTCCAGTCGCCGCCGCCCTTGGCCTCGCAGAAGTGACCGTTGAAGTGCGTGCCGATCTCGTCGCCGTCCTTGTACGCCTCGCCCAGCTGCTCCAGCGTGGTGCGGATGTGGTCGTCGGTGGCGTAGTCGATCGCGGCGTCGCCGGGCGAGTGCATGGGGCCGTGGTAGAGCGACTTCTTGCTCTTGGGCAGCAGGTAGATGCCGGTGAGGAAGAACGTCATGTGGGCGTCGTACTGCTTGGCCAGCTCCCGGTAGTGCGAGAACAGGTGGTCGCTGCCCTCCAGCGCGCCGTCCCAGGAGAACACCACGAACTGCGGCGGCTTCTCCCCCGGCTTGAGCGGCACCGGCTTCAACTGCCCTTTCTGCGGGCCCGTGTACGAGGTCGAGCCGTCGCCGAGGACCCTGGTCCTGCCGTCCCAGCTCGGGCTCGGCGTGGCCTTCGGGGCGGCCGTGGGTTTCCGGTCCGCGGAGGCGGTCGGCGTGGTGCTGTCCGAGCGGGACAGTGCCAGGAAACCGGCCACCAGCGACGCCACGACGAGAAGGGCCGCCAGGGCGGTCAGCACCTGCGGCCGGGTGGGCCGGGGTGCACCGCGGCGACGGGGGGCTCGACGGCGGCCTGACGACGACATCTTGCGGGGCATGCGCGGCTCATTCTGGGGAAGGGGAAGGTGGACAGGTCTCAGCCGAGGCCCGTCGCGGCCGACCAGAGGGCATACGGGACGCTGTTGGCGGATGTACCGGCCAGCCCCTCGAGCGGCAGCGGCTCCAGGGATCTGGCCAGGTCGATCCGGTAGACGACGATCGCTGTGGACACGGCGTCGGCCGTGCCGACGTACCAGGCGGCGGTGTCCTTCTCGGTGGTGCCGGCCTTCCCCGACACCCCGGTGCGGCCGGCCGCCGCCTCCGGGTGAGCGGTGCGGAAGGAGTCGGTGAGCGCCTCGGTGACCTGCTGGGCCACCTTGGCGCCGACCGCCCGCCTGGCGTGCGGGACGGTCAGGGCGATCGGGGCGCCGTTCCGGGTGACGCGGCGCACCGAGTACGGCTCGGTGTGGGTGCCGTCGGCCGCGAACGTGGCGTAACCGCTGGCCATCCGGATCGCACTCGGCGTGGAGTTGCCCATCGACAGGGCGGGCACCTGGGGGCCGATGCTGGACGACAGCAGCCCGGACGCCTCGGCGGTCCGGCGTACGTCGGCCAGGCCGGCGTCCATGCCGAGCTGCATGAACGGGGTGTTCACCGAACGGGCCATCGCCTCGCGCAGCGTGATCCGCCCGTACGACCTCCCGCCGTCGTTGTGCGCGGCGACCTTCTTGCCGCTGCGGTCCCAGTAGGGCCCCTCCGGGGTGGTGACGGGCACACCGTCGTCACCGTCGTACACGGACTCCGGGGTGACGGGCGTGGCGGGCCCGCCCCGTGACGTGTGGACGCCGTGTTCGAGTCCGGCGGCGTAGACGAACGGCGTGAACGCGGTGCCGGCCGGGACGGTGGTCGCGTTGGAGTCGTTGTAGCCCTGCTTACGGTGGTCCGGGCCGCCGTAGACGGCCAGGATGCGCCCGTCCGCCGCCACCGAGGAGGCGCCGTAGTGCGCGTCGGCCGCCACCTTCGGGTCGTTCCGCCTCGCCTGCTTGCGGGCCTTGGTGACGGCGTCGGTCAGCGCCTTCTCCCGCTTGCGGTCGAACGTCGTGTAGATCTGGTAGCCGCCCAGGTCGAACTGCTTGTCCGTGAGATGCGCGGCCTTCTTGGCGTACTGCGACGCCAGCTCCACCAGGTAGTCGCTCTGCTCACCGGTGTCGTACAGCGGATTGCTCTTCAGCGGCTCGGGGAACTCGGTGTACTTGGCCCGCTCCTCGGGCGACAGCTTGCCGATCTTGACCATGCGGTCGAGGATCCAGGACCAGCGCTCCACCGCCCGCGCGTGGTTGGCCTTGCCGAGCGTCGGGTCGTAGAGGCCGGCACCCTTGAGCAGCGAGGCGAGCATGGCCGCCTGGGAGGCGTTGAGCTTGCCGACGTCCTTGCCGTAGTACGCCTGCGCCGCCCGCTGGATGCCGTAGGTACCGCGGCCGAACCAGCTGGTGTTGAGATAGCCCTCGAGGATCTCGTCCTTGCTCATCGCGTTGTCGAGCTTGAGGGAGATCATCGCCTCGGTGAATTTGCGGCTTACCGTCTGGTTCTGTGTGAGATAAACGTTTTTGACGTACTGCTGGGTGATGGTGGACCCGCCCTCGGTGTCCCCCTCGCCCAGCGTGCGGAACAGCGCCCGCGTGATGCCCTTGGCGGATATGCCCGGGTCCGAGTAGAAACTCTCGTTCTCCGCCGCGAGCACCGCCCAGCGGACGTCCGGGGGTATGTCCCGCAGCGGCATCGCCTGCCGCTGCACCCAGCCCGTCCGGGCCATGGGCGTGCCGTCGGACCAGAAGTAGACGTTGTCCTGCTGTGTCGCGTAAGAGTTGATGTTGCTCGGTATGTCCGTCATCGCGTACGCGGTCACGAGGAACGCGGCGAGCAGACCGAACGAGGACAGGACGGCGCCGAGCGACTGGCGCCAGGAGGGTATCCAGCGCCGCCAGCCGGTCCGGCCGCGGCGCGGATAGACCGGCTTGAGGCGGCGCGCGTACGGGGCCACGACCTGCGCGTACGGGGCCAGGCGGCGCGCGTACGGGGCCAGCGGGCCGATCAGACGGGCACGCGCGGCGACGGCGCGCTCGCGGGCGGTGGACAGGCCGGAGGAACGACCACCGGAAGAACGGCCGGAAGAACGGCCGGAAGCATCCGCCGGGAGGCCTTCGGCGGAGCGCGCGCCACGCCGCCGCTCCGCCCGGCCACCGGCCGGGGCGGACGGCTCGGGCGGCGGCGGGACCCGCAACTGCATGGTCTCGTCCGCCCGGAGGGCGTCCACTCTCAGGTGCAGGGTCTCGTCGGCCTCCCGTGGCTTCTCGCCCCGGCCATCCCCCATGGAGCCGCCCTCCCCCTGCGAAGCGTCGGTCACGCCTGCGTCTCCCTCCGCACTAGGTCTTGCTCGCGCGGGTGAGCTGAGCATCCTCGCAACGGCATTCACAAATTATCAGTAACGTTTTCGAATGCCCCGCACATATGCCGGATAGTAAGCAACACTCATAGAACATTGAGGTGCCCCCCAGGGGCCCTCGACGACTAACCTGGGCCCATGCCTCGCTACGAGTACCGCTGCCGGACCTGCGGCGACACCTTCGAACTGAACCGCCCGATGGCGGAGTCCGCCACCCCCGCGAGCTGCCCCGCGGGCCACGACGACACGGTCAAACTGCTGTCGACGGTGGCCGTGGCCGGCGTCGCCCGCGCCTCCGCCCCTTCCCCGGCACCCCGGGCCGGCGGAGGCGGGGGCGGTGGGTGCTGCGGCGGAGGGTGCTGCGGCTGAGCGTCGACGGGCGTGGGCCCACGCGTGTCGGCCCACGGGCGTTGGCCCCACGGGCGTGGGCCCACCGGTGTTGGCCGACACCCTCGTTGGCCAACACCTGTAGGCCTACGCCGGTGGGCCGACCGCCGTTGCTGACCCGTGCGCGGCCCGCGCCGCCCCTGTCGCCGCCAGGAACTCCCGCAGGATCCGCTCCCCCGCCAGCACCCCCCGCTCCGGCAGCGCGCTGACGTGCGGCGCGCCCCACGCGGTGTCGGCCAGCTCGCCGTGGCCCGGCCGCCAGCCTCGGTCGGCGGCCAGCAGCAGGTCGGCGTCGAGCAGGGAGTCCCCCGCCGCCAGCGTCAGCTCCGCGCCGGTGCGGCGGGCGACCTCGCGGACGGCCGCGCTCTTGGTGAGCGGCTTCGGCACGGCGTAGATCTTCCGGCCCTGGAGCGACACCGTCCAGCCCCGGCCCTCCGCCCACACCGCCAGCTCCTTCACCCACTCCTCGGGCAGCAGCTCGCGCTCGACCACGAGGTAGGCGAACAGGTCCTCGGCGATCCGCTGCCTGCGCACCCAGACCGGGTCGGCGGACCTCAGCAGGTGCTCGCGGATCTCCTCCAGCGGCGCGCACTCCTCGGCGAGCCGTGCCTGCACCCCGGCGTGCCAGCCGGCGTCGGTGACGCCGTCGACCAGGAGGTGGCCGCCGTTGGCGCAGATCGCGTACTTCGGCGGCGGTCCGGGCAGGTTGATGCGCTGGTACTGCTTGCGCGTCCGGGTCGTCGTCGGCACGAAGACGGCCGCGTCGCCGAGGTCGGTCAGCAGCCGGGCCGCGGTCTCCGTCAGGTAGGACAGCGGCCGGGCCTCGTGCACCTCCACGCACAGCAGCCGGGGCGCCCGCGCGTCCGGCATGGTCAGCGCGAGGGCCGCGGCGGAGTAGATCAGCGTACGGTCGAGGTCGCTCGCCACGAGCACCGGCATCACGCGGTCACCGCCCGGCCGTCGGCGCCCGTGGCACCACGCGTGTACTGGGGGTGGATCAGCCCGACGCAGGTGTACGGCAGGCCGCCGACCTCCTCGACGGGCACCCCGCGCTGCCCGGCGAGCAGCCGGACGTGGTCCAGGTCGGCGCCGGCGCCGGCCCGCGCGAGGATCTTCCACGGCACCCGGCGCAGCAGCACCCGGGTGGTCTCGCCGACGCCCGGCTTGACGAGGTTCACGTCGTGGATGCCGTACTCCTCGCTGATGCGCTCCACGGCCCGCCAGCCCGCCCAGGTGGGCGAACGGTCCTGGGTCATCAGTTCCCCGGCCGCCGCCCCGACGGAGCCGGCGACCTCCGGGAAGCGGGCGGAGACGGCGTCCAGGAAGGCCCCGGAGACGTCGGATCCGGCGAGTTCGCGGTAGAACTTGGCGCCGTGGAAGTCGTCCGGGCCGACGAGGTCCGCGCGCAGGACGGTGCGGGAGACCAGGCCGGACACCGTGGAGTTGAGGCAGGCGGAGGGGATGAGGAAGTCCTCGCGGGTGCCGTAGACCCGTACGCAGGAGCCCGGGTCGGCGAGGACGGCGATCTCCGGGTCGAAGCCCGTGATGCCCTCCTTCGCCTCGAACTCCTCCACCGCCTGGGCGAGTTCGCGGGTGATGGCGCCCTTGCCGGTCCAGCCGTCCACGAAGACGACGTCCCGGGGGTCGTGGTGGGCGGCGAGCCAGCGCAGCGCGTTGGCGTCGATGCCCCGGCCCCGGACGATCGAGACGGCGTAGTGCGGCAGGTCGAGACCGTGCCGGAACCGCGCCCAGCGGCGCATGAGGATGCCGACCGGGGTGCCCGCGCGGGCGAGGGAGACCAGTACCGGGCGCGGCGAGCGCTCGGCCAGCACCAGCTCCGTCACGGCGCCGGCCGCCCGGGCGATCCGTGCGGCCGAGGCGTCCAGGGCCGCGTGGAACAGCTGCTGGTACTGCTCGCTGGGCTGGTACTCCACCGGCAGTGACTCGGCGTAGTGCGCCCCGCCGCTCTGGATGGCCTCCTCGCGCTCCTCGGTCGGCGCCTCCAGGTGGACGTCGGAGAGGTCCTGGAGCAGCCAGCCGACCTCCTCGGGCGCGTACGAGGAGAAAGCGGGGCCGCGGAGGGGCTCGGGCAGCATGGCCGGCCTTTCGGGTGCGTGCGGGACGTACGAGGGGACGACCGCGAGCAGGACGTGCGGGACGTGCGCGGCGAGGCGGGCGAGGAGGCCGTCGGGCGCGTGCAGGGCGGAGGTGTCGGCGGCCGAGTCGACCACGGCGACGACGGCGTCGAAGCCGGCGCCGGCGACGTTGTAGGCGTAGCGCTCGCCGGGGCCGTCGGCCGGGTCGTCGTGGGCGGGGAAGACCAGGCGGGTGCGGATGGCGTAGCCGGGGTCGTCGACCGCGAGCACGGGCGAGCGGGTGGTGGTGGAGAACCGCACGTCGGCCGGCAGGAGCCGCTCCAGCTCGCGGGCGAGGCGCAGCGGGGCGTACATCAGCTCCTCGCACCCGAGCACGAGGACGCGGCCGGCGCCGGCGGGCAGGGCCTCGGCCGTGCGGGCGGCCATGGCGGGCAGCGCGGCTTCCAGGCGGGCGCGGTGGGCGGGTGTGAAACCGTGCCGGCCGCCGTCGGGGAGGCCGGGAGGCCAGCGCAGGTCCACCCGGCCGGCCTGCCCCGGCTGCGGCGCCCCCCGGGGGGTGCGGGGAACCGCGCGACCGGCCCCGGCGGACTCGTGGTGCGCGACCAGTTCCTGCCCCTTCTCCAGCACACCGGGCGGCAGACGCACCGTCCCGGACGCGGTGGCGACCAGATCCACCCGCGCCCCGATCTCACCGGCGAACCGCTCCATCCGGGCGGCGTCCTCGGGCGAGCGCATGTCGACCAGGGCGACCACCACATACCGCTCACGTGGATGCCGTTCGTGCAGGTCTCGGATGGTGTTGAGCACGGTGTTGCCGGTGGAGAACTCGTCGTCGACCAGTACCAGCGGCCCGTCACCGGCCAGCAGAGCGGGGTCTTCCGGCAGCAGCAGATGCGATGTGGCGTGGGAGTGCGACTCCTCGAACCCGCCCGCGGGGGCGATCCCGGCCACCGGCCGCCGTGTGGAGTGCAGGTAGGGCACGGGACCGAGCCCGTCGGCGACAGCGTGGCCCAGCCCGGTCGCGGTCTCCGCGTAGCCGAGGACCACCGCGGTGGCCGCCTCCGTCCCGCCGAGGAGCTCGGCGACCCGGCGGCCCAGCCGGAACCCGTGGTCGTAGACCACGGACGGCGACTGGGGGACGTGCTTGCCCAGGACGTTCGAGACCAGCAGGTGGGCCCGCTTGGGGTTGCGGCGCAGGGCGAGCCCCAGCAGGGCCGGCAGCCCGTCGTCGCCCGTGAGTCCGACCCCGAGCCGCTCGGCGACCCAGCTGCCGGTCCAGACCCCGTCGTTCACTGCGTTCTTCATGCGTTCCTTGGAAAGAGGCGGGAAAGGTCAGCCGGGTATGCCGGCGGCGAGCAGCTCCACGAAGCCGACGTCCTCGTTGGCGACGCCGAACACCTCGGCGCGCAGCAGGGTCCGCTCGGCCCAGGCGCGGTGCGGCTTCACCTCGTTCATCTTGTTCGTGTACGCCGACCTGAGGACACCCCCGCCGCCGCGTTCCGGCCGCAGGATGTCCTGGGCGTCGCTGAACTCCTCGTGGCTGACCACGGAGAGCGCGTGGACGGGCAGGACGTGGGAGGGGTGGATGCAGGTCTTGCCGAGGAGGCCGTTGGCCTGGTCGAGGGAGATCTCGCGGAGCAGGCCGTCCATGGCGTGTTCGATGAGCCTCTCGCGCAGCTCGACGGCCTGCATCTCCAGGAAGGGGCTCTGCCGGAGCTGCGGCTTGAACATGCGCTCGGAGACACGGAAGTACTCCCAGACCGGGCCGGTGACGGTGAAGCCGGTGCCGTCGGCGCGGCCGAGCATGTTCACGACGTCGGCGATCACGGAGGCGACGATCCGGACGTCGTAGGCCGTCATGTCGGGGGCGCGGCGCAGGCCGTAGGAGGAGCAGAAGTCGGTCACGCCGAGGCGGAGGGCCAGCACCCGCTCGCGGTACTTGTCGACCGCGCGGAATATGCCCTCCAGGGTGTCCACCCGGGACTCGAGGTAGAGCAGTTCCGGGGACTCCAGGACCGGCATGGCGAAGAGCCGCCGGCCGGTGGCGGCCTCGGCGACGGTCAGGGCCTCCAGGAAGGGGATGCCGCGTTCCCCGGTGAATTTGGGGAGCACGAAACCGGACAGCAGGCGCACGGCCGGGCCGAGTCGCCGTACGAGGTCGGTGATCTGCTCGGGGGTGCGTACCCGGATGAACAGCAGGGGCAGCTCCACGCCGGGCCGGGCGGCATGGCCGGCGAGGGCGGCGAACTGGCGGACGAGGTTCTCCTCGCCTGCCGCGACGTCCGCGTCGCCGATCGAGTCCTCCAGGCACAGCACCATCGAGACCACGCCGTTCCCGGCCTGTCTGACGATGTCGTCCGCCAGCCGGGGCCGGGTGGCCGGGCTGTAGAGCGTGGCGCCCAGGGCCGCGGAGAGCAACCGGGCCGGGGAGTCGGCGGTGAACGCGCACGGCTCCCGGTGGAAGAGGCGCTGACGCACCTCCGGGGCGATGTGCCCGAAATGACGCATAGGACTCCCTCTGGGGTGCGAGCCGAGTCTGAGGATTCGGTAAAGGGTGGCCGGTAATAGTACGTAGGGATCCATGTGAGGAGTTCCCGGTGGGCATGAATTTCCGGTGACCCGCCCATGTCGGCGCCACGGCCCCCCGCATTGTCGTGACCAGGACCGAGAGGGCAGGATGACCGCATGACGCACGCGATGCTGAAGGGGTCGAACGTCCCGCTGGAGGCCACCACGGTCCGCGCGGTGCTGCGCTGGACGCCGGGGCAGGAAGTCCCGGACGTGGATGTCTCGGCGCTGTTGCTGGGGCCCGACGGCCGTGTGCGCTCCGACGAGGACTTCGTCTTCTACAACCAGCCCCGGCACCCCTCAGGGGTGGTGTGGCGGCTGGGCAAGAAGCGGATCGCCGAGGGACTGACCGACACGATCCAGGCGGACCTGCCCGGTGTCGAACCGAGCGTCGGCCGGATCCTGCTGGTCGCCTCCGCCGACGGGGTCCCCTTCGACCGGGTGCCGGCGCTGTGCATCCTGCTGTACGACGCGGGGGCCGCCGACGGGGAGCCGCTGGCCCGGTTCGACATCAAGCCGGAGACCGGTGCGGAGACGGCGCTGATCTGCGGGGAGCTGTACCGGCGCGGGGAGGGATGGAAGTTCCGCGCTCTGGGCGAGGGCTACTCGAACGGGCTGAGGGGGCTCGCCACCGACTTCGGCATCTCGGTGGACGAGTCGGAGGAGACGGAGGAGGAGCCGGCTCCCGCCGGGCCGGCGTCCCGGCCGCTGCCCCCGGAGCTGCCGGCGTCCGTGGTGCCGCCGCAGGCGGCGTACGGCTACCCGCAGCCGCCGCCGCAGACGCACCCCCAGCCGGTGCCCGTGCCGGTACCGGCGACCGTGGGGCTGGACCCGGACTTCCGGCTGCCGCCGCAGGGGCCGCAGTTCATCGGGCGGTAGGGCGGCGGCCAGGGTCCCGTGCCGGGGTGACTACCGGTCGACCTTGGTCTTGTAGCCCCGGCCCCACTGGAGTCCCCAGCCGTACAGGCGGTCCAGTTCGCCCTGGAAGCCGTAGACGAACTTGACCTCCCGGCGGACGACGAGTTCGCCCTTGACGTTCTCGATCATCACCACGGCGCAGGAGCGGGCCTGGGGATGGCGTTCGTCGAGGCCTATCTCGATGCGGGGGCCGTTGCTCGGGTAGAGGGTGACGATCGCGTGGGTGCGGTCGAAGGCGGGCGTCCGGTCGTAGATGTAGACGAAGACCAGCAGCCGCTTGAGCGCGTCCCGGTGGTCGAGATTGACGTACATCGTCTCGCCGGACCCCGAGCCGAACCGGTCGTCGCCGCTGAGCTTGATGTACGGCGGCGCGTTGACGTCGCCCAGGTAGCCGCCGAGCGGCTGGACGACCCCCTTGGTGCCGTCGGCCAGCTCGTACAGGCAGCCGAGGTCGAGGTCGACGTCGACCATGCTCTCCCCGTGGCCGAGGATCTCCGGCGGTTTCAGCGCCCTGAAGGGGTGCCGCAGCAGGCTGGGGCGCCGGCCCCCGTCGAAGTCGGAGGTGCGCATCCGCCAGGTGAGGTTGACCCGCAGGTGCCCGGTGGCCGCGTCCTGCTTGGTGAGGGACACCGCCTGGTGCCGTCTGGTGAGCTCGATGGTGTTGGTCGCGTTGCCCGAGTCGAAGTCGGCGGCGCGCCCGCCCAGCAGTCCGTCGAAGAAACCCATTCCCGCCCCCAGGTACTCGCGTGCTCGTCCAGACGCCGTCGGGGCGGCCGACCGCGTCGGCCGCCCCGCTCGAAGCGTTCCTCACCGGCAGGGGTGTCACACCCCGGAGGCGACCTCGGCCTTGTCGCCGGTGCCCTCGCCGGCCGCGGCCAGCGCTCGGTTGCGGCGGACGGAGGACCAGAACGACCAGGCGATCAGGACGACGCCGACGAGGCCGGTGATGACCTCGTTGATCTCGTACCGGATGGTGACCATGAGGATGATGGCGAGGGCGCCGATGGCGTAGTGGGCGCCGTGTTCGAGGTAGACGTAGTCGTCGAGGGTGCCCTGGCGGACCAGGTACACGGTCAGCGACCGGACGTACATCGCGCCGATACCGAGGCCGAGGGCCATCAGGACGATGTCGTTGGTGATGGCGAAGGCGCCGATCACGCCGTCGAAGGAGAAGGACGCGTCGAGGACCTCGAGGTAGAGGAACATGAAGAACGCGGCCTGGCCGGCCAGGACGACCGCCGAGCGCTGCTTGCCCGAGCGGGCGGCCTCTTCCTCCTCCTCGTGCTCGCGCTCCTCCGCTTCCTCCAGCCTGTCCTCGAAGAATCCGGACAGACCGCCGACGACCATGTAGGTGATCAAACCCGCGATGCCGGCGATCAGGACCGTCTGCGCCTTGTCGGCGTGGGCGCCGCCGTGCTGGTGGGCGTGGGTGGCGAAGGTGAACGAGGTGATCAGCAGGACGACGAGGGAGATGCAGACCGCCAGCATGTCGACCTTGCCGAGCTTGGCCAGGGGCCGCTCGATCCAGCGCAGCCACTGGATGTCCCGGTCCTCGAAGATGAAGTCGAGGAAGATCATCAGCAGGAACATGCCACCGAAGGCGGCGATCGCCGGGTGCGCGTCGGTGACCAGCTGCTGGTAGCGGTCCTTGTCGTTGAGCGCCAGGTTGACGGCCTGGATCGGGCCCATCTTGGCGGTGACCGCCACGATGACGACGGGGAACACCAGCCGCATGCCGAAGACCGCGATGAGAACGCCGACCGTGAGGAAGATCTTCTGCCAGAAGGCGCTCATCTTCTTCAGGATCCCGGCGTTGACCACCGCGTTGTCGAAGGAGAGCGAGATCTCCAGGACGGCGAGGATCGCCACGATGCCGAAGGCGGTCCACCCCCCGTAGAACACCGCAGCGACCAGGCCGAGCGCGGTGACCGCGAACGACCAGCCGAAGGTTTTCAGAAGCACTGGCTACCCCATCATCTGTTGGGGGTCCCTCCCAGACGGAGTCTGGGGGAGGGTCTCCCCCGCGCCGTACGCGGCTTTACGAAACGTTGACTCCGAAGTCTAGAGCGATACCCCGGAGGCCCGACGCGTACCCCTGTCCGACGGCACGGAACTTCCACTCGCCCTGATACCGGTACAGCTCGCCGAAAATCATGGCGGTCTCGGTGGAGGCGTCCTCGCTCAGGTCGTACCGGGCCAGTTCCTGGCCGTCGGCCTGGTTCACCACGCGGATGAAGGCGTTGGAGACCTGGCCGAAGGTCTGCCCGCGCTCGTCCGCCATGTGGATGGACACCGGAAAGATGATCTTCTCGCACCGGGCCGGCACCTTGGCGAGGTCGACCAGGACCGACTCGTCGTCCCCCTCGCCCTCACCGGTGAGGTTGTCCCCGGTGTGCTCCACGGAACCCTCGGGGCTCGTGAGCTGGTTGTAGAACACGAAGTACTCGTCGCCCAGCACCCGGTTGGTGCCGTCGCACAGCAGCGCGCTGGCGTCCAGGTCGAAGGGGGCGCCGGTGGTGGACCGCGCGTCCCAGCCGAGCCCGATCAGGACGTTGGTGAGGTTCGGTGCGGCCTTGGAGAGGGAGACGTTGCCTCCCTTGGCGAGCGTGACGCCCATGATGCTGGTCCTCCCCTGGTGGTGCTTCCCTGGTGGTGCTGCGCGTCCGGCGCCGCCCGTGGAACGGTGCGGCGCCGGGGCGGGAGCGGATCGGTGTCAGACGTTGACGCCGAAGTCCTGGGCGATGCCGCGC
This sequence comes from Streptomyces sp. NPDC014991, assembly GCF_043080665.1. Taxonomy (NCBI): domain Bacteria; kingdom Bacillati; phylum Actinomycetota; class Actinomycetes; order Kitasatosporales; family Streptomycetaceae; genus Streptomyces; species Streptomyces sp. NPDC014991. The sequence goes on from NZ_JBIBVY010000001.1 coordinate 457,651, forward strand.
AGACCCGAGGCGTAGCCCTGGCCGACGGCGCGGAACTTCCACTCCGCGCCGTTGCGGTACAGCTCGCCGAAGACCATGGCGGTCTCGGTGGAGGCGTCCTCGCTCAGGTCGTAGCGAGCGATCTCCTGCTGGTTGGCCTGGTTCACGACGCGGATGAAGGCGTTGCGGACCTGGCCGAAGGACTGCTGGCGGTTCTCGGCTTCGTAGATCGACACCGGGAAGACGATCCTCTCGACGTCGGCCGGGACGCCGGCCAGGTCGACCTTGACCTGCTCGTCGTCGCCCTCGCCCTCACCGGTGAGGTTGTCGCCGGTGTGCTCGACGGACCCGTCCGGGCTCTTGAGGTTGTTGAAGAAGACGAAGTGCTGGTCGCTCGCGACCTTGCCGGAGTTGTTCAGCAGCAGCGCGCTGGCGTCGAGGTCGAAGTCCGTGCCGGTCGTGGTGCGCACGTCCCAGCCCAGACCGACGATGACGGCGGTCAGGCCCGGGGCCTCCTTCGTCAGTGATACGTTGCCGCCCTTGCTGAGGCTGACTCCCACGGGTCCTCCATGTGGTGTTCGGGGACGGAACCCCGTCGTGCTTCGGATATGGGATCAACGTGTCGATCCTAGTGACGGGTTCCCGTCACCCGCAGAGCATGAGCAGGGGAAATCAGCGGTTTCGAGCCGCCGGACGGCTCAGAGGGCGTCGAGTGCCTTGACGTATTCGCCCAGGTCACGGGCGTCCGGCAGGCCGTTGACCACGGTCCACCGCACGATGCCCTCCTTGTCGATGATGAAGGTGCCCCGAACGGCGCAGCCCTTGTCCTCGTCGAGGACGCCGTACGCGCGCGAGACCTCGCCGTGCGGCCAGAAGTCGCTCAGCAGGGGGTACTCGAACCCCTCCTGTTCGGCGAAGACGCGCAGGGTGTGGATGGAGTCGTTGGAGACGGCGAGCAGCTGGGTGTCGCGGTCCGAGAACTGCGGCAGGTTGTCGCGCAGCTCGCACAGCTCGCCGGTGCACACGCCGGTGAAGGCGAACGGATAGAAGAGGAGGACCACGTTCTTGTCGCCGTGGAACTCCGAGAGCCGCACGGTCCGGCCGTGGTTGTCCTTCAGCTCGAAGTCGGGCGCCTTGTCTCCGACCTGGATCGCCATCGTCGTGCATCCCTTCGGTGGGCTGTCGGGGGGAGGGCACAGCAAACGCCGTGGTCCACCCTACGCAGCGATCCCCGGGGGTGACGGACGGGCCGGACGTTCCCGGCCCGTCCGGTGGTGACGAAGCGGTCACTTCTTGGACTTGGCCGCCTTCGGCGTCGCCAGACGGCTGCCGCTCCAGTCCTTGCCGACACTGACGCTCTTGGCCGCGGTCAGGCCGGCCGTCGTGGCGGCGTCCTGGATGTCGCTCGGCTCCACGTACCCCGAACGGCCGGTCTTCGGCGTGAGGAGCAGGACGATGCCGCCCTCTTCGATGTACGTGGTGGCATCCACCAGCGCATCCGTCAGGTCACCGTCGTCATCACGGAACCACAGCACGACGGCGTCGGCCACGTCGTCGTAGTCCTCGTCCATGAGGTCGCCCTCGATGGCTTCCTCGATGGCCTCGCGGAGCTCCTGATCGACGTCGTCGTCGTAGCCGATCTCCTGGACCACCTGCCCGGGCTGGAAACCCAGCCTGGCGGCAGGGTTAGTCCGCTCCTCCGCGTGGTCCGCGGTCGCGCTCACGGGGTGCCTCCTGATCATGTCTTGGGAATGTCTCAGCCACGCGCGTGCGCGAAGCATTGGCCGTAGTCCACACGGGCGGGGCGGATCGCGCAAGTACCCGGCCGTCGGGACCGCCGAAACGGTGACGATCCCGGCCGGGTCGCCGCAACTTCTGGCACCGTATCCCGATTCTACGTAACCCACCTCACACCGATGTGCCCCGTTTGTGCCGTTCGGAATCATCCACAGACACGTCACTCGAACGACTTTGCCAAGCGCGTCACACCCCGGGCGTATCGTTGCGTTTTGACCGGTGCGGATGACGTACGCCTTCCCGAGGTACACGATGGGGACGGCGCAGGCAGGCGCAGAAACTGGCCCTCTCACAGGTAAGGAACAGCGTGGCTTCCGGATCCGATCGTAATCCGATCATCATTGGCGGCCTTCCGAGTCAGGTTCCTGACTTCGATCCCGAAGAGACCCAGGAGTGGCTCGACTCCCTGGACGCCGCCGTCGACGAGCGCGGCCGGGAGCGGGCCCGCTACCTCATGCTGCGTCTGATCGAGCGGGCGCGCGAGAAGCGCGTGGCCGTGCCCGAGATGCGCAGCACGGACTACGTCAACACCATCCCCACCAAGAGCGAGCCGTTCTTCCCCGGCAACGAGGAGATCGAGCGCCGGATCCTGAACGCGACCCGCTGGAACGCGGCCGTCATGGTGTCCCGCGCCCAGCGCCCGGGCATCGGCGTCGGCGGCCACATCGCCACGTTCGCCTCCTCCGCCTCCCTGTACGACGTCGGCTTCAACCACTTCTTCCGCGGCAAGGACGAGGGCGACGGCGGCGACCAGGTCTTCTTCCAGGGCCACGCCTCCCCCGGCATCTACGCGCGCGCGTACCTGCTCGACCGGCTCACCGAGAGCCAGCTGGACGGCTTCCGCCAGGAGAAGTCGAAGTACCCCGAGGGCCTCTCCAGCTACCCCCACCCGCGCTCCATGCCGGACTTCTGGGAGTTCCCGACGGTCTCCATGGGCCTCGGCCCGCTCGGTGCGATCTACCAGGCGCGGATGAACCGCTACATGGAGGCGCGCGGTATCGCGGACACCTCCCGCTCGCACGTGTGGGCGTTCCTCGGCGACGGCGAGATGGACGAGCCGGAGTCGCTCGGTCAGCTGACCATCGCCGCACGCGAGGGCCTGGACAACCTGACCTTCGTCGTCAACTGCAACCTCCAGCGCCTCGACGGCCCGGTGCGCGGCAACGGCAAGATCATCCAGGAGCTGGAGTCGGTCTTCCGGGGCGCCGGCTGGAACGTGATCAAGCTGATCTGGGACCGCACCTGGGACCCGCTGCTCGCGCAGGACCGGGACGGCATCCTCGTCAACAAGATGAACATCACCCCGGACGGGCAGTTCCAGACGTACGCCACCGAGTCCGGCGCCTACATCCGTGACCACTTCTTCGGTGACGACCACCGGCTGCGCGCGATGGTCGAGAACATGACCGACGACCAGATCCTGCACCTGGGCCGCGGCGGCCACGACCACCGCAAGATCTACGCGGCGTTCAAGGCGGCCAAGGAGCACCGGGGGCAGCCGACGGTCATCCTCGCCAAGACGGTCAAGGGCTGGACGCTGGGCCCGAACTTCGAGGGCCGCAACGCCACCCACCAGATGAAGAAGCTGACGGTCGACGACCTCAAGCGCTTCCGGGACCGCCTGCACCTGCCGATCTCCGACAAGGAGCTGGAGTCCGGCCTGCCGCCGTACTACCACCCGGGCCCGGACACGGAGGAGATCCAGTACATGCACGACCGCCGCCGGTCGCTCGGCGGTTACGTTCCCACCCGCGTCATCCGCTCCCAGCCGCTGCCACTGCCGGACGACAAGACGTACGCGACGGTGAAGAAGGGCACGGGCCAGCAGTCCATCGCGACGACGATGGCCTTCGTGCGCCTCCTCAAGGACCTCATGCGCGACAAGGAGATCGGTAAGCGGTTCGTACTGATCGCACCGGACGAGTACCGCACGTTCGGCATGGACTCCTTCTTCCCGAGTGCGAAGATCTACAACCCGCTCGGCCAGCAGTACGAGGCGGTGGACCGGGAGCTGCTCCTGGCCTACAAGGAGTCGCCGACCGGTCAGATGCTGCACGACGGCATCTCCGAGGCCGGCTGCACGGCCTCGCTGATCGCGGCCGGCTCGGCGTACGCCACGCACGGCGAGCCGCTGATCCCGGTCTACGTCTTCTACTCGATGTTCGGTTTCCAGCGCACCGGCGACCAGTTCTGGCAGATGGCCGACCAGCTGGCGCGCGGCTTCGTGCTGGGTGCGACCGCCGGTCGTACGACCCTGACCGGTGAGGGCCTCCAGCACGCGGACGGCCACTCGCAGCTGCTCGCCTCGACCAACCCGGCGTGCGTGGCCTACGACCCGGCGTACGCCTACGAGATCGCGCACATCGTGCAGGACGGCCTGCGCCGGATGTACGGCAGCTCGCCCGAGCACCCGCACGGCGAGGACGTCTTCTACTACCTGACCGTCTACAACGAGCCCATCCAGCACCCGGCCGAGCCCGCCGACGTGGACGTGGAGGGCATCGTGAAGGGCGTCCACAGGATCGGTGCGGGCACCGGCGGCTCGATCCCGGCGCAGATCATGGCCTCCGGTGTCGCGGTGCCGTGGGCGCTCCAGGCGCAGCGGATCCTCGCCGAGGAGTGGGACGTCAGGGCGGACGTGTGGTCCGCGACCTCCTGGAACGAGCTGCGCCGCGAGGCCGTGGAGTGCGAGCGGTACAACCTGCTGCACCCCGAGGAGGAGCAGCGGGTGCCGTACGTGACGCGGAAGCTCGGCGCCGCGGAGGGCCCGTTCGTGGCCGTGTCCGACTGGATGCGGTCGGTTCCGGACCAGATCGCCCGGTGGGTGCCGGGCACCTACCAGTCCCTCGGCGCGGACGGTTTCGGCTTCGCCGACACCCGGGGGGCCGCGCGCCGCTTCTTCCACATCGACGCCCAGTCGATCGTGGTGGCGGTGCTGACCGAGCTGGCGCGTGAGGGCAAGGTGGACCGGTCCGTGCTGAAGCAGGCCATCGACCGGTACCAGCTGCTGGACGTCTCGGCGGCGGATCCGGGCGTGGCGGGCGGCGACGCGTGACCTGAGCGGCCCGGGAACGACCCGAGGGCGGTGGAGCCGAACACTCCACCGCCCTTATGTCTTCTTTACGATGCGCTCATGGAACAACTGTCGGCGCAGGCGCGGTGGGAGCGGCACACCCAACGGCCGCTGCTGGCGTTCGCGCTCGCGTTCACCGTCGCCTACGCGGTACCGATCGTGGACGCGTCCGCCGGACGCTCCCTGACCGCGGCGTGCACGGTGGTGGAGTGGGTGGTGTGGGGCGCGTTCGCCGTCGACTACCTGATGCGGCTGGCACTCACCCCGCACCGCGGACAGTTCGTACGGCGCCACTGGCTCGACCTGTGCGCGGTGATCCTGCCGATGCTCCAGCCGCTGCGGCTGCTGCGCCTGGTGTCCACGCTGCTGCTGGTGGGGCGGCGGGCGCGGATGGCTCCGCAGATCCGGCTGACCACGTATGTCGTCGGGGCCGTGATCGGACTGCTGATGTTCGGCTCGCTGGCGGTGCTGTCCGTGGAACGGGAGTCGCCGCACGGGAACATCCGGACGCTGGGCGACGCCGTGTGGTGGTCCTTCACGACGATGACGACCGTGGGATACGGGGACCACGCGCCGACCACCGGGCTAGGACGGATGATCGCGGTCGGGCTGATGCTGTCGGGCATCGCGCTGCTCGGTGTCGTCACCGCGAACATCGCCGCGTGGTTCATCTCGCGGTTCGAGAAGGACGACGTGGAGGAACGGCGGCAGACGGAGGCGATCGCCTCCCTGACCGAGGAGGTACGGCTGCTGCGGGCGGAGGTGGCACGGCTGGCCGCGGAACAACGGGAACACCGCTGACGCGACGCCCGGCCGGGCGCGCGCTCCACAGGCCCACGCCGCCGGGGCACCGCCAGGGGCGCGGGGAACCGCGCGACCGGCCACGACGATCCCGCAGCCGGTGCCACAGCGCACGTCCACCCGCGCCCCAGGCGCCGGGGTGCCCGCCGGCTACAGCAGGCCGTGGCCCCAGGTCGCCGCGCCCGCCAGGGCGATGATGGCGAGCAGGGTGTCGATCGCGCCCAGGATCAGGGCCACCAGAGCCGGTACGTTGCGGTCGCTGGACCAGGTGCGGCCCATCGACTGCCAGCCGCAGAACATCGCGACGGGGCCGAGGATGATGCCCAGTGCGAAAAAGCCGGCCACCGCACAGATGGTTCCGATGATCCCGAGCGTCGCACGGTCCGGCCCGGTCCGCTGCCACGTCCGGCCGCGGGACCGGGGGTACCCGCGCGTTCCTTGCCCGAAGCCCGCCATCATCAACTCCCTGGGGTTCTTTGGACAGTTCGGCTTCGGTGTGCGGGTACCCCGGTTCCGTCCCGGCAGACCTGCGCGCGCCACCCCCCTCCGGCAGCGCGCGCCGCGGCCCGGCCGCCCCCCCCCAGGTCCTGCGGAGGACCTGACCCACTGTGACCTGGCACGCGCGCCGGGAGCGAGCGATCTTGAGCGGGGTCACCCTGATAGGGGAACTCCGCCGGGAAGGGGAGCGGTGACCGGGTCTCAGATGTGGCCCACGCCCGCGCCCGCCTCCGCGTTCTCGCCGCGCTTGGTGAGCAGCGCGACCAGGACGGCGCCCGCCGCCACGCCGGCCGCGACCAGGGAGGCGAGGCTCATGCCGGAGATGAAGGTGTCGTGGGCGACGGCGGTGATCTTCGCGGCGACCGGTTCCGGCATGCCCTTCGTCACCGGGGCCACACCGACCTGCACGGCCTCGGAGGCCTGGCCGAGCTGACCGGGCGTCAGCTTCGGCAGACCGGCGTCGGCCCAGTTGCCCGGCAGGTCGCTGTCGACCTTGGAGGCCATCACGGCGCCGAGCACCGCCGTACCGAGGCTGCTGCCGATCTGCATGGCCGCCTGCTGGAGACCGCCCGCCACGCCGGACAGCTCCATGGGGGCGTTACCGACGATGACCTCCGTGGCACCGACCATGACCGGCGCGAGACCGAGGCCGAGCAGGGCGAACCAGAGGGACATCAGCGCGCTGCCGGTGTCGACCTCGAGCGTGGACATGCCGTACAGGGCGACCGCGGTGACGGCCATGCCGCCGGCCAGCGGGACGCGCGGGCCGAGCCGGGTGATCGCGGCGCCGGCGAGCGGGGAGCCGACGATCATCATGCCGGTGAGCGGCAGCAGGTGCAGGCCGGCGTCGACGGGGCTCATGCCGTGGACGTTCTGGAGGTAGAACGTCACGAAGAACAGGCCGCCCATGAACGCGATGGACATCAGGACCATCAGCACCGCACCCGCCGAGAACGGCACGGAACGGAACAGGCGCAGCGGGATCAGCGGTTCCGCCACCCGCGTCTCCCAGAGGGCGAAGAGCACGAACAGCAGCGCCGAGGCGCCGAGGAACAGCCAGGTCCGGCCCGCGCCCCAGCCCCACGCCGGGGCCTTGATGAGCGCCCAGACCAGGCAGAACATCGCGCCGGACAGCAGGGCGATGCCGAGAATGTCGAAGGAGCGCGGGGCGTTCTCGGCCCGGTGGTCGAGCAGGATCAGGGTGCCGAGGAGCAGGGCGAGGGCACCGACCGGCACGTTGATGAAGAACACCGACTGCCAGTTGACGTGTTCGACGAGGACGCCGCCGAGGATGGGGCCGCCCGCCGTCGAGGCGCCGATCACCATGCCCCACACGCCGATGGCCATGTTGAGCTTCTCGGCCGGGAAGGTGGCCCGCAGCACGCCGAGCGCGGCCGGCATCAGCAGCGCGCCGAACAGCCCCTGGAAGACGCGGAAGGTGACGACAGCGGCGATGCTGCCGGAGAGCCCGATGGCACCGGAGGCGACGGCGAAGCCGGTGACCCCGATGAGGAAGGTCTGCCGGTGGCCGAAGCGGTCTCCGAGCTTGCCCGCGGTGATCAGTGTGACCGCGAGGGCGAGGAAGTAGGAGTTGGTGATCCACTGCACGTCGGCGAAGGACGCGTGCAGGTCGTCGCGGATGGCCGGGTTGGCGATGGCCACGATGGTGCCGTCCAGGGCCACCATCATGACCCCTACGGCGACGGTGATGAGGGTGAGCCACGGGTGGCCACGCAGCCCCGAGGCCGGGGGCGGGCCCGACGGAGCGGGTGCCTTGTCCCCCGGTCCCGTCGGGTCGATGGCGGTCTGACTAGTCATACCCCGAGGCTAGTGACAGTGACTGACAGTTGACAAACCGAATCACAAGACGGTTACTGACATGTCGTCGCCGGATAGGCTGAACAGGCCGGACGTTCACGGGAGAGAGGGCCATGGAGACGCTGCGCGAACGCAAGAAGCGGCGTACCCGGGAGGCGCTGCTGCGGGCCGCTCTCGAACTGTTCACCACACAGGGGTACGAGCAGACCACCGTCGACGAGATCGCCGAGGCCGTCGACGTCTCGCAGCGCACCTTCTTCCGTTACTTCGCGGGCAAGGAGGACGTCGCCTTCGCGGTCCAGAAGACGACGGAGGCGGCCTTCGTGGCGGCCGTCCGCGCCCGGCCGCCGCAGGAGGCGCCGATGCAGGCGCTGCGGCAGGCGTTCCTGGAGGGCTGGGACGCGATCCGCGAGACCGTCGAGTCGGCCGTCCCGGTCGAGCTGTACCTGCGTATGTACCGCACGATCGACTCCACGCCCGCGCTGCTCGCCGCGCATCTGCGCCGGTCGGCGGCGACGGAGGAGACCATCGCGCGGGTACTGGCCGAGCGGGAGGGCGTCGACGTGGACACCGACCCGCGGCCACGGCTGGCGGTGGCCGTGTTCGGCGGGGTGATCCGGGTCTCCGAACGGCAGTGGTGCACCGGCGAGGACTTCGGCCTGGAGTCGATCCGCACGCTCACCGCGTCGTACCTCGACCAGCTGTCTTCGGCACTCACGGGGAACTGGCGCGCCGGCTGAGAACGCCGGCGGGTCACCGGCGGACCGTCGTCACGTGGTGCGACGTCCGCTGAAACGTGGTCCTGCACGTGATCCGTGTCACTCGGTTACCGCGAGACCCTCCCGTTCTCCTAGTGTGTCCTCCCAGTGACTTCCTTCGACACCTCCCCGAAATTGAACGTCTGGCGCGCCCTGCCGGCGCTGGCCGTGGTGTTCGTGATGCTCGCGACCACCGGCTGGACCGCCATGCGCAGCCACCGGGAGTCGACGGCACTCCAGGCCTCGCTCTCCCAGTGGGAGCACGGCAGCATCCACGGCCGCCACCTGCCGGACCCCGGGTCCGGCCCGGCGCGCCTCGGCCACTTCTTCGCCTCGCTCACCCCGCACGAGCGCGACCGTCTCGCCCACCGCTACCCGCTGGCCGTCGGCAACATGAACGGCGCCCCCGTCCCGCTGCGCTACCTCGCCAACCGCGTCGCGCTGAAGCAGGCCCGCGCGGTGGAGCGGAAGCGGATGCACGACAGCCGGCTCAGCACCGCCGGCCAGCAGGACGCGGGCCACCGGATGCAGCGCTACGCCTCCCTGCTGAGTCCCGGCCGGCACATCCTGGCCTTCGACCCCGAGGGTTCGGGCCGGGTCGCCGAGGTGTTCGGCGACCTCGACAGGGCGCAGCGGGTCTCGGTCGTCGTCCCCGGCGTCGACACCGACCTGCTCACCTTCCAGCGGACGTACCGCAGGTACAGCGCCCCGGTCGGCATGGCCAAGGCCCTGTACGCGGCCGAGCGCACGGCGAGTCCCACGACCGGTACGGCGGTGATCGCCTGGGCCGACTACACCGCTCCCGACGGGCTCGGGGTGGACGCGGCCACCGGCCTGCGCGCCGAGGAGGGCGCCGTACGGCTGAACGCGTTGCTGCGCGCGCTGCCCGGCCGTGCCCCGGTGTCGATGTTCTGCCACAGCTACGGCTCCGTCGTCTGCGGGGTCGCCGCGCACGGCATGCCCGGCCGGGTGGCCGACATAGCCGTGGCGGCGAGCCCCGGCATGCGGGTCACCCAGGCCGGCCATCTGCGCACGACGGCCCGGGTGTGGGCCATGCGGGACGCCACCGACTGGGTGCAGGACGTGCCGTACCTGGAGCTGGGCGGCCTCGGTCACGGCGCCGACCCGGTGTCCGCGGGCTTCGGGGCGCGGGTGCTGTCGGCGCGGGACGCGCAGGGCCACAGCGGTTACTTCCAGCCGGGCACGGACAGCCTGCGCAACCTCGCCGACATCGGCGTGGGCGCGTACGACGTGGTGACGTGCGCACAGGAGAACGACGCGTGCCGGTCCGGTCTGTCCGGCACGACGACGGCCGGACGCGCGTAGAGACAGCAGGAAGTGCGGTCTGCGCGGGTGGCGACGGAGGAGCACGTGCCGCATACGATGAGCCGCATGGGTGACGTACTGGCGGGATTTCATGCCGTATGGGAGTTCGAGTCCGACTCCGTGCTCATCCGTTACGAACGGGGGATACGGACACCGAAGCTGTTCCAGGCGCTCGGCGAGCGCCGGATTCCGCTGGCCGCGGTCGAGGAGGTGACCCTCAGCCCGGGCAGACGCGGCACGGTCGTCCTGCGGCTGCGGCCACGCCCCGGCGCCGATCCGCTGATGGAGGCGGCCGACGGCCAGCTGAAGGAGGGCTCCGACCCCTACCGGCTGGCGCTGCCGGCCGAGCGGGAGACCCTCGCGGAGTACTACGCCGACGAGCTGAAGGGCCTGCTGACCGGGTCCGGGCCCGTGGAGCGGTACCTGGTGGCGGCGCCCGAGGCACCGCTCCAGTTCAAGGCGTACGACGGGAAGGCCTCCTTCGACGGGACGTCCGTGCAGTTCCGCTGGTCCTGGACGGGTGCGTCCTCGGCGAAGTGGAAGGCCGGCGACCAGAGCTTCGCGGTGACCGGGCTGAGCGGGGTGGAGTGGCGGTCGCCGGAGGTCTTCGAGGGACACCTGCGGCTGCTGCCCCGTGACCCGGGCGCCGGCCGGTCCGCGCTACCGGACCAGGACCCGGCCTCGGTGGTGTTCGGGCTGGGGTACGGGCCGGTGCACGAGTCGCTGCCGTTCGCCGCGGCGGTCCTCTCGGCGGTGCGCTCCCGCGGACCGGCACCGCTGGCACCGGCCGTGTCGCGGCGCGACCCCGCCGGCATCGCCGAGCGGATCCGGCACCTCGGGGAGCTGCACCGGGCCGGGCTGATCACCGACGAGGAGTTCTCCGCCAAGAAGGCCGACCTGCTCGCCGAGCTGTAGCGTCCACCGGGCGCGCCCCGCGACGGGTCCCGCGCCCCCCGCGTCCGGCCGCGCCCCCTCCCGGACCCCGCGTGTCCGGCGGCCACCCCGCCTCCCGGGCGCCTGCCCGGCGAGGTCCGGGGACGCCTCCAGCACGGCGTCCGCCCTGGACGGCCAGCACCGGTGGAAGCCGCCGGCCCGTCCGCGGGCGCGGTCCGCTCCCCTCCCGGTCGGCCGCTACTCCCTGCCCGCGGAGGTGAAGGCCATGTCCGTGTAGCGGTCGCCCGCCACCTCGGCCGCGATCGGCTCCAGCCGGGCCAGCTCCGCGTCGGTGAGGGTGATCCGGGTCGCCGCGGCGTTCTCCGCCACCCTGCCCGGACTGCGGGTGCCCGGGATGGGGACCACCGTCAGCCCGTCGACCGCCGCCCGCTGCTGGATCCAGGCCAGGGCGATCTGGCCGAGGGTGGCCCCGTGGGCCTCGGCGATCGCGCGGACCGGCGCCAGCAGGGCCGCGTTGGCGGCCGCGTTGTCCCCGCTGTAGCGGGGCATGTGGCGGCGGAAGTCGCCGGCGGTGAGGTCCTGCGCGGCGTCGGCGAAGGCTCCGGTGAGGAAGCCGCGGCCCAGCGGGGAGTACGGCACGAGGGCGACGCCCAGGTCCCGCGCGGCCGGTACGACCCGGGCCTCGATGTCCCGGCTGAACAGGGACCACTCCGACTGCACGGCCGCGACCGGGTGCACGGCGTGCGCGGCGCGCAGCTCGTCGGCGGTGACCTCGCTGAGCCCGAGGTGCTTGACCTTGCCCTCCCGGACCAGGTCCGCCATCGTGCCGACGGTCTCCTCGATGGGGACGTCCACATCGCGGCGGTGCATGTAGTAGAGGTCGATCACGTCGACGCCGAGCCGCCGCAGGCTGGCCTCGACGGCCTGGCGGATGTAGGGCGGGTCGTTGCGGATGATCCGCTTCGCCGGGTCGTCCGGATGCCAGGACAGGGCGAACTTGGTGGCGATGACCACCTCGTTCCGGTGGGTCTTGAGGAACGGGGCGAGGAACCGTTCGTTCTCGCCGGAGCCGTAGAAGTCGGCGGTGTCGTAGAGGGTGACGCCGAGTTCGAGGGCCCGCTCCAGCGTCGCCCGGGCCTGGTCGGTGTCGGTGGGTCCGTACGCGGCGCTCATGCCCATGCAGCCGAGCCCCTGGACGCCGGTCACCGGCCCCTGTGCGCCGAGCCGTACCGTAGCGATCCTGGCGTCGGTCATCGGTTGGTTCCCTCCGTGGCGTAGAAACTGATCTTGCGGTCGAGCACGGCGAGCGTGTCCCGCAGTTCGGCGATCCGGCCCAGCACGTCCCGGCGGGTGGCCTCCAGCAGCCCCCGGCGCGCCGCGTACGTGCTCTCGCCCTCGCGCACCAGTTCCGCGTACCGGACCATGTCCGCCACCGGCATCCCGGTCAGCCGCAGCTTGGTCACGAAGTCCAGCCAGTCCAGGTCGCGGTTGCTGTAGCGGCGCTGGCCGGTGTGCGAGCGGTCGACGTGCGGCATCAGCCCGATCCGCTCGTACCAGCGCAGGGTGTGCGCGGTCAGACCCGTGCGGGCGACGACCTCACTGATCGTGTAGCGGTCCTGGCCGTCGGGCCGTGGATGGCGCCGCGGCGGGGCGGAGCAGATGTCGGTGGGGGTGGCGTGCCCGGTGGCCGCCGGCGTGGTCTGCGTCACCGTCATGGCCCCCACGCTATGACCTTCGAGTGCACTCCAGGCAAGCGGGACCGGCAAGAAATCCGCGCGACGTGATCAAGGCGGGGTGGTTAGCGTGCGGGACATGAGTTCCGTACGCCGGGCCCGGCCCGAGGACGCCGCCGAAGTGCTGCGACTGCGCCAGCTGATGATCGACTCCCTGTGGGGCTCCGGGAGTTCGGGGCCGGGACCGGCCGACTGGCACGCGGAGTCGCTGCCGACGCTGCGGGAGCGGCTCGGCGAGCAGGACGGGGACTTCGCGGCGTTCGTCGTGGACCGCGCCGGCCGGCCGGGGGCGCTGGCCGCGCTGGTGGCGGGGACCGTGGAGTACCGCATCGGCAAGGCGGGGAATCCGCGGGGGCGGGTCGGCCACGTCTTCAGTGTCGCGACCGACCCGGACGCCCGACGGCGTGGGTACGCGCGCGCGTGCATGACCGAGCTGCTGGCCTGGTTCCGGGCGCGGGGCGCCGGGCACGTGCTGCTCAACGCCTCGCCGGAGGCCGAGCCGCTGTACGCCTCCCTCGGTTTCACCCGCGACCCCGACCCGTCGATGCGGCTGCTGCTGTGAGCCGCATAGGCTCGGGCACATGTCGTCGCAGAGCCTGGCACTGATCGAGAACTGGCCCGTCCCCACCGCCGCGGCGGGTGTCGTACGTGCCGACGGGACCGTCCTCGGGACACACGGCCCCGCCGGGCACCGCTTCCCGCTGGCCTCCGTCACCAAGCCACTGGCGGCCTACGCGGCGCTCGTGGCGTACGAGGAGGGGGCGGTCGAGCTGGACGAGCCGGCCGGTCCGCCCGGGTCGACGGTCCGTCACCTGCTCGCGCACACCTCCGGCCTGGCCTTCGACGAGCACCGGGTCACCGCCGCGGCCGGGGAGCGGCGGCTGTACTCCAACGCCGGGTTCGAGCAGCTCGGTGACCACATCGCCCGGGCGACGGACATCCCGTTCGCCGAGTACCTGCGGCAGGCCGTGCTGGCTCCGCTGGGGATGACGTCGACGTCACTGGAGGGCTCGCCGGCCAAGGACGGCGTGTCGACGGTGTCGGACCTGCTGCGGTTCGCGGCGGAGGTACAGGCACCGCGCCTGCTGGACCCGCGGACGGTCGCGGAGGCGATGACCGTCCAGTACCCCGGGAGGAAGGGGGTCCTGCCCGGTTACGGCCACCAGAACCCCAACGACTGGGGCCTGGGATTCGAGATCCGCGGCGGCAAGTCCCCGCACTGGACGGGCGCTTCGTCCTCGCCGCGCACGTTCGGGCACTTCGGCCAGTCCGGTACGTTCCTGTGGATCGACCCCGACGCCGGGGTGGCGGCGGTGGCTCTGACGGACCGGGCGTTCGGCACTTGGGCGATCGAGGCGTGGCCGGCGTTCACGGACGCGGTGCTGACGGAACTGCGCGGCTGAGGTCCGCGGCGGCCGGTCGCGCGCGGAACCGGGCGATCGGCCCCCGCGGCCGAGCCCGGCGACGGCCGTGGTCACGGCGCCATCTCCCACAGCAGCAGCTCCGCCGCCGCGACCGCCACCGCCTCCAGGCCCGCCGCGTCCGTGACACGGGCCGCGTCGCCCGCTCCCAGCTCCTCGCCGTCCAGCCGCACCTCGCCGCGCACCACGTGCACGTACAAGAACGCCGCGTCCGGCACCGCGACCCGCTCCCCCGGTGCCAGGCGCCGTACGTGCAGCACCGCGCCGGCGGCCGGGACCGCGTACGCAGTGGAGTCGGCGATGCCCGTCACGGTCCGGTACGCGGGCTCGCCGCCCGCCTCCCGGGGGGCCAGCCACATCTGGAGGAAGACCAGCGGGACGGCACCGTCGTTGCGCTCGGTGTGCCGCACGCCCGTCGCCGCGCTGAGGTGCTGGACGTCTCCGGGGCGGACGGTCGTCCGGTGGCCCGTGGAGTCGCGGTGGGTCAGTTCGCCCTCGATCACCCAGGTGACGATCTCGGTGTGGCTGTGCGGGTGTTCGCCGAAGCCGGCGCCGGGGGCGAGCCGTTCCTCGTTGCAGGCGATCAGCGCGCCGAAGCGGAGGTTGTCCGGGTCGAAGTGCGGGCCGAAGGAGAAGGCGTGGCGGGAGTCGGTCCCGGTCTCCGGGTCCCCTCCGCGGTAGCGCTCACCGGCGCGCCGGACGTCCGTCACGGGCACCACCGTAGACCCCGTCCCGGACCCGGCGACGCAGGGTCCCGTCCCGATAAGGCAGTCTTGTCCCCGTGCCCGAACCCGAAACCCACCGCAGCGACCCCGCAGTACACGCCGTCCACGCGCACGCCGCGACCCTGAGGCGACTGGAGAAGTCCTCCGGCAGTCTCGCCGCGCAGGCCATCGCACGGATGGACGAGACCCTGCCGTGGTACCGGGCCATGCCCCCGGAGAACCGTTCCTGGATCGGGCTCGTCGCCCAGGCGGGCATCGCTGCCTTCACCGAGTGGTTCCGGCGCCCGGACGCGCCGCAGGCGATCTCCACGGACGTCTTCGGGACCGCGCCGCGCGAGCTGACCCGGGCCATCACGCTGCGGCAGACCGTGGAGATGGTGCGCACCACGATCGAGGTGATGGAGAGCGCCATCGACGAGGTGGCGGCGCCGGGTGACGAACGGGTGCTGCGCGAGGCGCTGCTGGTGTACGCCCGCGAGATCGCCTTCGCCACGGCCCAGGTGTACGCCCAGGCCGCCGAGGCACGGGGTGCCTGGGACGCGCGGCTGGAGTCGCTGGTGGTGAACGCCGTGCTCAGCGGGGAGGCGGACGAGGGGGCCGTCAGCCGGGCCGCCGCGCTGGGCTGGAACTCCCCCGAGCATGTGTGCGTGGTGCTCGGGACCGCCCCGGACGGGGACAGCGAGCTGACCGTCGAGGCGATCCGGCGCGCCGCCCGGCACGCCAAGCTCCAGGTGCTCACCGGGGTGCTCGGGGACCGGCTCGTCGTCGTCGCCGGCGGCAGCCCCAACCCGCTCGCCGTCGCGAAGTCGCTGATCGGGCCGTACGCGGCCGGGCCGGTGGTCGCGGGACCCGTCGTACCCGACCTGCTGGCCGCCACCCGGTCCGCGCAGGCCGCCGCCGCGGGGCTGAAGGCCTGTTCCGCCTGGCAGGACGCGCCGCGGCCGGTGCTCGCGGACGATCTGCTGCCGGAGCGCGCCATGGCGGGCGATCCGAGCGCCCGTGAGCAGCTGGTGGAGGAGATCTACAGACCGCTGGAGGAGGCGGGCTCGGCTCTCCTGGAAACCCTGAGTGTCTACCTGGAGCAGGCCAGCAGCCTGGAAGGCGCGGCGAGAATGCTCTTCGTTCACCCGAACACCGTGCGCTACCGGCTCCGACGTGTGACAGACGTCACCGGCTGGTCGCCGTCGGATGTACGATCCGCCTTCACACTGCGGATCGCGCTCATCCTGGGGCGTCTGGCCGACGGTGATGCTCAGGCATAGGGTTTTGTGGGGGCTCCACAAAAGCCCTCCGTGTTCTTCGTCCCTGTCCTCACGGGCGGCCGTGCCCGTCCCCAAGAGAGAGTGTGAGAGTGCTCGTACTCGTCGCTCCCGGCCAGGGCGCCCAGACGCCCGGCTTCCTGACCCCCTGGCTCGACCTCCCCGGTGCCGCGGACCGCGTCGCCGCGTGGTCGGACGCCCTCGGACTGGACCTGGCCCACTACGGCACCCAGGCCGACGCCGACGCCATCCGGGACACCGCGGTGGCCCAGCCGCTGCTGGTGGCCGCCGGCATCCTGTCCGCCGCGGCACTGGGTGACATGACCGAGATCGCGCCGGGCGCGGTCGCGGGTCACAGCGTGGGTGAGATCACCGCCGCCGTCTTCGCCGGGATCCTGGACGACACGGCCGCCCTCGGTCTCGTCCGCACCCGGGGTCTGGCGATGGCCGACGCCGCCGCCGTCACGGAGACCGGCATGGCGGCGCTGCTGGGCGGTGACCCGGAGGTCACCCTCGCGCACCTGGAGAAGCTGGGCCTGACCCCGGCGAACATCAACGGCGCGGGCCAGATCGTGGCCGCCGGCACGCGGGAGCAGCTCGCCGCGCTGGCCGAGGACAAGCCCGAGGGTGTCCGCAAGGTCGTCCCGCTCAAGGTCGCCGGCGCCTTCCACACGCGTCACATGGCCCCCGCGGTCGAGACGCTGGCCAAGGCCGCGGCGGACCTCACGCCCGCCGACCCGCGGGTCGCCTACGTCTCCAACAAGGACGGACAGGCCGTCGCCACCGGTGCCGAGGTGCTGGAGCGGCTGGTCGGTCAGGTCGCCAACCCCGTGCGCTGGGACCTGTGCATGGAGACCTTCAAGGAACTCGGCGTCACCGCGCTGATCGAGGTGTGCCCGGGCGGCACGCTGACCGGCCTGGCCAAGCGCGCACTGCCCGGCGTGGCGACGCTGGCCCTGAAGACCCCCGACGATCTCGACGCGGCCCGCGCTCTCCTCGCAGAGCACACCGGCGTCTAAGGAGCCGTACATGGCGAAGATCAAGCCCAGCAAGGGCGCCCCGTACGCGCGCATCCTCGGTGTCGGCGGCTACCGCCCGACCCGGGTCGTGCCCAACGAGGTGATCCTCGAGAAGATCGACTCGTCGGACGAGTGGATCCGTTCGCGCTCCGGTATCGAGACCCGGCACTGGGCCGGACCCGACGAGACCGTGGCCACGATGGCGGTCGAGGCCTCCGGCAAGGCGATCGCGGACGCGGGCATCGACGCCGAGCGGATCGGCGCGGTGGTCGTCTCCACCGTCTCGCACTTCAGCCAGACCCCGGCCGTCGCCACCGAGATCGCCGACAGGCTGGGCACGGACAAGGCCGCCGCCTTCGACATCTCGGCCGGCTGCGCGGGCTTCGGCTACGGCCTGACGCTCGCCAAGGGCATGGTGGTGGAAGGTTCCGCCGACCACGTCCTCGTCATCGGCGTGGAGCGGCTGAGCGACCTGACCGACCTGGAGGACCGGGCGACCGCGTTCCTCTTCGGCGACGGTGCCGGCGCGGTCGTCGTCGGCCCCTCCGACGAGCCGGCGATCGGCCCGACCGTGTGGGGCTCCGAGGGCGACAAGGCCGAGACGATCCGGCAGACCGTGTCGTGGGACCGGTTCCGGCTCGGTGACCTCTCCGCGCTGCCGCTCGACAGCGACGGCAACATCAAGTTCCCTGCGATCACGCAGGAGGGCCAGGCGGTGTTCCGCTGGGCCGTGTTCGAGATGGCGAAGGTCGCCCAGCAGGCGCTGGACGCGGCCGGGATCACCTCGGACGAACTGGACGTCTTCATCCCGCACCAGGCCAACGTGCGGATCATCGACTCGATGGTGAAGACGCTGAAACTGCCGGAGCACGTCACGGTCGCCCGTGACATCCGCACCACCGGCAACACCTCGGCCGCCTCGATCCCGCTCGCGATGGAGCGGCTCCTGGCGACCGGGGAGGCGAAGAGCGGCGACACCGCGCTCGTCATCGGATTCGGGGCGGGTCTCGTCTACGCCGCCACGGTCGTTACCCTCCCCTAGGCACTCCGTGCCGGACCATGCGGTCCGGCACGGGGACAACTGCCGCAAACCGTCTGAAACATCGAAGAAGGAGCGCCTGACATGGCCGCCACTCAGGAAGAGATCGTGACCGGTCTCGCAGAGATCGTGAACGAGATCGCCGGGATCCCCACCGAGGACGTCCAGAGGGACAAGTCCTTCACCGACGACCTGGACGTCGACTCGCTGTCCATGGTCGAGGTCGTCGTCGCCGCCGAGGAGCGCTTCGACGTGAAGATCCCGGACGAGGACGTCAAGAACCTCAGGACCGTCGGCGACGCCACCGACTACATCCTCAAGCACCAGGCCTGATCCGCCGCGCAGGCAGCAGCCTGCCAGGCCCCGCCACCCGGCGGTGGCGCCGTCGAATCCCGTATCCGTTGGAGAAAGAATTCCCGTGAGCCCGACCAATCGCACCGTGGTCGTCACCGGTATCGGCGCAACCACACCGCTGGGTGGCGACGCAGCCTCGACCTGGGAGGCCCTCCTCGCCGGCACGTCCGGCGTCGGTCTCCTTGAGGAGGACTGGGCGGCCCAGCTGCCCGTCAGGATCGCCGCGCGGATCGCCGTCGAGCCCGGCGAGATCATCCCCCGCCCGCAGGCCCGCAAACTGGACCGGTCCGCGCAGTTCGCGCTGATCGCCGCCCAGGAGGCATGGAAGGACGCCGGTTTCACCGCCAGGGCCGGTGAGGACTCGTCCGTGAACCCCGACCGTCTCGGTGCGGTCATCGCCTCCGGCATCGGCGGTGTGACGACCCTCCTGGACCAGTACGACGTGCTCCGGGAGAAGGGCGTCCGCCGTGTCTCCCCGCACACCGTGCCCATGCTGATGCCCAACTCACCGGCGGCCAACGTCGGGATCGAGCTGGGTGCCCGCGCCGGTGTGCACACCCCGGTCTCGGCCTGCGCCTCGGGCGCGGAGGCCATCGGGTACGCGATCGAGATGATCCGCACCGGGCGTGCGGACGTGGTCGTGGCCGGTGGCACCGAGGCCGCCATCCACCCGCTTCCCATCGCCGCGTTCGGCAACATGATGGCGATGTCCAAGAACAACGACGACCCCACGGGCGCCTCCCGGCCGTACGACGCGGGCCGTGACGGCTTCGTGCTCGGTGAGGGCGCCGGCGTGATCGTCCTGGAGTCCGAGGAGCACGCGAAGGCCCGCGGCGCCCGGATCTACGCCGAGGCGGTCGGCCAGGGCATCTCCGCCGACAGCCACCACATCACGCAGCCGGAGCCGTCCGGCAACGGCATCGCGCACGCGCTGCAGAACCTGCTGGACAGCACGGACCTGAAGCCGGCCGAGATCGTGCACGTCAACGCGCACGCCACGTCGACCCCGCAGGGCGACGTCGCCGAGATCAAGGCGCTGCGGAAGGTGTTCGGCGACGACGTCGACCACATGGCGATCTCCGCGACCAAGTCGATGACCGGTCACCTGCTCGGTGGCGCCGGCGGTGTCGAGACCGTCGCGTCCATCCTGGCGCTGGTGAACCGTACGGCTCCGCCGACCATCAACGTGGACAACCTCGACCCCGAGGTCAACGCGGACGTGGTGACCGGTGCGGCGCGGGCGCTGCCCGAGGGCCGGATCGCCGCGCTGAACGACTCGTTCGGGTTCGGCGGGCACAACGTGGTGCTGGCGTTCAGGACCCTCTGAGCGGACACCTGACGAGGGGCCCTCACCGGTGGTGAGGGCCCCTCGTCATGTCTGCCGCCCGCGGGCTCACACCACCTGGTGCAGCCAGCGCACCGGCGCGCCCTCGCCCGCGTAGCGGAACGGCTCGAGTTCGTCGTCCCACGGCTTGCCCAGCAGCCGGGACAGCTCGCCCTCCAGGTCCGTCTCGCCCCGCTGGCTGCGTTGCAGGGCCGCGCGGAGCCGGTCCTCGGGGATGAGGATGTCGCCGTGGATGCCGGTGACGGCGTGGTAGATGCCGAGGCCGGGGGTGCAGCTGTAGCGCTCCCCCTCGGCGGTGGAGCAGGGCTCGGCGGTGACCTCGAAGCGCAGCAGGCGCCAGCCGCGCAGCGCGGAGGCGAGCTTGGAGGCGGTGCCGGCCTCGCCCTGCCAGGAGAACTCCGAACGCCAGGTGCCGGGGGCGGCGGGCTGCCGGATCCAGTCGAGGCTGACGCGCGTGCCGAGCACCCCGGCGACGGCCCACTCGACATGCGGGCACAGCGCGCGCGGCGCGGAGTGCACGTACAGAACTCCACGTGTCGTCACCGGAACCTCCGGGCAGAGCGGGACATCTTGCGGACTGGCTTCGGCGGCTGTGGCACGACGGCCGCGTTGATGGCGAGGCTACCCTGCGGCGGGGCAAGGAGTGTGACGTACCGTCGGTCCCGCTGCCAGGAAAACACCGCCATTCACCCAGGGGGACGCCTGTGCGGGGGTGTGCCGTTCCCGGGGGAGCCGGCCGGGAACCCCCGCACGTTGTCAGGGGAGGAGGCCGACCGTCGAGCGAGGGGAACACCAGGGATGCGAAAGCGAAGCCGCCGTGCGCGGGCCGTGCTCGCCGCCGTGGCGGCCGTCATGCTGGGCGCCGCCGGATGTGACGGCGGTGGGGGCCCGGCCGCGCCGGAGGGCACGAAGGCGCACGCGGCCCGGCCGCCGGTGTGGGACCGCAGCCCGGAGTCGATCGCCGCGGTCGGTGACTCCATCACACGCGGTTTCGACGCGTGCGCGGTGCTGTCGGACTGCCCGGAGGTGTCGTGGGCGACGGGCGGTGACGCCCGGGTGGACAGCCTGGCGGTACGGCTGCTGGGCGTGCCGGGAGCGGCGGAGCGCAGCTGGAACTACGCGGTGACGGGCGCCCGTATGGCTGACCTGCCCGGGCAGATGGCGCAGGCGGTCCGGCGCGGCCCGCAGTTGGTGACGGTCATGGCCGGCGCGAACGACGCCTGCCGGTCGTCGGCGTCGGCGATGACGCCGGTGGCCGACTTCCGCGCGGACTTCGAGAAGGCGATGCGCACCCTGCGCGCGGCGCTGCCGCGGACGCAGGTGTACGTGGCGAGTGTGCCGAACCTGAAGCGGCTGTGGTCCGAGGGCCGGACGAACGTGCTGGGCAAGCAGGTGTGGAAGCTCGGCGTCTGCCCGTCGATGCTGGGGAACGCGGACGATCTGTCCAGGTCGGCGATGCTGCGGCGGGACAGCGTGCAGCAGCGGGTGGTGGCGTACAACGCGGTGCTGAAGGACGTCTGCGCCAGGGACCGCCGCTGCCGGTTCGACGGGAACGCGGTCTACGACTACCGCTTCGGCACCGATCAGCTCAGTCAGTGGGACTGGTTCCATCCCAGCACGGACGGCCAGGCGCGGCTGGCGGAGATCGCCTACCGGAGGATCACGGCGAGGCATCCGTGACCTAGGGTTCCCACATGAACGAACTTTTCGGCACACTTCCCGACGGCACCCCGGTGCACCGCTGGACGCTGGAGCGCGCCGGTGTCCGGGTCCGGGTGCTGTCGTACGGCGGGATCGTGCAGTCGGTGGAGGTCCCGGACGGGGCCGGACGGGTGACGGACGTGGTGCTGGGGTTCCCGTCCCTCGCCGGCTATCTGGAGCATCCGGAGCCGTATCTGGGCGCCGTCATCGGCCGGTACGCCAACCGGATCGCGGGCGGCCGGTTCCCGCTGGACGGCCGGACGTACGCCCTGACGCGCAACGAGGGCACCAACTCGCTGCACGGCGGCGCACGGGGCTTCGACAAGCGGGTGTGGGACGTGACGCCGGCCGGGCACGGGGTGCGCCTCAGCCGGGTGAGCCCGCACGGCGAGGAGGGCTTCCCCGGCCGGCTGGAGGTCGCGGTGACGTACACGCTGACGGACACGGGGGCGCTCCGCATCGCCTACGAGGCGGTCACCGACGCGCCGACGGTCATCAGCCTGACGAACCACACGTACTGGAACCTGAGCGGATCCGGCCACGCGGGCGGACACGAGCTGCGGCTGGCCGCGTCCCGGTACACACCGGTGGACGCGGACCTGATCCCCACCGGCGCGCTGGAGGACGTGACCGGCTCCCGCCTCGACTTCCGTACGGCCCGGGTGGTGGGCTCCGGCTACGACCACAACCTCGTGCTGGACAAAGGGGTGAGCGAGACGGCCGAGGAGGTGGCCGAGCTGTACGACCCCGCGTCCGGCCGGGTCCTGACGCTTTCGACGACCGAGCCGGGCGTGCAGCTCTACACCGCCGACCACCTGTCCGCCCCGTTCACCCCGGGCGCCGCGATCGCCCTGGAGACCCAGCACTTCCCGGACTCCCCCAACCACCCGGACTTCCCCACCACGACCCTCCGGCCGGGCACCCCCTTCCGCTCCGAGACGGTGTACGGCTTCGGGGTACGGGGGCGGGACCGGTCCGGGGAGTGACGTTGCCCCGGTCCAGGGGTCAGGTCCCGGACCGGGGCTGTTCTGGGGGGCTGCCCCACTCGGTGGGGGACTTGTCCCGGATCAGACGTTAATCCGTGCGGTGAGCCTGCGGTCGGTGATCGAGCGTCCGGCGGCGATCTCGTACGAACCCTTCACACACGCCCACGCCTTCGCCGTCTCGTCCCAGACCTCGAAGGTCCGGCCTGGGAGTTCGACCCTCACCTCGGTGCTCTCGCCGGGGCCGGCCTCGGCGGAGGTGAAACCGGCCAGTCGGCGTGCGGGGCGCTCGGGGCCGGGACCGGCCGGGGCGACGTAGATCTGGACGACCTCGCGGCCGGCCCGCTCACCGGTGTTGCGGAGGCGGACGCGGACGGTGGTGCCGTCGACGTCCAGGGACTCGTAGGCCCAGTCGGTGTAGCCGAGGCCGTGGCCGAAGGGGTACGACGGGGTGCGGCCGGCCTTCTCCCAGGCGGCGTAGCCGATGAACACTCCCTCGTCGTAGCGGAGTTCGCCGTCGGTCGGGACGACCTGGGTGACCGGGGCGGCGGCGAGGGACCCCCAGGTGGTGGGCAGCCGGCCGCCGGGCTCGTGGGCGCCGGTGAGGACGTCGGCGAGGGCGGCACCGCCCTCCTGGCCGGGGAACCAGCCGAGCAGGACGGCGGCGGCCTCCTCCCGCCAGGGCAGTTCCACCGGGGAGCCCGCGTTGACGACGACGACCGTGTTCGGGTTGGCGGCGGCGACCGCGCGGACCAGGTCGTCCTGGCGGCCGGGGAGCCGCAGGTCGCGCCGGTCGAAGCCCTCGGACTCCACGCGGTCGGTGGTGGCGACCACGACGACGGCCGTGTCGGCATTCCGGGCTGTTTCCACGGCCTCGGCGATCAGCTCGTCGGCGTCGCGCCGGGGGCCGGAGTGGGCGAGCGCGAACGCGACGGCCTTCATCGGGAGGCCGTCGGGGAGCCGGACGACATGGGTGAGGGAGACGTCGACCGGCTCGCCCGCGGTGAGTTCGGCCCGGGCACGCGGCACGGGGGCGCCGAAGAACGCCTCGAAGGGGTCTCCCTCGCCGGGGCGCTGGTCGTCGTCGTAGTACGTCGTGCCGCCGACGGTGAGGGTGAAGTCCCCGGTGCCCTTGATGCCGAAGGTGTGCGTGCCGGACTCGCGCGGCGTGAAGGTGCCGGTCAGCTCGACGGTGTGGAGGGTCTCGTGGGTGACGCCCTCGGGGAGGTCGGTGCCCATCCACTGGATCAGGCCGCCGGGGGCGGAACGGGTGCCGATGACCTGGCCGGCGGCGTCGCGGCAGACGGCCCGCAAGGTGAAGCCGGCGTCGGCGACGACGAGTTCGGTGACGGGGTCGGCGCCGACGGCGTAGCTGAGGGTGCCGTCGGCGAGTGCGGCGGTGAGGCCGTCGAGCGGGGAGACGATCCGGGCCGGGAAGACGGTGGCGGAGCCGCCGCCGAGGATGCGGGCGTCCCGGGCGGCGGCGCCGATCAGGGCGACGGTGCCGTGGGGCTTCAGTGGCAGGGCGTGGCGTTCGTTGCGCACGAGGACGAAGGAGCGGCGGGCGATCTCGCGGGCCAGGGCCTCGCCGTCGACCGGCGCGGGCGGTGCGGCGACCACGGGTTCGGCACCCTCCAGGACTCCGACGCGGGCGGCGAGTCTCAGCACCCGGCGGACGGCCGCGTCGACCGTGGCCTCGCCGACCCTGCCCTCCCGCACCGCCCGGGCGAGGGCCTCGCCGTAGACGGTCCGCGGGCCGGGCATGGCCACGTCCAGGCCGCCCTCGATGGCGCCGGTGGTGTCCCGGGCGGCCGTCCAGTCGGAGACGTTGACGCCGTCGAAGCCCCACTCGCCGCGCAGGACCTCGTTGACGAGGTGGTGGTGTTCGGTCATCGTCGTGCCGTTGACCGTGTTGTAGGCGGTCATGACGCCCCACGGGCCGGCGTCGCGCACGATCGCCTCGAAGGGGGCCAGGTACAGCTCGCGCAGGGCGCGTGCGGGGACCAGGTTGTCGACCGTGAGGCGGTCGGTCTCGGCGTCGTTGGCGACGAAGTGCTTGACGGTGGTGCCGACGCCGCCGGACTGGACGCCCGACACGTAGCCGGTGCCGATGACGCCGGTCAGGTACGGGTCCTCGCTGTAGCACTCGAAGTGGCGGCCGCCGAGCGGTGAGCGGTGCAGGTTGACGGTGGGAGCGAGCAGGACGTGGACGCCCTTGCGGCGGGCCTCCTGGGCGAGCAGCACACCGGCGCGGCGGGCCAGTTCCGGGTCCCAGGTGGCGGCGAGCGCGGTCGGTGAGGGCAGGGCGACGGAGGGGTCGTCGGCGCTCCAGCGCACGCCGCGGACGCCGATCGGGCCGTCGGACATGACGAGGGACCTCAGGCCGATCCCGGGCAGTGCGGGCAGGCTCCACATGTCCTGGCCGGCCAGGAGGCGTGCCTTGGTGTCGAGGTCGAGGGTGCGCAGGGCGGCCTCCACGACCGCCTCGCGGGCCTGGTCGGCCGGGGTGGGCTGGGCTCCCGCCATCGCGGTTCCTCTCCGTCGGGTCCGTGCAGGTGCCTCCATCGTGCATCCGGGCAGGTGATCGCCGAGCGCGGTTACCGGGATGCGAGCCCGGCCCCGGTGGCCCAGGGGGTGGGACCGACGCGGCAGGGCCTGTCGGACCCGGAGCCGGTCGGCATGCCGGGCGCGTTCCGCGGCTTCCTGCGGCTGCCGGGCGAGCCGGCGGCCTGAGCGGGCGGGCCCTCCCGCGGCGCTCGGGCCTCAGCCGGCGGTCAGGGCGCGGTCGAGGAGGGGGGAGCAGGCGGTCCCAGCGGCGCGCCCGCCTCGACCTCCGGTCGGCGGCGCCACGTACTCGACCGCGGTCGGTGGCATGGCGCCGGAAACTCCCGTCGCGTCATACTGCCGCCGTCCACCGCATCACGCGCCCCACAGCGACGGAAGGACCCGAACTCCCTTGACCCGCATATGTCTTCGCCTCGGCTTCGTCGGTCTGGCCCTGCTGACCGGCCTGTCCGCCCCCGCCACCGTGGCCTGCGCCGGTCCGGCTGCGGCGCCCTCCGCCACCGTCGAGGAACAGCGGCTCGACCAGGCCGTACCGCGGGAGATCCTGCGGCGCTCCGGATTCGACGGGGTGGCGCCCGGTTTCCGCCGCGGGCTGGAGGGCGCGCACTCCTACGCGCAGGCCCGCCGCCTCGTCGTCCGGGAGGGGACCGCGCTGTGGCGACGGGCCGTGGCGCGGGCGCAGGGGCGGGGGCCGGCGGGGGGTGACCTGAGCAGGGACGACGATCGGCCGCTGTACTGGGCGCGGCTGGGGATGAGCCGGGAACTGCGCGGATGGGAACCCGGGTTCGGGTTGACCGGCGGGCAACGGGACGCGCTGCTGTCCGAGTTGGAGCGCACCTCGCGCGGGCAGACCGGCATCCGCTACCCCCGGGCGAGGCACCTGCGGCGCGTGCTGCTCACCGGCTTCGACCCCTTCACGCTCGACCGGGACATCCGCATCTCCAACCCGTCGGGGGCGAGCGCGCTCGCACTGGACGGCACGGTGATCCGGACCGACCGGGGGCCGGCGCGCGTGGAGACCGCCGTGTTCCCGGTGCGCTGGCGGGATTTCGCCGGAGGCACGGTGGAGCGCGCCCTGCGGCCGTACCTGCCCCAGGTGGACCTGTTCACGACCGTGAGCCAGGGCCGCGTCGGCCGGTTCGACATCGAGCGCACCAACGGCGCCTGGCGGGGCGGCTTCCCGGACAACGACGACGTCTCGCGGACGGAGACCGTCCCGGTCGCCGACCCGGCCTCGCAGCCGCAGTGGACGAGCACGACCCTGCCGTACGCCACCGTCGTGGCCGCCCGGACGGGACGCTTCCCCGTCTACGACCACACCGAGGTCACCGAGATCCCCGCGGGAGGCACGGACCCCGTCGTACGGCCGGACGGGCCGACCCCCGGCTCCACCGCCCGGGCCGGGGGCGGCGGCGACTACCTCTCCAACGAGATCGCCTACCGGGCCACGCTGCTGCGGGACCGGCTCGGGCTGCACGACACCCTGCCCGGCGGGCATGTGCACACGCCCGTGCTGACGTTCGGCACCGGTAACACCGACCCGGCGACGGGTGCGGTGACCGACCCGGAGTTCGTACGGAACCGGCTGGACATCATCGCTCAGGTGCGGTCCGTCGTGACGGTCGCGGTAGCTGCCACGGCGCGGGCGGCGCACGGCTGACGCACCCGGGTCAGCGGGGGGCGTCCTCCGTGTCCGGCTGCCCGACGGTGGCCGCGGACACGTCGGCGGCGCTCTCCTCGCCCAGCAGGTCGCGGGCGAGGAACGTGGCGCCGGCCACCGCGCCCGGCATCAGGAACACCGCGACGAACGGAACCAGGAAGGCCAGGCCCAAGGGGGTGCCGAAGCCCCAGACCAGGCTCTTGCGGGAGCGGAGCAGGGCGAGGCGGGCGCGCAGGTCGACACCTCGGCGCTGGAGCGCCACGGCGGCGAGTTCCTCGGTGAGGAAGAAGCCGGTGACGAAGAAGCCGAGCACGGGGACGACGGTCTGCCCGACGAACGGCAGGAAGCCGAGGGCGAAGAGCAGCACGCCCCACAGAGCGGCGCGGACCAGGACGCGCAGGCTGTCGCGGGCGGAGATCCACAGTTCGCGCCAGAGCGGGAGGTCCGAACGGGGCGCGGTGCCGTCGGGCGAGACGTCGGCGTCGGCCTTCTCCGACAGGTTCTCGTAGAAGGGCTGGCCGACCAGCAGGGTGACGGCCGTGAACGTCAGCACGGCCAGCAGCAGGCCGAGTGCGAACAGGACGGCGGTCAGGAGGCCGCGGAACAGGCCCTGCCAGGGGCTGGACCAGTCGTCCGCGAACGGGGTCGCCCAGCTGACCGCGTCCTCGCCCCACAGGGCGAGCGCGACCAGCGCGGCGGCGTACAGCACCAGCGTGATCAGTCCGGGCAGCAGCCCGAACCCGTACTGCCGTCCGTGCCGGGCCACCCACCGCTGGCCCTTCAGCAGATAACCGAAACCCACCCCGAGATCGCGCATGACAAGGACTTTACTGGCTCGGCGGCGGGGCGGATCCTCAGTCGTCCAGCATGCGGCGGAGCAGGTCCCGCAGGGAGCGGCGCTGCTCCTCGGACAGGCCGGCGAGGGGCTCGCGGGCGAAGTGCAGGCCCTCGCGGAGGTCCCGGGCCACGCGCCGGCCCTCCTCGGTGGCGGCGGCCACCTTCACCCGGCGGTCGGCCGGATCGGGGCGGCGCTCCGCCAGCCCGCGGGCCTCCAGCCGGTCCACGATCCCGGTCACGTTGGACGGCTCGCACTTCAGCTTCTGCGCCAGCTTGCGCATGGGCAGCGGTTCCAGCGAGAGCAGGCTGAGGAGGCGGGCCTGCGGGCCGGTCAGCGCGTGTTCGCCCGCCGCCTTCTCGTAGTCCGCGTAGAAGCGGGCCACGACGTCCCCGATCAGCTCGACGACCTCCAGGGTGAGCGCGTCGGGGCGGGGGGGCTTCGATGGGGTGGACATACCCACCAGGATACCCGGTTACTTGACATCATGAAATATCCATGAGCATGGTTGTTTCAGGTACTGAAGTAAAAGGAAAGGCGCTGTCATGATCAACCGCGAGTGGCACCTGCTCAGCCGTCCCGTCGGCTGGCCCAAGCCCGAGGACTTCGCCCTCGTCGAGGCACCGGTCCCGGCCCCGGGTGAGGGTCAGGTGCTGGTGCGGAACAAGTACCTCTCCGTCGACCCGTACATGCGTGGCCGGATGAGTGCCGCGAAGTCGTACACCGCCCCGTTCGAACTGGGCAAGGTCATGCAGGGCGGTGCGGTCGGCGAGGTGATCGAGTCCCGCGCCGAGGGGATCTCCGCCGGCGACCACGTCCTGCACTTCTTCGGCTGGCGCGAGTACGCGGCCCTGGACGCCAAGCATGCCGTCAAGGTCGACCCCGAGGCCGCGCCGCTCTCGACGTACCTCGGCGTCCTCGGCATGACCGGACTGACCGCCTACGCCGGCCTGCTGCGCACCGCCTCCTTCAAGGAGGGCGACGCCGTCTTCGTGTCCGGAGCGGCGGGTGCCGTCGGCAGCCAGGTCGGGCAGATCGCCAAGCTCAAGGGCGCCTCCCGGGTCATCGGCTCCGCCGGGTCCGACGAGAAGGTCAGGCTCCTGGTGGAGGAGTACGGCTTCGACGCCGCGTTCAACTACAAGAGCGGCCCGGTCGCCGAGCAGCTGCGGCAGGCGGCGCCCGACGGCATCGACGTCTACTTCGACAACGTCGGCGGCGACCACCTCGAGGCCGCCATCGGCTCGCTGAACCAGGGCGGCCGGATCGCCGTCTGCGGCATGATCTCGGTCTACAACAACACCGAGCCCGCCCCCGGCCCGAAGAACCTCGCCCGGTTGATCCAGACCCGCGGCCGGATCGAGGGCTTCCTGGTCGGCGACCACTACGACCTCCAGTCCCAGTTCGTCCAGGAGGTCGGCCCGTGGGTCGCCTCGGGTGCGCTGAAGTACCGCGAGACCGTGGCCGAGGGCATCGAGAACAACCTGGAGGCGTTCCTCGGGGTCCTGCGGGGCGACAACGTCGGGAAGATGGTCGTCAAGCTCTGACGGAGCCCTTCCGCGGTGGCCGCCCCCTTCTCGGGCGGCCTTCCCGTTGATTTCGACATGCGGTAAATTCTTTCCGAAATCCGTCGGTGATCGTGGGCGCGAGTCGCGGCGGACCGAAGAGGAGGACAATCGCATGCCCATCACGCAGTCCGACGTCCTGTACACCGCCGTCGCCACCGCCGAGAACGGCCGCGACGGGCGGGTCGCCACCGACGACGGGGCGCTCGACGTCGTCGTGAACCCGCCGAAGGAGATGGGCGGCAACGGCGCCGGCACCAATCCGGAGCAGCTGTTCGCCGCGGGGTACAGCGCCTGCTTCCAGGGGGCGCTCGGTGTCGTCGCGCGACAGGAGGGCGCCGACGTGTCCGGGTCCACCGTCACCGCCAAGGTCGGTATCGGCAGGAACGAGGACGGGTTCGGGATCATCGTGGAGATCTCGGCGAGCATCCCGAACGCCGACGAGGCCGTGGCGCGGGCGCTGGTCGCGAAGGCGCACCAGGTGTGCCCCTACTCGAAGGCCACGCGCGGGAACATCACCGTGACGCTGGTCTGACGGTCGTCGTTGCGTACGGGGTCCCTGCGGGGTGCCTGCGGGGGCGGGGCGTCGTGTGCGGGGTCCCTGCGGGAGCGGGGCGTCGTGTGCGGGGTCCCTGCGGGAGCGGGGCGTCGTGTGCGGGGTCCCTGCGGGAGCGGGGCGTCGTGTGCGGGGTGCGGTGAGCTGCCGGCCGCGGGTCGTCGTGGGCTTGTCGCGCCGTTCCCCGCGCCCCTGAGGGGGTTGGCCCTGCCGTTGGCCGGGATGTGCGGGGTGGGGGCGGCGCGTTGTTGGCCGCGGGTCGTCGTGGGCTTGTCGCGCCGTTCCCCGCGCCCCTGGCCGGGTTGGCCCTGCTGTCCGTCGCACAGGGGCGGGGTGGTCAGCTGCACCACCAGAGGAAGCGGTCGCAGGTCCTGGTGGGGGTCGGGGCCGGGGTGGGGGCCGTGGTCGTGGGGGTGTCCGTCGGGGTGGGGGTGGGCTGGGTGGCGGCCGGGGGTGCGGGGTCGCCCGCAGTGGCCGTAACGGAAGGTGTCGTCGACGGTTGATCGGCCTTGCCGGTGTCCTGGGCGGACGGGGATGCGGAACCCTTGTCCTTCGGGGACTCCGAGGCGGACGCGGAGGCGGACTCCGAGGCGGACGCGGAGCGGCGCGCGCCCGGGGTCGCACCGGAGACGTCGTCCAGGGGGTCCGCCGCGCGGGCCGGTGCCGCCGTTGAGGCACCTCCGTCCGCCGACGCCTCCCCGGCGGGGGCCGGCGTGTCCGCCGTGAATGGCGAGAAGGGCGAGAAGGGCATGTCCGTGCCCAGTTCGGCGAGGCTGAGGCCGCCCGCCGCGAGGACGAACCCGGCGGCGACCAGGGCCGTACGGCGGCGCCGGCGGCGATGCGCGGCGGCCTTGCGGTCGCGCCGGCTGTCCTCGGCCCGGCCACGGGCCCGCCGGCCGGTGGGCGCGACGGCATCCTCGACGTTCTCGACGTCCTCGGCGTTCTCGACGTCCTCGGCGTCCTCGACGTCCTCGGCGCCCTCGACGGCTTCCGTGAGCTGATCCGTGCGCTCCGGCTCGCCGTACTGGTACCCCCCGGTCGCTTCGGCGGGCCGGTCCGTGGTTTGCGGCTCCCCGTAGGCGTACCCCCCGACGGCTTCGGCGGGCCGGTCCGTGTGCTCCGGGGGCGGGTAGGCGTATGCCTCGTACGCCGTCGGTGGGGTCGGTGCGTACGTGGCCGGCGATCCGCACCCGGGGCAGGCCAGGGCGCCGTTGAGGTGCCGTTGGCACGGGTGACAGAAGTTCATGACGCCGGAAGACTAAGGTCCGCGCGACCCGGCTTCCAGGTGACGCTGTGAAGGTTTCGTGCGGGACCGAGAGAGTTCCTGCGAGCCGTGCCGAAACCGTTACCTGTTCGACCCATTGACACCCCTACCGCACCGTCCTTACTGTCACGCCAGCATTTCGAACGTGTGACGAAATTTCGAACAGCTGAGGGGCAACTGTCGTGCGCATCACCGGAATCAGCACGCACGTGGTCGGTACACCGTGGCGGAACCTGACCTACGTCCAGGTGCACACCGACGAGGGGATCACGGGTGTCGGCGAGACCCGGATGCTCGGTCACACCGACGCGCTGATCGGTTACCTGCGGGAGGCCGAGGCCAACCACATTCTCGGATCGGACCCGTTCGCCGTCGAGGACCTGGTACGCCGGATGAAGTACGGCGACTACGGCCGCGCCGGCGAGATCGTCATGTCGGGCATCGCGGTCGTCGAGATGGCCTGCTGGGACATCAAGGGCAAGGCCCTGGGCGTACCGGTGTGGCAGCTGCTCGGCGGGAAGGTCACCGACAAGGTCAAGGCGTACGCCAACGGCTGGTACACCACCGAGCGCACCCCGGAGGCGTACCACAAGGCCGCTCAGGGCGTCATGGAGCGCGGCTACCGGGCGCTGAAGATCGACCCGTTCGGCACCGGGCACTTCGAACTGGACCATCAGGAGACCTCGTACGCCGTCTCGCTCATCGAGGCCGTACGGGACGCCATCGGCCCGGAGGCCGAGCTGATGCTGGAGATGCACGGCCGCTTCTCCCCCGCCACCGCCGTCCGGCTGGCGAAGGAGATGGCGCCGTTCAAGCCGGCCTGGCTGGAGGAGCCGGTGCCGCCGGAGAACCTCAAGGCGCTGGAGAAGGTCGCGGCCAAGGTCGACATCCCGGTCGCCACCGGTGAACGCATCCACGACCGGATCGAGTTCCGCGAGCTGTTCGACAGCCAGTCCGTGGACATCATCCAGCCCGACGTCGGCCACATCGGCGGCATCTGGGAGACCCGGAAGCTCGCCGCGACCGCCGAGACGCACTACATGCTGGTCGCCCCGCACAACGTGGGCGGGTCGGTGCTCACCGCCGCCTCCCTCCAGGTCGGCTTCACCTCCCCGAACTTCAAGATCCTGGAGCACTTCAACGACTTCGCCGACGCGGAGATCAAGAAGGTGGTCAAGGGGGCGCCGGAGGTCGTGGACGGGTACTTCCACCTGTCCGACGCGCCCGGTCTCGGCGTGGAGCTGGACGTCGACGCGGCGGCCGAGTTCCCGCAGCAGCAGGCCCGGTTCGACCTGTGGGCCGAGGGCTGGGAGCAGCGCAAGCCGAAGGGCACTCAGTGAGTTCCCAGATCCTGGTCGAGGCGCCCGGAGTCCACCGGGTGCAGGCCCACACCCCCCGCGATCCCGCCCCCGGTGAGGCGCTGGTGGCCGTGCACGCGGTCGGCATCTGCGGCAGCGACCGCGAGGTGTACCAGGGCAACCGGCCCGAGGGGTACGTGCGTTACCCGCTCACGCCCGGCCACGAGTGGTCGGGGACGGTCACCGCGGTGGGGGCCGGGGTGCCCGGCGCGCTCGCCGGCCGCAAGGTCGTCGGCGAGGGCTTCCGCAACTGCCAGGTGTGCGAGCGCTGTCACGCGGGCGAGACCACGCTGTGCACGGCCGGGTACGAGGAGACCGGGTTCACCCGGCCCGGCGCCATGGCGGCCACGCTGACCCTCCCCGCCCGGTTGCTGCACGTCCTGCCCGACGACGCCGACCTGACGGCCGCCGCGCTGCTGGAGCCGGCCGCCTGTGTCGCCGCCGCCGCGCTGAAGGCGAACGCCCGGCCGGGTGAGCGGGTCGCGGTGGTCGGCACGGGCACGCTGGGCATGTTCGCCGTGCAGTTCCTCAAGGCCGTCTCGCCGGCGGAGCTGCTCGTCGTGGGCACGCGCGACGACCGGGAGGCACTGTCACGGCGGTTCGGGGCCACCGGCTTCCGGCTCCGGGACGAGGAACTGCCCGCCGGCTTCGACGTGGTGATCGAGACCGCCGGGTCCGCGTCCGCCGCGCGCACCGCCGCCGCACTGCTGCGGCGCGGCGGGCGCCTGGTCCTCACCGGTATCCCGGCGCCGGGCGCGGACGGGCTGGACCCGACCGATCTCGTCGTACGGCAGCTGGAGGTGCACACGGTCTTCGGGGCGCCGCCGGACGCCTGGGCACACGCGGTGCGGGTGTTCGGCGCCGGGCTGCTGGACCCGCTGCCGCTGGTCACGCACGAGCTGCCGCTGGCCGAGTTCTCGCGGGCCATCGAGCTGGTCGGGGCCGGCGATCCGGCGGTGGGCAAGGTGCTGCTCCGCCCCTAGTCGTGCGCCGGCCGGGGCGTGACCTGACGGCGCCCCGGCCGGCGTACCACCGGCGCCTTGCCGTACCCACAGCCGCGAACCTTGTCCGAAATATCGAACACGAAGGACAGCTTGTGACCGACGCTTCCGCCCCGGCAGTCCGCAGGCCCGGCGAGCAGGTGCTCGCCGCACTCGGCCTGGGGGCGCCCGCCCTCGACCCCGCCGACGCCTCCGCCCGCGCCTTCCCGGGCGGTGGCCGCTGGCGCACCGAGATCCCCTCGTGCGAGGGGCCCGAAGCGCTGGCCGTCATCCTCAAGGAGGCCTCGCGCCTCGACGTGCCGATCCACCGGATCAGCCAGGGCAGCGGCGTGTGGATGCTCACCGACGCCGAGATCACCGAGATGGTGGACGCCACCGCCGAACGCGGCATCGAACTGTGCCTGTTCACCGGCCCGCGCGGCACCTGGGACATCGGCGGCTCGGTACGGTCCGACTCGCGGGGGGCCGGACTGCGCGCCCGGGGCCACGACGCCGTGGCCGGCTGCGTCGAGGACGCCGTCCGCGCCACCGAACTGGGCGTCCAGTGCCTGCTCGTGGCCGACGAGGGCGTGCTGTGGACCCTGCACCGGGCCCGCGAGGCGGGGATCATCCCGGCCGACACCACGCTGAAGGTGTCGGCGCTGATCGGCCCCGTCAACCCGGCCTCGTACGCCGTCTACGAGCGGCTCGGCGCCGACTCCGTCAACGTGCCCAGCGACCTGACGCTGGACCACCTCACCGAGATCCGCCGGGTGTCCGGCGCCCCCATGGACATGTACATCGAGGCCCCCGACGACCTGGGCGGCTACATCCGGATGTACGAGGTCGCCGAGCTGATCCGCCGCGGCGCCCCGCTCTACCTGAAGTTCGGCCTGTCCAAGGCCCCCGGCATCTACCCGTGGGGCACCCACCTCAGGGACCTGACCCTGAACACCGCCCGGGAGCGGGTGCGGCGCGGCCGGCTCGCCCTGGACCTGCTCGCCCGGCACGGCGCGGACGACGGCATGGCGCCGCTCGGCTCCCGGCTGCCCGGACCGCTCCACCGCTTCCCCGTCGAAGCATCCGCTCCCCTCCACGCCGAGATCGACAAGGACTGATCCCATGCGCAACCGCAGAGCCGCACTCGCCGCGACAGCCGCCGCCGCCTCGCTCGCCCTGACCCTGACCGCCTGCGGGCAGAGCGGCGAGGGCGGCAGCAAGGAGAAGCCCGGCGACACCAAGGGCGCCACCATCGGCATCGCGATGCCGACCAAATCCTCCGAGCGCTGGATCTCCGACGGCAAGAACGTCGTGAAGGACCTGGAGGCCAAGGGCTACAAGACCAAGCTGGTCTACGGCGAGGACGACCCGGAG
Source organism: Streptomyces sp. NPDC014991 (assembly GCF_043080665.1). Lineage (NCBI taxonomy): Bacteria > Bacillati > Actinomycetota > Actinomycetes > Kitasatosporales > Streptomycetaceae > Streptomyces > Streptomyces sp. NPDC014991. Next base: position 492,328 of record NZ_JBIBVY010000001.1, read on the forward strand.
CAGCAGGTCTCGCAGATAGAGAACCTGATCACCCAGGGCGTCAAGGGCCTGATCGTCGCGGCCATCGACAACAAGTCCCTGGACAGCGTCCTCCAGCAGGCCGCGGACGCCAACATCCCGGTCATCTCCTACGACCGGCTGATCCTCGGCACCGAGAACGTCGACTACTACGCCTCCTTCGACAACGAGAAGGTCGGCAGGCTCCAGGGCTCGTACATCGTGCACAAGCTCGGCCTGGACAGCGGCAAGAAGGGCCCGTTCAACATCGAGCTGTTCGCCGGTTCCAACGACGACAACAACACCCGGTACTTCTTCAACGGCGCGATGAGCGTCCTGAAGCCGTACATGGACAAGAAGCAGCTCGTCGTCCGGTCCGGCCAGACCGCACTCAACAAGGTCACCACCCTGCGCTGGGACGGCGCCACCGCCCAGCGGCGCATGGACGACATCCTCACCTCCTCGTACAAGAGCGAGCGGGTCGACGCGGTCCTCTCGCCGTACGACGGCATCTCCATCGGCATCCTGTCGGCCCTGAAGTCGGACGGCTACGGCTCCGGGAACAGGCCGCTGCCGGTCATCACCGGCCAGGACGCCGAACTCGCCTCCGTGAAGTCGATCATCGGCGGACAGCAGACGCAGACCGTCTACAAGGACCTCCGCAAGCTCGCCGAGGTGGCCTCCACGATGGTCGACGACGTCCTGAAGGGCAAGAAGCCGCAGGTCAACGACGTCAAGTCCTACGACAACGGCAGCAAGGTCGTCCCCGCCTACCTGCTCCAGCCGGTCAGTGTCGACAAGAACAACTACGAGGACGTGCTCGTCAAGGGCGGCTACTACACGGCCGCCCAGCTGAAGTAGTCCCGCCTACCGACCGACCCCACACCTGATTGGAAGGCACGACCATGGCGGGACCCGTCCTGGAAATGCGCTCGATCGTCAAGACCTTTCCCGGTGTCACAGCGCTCTCGGACGTCACACTGACGGTACGTCAGGGCGAGGTCCACGCCATCTGCGGCGAGAACGGCGCCGGGAAGTCCACCCTGATGAAGGTGCTCTCCGGCGTCCACCCGTACGGCAGTTACGAGGGCGACGTCCTCTTCGAGGGAGAGCCCTGCCGCTTCAAGGACATCCGGGCGAGCGAGCAGCACGGCATCGTCATCATCCACCAGGAGCTGGCGCTGGTGCCGTACCTCTCCATCGCGGAGAACATCTTCCTCGGCAACGAGCACGCCACGCGCGGCTTCATCAACTGGAACGACACGCTCAGGCACGCCACCGAACTGCTGCGCCGGGTCGGTCTGAGCGATCACCCGGAAACCCGCGTCGCCGACATCGGGGTGGGCAAGCAGCAGCTCGTGGAGATCGCCAAGGCGCTGTCCAAGAAGGTGAAGCTGCTCATCCTGGACGAGCCGACGGCCGCCCTGAACGACGAGGACAGCGGCAAGCTCCTCGACCTGATCCTGGAGCTGAAGAACCAGGGCATCACCTCGATCATCATCTCCCACAAGCTCAACGAGATCCGCAAGGTCGCCGACTCGGTGACGATCATCCGCGACGGGCACTCCATCGAGACGCTCGACGTGAAGTCGGCGCGGACGACCGAGGACCGGATCATCAGCGGCATGGTCGGCCGCGACCTCGACCACCGCTTCCCCGAGCGCACCCCGCACCAGGCGCAGGAGGACACGGCGCCGGCCCTGGAGATCCGTGACTGGACCGTGCACCACCCGATCGACCAGCAGCGCAAGGTGGTCGACCAGGTGTCGCTCCAGGTCCGGCGCGGGGAGATCGTCGGCATCGCGGGCCTCATGGGCGCCGGCCGCACCGAACTCGCCATGAGCGTCTTCGGGCGCTCCTACGGCCGGTACGCGGGCGGCACGGTCCTCAAGGACGGCACGGAGATCCGTACCAGGACCGTCCCCGAGGCCATCGGGCACGGCATCGCCTACGTCACCGAGGACCGCAAGCACTACGGCCTCAACCTCATCGACACCATCAACCGCAACATCTCGCTGACCTCCCTGCGCAAGGTGGCCCGGCGCGGGGTCGTCGACGAGAACGAGGAGCGGCGGGTCGCCGAGCGGTTCCGCACGTCGATGAACATCAAGGCGCCGACCGTCTTCGAGCCGGTGGGCAAACTCTCGGGCGGCAACCAGCAGAAGGTCGTCCTCAGCAAGTGGATCTTCGCGGGTCCCGACGTGCTGATCCTGGACGAGCCGACGCGCGGCATCGACGTCGGCGCCAAGTTCGAGATCTACACGGTCATCGACCAGCTGGCGGCCGAGGGCAGGGCGGTCGTCTTCATCTCCTCCGAGCTGCCGGAGCTGCTCGGCATGTGCGACCGCATCTACACGATGGCCGCGGGGCGGCTGACCGGCGAGTTCTCACGGGCCGAGGCATCCCAGGAATCGCTGATGCGCCAGATGACGAAGGACAAAGAGGTAACCCGATGAGCACGGACGTGACCGCCAAGACGCCGGCACCGGCGCCGCCCGGCAAGAGCGGCGGCCAGGCCTCCGGCGGCCTGCTGCACCTGATCCTGGACGGCCTGCGCAACAACATGCGGCAGTACGGCATGCTGATCGCGCTCGGCCTGATCGTGGTCCTGTTCTCGGTGTGGACCGGCGGCGACCTGCTGCTGCCGCGCAACGTCTCCAACCTGGTGCTCCAGAACAGCCATATCCTGGTCCTCGCCATCGGCATGATGCTGGTGATCATCGCGGGCCACATCGACCTGTCGGTCGGCTCGCTGACGGCGTTCACCGGCGCCTTCGCGGCCGTCCTGACGGTGCAGCACGGCGTGGCCTGGCCCCTCGCCGTGGTGCTGTGCCTGCTGGTGGGCGCGGTGGCCGGCGCGGTACAGGGCTTCATGATCGCCTACTTCGGCATCCCCTCGTTCATCGTCACCCTCGCCGGGATGCTGATCTTCCGCGGCCTGACGGAGATCTTCCTGGAGGGCCAGACCCTCGGCCCGTTCCCGGACGGGCTCCAGAAGATGGGCAACGGCTTCCTGCCGGAGGCCGGTCCGGAGACGAACTACCACAACCTCACCCTGCTGCTGGGCGTCGCCCTGATCGTCTTCACGGTCCTGCGGGAGGTCCGCGACCGGCGCCGCCAGCAGGAGTTCTCCCTCGACGTGCTGCCCGGCAACATCTTCCTGCTCAAGCTCGTCGCCATCACCGCCGCGATCCTCGTCGTCACGATGCTGCTCGCCAGCTACAAGGGCGCCCCGATCGTGCTGATCGTCCTCGGCGTGCTGGTGGTCGGCTACGGCTACGTCATGCGCAACGCCGTCTTCGGCCGCCACATCTACGCCATCGGCGGCAACCTGCCGGCGGCCAAGCTGTCCGGCGTGAAGGACAAGAAGGTCACCTTCTACGTCTTCCTGAACATGGGCGTGCTCGCGGCCCTGGCGGGTCTGGTGGTCGCCGCCCGCCTGAACGCGGCCTCTCCGAAGGCGGGCCTCAACTTCGAACTCGAGGCCATCGCCTCGTCGTTCATCGGTGGCGCCTCCATGAGCGGCGGTGTCGGCACCGTCCTCGGCGCCATCATCGGCGGTCTCGTCCTCGGCGTGCTGAACAACGGCATGAACCTCCTCAGCGTCGGAACCGACTGGCAGCAGGTGATCAAGGGCCTGGCCCTGCTGGTGGCGGTCGGGTTCGACGTGTGGAACAAGCGCAAGTCCGGTTCGTAAGCGCCCAGACAAGGGAGCCGCACCCATGGAACTGAACAGACGCACGGTCATCGCAGGCGCCGCCGCGGCGGGCCTCGCCGCCACCGCCCTCGGCACGGGCGGCGCCCAGGCCGCCACCGGGGGCAGGAAGCCGGTGAGGGAGCCCTTCGGCACGCTCGCCGACGGCACGAAGGTCCACCGCTGGTCGCTGGAGAACGGCGGCACCCGGCTGAAGGTGCTGTCGTACGGCGGCATCGTGCAGTCGCTGGAGATACCGGACCGGCACGGCCGCCACGCCGACGTCGTCGCCGGCTTCGGTGACATCGCCGACTACGAGGCGAAGAGCCCGTACTTCGGCGCCCTGATCGGCCGCTACGGCAACCGCATCGGCAAGGGCCGGTTCACGCTGGACGGCACGAGCCACCAGCTGTCCGTCAACGACGGCGTGAACCACCTGCACGGCGGCGCCAAGGGCTTCGACAAGCACGTGTGGCACGTCGAGCCGTTCACCGACGGCTCCGACGTCGGCCTGCACCTGCACTACACCAGCGTCGACGGCGAGATGGGCTACCCGGGCACCCTCCGGACGAAGGTGACGTACACCCTCACCCGGCACGGCGACTGGCGCATCGACTACGCGGCCACCACCGACCGCGCCACCGTCGTCAACCTGACCAGCCACGTGTACTGGAACCTGGCCGGCGAGGGCAGCGGCACGATCGAGGACCACGAGCTGACGATCGCCGCCTCGCGTTACACCCCCACCGACTCCGGTCTCATCCCCACCGGCGAGCTGGCCGGGGTCGCGGGCACCCCCTTCGACTTCCGCCGGGGCAAGCCGATCGGCCGGGACCTGCGGGCGGGACACGAACAGCAGGTGGCGGCCAAGGGGTACGACCACAACTGGGTCCTGGACAAGGGCGGCACCGCCCGGCCCGAGCACGTCGCCACGCTCCGCGACCCGCGCTCCGGCCGCACCCTGCGGATCGCCACCGACCAGCCGGGCCTCCAGTTCTACTCCGGCAACTTTCTCGACGGCACCCTGACCGGCACCGGCGGCCGCACCTACCGCCAGGGCGACGCCCTCTGCCTGGAGACACAGCACTTCCCGGACTCGCCGAACCACCCGCACTTCCCGTCGACGGTGCTCCGGCCGGGGCAGACCTACCGGACGACGACGGTCCACACGTTCGGGGCGTGAAGCGGCTCACACAGCCGCCGAGTTGAACACCACTGACGCCCCCTCCGTACCAGTGGGCGGCCCGTGCTCCCCCGCACGGGCCACCCCCGGACGGAGGTTCCCTTGCCTGACAACGTCACCTCGTTGTTCCGCGACACCGCCGCGCACAGCCCTTCGATGGCGGCGCTGACGCGGCAGAGCGACGGGTCGGGCCCGGTGGACTTCTGCATCCCGTGCAACCCGTACTTCCCCACCCCCGCGATGTTCGAGGAGATGGGGGCCCGGCTGCGCGAGATCATCACGTACTACCCGAGCAGCGCCGACACCATCACCGCGGAACTGTGCGGTCTGCTCCAGCTGCCCCCGCAGTGCGTGGCGATGGGCAACGGTTCCACGGAGCTGATCACCTGGATCGACCACCTCCTCGTCCGCGAGTCCCTGGCGATCCCGGTGCCCACCTTCGGCCGCTGGACCGACCAGCCGATGGAGACGGGCAAACGGGTCGACATGTTCCCGCTCCAGGAGGCGAACGGCTTCGCCCTGGACCTCGGCCGGTACGCCGAGTTCATCCGCGCCCGGGGCACCCGGGTCGCGGTGGTGTGCAACCCGAACAACCCCGACGGCGGCTATGTGCACCGCCGGCAGGTGGTGGAGTTCATGGACGCCATGGCGGACCTCGACCTGGTGATCGTGGACGAGTCCTTCCTGGAGTTCGCCGACGCGGAGCCCGAGCCGAGCGTCGTCCAGGAGGCCGTGCTCCGCCCCAACGTCGTCGTGCTGCGCAGCCTGGGCAAGAACTTCGGCCTGCACGGCGTACGCTTCGGCTACCTCGTCGCCAACCCGGCGCTCGCGGGCAGGATCCGCTCGATGCTGCCGAAGTGGAACCTCAACTCCTTCGCCGAACACGTGGTGTTCATGCTGCGGGAGCACGGGCCCGAGTACGCGCAGAGCCTGCACCAGGTCCGCCGCGACCGGCTGGACATGGCCGGCCGGCTCGCCGCGCTCCCCGGCCTCACGGTCTACCCCTCCCAGGGCAACTTCCTCTTCGTGCGCCTCCCCGTCGGCGCCGAGGGCACGGTGGTCCGGGACCGGATGCTCACCGAGCACCGGATCCTGGTCCGCGAATGCGGCAACAAGATCGGATCCTCCAGCCGCTTCCTGCGGCTCGTGGTGCGCCCCCAGGTCGACGTGCGTCGCCTGGTGTCCGGCCTGGAACAGGTGCTCTACGAGTCCAGGAGGGGAGCCGCCGTACCCGGGCCGGGCGCCGGGACCAGCTACAGCTCGGGTACGGCGGCGGTCGACCGACTGGTCAGCGAGACCAACGGGGCGGGTCTGCCGGGGCTGGCCGCGCAGGCCGTCGCCCCGGCCGCCCCCGCCCCGTCCACCGGCACGGGTGTGCCGCTCCCCGCCGCCGTACCGCCGGCCGGCACGGGAACACCGCTCCCGGCAGCGGCCTCCCTCGCCCAGCCGGCCCCCACCCCCTTCCCCCAGCCGTCCCCCGCCCCCTTCCCCCAGCCGGCGTACACCCGGATGCCGGCCCCCCTGCCCACACCGGCGCCCCCACCCGTGCCCCCCGCCGTCCCCACCCCGGCTCCGGCTCCGGCGCCGGCTCCAGCGCCGGCACCGGCACCGGTCCCTCTGCCCACCCCGCCCCCCGCGCCCTCACCCCTGGCCCCCGCGGCGTTCGCCGCCTCCGCCCCCACTCCGCCCGGCGTCCCGGCCCGCGGCGGGCTCACCGCGGCGCAGGTGCGCGGGATGACGGCACCGGCCACGGGCCTGGCCCCCGCCCCCGCGACGGGCTGGCCCAACGCCCAGAGCTGGCCGAACGCGGCGGACATCGGCCAGGCGGGATAGGGCCTGGGTCGATCAGGCCGACACGCCGTCGGGCCGGTGGCTCAGGCCGGTGGCACCGGCGGGCGGCCAGTACGGCACGTCGGTCTCGGCCCGCGGAGCGGCCGCAGCAGCAGCGGGTCCGGCGACCGCCGACGGACATCGGGAGGAGCCCGCGTCCCCCTTCCGGGGCCGCAGGCTCCCTGCGCTCCCGTCAGGACTTCGGGCAGCTCTTCCACGCCATGTGGTACACCGTGCTGATGTCCCCGTCCGTCGAGTCCATCGTCATGAAGCTGACCTTGTCGGGAGCCGCGGTGCCGGCGTTCACCCGCAGCTCGGTGTTGATGTTGAAGTTGCGCAGCACCCCGCAGGGCGCCCAGACCAGCTGAGCCCAGTCGGTGGAGTCGGTGGCCTGCCAGTCGTCGTTGTAGGGGCCGCCGAACGGGTGGGTGCGGGGCACGGTGCTGGAGGAGCCCTGGAAGTAGTACGACGCCTTCTGCGTGGCCGTTGCGCCCCGCTGGAGTGAGGCGAAGCCGCGGTAGTCGGCGCTGGCCACCGCGTAGGTGAAGCCCTGCGGGACGTGGACCACCAGGTTGAGCTGGCAGTTCTTGCGGAAGGCCGTGGGATCGGAGTTGCCGCCGGCCTGGGCGAGGTAGGCGCTGTAGGTGACGGTGAAGGCCGTGTTGTCCGGTGAGACCGCCACGGCGGCCGTACCGGCCGGGCAGCCCGAGCCGTTCACCGTCGCCACGTCGATGACGATCTTGTCCGGGGGCGGGTCGTCGAACACGGAGGAGGGGCTCTGGGCGGGCAGTGCGGTGGTGAGCAGAGCGGCCACGGCGCCGCTCAGGAAAAGTCCACCAGCCATGGTGTCTCCCGGTTGTCGGGTGGGGGGTGAGCCTCCTTCCGGTGCCCGTCCGCAGGTGAAGGATCTGTGTGTCACCTGTGAAGCGGAGAGGGAGGCGTGGGCATCGTAGGAAGCGCACGCCTGGCCCGGCAGGGTGAACTCCGGCCATTCACACCGGGGTTTTCACGTTGTCCGGCCCACCGCTCTCCTGCGGCGCTTGACCATCCGGGCACCGGCGGGACTCGTCGCCCTCGTCGGCAAGCGGACGCACGAGTCATCGAGGAACGTGACCGCAGGCTCGTCACCGGGCTCACCACCGGACACGGCGCGGTCGCCGAGCCGACGAACGTCACGCCGCGGGCGCGCGCTCGACTCCTCACCGCCGCGGACGTCCACGCCTGCGCCGCGATCACGGCCCGGGACGCCGGCGCCGACCGGCTTCACGCCGAGGGCGCGGCCACCCCGGGCGTCGCCAGGGGACCGCACCCGCCTGCCGCGCGCTTCTCCTTCGGCTGACACGTCCGACGTGCGCGGAACAGCGCTGGGCCCTCTCGTTCGGATCAGGCCGGGCTCGCGGGTCCTGGTGCCGCGCCTCGCCACGTTGTCGTCGGTTGCCATGGCTCCGCCATGGCGCCCTCCTCCGCCTTGCGACGCACGGCACCAGGACCCGCTCCCTGATCCGGCCTGATCCGAACGAAAGACCCTAGGGGTTCTCCCATGCCGCCGGTTCCGCGGCGAGCGCCCGGACCGGTTCGGGCAGGGCGCCCGCGGCGAGGTCGGCGAGGGTGACGCCCTCCAGGATGCGGCGGACGTTGGCGCGCAGGGCGATCCACAGGGGCAGCAGGGGCTGGGCGGTACCGGTGTAGGCGAGGCCGGTCGGGCGTTCGCCGCGTACCGACACGATCGGGCCGTCGACCGAGCGGATGACGTCCGCCACGGTGATCGCCGCCGGGTCCCCGGCGAGCCGGTAGCCGCCGCCCCCGCCGCGCCGGCTGTCCACGATCCCGGCGCGCCGCAGGTCGCCCAGGATGCCCTCCAGGAACTTGTGCGGGATGTCCTGTACGGCGGCGATCCGCTCGGCCTTCACCGGGCCGTCACCCTGCCGTACGGCCAGCTCCAGCACCGCCCGTACCGCGTAATCCGCCCGCGCCGAGATCCTCATGCGTCCATTGTGGGGCGTCCTCCCGTGCAGAATGGCGGCACCCGCGCCCCGTAAGATCGCCCGGGAGGATCCACCTTGGCGCTCAGCAGACGTACCTTCAGTGCCCTGACCGGCTCCGCCGCGCTCGGTCTCGCCATGGGCGGCAGCGGCGGCCCGGGGGCGCCCTCGGCGTACGCGGGCGGCGGCGTGCCGACCGGCCCGGCGCCGGCCCCGCCGAGCGCGGACGGTGCCCGGCACACCATCGGCTACGACCGCCACTCGCTGCTCGTGGACGGGCGGCGGCTGGTGGTGTGGTCCGGGGAGATGCATCCCTTCCGGCTGCCCAGCCCCTCCCTGTGGCGCGACGTGCTCCAGAAGATGCGGGCCCACGGCTTCAACGCCGTGAGCATCTACGTGGCCTGGAACTACCACTCCCCCGCGCCGGGCCGGTACGACTTCACCGGCGTCCGGGACCTCGGCCTGTTCCTTCGCATGGCCGCCGAGACCGGGCTGTACGTCATCCTGCGGCCGGGCCCGTACATCAACGCCGAGGTCGACGGCGGCGGCTTCCCCGGCTGGCTGACGGCGGCGAAGGGCACGGCCCGCACCGACGACCCGGCCTATCTCCGCCACGTCGACGAGTGGCTGACCCAGGTGAACCGGATCGTCCGCGAGCACCTGTTCACGCGGGGCACGGGGACGGTGCTGCTGTACCAGATCGAGAACGAGTACGACGCCCATGTGGGCGAGGCCGCCGGCCGGAAGTACATGGCCCACCTGTACCGGAAGGTGCGGGCCGACGGGATCGACGTACCGCTGTTCCACAACGACAAGGGGCGGAACGGGTACTGGGTGCCCGGGTCGTTCGACACCGGCGGGGAGCGGGGCGGCTGGCTGTACGGGTTCGACGGGTACCCCTCGCCCTCCCAGACCCCGCCGGACTGGGGGCACTACGGGCCCGGGGGGCCGAAGGGCGGTGCCACGGCGTCGCCGTCCACGCCCGGCTTCGTGCCCGAGTTCGGGGGCGGCTGGTTCGACCCGTGGGGCGGCGCCTGGTTCGACGGCAAGGGGTACGCCGAGTCGCGGCGCACCCGGGACGCGGCGTACGAGCGCCGCTTCTACCTGACCAACCTCGCCAACGGGCTCACCCTGCACAACGTGTACATGACCTTCGGCGGCACGTCGTGGGGCTGGCTGCCCGCACCGGTCGTCTACACGTCGTACGACTACGGCGCGGCCATCGACGAGGGCCGCAACGTCACCGACAAGATCGCCCCGCTGCACCAGCTCGGGCACCTGCTGCAACGCGTGCCCGCCTTCGCCCGGCTGGACCGGGCGGCCGACGTGCGGGCCGAGGGCCTGAAGGTCTACCACCTCACCAACCAGGACACCGGCACCCACGTGTACGTCGCCCGCAACGACGGCACGGACGACGTCACCACCGACCTGCCGACCGACGCGGGCCGTCTGCGGATCACCGTGCCCGGCAAGGACGCCAAGCTGCTCACCACCGGGCTGCCGCTGGGCGCGCGGACCCTGGAGTACGCCACCGCCGCCCCCATGCTGTGCCTGACGGCGGGCCGCCAGGACATCGCCGTGTTCGCGGGCCGGCGCGGCGAGATGGCCGAACTGGTGCTGAGGTGCCCGGTCGAGCCGTACGTGCAGCGGCTGGACCCGGAGGCCGCCTGGGTCTACGACCGGGACGCGCTCCACGTGAACGCGCCGCTCGGCCGGGGCGGCCTGATCCGGGTGCTGGTGCAGAAGGGCGAGAGCGACACCCCGCTGCTGCTGCTCTTCGCCGACGACGACACCGCCGTCCGTCTCTTCCCGTACGACACCTCGTCCGGGACCCTGCTCGTGTACGGCCCGGCCCTGCTGCGCCACGCCGAGGTCCGCGGCTCCGAGGTCCACCTGACCGGTGACATCACCGAGGCGGCCGACCTGGAGGTGTGGGGTCCGCGCGGGATCGACACCCTGGTGTGGAACGGTCGCAGGCTGGACACCCGGGTCACCCTCTCCGGCAGTGTGATGACCACCGGCGCGCTGCCGGCCGTCCCCGAGATCCGGCTGCCCGCACTGGGCGGCTGGCGGACGCGCACGGAGAACCCCGAGGCGGGCCCCGGCTTCGACGACTCGAACTGGCGGGCCGCCGACAGGACCTCGTCGTACAGCACCACGGCCGTCCCGGCCGGGCAGCCGGTGCTGTTCGCCGACGACTACGGCTTCCACTACGGAGACGTCTGGTACCGGGGCACCCTCACCGGCACCACCGGCGTCAAGGAGGTCTCGCTCGCCTACAGCACCGGCACCCAGGGCCTGCTGATGGCCTGGCTGGACGGCGAGCCGCTCGGCACCCACCGCATGCCCGTACCCGACAAGGAGGTGACGATCCGCAGGGGCACCTGGACGGACACGGCGGTCTTCCCGGTGCGCGCGCGGCTACGCTCCCCCGGCCGGCACGTGCTGTCCGTCCTCGTCCGGCGCATGCAGCACGACCAGGACGGCAAGTCCCTCGACACGCACAAGGCGGCACGCGGACTGACGGCCGTCACCTTCGAAGGCGCGTCCCCGGAGGTGCGGTGGCGCATCCAGGGCGAGGGCGCTGCCGACCCGGTGCGCGGTCCGATGAACAACGGCGGTCTGTACGGGGAGCGGGAGGGCTGGCACCTGCCCGGGTTCCGGGACCGGGACTGGGAGAAGGTGACCTTCCCGCGCGCCGTGCGACGGCAGGGCGTCACCTGGTACCGGACCACCTTCCGGCTGTCGGTGCCGGCCGACGTCGACGCCTCGGTGGGGCTGACCCTGGAGGACGACCCGTACCGCGCCTACCGCGCGCAGATCTTCCTCAACGGCTGGAACCTGGGCCAGTACATCAACAACGTGGGCCCGCAGCACACCTTCGTCCTGCCCAACGGCATCCTGCGCACCCGGGGCACCAACACCCTCGCGCTGGCGGTCCTCTCGGAGTTCACCACGCTGTCGGGTCCCGGGTCGGCGCGCCTGACACTGCTGGGCGGGGCGACGGGCGGGGTACCGGTCACGCCCGTCTGACCACGCTTCCGGATCAGATCGTTCCGCGTGGGACGACGGTCGCCGGATCGCATGACGCGGACACGCCCGGACGCGTACGCTCGGACCGGCCGGACACCGCGGACGGGAAGGGAGACCGATGAGCTTCGGCGGCGCGCGAGAAGGAGCCGCACGCCTGGCCGCCCGCCTGCGGCGCCCCCGTCCGCGCTCCGCCATGCGCTCCCTGGCCCGGGACCTCGCCACCGCCGTCCGCGCCCGGCCCCGGCAGCCCGACGGCGTACGCGAGTTGTGCCTGGCGCTGTGCGAGGAGATGAGCGCGCTGCGCGGCGGACGGCCGCTGGGACTGCGGTTCGAACGGTTCCCGGACGAGATCGAGGTCACCGGACTGTGGGTGGAGTTCACCGACTTCGACCTGGTCATCGTGGAGGAACGCGCCGAAGCCGTGCAGCAACTGGTCATCCTCGGTCACGAACTGTGGCACCTGCACGCCGGACACCGCCACCACCACCTGGCCGGGGCCGCCGCCGCACGCGCCCTCGCCGACACACCCGGCTGGCGGGAGGCGGCCCTCACGGTGGCCGCCCGCAACGGCTCCCGGGAGGCCGACGAGGCCGAGGCCGACGACTTCGGGCACCGGCTGGCCACCCTGTTCCGGAGCCGTCTCGCCCGCACCCCCGACCTCCCCCTCGACCCCCTCCAGCGCTCCCTCGGCTATCGCGGACGGGAGCGGGCGGGTGAGCGCGAGGGGCACGCCCCGGAAGCGGACCGCGCGGCGGGAACAGGTGGAGCCACGCGGTGACCCTGCTGGCGCTGGATCCCTCGGGACTCCTCGGCGAGTTCTACATCTCCTTCTGGATCCCCACCGCCGTGCTCACCACCGCCCTGGTGATCAAACTGCCCTCGATCATCCGGTTATGGCGGGACCCGCTGCTCCGCGCGGTCGGCGGACTGCTGCTGCTCGCCTGCGCGGTGTTCGTGTTCTGCACGCCCTCCAGCATCGCCGGGGTGAACCGGCTGACCGGCGTGCCCAACATCTCGGCGCCCTGGTGCTACTCGCTGATCACCGCGTTCTGCGGCTCCTGCCTGCTGCTCATCATCACCTGGCGCAACGGCCTGTCCGACCGCTCGGCCGCCACCCGCCGCGCGACGCGCTGGGTGATCACGGTGTACTCCGGGGTGATCGCCGCCCTGTGGACGCTGTTCCTGCTCGCCGACGTCCCCGAGGAGCGGCTGCGGGACCTCGACACCTACTACGCCACCACGCCGTTCATGCGCGAGGAGATCCTGCTCTACCTCCTCGCGCACGCCGCCGCCTGCCTGGTCACGTCGCGCCTCATATGGAACTGGGTGCGCGCCGAGGGCCTGGACGCCTGGCTGCGGTGGGGCCTGAAACTGCTGGGCGCCGGCTACGTCCTCAACCTGATCTTCGACGCGGTCAAGCTGACCGCCGTCACCGCCCGCTGGTGCGGCCGTGACCTGGACTGGCTCAGCACCGGCCTGGCCCCGCCGGTCGCCGCTCTGTCCGCCATCCTGATCGCCGTCGGCTTCATCCTGCCGCACGCCGGACAGTACCTGCGCGACCGCTGGCGGGTTCGGCTCGCCCACCGTGAACTGGGGCCCCTGTACCGGCTGATGCGCGCCGCGAACGGCGACGGCGTGCCGTTCGTGCTGCGCGCCGCCCCCGAACTGAGGCTCACCCGGCGGGAGACGTTCATCCGGGACGTGCTGCTGCCGCTGGCCCGGCACATCGACACCGGCCTGGGCAGACGGTCCTACGACGCCGCCCTCGGGCTCGGTCATCCCCCGGAGCGGGCCCGGGCGCTGGCCGCCGCGGTGAGCATCCTCGACGCCGTCGGGGCCCGGGCCCGTACGCCGAAACCGCCCGAACCGGCCACCGGGCCCGACACCACCGGCCTGCTCCAGGAGATCGGGGCCGTCTCCCGCGCCCTCGGCCGTCCCGGCGACATCGAGGCGGTCCGCGCCCGTGCGACCGCCCCGGCCAGGAGCGTCGCCGCACACGAGTGAGGCACGGCCTGCCCGGTGGGCCCACCCCGGGCGCCGCCGGTGGCGCTCAGCCCGCGAACGCCGGCTGGGGCAGGCCCTGGCCCGCTCCCGGAACCACCAGGAGCGAGCCGGACAGGGGATGCGGTGCCGGCAGGCCCGTACGTGCCGTCGTGATGTACAGGTCGGTCAGCGCGGGGCCGCCGAACGCGCAGGCCGTCGTGCGCGGCGCGGGCACCCGGATCACCCGGTCGAGCACCCCGTCGGGCGTGTACCGGCGCACCGCGCCGCCGTCCCACAGCGCCACCCACACACAGCCGTCCGCGTCGACCGTGAGGCCGTCCGGGAAGCCCGCGCCCTCCTCGATCTCCACGAGCGGGCGGCGGTTGCGCACACCGTCCGCGTCGTGGTCGAAGACGTCCACGCGGCGGGTCGGGGTGTCGACGTAGTACAGGAGACTGCCGTCGGGACTCCAGCCGGTGCCGTTGCTGACCGTGACGTCGGCGAGGACCGTCCGCACCGTTCCGTCCCCGGTCAGCCGGGACAGCGTGCCGCCGCCCTTCGCCTCGTCGTAACGCATCGTGCCCGCCCACAGCGAGCCGTCGGGGGCCACCGCGGCGTCGTTCGCGCGCCGGCCGGCGACCGGCTCGTGGTGCAGCCAGCGGAACGTGTCGTCGGGGTCCAGCAGGCCCACGCCGTCCCGCAGGTTCAGCACCAGGCCGCCGCCCGCCCGGGGCTTGACCGCACCGACGTGGTGTTCCGTCGTGCGGACCGTGCGCCGGCCGGTCACCGGGTCGTAGGTGTGCACCCGCATGCCCAGGATGTCGAGCCAGATCAGCCGACCCGTCGCCGGGTCCCAGGTCGGTCCCTCGCCGAGCGCCGCCTCGGCCCGCACCGCCACCTCGTACGCCGTCATGCCGCGCTCCGGTGGCCCAGGCGCTCCGACAGCTCCGCCGCGCCCTTCAGCGCGAGCTGCTCCAGCTCGGCCCGGCGCTCCTCGCTCCAGCGGATCATGGGTACGGAGATGGACAGGGCGGCCACGACCTGGCCGGTGCGGTCGCGGACCGGCGCGGCCACGCAGGAGACGTCCGGGTTGGACTCGCGGTTCTCCACCGCGAGCCCGCGCTGCCGGATCTCCGCCAGGGCCTCGCGCAGGGCGGCCGGCCCGGTGATGCTGTTCGGGGTCATCGCGGCCAGCTCGGCGCCGTCGGGGATCCGCGCGGCCAGCTCCGGCTCCGGCAGGGAGGCCAGCAGCATCTTGCCCACGGAGGTGCAGTGGGCGGGGAGGCGGCGGCCCGCGGCGGAGACCATGCGGACCGCGTGCGTGGAGTCGACCTTGGCGATGTAGATGACGTCGGTGCCCTCGAGGATGGCGACGTGGACCGTCTCGTCGCAGGTCTCGGCGACGGAGCGGGCCACCTGCTGGCCCTCGGCGGCGAGGTCGAGCTGCTCGGCGTAGCGGCTGCCGAGCTGGTACGGGCGTACGCCGAGGCGGTACCGTCCGGGCTGTCCGGGCAGCGGCACGATGTACGAGCGTGCGGCGAGCGTGGTGACCAGCTCGTGCACGGTGGTGCGCGGCAGCTGGAGCCGGCGCACGATGTCGGGGGCGGAGAGTGTCCCGTCCCCGTCGAGGAACAGCTCCAGAATGTCGAGAGCCCGGGTCACGGCAGGCACGAGGCGTCCCACGTCCGGCCCCCTCCTTGGGTTAGGCGCCTGCGGGCGATATCCCCATCAGATGTTCGAGATATCAACAGACGATCGGCATGACGAACACAGGCTAGTCAGGGAAGGGGACGCGGGCAATGGCCGCGGGCGGGCGGAACGCGCCGGGCACCATGGATGCCATGCGACTCGACTTCCAGCTGGTGCTGCTGCGCCGGATGGCCGACCACAACCCCGGCCTCGTCGAGGAGGCCCGCCGCGAACTGGGCGCCTCGGTCACGGACATGAGGGAGACGAACAGACGCTGGCAGGCCATGGTCCGCTCGCCGCGGGCCCGGGGCGCCGCCGCGCGCTACCGCTCCGTCCTCGGCGGACCCGCCCGCGTGCTCCCGCGCCGCCTCGGTGACGTCGACTGCGAGGCCTGGCAGTGGGTCCTCCCGCTCTGGCCCGGCCTGCGCTTCGAGGTCCTCGTCGGGCCCGACGGGGAGGTCTGGAACGAGTGGCTGGTGCGGGCGCCGGACGCCCCCGGCCCGGACCTGCGCGTCCTGGAGGACCTGACACCCTGGTCGTGCACGGTGGACGAGGCGGCCCGCGCCTTCGCCCCCGCCCGCCCGCTGGAGGGCACGGCCCCGACCCGGTGGGGGCTGGCGTTCACCGTCCCCGACCGGGCCGGCACCCGGCACGAGGTGGTAGCCGAGTTCACCTGGGGCCTGCTCCAGCGCACGGCGGTCGTCACCTGAGCCGCGGGGCTAACCGGCGTCGGCCGCCGTCAGGATCGCCCGGGTCACGTGCTCCAGCGAGCCGGGGTGCAGCCACAGGAAGAGGTTGGGTTCCACCAGCTCCAGTTCCATCAGGCGGGGTGCGCCGTCCTCCCCGTCCACCAGGTCCACGCGCGCGTACAGCAGCCCGGACGAGGGGCCGGCCACAGCCGCCAGGGCCTGTTCGGCGACGGCGAGTTCGGCGGCCGTCGGCTGCCAGGGCTCCAGGCCGGGGTGGGCGACCTTGACGGCGTCGTACGGGGTGCCGGGGGACAGCACGGCCCCTTTCCGGCTGGCGTGCAGCAGCCGGCCGCCGAAGAACTGCAGCGCCCGCTCGCCGTTGACGTCGATGCCCGGCATGTAGGGCTGCACCATCGCCGTGAGGCCCTCGGCGTGCATCCGCGCGAGCTGCCGTAGCGCCGTGTCGTGTTCGGCGGGCGTGTACCGGGCGGCGAAGCGGGCGCCCGCGCCCGACGTCGGCTTGATCACGAAGTCGTGTCCGGCGGGCAGGCCGGCCGGATCACCGGGCGCCGCGTACCGGGTGGGCACCGTGGGCACGCCGGCCGCCGCCAGCTCCCCGAGGTAGCGCTTGTCGGTGTTCCAGCGCACCACGGAGGCCGGGTTGGCCAGCCGGGTCAGCGCGCCGGCCCGCTCCACCCAGGCGGCGAACTCCGCGGCCCGCCAGCTGTAGTCCCAGGTGGAGCGGATGACGACGAGGTCGTAACCGCCCCAGTCCACCGCCGGGTCGTCCCAGTACGGGGCCTCCGCGCGCGCCCCGGCGTCCCCGAGCGCCCGCACCAGCAGGGGCAGGTCGGTGTCCCTGCTCGGCGCGGCTCCGGGGTCGTAGGTGGCCAGGGCGATGCGGGGCACGGGCGGACTCCCTGTCGTACGACGGTTCGACGGACGGACGCGCTGCGAGGCTAACAAGCAGCACGCGACCACAGCACCTTGTTTGACCTTCCCCCTCGGGGAAGCCCCAGCATCGGTGGCGGACGACGAGAGACACGGGGTGCGCATGGAACTGCTGACGATCGGTGCCTTCGCGAAGGCGAGCCGGCTCTCCCCCAAGGCCTTGCGGCTCTACGACGAGCTGCGGCTGCTGCGGCCCGCCCGGGTCGACCCGGACACCGGCTACCGGTACTACGCCACGGCACAGCTGGAGCGGGCCCGGCTGGTGGCCTGGCTGCGCCGGCTGGGCATGCCGCTCGCCGGGATCCGGGCGGTGTGCGCCCTGGACGCGGCGGGCGCGGCCCGGGAGATCCGCGCGTACTGGGCGCGTGTCGAGGCGGAGACGGCCGTACGGCGGGACCTCGCCGAGTTCCTCGTCGACCAGCTGACCGGCGAAGGGGCTGGACCTGTTGGAGGACGCCGTGCGCGAAGCCGGCGCCGCCGTACGGGACCTCCCGGAGGGCGACAGGGAGAACGGCACCACGCTGACCGCGCTGCTGTGGACGGGGTCGAGGCCGGCGCTCGTGCACATCGGGGACTCGCGGGCGTATCTGCTGCGGGACGGGGGGCTGTTCCGCATCACCCACGACCACAGTGTGGTGCAGTCGCTGATCGACGAGAGGCCGGCTGACCCGGGAGGAGGCCGGCACCCATCCCCAGCGCGCTCTGCTGCTCAAGGCCCTCGGCGGCGGCCTGGCTCCGGTACCGGACCTGCGGCTGCACGACGCCCGCACCGGCGACCGGTATCTGCTCTGCTCCGACGGTCTCACCGCGGTCGTGACCGACGAGCGCGTCCGGGATCTGCTGGCCGCCGCACCCGGTCCGTACGCGGCGGTCCACCGACTGATCGCCGCGGCCAACGCGGCCGGCGGTCCCGACAACGTCAGCTGTGTGGTCGCCGATGTGGTGGATGCCTCACCGGTCCGAGGGCGGTCGTCGGCCGGGGGTGTCTGGTGTAGGAAGGGTGCTGTCGTCCCCGGCGGTCGGCAGAGTCGACAATAAGGAGTGCGTGGCGTGTCCTCTCTCTTTCCCGCTCTGACGGACGGTCCGGGCGAGCGGGCCGCCCTGCGGTTCGGTCCGCGGACCCTGACGTACGACGGACTCGCGGGCGCCGCCGGCGCCCTCGCCGGCCGGCTGCGGGGCACCGGACGGGTCGCCGTGTGGGCCACCCCCGAGCTGGAGACGGCTGTCGCCGTCACCGGTGCGCTGCTGGCCGGGGTGGCCGCGGTGCCGCTGAACCCGAGGTCGGGCGAGAAGGAGCTGGCGCACATCCTGTCCGACAGCGCGCCGTCACTGGTCCTCGCCGCGCCCGGGGCGCAACTGCCGCCCGTCCTCGCCGCGTTGCCCCGGACCGACGTCGACGCGTCCGCCACCGGCATCGTGCCCGAGGAGGAGGCCGCGGACGGTGACCCGGCGCTGGTCGTCTACACCTCCGGCACCACCGGCCCGCCCAAGGGCGCGGTGCTGCCCCGCCGGGCCCTGGCCACCACGCTCGACGCGCTCGCCGACGCCTGGCAGTGGACCGCGGACGACGTGCTGGTGCACGCGCTGCCCCTGTTCCATGTGCACGGGCTGGTGCTGGGCGTCCTGGGCCCGCTGCGGCGCGGCGGCTCGGTGCGGCACCTGGGGCGGTTCTCCCCCGAGGGCGTGGCCCGGGAGCTGAACGACGGCGCGACCATGGTGTTCGGGGTGCCGACGATGTACCACCGCATCGCCGAGGCCCTGCCCGACGACCCCGGGCTGGCGGGAGCGCTCGGGCGGGCCCGGCTGCTGGTCTCGGGGTCGGCGGCGCTGCCCGTGCACGACCACGAGCGGATCGCCGCCGCCACCGGGCGCCGGGTGATCGAGCGGTACGGCATGACCGAGACGCTGATGAACACCAGCGTGCGCGCCGACGGTCAGGCCCGGGCGGGCACGGTCGGGGTGCCGCTGCCGGGCGTGGAGCTGCGGCTGGTGGAGGAGGACGGCTCGGAGATCACCGTGTACGACGGGGAGAGCGTCGGCGAGATCCAGGTGCGCGGGCCCCACCTGTTCACCGAGTACCTGAACCGGCCCGACGCCACCGCCGCCGCGTACACCGCCGACGGCTGGTTCCGCACCGGCGACATGGCCGTGCGCGAGCCCGACGGCTACGTCCGCATCGTCGGGCGCAAGGCCACCGACCTGATCAAGAGCGGTGGCTACAAGATCGGGGCCGGCGAGATCGAGAACGCGCTGCTGGAACATCCCGGGGTACGGGAGGCGGCGGTCACCGGGGAACCCGACACCGACCTGGGCGAGCGGATCGTGGCCTGGATCGTGCCCGCGGAGCCGGGGACCCCGCCCGGCGCCGAGGAGCTGGCGGACCATGTGGCCCGGCGGCTGGCCCCGCACAAGCGTCCCCGGGTCGTCCGCTACCTGGAGGCGCTCCCCCGCAACGACATGGGGAAGATCATGAAGCGGGCGCTGACCGGTGCCTGACCGGCTCTCGGCACGTCAGGTCCTGGCGCTCGTCACGGACGCCGGCAGCTTCCGTGACCTCCCCTCGCCGCCTGAGGAGTCCCGGCCGGACGGCCCCCTCGGCTGGCAGGGCTACGACGCCTCGCGCGCCCGCGCCGCCGAGCGCACGGGCGAGCGGGAGTCGGTCGTCTGCGGCACCGCGAGCGTCGCGGGCACCCGGGCCGTGCTGATCGCCTTCGAGTTCGGCTTCCTGGGCGGCTCGCTCGGCGAACGCACCGGGGACCGGCTGGAGGCTGCCTACTCGCATGCCCGCGCGCACCGGCTGCCGGTCGTGCCGCTCGTCGCGACCGGCGGCAGCCGGATGCAGGAGGGCATGCTCGCGCTGACCCAGCTCCAGCGGGTCGCCCGTCAGTCCGCGCTCACCAGGGAGGCCGGCCTGCCCCAGATCGCGGTCCTGCGGGACCCGACGACCGGCGGCGGCTGGGCCACGCTGGGCGCGGGCGCGGACGTCGTCCTGGCCCTGTCCGGTGCCCAGGTCGGCTTCGCCGGCTCCCGCGTCCGTCCCCCGGACGCCGACCCGGCGGCCTACACGGCCGAGGCCCAGGTGGCGGCGGGCTCGGCGGACTCGGTGGTGGAGCCGGGCGAGGTGCGGGAGGTGCTGGGCCGGTGGCTGCGGCTGCTGTCCCGCGGAACGCCCGTGGACGGCGGGCGGGTGCCGGCCGCGGACGTGCCGGCCGCTCTCGGCGCCGCCGGCCTGCCCGGCACCGGCTGGGAGGCCGTCCGGCGGGCCCGTTCGCCGCGACGGCCGCGCTGCCGGGCCTACCTGGACGCCTACTTCACCCACCGGGCGGGCATCAGCGGCGACCGGTGCGGCGGCACGGACGCCGACGGCATGCTGTGCGGGTTCGGCGAGCGGGACGGCCGTACCGTGGCGTACGCGGCGCAGACCGGGGCGGCGACCCGCCCCGCCGGGTACCGCACCGCCGCCCGGCTGATCCGGCTGGCGGACCGGCTGGGGATACCGGTGCTGACCCTGGTGGACACCCCGGGCGCCGCCAACGACGCGGAGGCGGAGCGGCAGGGTGCCGGCCCGGCGATCGCCGAGGTGTTCGGCGCGGTGGCCGCCGCCCGCGTGCCGGTCACCACCCTCGTCATCGGCGAGGGCGGCTCCGGCGGGGCCCTCGCACTGGCGGCACCGGGCAACACCTGGGCCACGCCGGACAGTTACTTCTCGGTGATCGCCCCGGAACTCGCCGCGGCGATCCTCAAACGCGGGCCCCTGGAGGTGGAGGAGACCGCGGGGCAGCTGCGGCTGCGGCCGCAGGACCTGGTGGAGCTGGGGGTGGTCCGGGGCATCGTGACGCGCGAGGGGCGTCAGGAGCACCCGGACGGGGCCGGCCCCGGGGGACGGCCCCGGCCGTAGGTCAGCGCACCGCCACCGCCCGGACGATCCGCTGGGTCACCGAGCCACCGCGGTCGTCGTGGGCCGAGGCCCGCAGGGAGACGGCGGACGCGGTGCGCGGCACGGTCAGGGTGCCGTGCCAGGAGGCGTCCCGGCCCGTCAGGGGCACCGGCCGCCAGGTCCGGCCGGCGTCGTACGACACCTCCAGCCGGCCGCCGCCGAGCGTGCCGGTGCCCGGGGCGTTCGCCACGTACTCGGCGTGCAGCGTGACCGGTGTCCGCCGCCCGCCGGGCACGGTGCCGGCGAGGTCGGTGCCCAGGCGGCAGGCGAGGTTGATCAGCGGCAGGGCGGTCCAGTGGTCCTCCGGGGTGGCCGCCGAGCGGAAGGTCCACTCGCTGTGGCCCCGGGTGGCGAGCGGCCAGCGGCCGGCGTCCAGGGCGGTGTCGGTGACGACCGTGTAGGTGTGCTCGTCGGCGGGCGCGTCCTCCACGTCGACGGCGGAGCCGGTGCGCCGGTCGGCCAGGATGCCGTCCAGTCGGACGGCGGTGGTCTGGGTCATGCCGCTGCTCTCGCTCCACACGTCCCCGTAGCCGGTGTGGTCGGGTCCGGAGTCGCCCCAGCCGGGGGTGTTCAGCCGGATCCGGTTCCCGGCGCGTTCCCGGCCCCAGCCCGGTGCGGTGCCCAGCCACGGGTGCCACACGGGCCCGAACCAGTCCAGTTCCGGCCGGGTGCCGCCGGTGTAGCGGACGAGCCCGCCGCGTTCCTCCAGGGCGCCGTCGGCGGCCGTGACGGTCTCCTGCCAGCGCTGGCCGGGTCCGGTGGAGACGTGGTCGGTGCGCTCGGCGGGCAGGGTGATCGGCTCCTGGAAGCCGAGTCCGACCGGGAAGGCGTCGGTGAGCGAGAACCGGAACTCGCCGCCGTTCAGCGGTCCGGCGGCGTGGAACCGGACGTGCACGGCGGCCAGTTCGCGGCGGCCGGGCGCGTAGGTGAGATCCCGGTCCGGGATCGCGCCCCGGTGGCCCTGCGCGAGGTCGTAGACGTACGGCGGGTCGGCCGTGCCGGTCATGTCGACGCGGCCGGCCGCCCGCAGCCGCGCCGCGTCCGCCTGGTTCACCGTGGCGATCGTGAGCGGCCGGTCGGTGTTGTCGTCGGTGCCCCACCAGGCGGTCAGCCGGCCGGGGGCGTCGTCCGTGACGAACAGGGCCCGCGCGCCGGCGTCCTCGGCGGCCCGGGCGAGCGCGGCCGGTTCGGTGCCGTCGGCGAGGCGGGCGAGGACCGCCTTGCCGGACACGCCGGTGACGGGTCCGTCGCCCACGTCCACCAGGGGCAGTCTCGTGCGGCCCCCGGTGAGGGTGCCGCCCGGCTGGACGGTCGCCTCGGTGACTCCCCTCACCTCCAGCCGGGGCGCGGCCAGCCGCCACACGGTCCGGTACTCGAAGGTGCCCCGGGTGACCCGGGGGGTGGGCGCGGCGAAGACGCTGTCGTAGGTGAGGGGCACCTGGACGGCGCCGGACAGGTCGGCGCCGTCGGCCCGGCGGTCGTACTCCATGACGAGCTGGCGGGTCTCGGTGCGCCGGTCCACCCGTGCGGCCACCTCCCGCAGCCGGCGCCCGTCCAGGGTGAGGTCGCGGTCCCGGTCGAGGACGGTCTCGGGGGCCGTGAGGAAGCCGAGGCCGAGGGAGTCGGGGCCGTGGCTGCCGGGCACGTCGAGGAAGGAGGCCAGGGCGTAGGTGCCGGGCGGCAGGCGCAGTGCGAGTGTGCCCGAGTCGTCCACCCGGGCCTGCTGGGCGTCCTCGCCCGCGGCGAGCCGCTGGACGGTGAGGTCGGCCGGGGCCGGCGCTCCCGCGCGGTCCCTGACATGGACGGTGAGTGTGTACCGCTCCTCCTTGACCAGCCCGAACACGGTGTGCGCGACCGTGGCGCCGGTCCCGTCCACGGCCACCACCCGCCCGCTGGTCGCACCGGCCGGTGCCCGGGAGGCGTCGCCGGTGACGGTGGTGGAGGCGGTGCCGTGCGCGGGCACGGTGAGGGTGTCGTCGGCGAGGGTGGCGACCCCGTCCGGGGCGCCCCGTACCGACAGCCTCAACTCGGCCGGGCTGCCGGATGTGTTGGTGTAGGTGAGGGTCCGGGTGACCGGTTCGTCGGCGCCGGACGGCCGGCTGTGGAAGCCGAGGTCGGCGCTGCCGGTCGCGGTGACCGTCGCCCGCACCGCGTCCGGCACGCTCACCCGTCCGGCACCCAGCACGTAGGCGGAGGTGTCCAGTTGCCGCGCGCTGGACATCAGCGCGTTCTTCAGCTGGGCGCCGGTGAGGCCGGGATGTTCCTCGGCGAGCAGCGCGGCGGCGCCCGCGACCTGCGGGGTTGCCATGGACGTGCCGCTCATGGCGGTGTAGTGGCCGTCGCCGGGCGCGAGGTGGGAGCGCGCGGCGAGGACGCCGACACCGGGGGCGGCCAGATCGGGTTTCAGGGCGTTGTCGCCGTAGCGTGGGCCGGCGGAGGTGAAGGGGGCCGCCCGGTCACCGGCGTCCACCGCGCCGACGGTGAGAGCGGCGCCGGCGGCGCCGGGCGAGCCGATGGAGGACGGGGCGCCGGTGTTGCCGGCGGCGACGACGAACAGCGCGCCGGTCTCCCGGGACAGGGTGTCGAGCGCCCGGGCCATGGGGTCGGTGCCGTCGCTCGCCTCCGCCGTGCCCAGGCTCATCGAGACGATCCTGGCGTGCACGTCCCGTGCCGCCCACTCCATCCCGGCGATGATCTGGGACTCACTGCCCGAGCCCTGGTCGCCGAGCACCTTGCCGACGGCGAGGGTCACCCCCGGCGCCACGCCCCGCTCCCGGCCGCCGGAGGCGGCGCCGCTGCCGCCGACGGTGGAGGTGACGTGGGTGCCGTGCCCGTTGCGGTCGACGGCGTCCTGCCCGTCGACGAAGCTCCGCGTCTCGCCGACCCGGCCGGCGAGGTCGGGGTGGCTCAGGTCGGCGCCGGTGTCCAGGACGGCGACGGTGACGCCCTTCCCGGTCAGGCCCGCGTCCCAGGCCGCCCGGGTGCCGATCTGGGCGTTGCTCTCAGCCAGGCCGGCCGTCACCCGCCCGTCGAGCCACACCCGGTCGATGCCGGACGAAGCGGTGAACGCCCGCCAGAAAGTGCGCCCCCGGGCGGCTGCGACGGCCGCCCCCCGGACGCTGGCCAGCGTCCGGATCCGCTCGGCTCCGGCCGGGGTCGCGGCCCGCGCGCTCCTGCCGTACGCCAGGATCAGCGGCAGCGCGCCGGCGTCGGAGTCCGTGAGCCCCTGCCGGATCAGCCCGCTCACGTCGAACAGCCGCCGGTCCAGCGTCCCGGCCCGCAGATAGGGCAGCGCCTCGTCCGGTACGACGGTCAGGTCGCCGTCGCTCGTCCGTGTCCGTACGGCACCGGTGGCCCCGCGCGGGCGCCGTACGGTGACCGTCCTCCTGCCGTGCCCGAGGTCGGTGACGGTGACCCGGTCGCCGGTGACGAGGGTGACGGTACGGGCGGCATCCGTCGCGCGCGGGGCCGGCGGCGCACCGCCCACCGCAGCCGCCGCCGTCGCCGTCGCCGTGACTGCCGCCGTCGGCGGCAGCGACAGCACGAGCCCGGCCGCCAGCAGCAACGCCCCACGTCTGACTGGTTCTCTGCTCATCGGCGCCCTCTTCCACGTCCGCGTGCGAGGCCGGGACCGCTGTGCAGAGTGCCGGACGGGGCCCGCGAGAGGAAGGCCGGCCGGAGCCGGCGGGCCGGTGTGATGACGGGTTCTCGCCAACCTCGGCCAGTGCCCCGCCGCGCGCCGTCAACGGTGTGACACCCGAAGCACCGTCCGTAACATGAGAGTGGTCAGCAGTCAGGTACGACGGGGGAGCGAGCGGCGCCATGGACGGGCTGGTGGAGTTCACGACCGAGGACGGCGCGCAGGTCGTGGTGGAGGGCGTGGTGACCCGGTCCGGTGCCCGCCTCGTCTCGCGCGGCGACGGACCGGCGCAGGCGGCGCGGACCTTCGAGGGTGCCCTGGAGGGTGTACGGGCGGCGGCCTCGGCCGCGCTGCGGGTCTTCCGGGACGGGAGTCTGCGCCCCGACGCGGTGGAGATCGAGTTCGGTGTGCGGCTGTCCGCGGAGGCCGGTGCCGTCATCGCGAAGGGATCGACGGAGGGCCACCTGGTGGTCAAGCTCAGCTGGTCCCCCGGACAGCAGCCGCAGGACACGGTGTCCGCGCAGCCCGCGCCGGGGCGGAGCGTGCCGGGGCAGGCCACGCCGGTCCCGGAGTCCGCCGACCGGTGATGCGCAGTGCTGCCTGGCACGCCCGGATCGTCTGCGGCCACGAGGTGGGGGCCGGTTTCCTGGTCACCGGCCGCCGTGTCCTCACGTGTGCCCATGTGGTCGAGGGCAGCGGCACGGCGCCGGTGACCGTCTCCTTCCCGCACGCCCGGGAGCTGGGCGAGCTGTCCGCCTCGGTCGTCGCCCACGGCGGCTGGGCGGGGGACGTCACCGACCCCGGCGACGTGGCCGTGCTCGAGCTGGAGCGGGACGTCCCGCTCGCGCCGGCCGGCTTCGCACCGCCCGACGCCGCGTACACGGAGCCGTACCCCAAGCTGATCGCGTACGGCTTCCCCGAGGGCTACGACGAGGGCACCCTCGCCGAGTACCAGGCCGTCTCCGGCCAGCTGATCGCCGGTGAGTGGCTGGAACTGGTGGCATGGCACGGACACGGGCAGCCGCTCGTGGCCGGATTCAGCGGGGCGGCGGCGACCCTGCCCGACGGCAGGGTGGCGGGCATGGTCACCGCGGCCCTGGACGCACCGGCGGTGCGCAAGGGCCGGATGCTGCCGCTGGACGTGATGGCCCGGTACTGGCCCGAGCTGGGCGAGCTGGTGCCCACCCCCGGCCACCGGGACGACGCCCGCCGACGGCTGTACACCCTGCTGCGGCGGGCCACGGGCACCGGCCGCGGCTGTGATCCGAACCGGCTGTACGTGGACGCGGTGGGCGCGTTCGGGCCGCCCCTGCCCACGGGCGGTTTCCCCTCCCTGTGGGCGGCTGCCGCGTACGTGCAGTGGGAGGTACCGGATCCGGAGGCGGTGAACCGGTTCGCCGGCCGCCTCGGGGAACTGCTGGACGCGACGCCGGCACCCCCCGCACCCCCGGCCCCTCCGACGCCGGCACCTCAGGCACCTCCGGTGTCGTCGGCCTGGGCTCCGGTCGTCGTCGAGATCGAACACAGCGGCGCCGGTCCCGACCAGGTGACCGTGGAGGTGTCCGCGTACCGCGACGGACAGCGCCGGCCGGTGGGCGCGGGCCGGCTGCCGCGGACCGGTGTGCGGGCCTACGTGCAGAGCCGCATCGACGAGGCCGTCGCCCAGCTCGCCCCGGACGCCGACGAGCTGGTGACGTTCGTCCTGCCGCGCGAGTGGCTCAACGAGGCGGTGGCGCACTGGGAGTGCGGCGCGGAGGACAGCACGCCCCTCGGGTGCGCCTATCCCCTCGTGGTGACCGACCGCGCACGCCACCACAGCGGCCGGCTGCGCCACCAGCTGCGCAAGAAGTGGCAGAAGCTGGACTCCGCCGGCCAGGGGGTCGAGGTGCACCGCGTGGGGTGCGGCACCGTGGAGCGCCCGCCGAGCCTGCGCAAGCGGCTGTGGGACGGCGACGCCGGACTGGCGGGCTACGCCTCCCCGCCCACGGCGGCACGCGGCCACTTCGAGGTCGGACTCACCGTGCCCGTCCCCGTCCTGCTGTGGTCCCGGACCGGCTGCCCCCGCCCCGCGCACACGGACCCGTCCTGCCCGGGAGACGCCGAACCGCCCTGCCCGGGCAGCGCGTTCCTCGACCAGCTGGCCGTGGCGGTCGCCGAGGTCCCGCCCGCCGAACTCCCGCGCCACATCCTGTCCCTGCGGCTGGCCGCGGACGCCGCCGACGAACCGGACCTGCACTGGGCGAGAGACCTCCAGCTGCTCTGGGACGACCCGCGCTGCTTCCCCGAGACCACCGCGAGCCTGCACTCCCCCGTCGCCTGACCGACCGCACCACCGACCGAGCCCCCCACGGAGAAGAAGAGCCCATGCCCCTGTGGCCCGTCTACACCGGTACGAACGAGCCGCACGACGGCATCGCGAAGCTGCCCCCGCCGCCGCCGTGGCGGGCCTTCGACGGCGGGCCGGTGCTCCGGGCGCCCGACGCGGCCACCGACGCCTCCGCCGTCTCCCCCGACCGCATGCACCGCGCCGAGACGTACCAGGCGACGGAGCAGACGGTCCAGCTCGTCAACGCGGCCCTGTACCTGCGCCGCCCGCTGCTGGTCACCGGGCCGCCGGGCACCGGCAAGTCCTCGCTCGTGTACGCGGTCGCCCGTGAGCTGCGGCTCGGTCCGGTCCTGCGCTGGAACATCACCAGCCGCAGCACGCTGCACGACGGCCTGTACCAGTACGACCCGCTGTCACGGCTGTACGCGGCCCGGCAGGCGGTCACCCGCACCGGCCGGACGGACCGGACCGACGCGGACGGGCGGGCGGAGAGCGCGAGGGGGGCGGCCGGCGAGTCGGGCATCGAGGACCATCTGCGACTGGGCCCGCTCGGCACCGCCCTGCTGCCGTACGACCGTCCCCGCGCCCTGCTCATCGACGAGATCGACAAGAGCGACCTCGACCTGCCCAACGACCTGCTGAACGTGCTGGAGGAGGGCCAGTACGAGATCCCCGAGCTGGTGCGCACCGCCCGCCTCGCACCGGACGGCGTCGCCGAGGTGCTGGCCGACGGCGCCGACGAGCGGGTGCCGGTGGCGCACGGCCGGGTCCGCTGCCGGGCCTTCCCGTTCGTCGTCCTCACCAGCAACGGGGAGCGCGAGTTCCCGCCCGCCTTCCTGCGCCGCTGTGTCACGCTGCACCTGCGGCAACCCGACGACCGGCACCTTGCCGAGATCGTCCGCGCCCACCTCGGGGAACCGGACGCGTACGCGCGGACCCTGATCGACCGCTTCCTGTCCCGGGCGGGCCTCGGCGACCTGGCCACCGACCAGCTCCTCAACGCCATCTACCTGGCCCGCTCCGCCGATCTGGACACCGAGTCCCTCGACCGGCTGGCCGAGCAGCTGATGCCGTACCTCGGGCAGGCGGCGCAGTCCGATGTCTTCTGACCGCGCCGGTTCCCCGGACCCCGTGGTACGCCTGGCCGGCATCCTGGCCGAGGCGGCCCACGGGGAGCGCCCGACCCCGCTCGAACTGGCCGAACTGCTGTGGCTGGCCGGGCACATGAGCCCCGCCACCACGGACGGCGAGGCCACCGGGCAGCTCCCGGCCGGCCCCCCCGCCGGCGGGCCGTCGGTCCCGGAGCAGGCACCACCGCCCCCGGAGCCGACCAGGCGCCGGCCGGCGCCCCGGCCCTCCCCCGCGGCGGACCGGGAACCGGCGCCCGCACCGGCCGCAGCCCCCGGGCCGCCCACCCGCGTCCCCCTGCACCTGCCCTCCCGCCGCCCCGCCCCCACCCCGGCGGGCCGGCCCCACACCACGCTCCTGGCCCCCGCGCCCCCGATGCTGCGGCACCCGCTCGCGCTCCAGCGCGCGCTGCGCCCGCTGGGGCGCCGCGTCGACGCGCCCGTGGGACGCGAACTGGACGAGCGGGCGACCGCCGACCGCATCGCCCGCCTGGGCGCCGCCCCCGAGTGGTGGCTGCCCGTGCTGCGCCCCGCCCGCGAGCGCTGGCTGCGCCTGAACCTGGTGTACGACGCCGGGCCCACGATGCCGGTCTGGCGGCCCCTGATCCGTGAACTGCACACGGCCCTGGCCCAGTCGGGCACCTTCCGCACGGTCGCCCTGTACCGGGCCGCCGCCGACGGCACCGTGCGCGGCGCCGACGCGCACGCCCCCGGCGACGGCCGCACCGTCACCCTCCTGATCAGCGACTGCATGGGCCCGCAGTGGCGGGAGGGACCCGCCGGCACCCTCTGGTACGCCACCCTGCACCGCTGGGCACGCCGCACGCCCCTCGCCGTCGTCCAGCCGCTCCCGGAGCACCTGTGGCGGGACACGGCGCTTCCCGCCACGCCCGGCCGCCTGTCGGCCCCGCACCCCGTGGCCCCCACGGCGAAGCTGACGTTCACCCCGTACGAACAGGACGAGCCCGAGTCCGGTGCGGCCGGGGGTGCCGTGCCCCTGCCCGTGCTGGAGCCGGAACCGCGCTGGCTGGCGCACTGGGCGGCGCTGCTCACCACGCCGGGCGGCGGGGAGGTGCCCGGCGCGGTCGCCGAGCTGGGCCGGCCGCTCCCGGCGGACGCCGAGGACCGTACGGACGTCGGCGCGCTGTCCGCCGAGGAACTGGTGCTGCGCTTCCGGGCGACCGCCTCGCCCGAGGCGTTCCGGCTGGCCGGCCATCTCGCGGTGGGGCGCCCCGACCTGCCGGTCATGCGCCTGGTCCAGGCCGCCGTCGAACCCGATCCCCGCCCGCAGCACCTGGCCGAGATCGTCCTCAGCGGCATGCTCACCACCGTCCCGGGCGGGCCACCCGGCGCCTACGCCTTCCGGGACGGGGTGCGGGAGCTGCTCCTGCTCGGCCTGCCGCGCACCGCCCGCAACAGCACCGCCGGACTCCTGGAGCGCGTGGGCGAGTTCATCGACCGCCGGGCGGGCCGGGCGCCGGGCGAGTTCCGGGCGTCGGTGCCCGCCGCGCGGGGCGCGGGCACGGCGGCGGAGGACGACCCGTTCGCCACGGTCAGCGAGGACAGTGTGCGCCGGCTCTCGGGCGCGGCCACGCCGTTGTTCGCGGGACGCTACCGGCTGCTGCGGCAGACGGGTCCCGAGGGTTTCGAGGACACGGACTGGCTCGCCCAGGACACCCGGCGGGACGACGGGACGGTCCTGCTGCGCCGGTACGGGCGCCTTCCGCGAGGGCTCCGCGCCGGCTTCGCGGACCTCGCCGGGCGGCTCGGCGGGATCCGCCATCCGGGCATCGCGGCGGTCACGGACCACGGCATCGCGGACGACACCCCCTATCTGGTCCGTGAGTTCGTCACCGGCCGCACACTGAGCCGGCGGCTCGGCAGCGCACCGTACGGCCTGCCCGCCGCGGAACTCACCGCCCTCGTACCCCCGCTCGTGGCGGCCCTGAACGCGCTGCACACGCAGGGGCGCCCGCACGGGCGGCTGACGGCGTCGGACATCGTCCTCACCCCGCGCGGGCCCGTCCTGACCTGCCTGGACGTCAGGTCCTTCGGCGGCGGCAGCCGCGCCGACGACCTTCGCGCGCTGGGGCACATCGTGCGCGCCATGCACCGCGGCCCGGCCACCGGTCGGCAACCCACACCCCGGCCGGAACACCTGTCCCTTCCGGAGCGGATCGAGGCGGAGCTGGACACGGCGGTGGCCGAACTCCTCTCCGACCGTCCGGAGGCACAACTGCGCGGTGCGGACCGCCTCCGCCGCCTGCCTCCGCACCGGGAGCACACCCTCCGCGCCGAGGCCGGGACCGGGACCGGGGCCCCCGCCGCCCCCTCCGGGATCCGGTTCTCGGCCGACGACCTCACCGGCCGGCCGGAGGCCCGCATCACGCTCGAAGCCGCCGTGCACGAGGTCCTGGCCCGCGGTTCCCTCGGACCCCGCCAGTACGCGGTGGACGTCCGTCCGGACGGCTACCAGGTGCGCACCGAGCCGGACGCCTATCTGCTGCCCGCCCTCGTCGCCGTCCTGCGCGAACTCCCCCAGGCGCTGTCCCGGCTGACCGACCCGCTCCGGCTCGGCGTCACGTTCGGGGAACTGTCCGTCCGGCCGCCGGAGGCCGCCGCGGACATCGTGGTCGTCGTACCGCCCGCGTTGTACGACGACTTCGCCGCCAGCTCCGCCGCCCGGCGCTCCCCGCCGTTCCGGCCGCTCTTCCGTGACAGCGCTCCGGACAGCCCGCCGGCCGCCTGGTACTGCCTGCTGGGGCCGAGGTCCCCCGAGCCCGCGCAAGGCGACCTGGTGCAGGGTCCGTTCATCACGCCCGACCTGCACGAGCTGGGCGTTCCCACCCCGGGCCGCACGGCGATCGTGCACACGCGGCCCGACGGCCCGCTGACGCTGCTCGACCCGATCCAGCCGTACGGCACCCGCGCGCCCCGCCCGGAGACGTACTACTCGGTCGACCTCACCCCGCACGAGGCCCGTCACCTGGTGTCCCTGCCGAGTTCCGGGAAGGGCGCGTTCAAGGCCGCGGTGAAGCTGTCCTGGCGTGTGGAGGACCCGGTCGCCTTCGTCCGCGGTGAGGCCACCGGTGTCCCGGGGCTCCTGCTGGCGCATCTGACCGCCGCGGCGGCCCCGCTCACGCGCCACCATCCGCTGCGTCGCGCGGGCGCGGCCCAGCGGGCGGTGAACGCGGGGATCGACGCGTGGCCGGTGCCCGGGCTGGTGGTGTCGTACACCGTGCAGCTGGTCCCCGAGTGGGCGCCCACACCGGAGGCGGAGCCGCCGGTCCCGTCGCGTCGGCGGCTGTCGGCCCTCCTGGACGACACCCAGACGGTGCTGGTCGGTTTCGACGGGCCCCTCGCCCGGCTGTTCCCGGCGCAGCGGGCCCGGGAGGCCGTCCTCGACCTGCTGTCCGTCGTGGCCGACCACCGCGATCCGCAGGACGCGCTGACGGGCCGGCCGCTGCCCCTCGTGGGCCCCGCCGGCCGGGAGGCGTTCACGCACCCGCTTGACCTGCTGCGCGCCTTCGCCCACGACCGGCTCGGCCCGTTGCTGCGGGCACGCCTGGACGATCTGGAACTGCGCGCCGTGCCCGACGCGCCCACGACGCACCGCTCCCTCGCGCTCGTGCGCGCCCTGCACCGCTCCGGCCGGCGCGTCAGCGTGGTGACGGACGTGAGCACCCCGGCCGTCCAGCGCTACCTGGAGCCCTGCCGGCTGCCCCTCGCCGGCGTCCACGGCCGCCGCGCCGACCTCGGCCTGCTGACGCCCCACCCCGACTGCCTGCTGCGCGCCCTGCGCGCCCGCGGCACACCGGCCCGCGGCGGCGTCCTGATCAGCTCCTCGGTCGCCGAACTCACCGCCGCCCAGCAGCTCGGCCTCCGCTTCATCGGGTACGCCCCCACGGCCGCCGGGCGTCGGCGGCTGCGCGAGGAGGGCAGCGAGGTCACCGTGTCGTCCCTCGAACCGCTGCTGGAGGCCGCCCGTTCCCTGTGAACGGGGGCGTTGTCCGGCCGACACTCCGGGGCGGCCGGGAAGTACGCCCGTTCAGCGGCGCCCCGCCCGGCCGCCCAGGAAAGGCGCCCGCCCCCGGTGCCGCGCAGGATTCCAGTGAGCCCGTCGACCAGGCGGGACGCCGAGGCCCGCGCACCCGGGAGGAGCTGCCGTGACCGTCAGCCTGGAGCAGTTGCGCCGCTGTCACTTCGCCGTCGACCTGGGCGCGGCGCGTACCCGCGTGTACGTGAAGGGCACCGGCCTGGTCGTCGACCAGCCGTCGGCCGCGGCCGTGAACACGCGGACCGGCGCGCTCATCGCGGTGGGCGAGTTCGCGGAGCAGATGACGGGTCGGACCCCGAGCTACATCAGGGTCGTCCGGCCCATCTCCGGCGGCACGGTGGTCGACATCGAGATGGCCCAGCGGATGCTGCGGCACCTGCTCGGCGACAGGATGCGCCGGGCGCTGCGCCGCAAGCCCCGGCTGCGCGCGGCGGCCTGCACCCCGCACGACGCCGATCCGCTGGCCCAGCGGGCGACGATCGAGACGCTGGTCGGGCTCGGGGTCAGGCGGGTGGAGCTGGTGGACACGCTCATCGCGGCCGCCGTGGGCTGCGGGCTGCCCGTCGAGCGGCCCGAGGCCACCATGATCATGGTGTGCGGGGCGGCGGCCACCCAGGTCGCGGTGCTGTCGATGGGGTCCATCGTCGCCGCCGACCGGGTCCCGGTGGGCGGCGAGGCCGTGGACCACGCGATCGTGCAGCACCTGCGGCACGAGCACGAGCTGATACTGCCCAGCCAGTCGGTACGGCCGCTCCAGCTCACCCTGTCCGGCAACGGGCTCACCCCGCAGGGGCCGGCGTCCGCCGAGATCCACGGCCGGGACGTGGTGACGGGCCTGCCGCGCAGCGTGCGGGTGGACACCGCCGCCGTGCGGAACGCGATCCAGACCCCGCTGACGGCCGTGCTGGACGGCATCGGCAAGGTGCTGCGCGACTGCCCGCCCGACCTGGTGGCCGATCTCGCCGACCGCGGGATCACGATGGTCGGCGGCTCCGCGCGGCTGCCCGGCTTCGACCAGATGCTGCGGCAGGCCACGGGGATGCCCGTGCACATCGCCGAACGGCCCGACATCTGCGCGGCGCAGGGCCTGGGCGACATGCTGGAGGGCCGGATCGAGCCGCTGGTGCTCAACCCCCTGGCTGCCTGAGGCCGGCGGCGGGCTCAGCGGCCCAGGTAGGCCCGGATGGTCGTCCCCTCGGGCCCGGTGTGGACCCGCACCAGGTCCGCCACCAGGTTGACCAGCAGCAGACCGCGTCCGCCGCGCTGGTCACGGGCGGCGGGCCGGCGGCCGGCCAGCGGATCGGCGAGGCGGCCCCCGTCACGGACCTGGCACAGCACGTACCCGCTGTCGGGCCACACGGTGAGCACGCCCGTGCCGCCGCCGTGGACCACGCTGTTGGTGGTCAGCTCGGCGGTGATCAGCGCCAGGTTCTCCAGCGCGAGGCCGGACAGGCCCAGCCGGGCGCCGTGGCCGGTGGCCGAGTGCCGGACGGCGGCGAGCACGTCCTCGTCGAAGCTGACGGCGAGCAGGTCCGGGCCGTCCGGCACCGGTGGCAGCGGCTCGTTGTAGCGGGCGACCACCCCGTCGGGGTCGTAGGCCGCGCTGGTCCGCTCGCCCGCGGAGCCGGCCGGGATGACCACCGGGTGGGTGGCGTGCGCGTCGGCGAGCGCCCGCTCGTCCAGGCGGGAGGTGTCGTAGGGGCACAGGATGGTGATCTCGCGGCCCTGGAACGCGGCGTTGATCAGTGCCTCGTGCTGGGCGCAGGCCGGGTACTCGGCCGGACTGCGGCCCGCCCAGACCGGCTCGCCGATGATGTGGACCCGCCGTCCGGGCGGCTGGGCGTCGGCGAAGGCCCGCAGCACGCCGGGGATGATCCGGCCGGGGTTGCGTCCGGCCTCCCGCATGTCCAGGAACCGTACGGCGTCGCCGTCGGCGCCCAGCTCGTCCTGGATGAGACGCAGGTTCTCGCCGGGCACCGCCACCGCGACGGGCTCCCCGGCCGCCAGCGCCGCCCGGACGAAGGGGACGGTGCCGGACAGGTACTCCCGCGCGTCGCCGTAGAACAGCGCGGGGTGCACGAACGGGTCCGTGGCCTCGACGGCCTCCACGACTTCGGTCATGACGCCGACACCTCGATCCCCCGGAGTCCGGGCCACAGCAGGTCCAGTATCCGCGGCAGGGCGGCCGGGGGCCGGTCCAGCACCAGCCGCCGTCGCTCGCCCCGGCGCCGGGCCGCTTCCGCCAGCGCGCCGGCGCCCGCGACATCGACGAAGGTCAGGGCGGAAAGCTCCAGGTGGTACACGTCATCGCCCTCGTGAACGGCCCGCTCCAGCGCACGTTCCCAGATGTCGCGCGTGGGCAGGCTGACCTCGCCCGCCGCCCGCAGTCCGGCCCGTCCGCTCAGCGGGTACACAACGAGTCGCGGCACGGCGGGCGTGGGCAGGACAACGGCCCGTCGGGGCCTTTCCGGCTCGGTTCCGCTCACGCCATCTCCCAGCTGCACAGGTACACAGCTGCCCAGTATGCGCCTCTCGCACCCCCCGGTGGGACGGAAGCCGGGGCACGGCGGGCCGTCGCCCCGTGCTCGCGCCCCGGTCCGGGCGGGGCGGAACGCGCGGGAGACGTGCCGGCTGCCGGGGCCGTCCGGGTCAGTACGGCAGGATGCGTCCCGAGGGCGTCCTGCGGTCGATCTCCTGCCCGCGCGGCGCGGCGGGCCGCCGGCTGACACGTACCCGGATCCGACGGTCCATGACGCCCTCCTCCTGCCGACACCCCCCGGCTGGACGCCGGTAGGAGGTCCGTGCCCAGGACATGGCCCGTTCAAGCCTGAACGGGTCAAGTCGTGCGCGCGTCGGGGCCGTTGCCCTAGGCCCTCTCGTTCGGATCATGCCGGGCTCGCGGGCCCTGGTGCCGCGCCCTGATCCGGCCTGATCCGAACGAAAGACCCTAGCGGTTCAGGTACCGGCCGAGGACCGGGTCGAGCTGGGCCAGCCAGGTGCTCAGCCGGGCCCTGCGGCGGGCGTTCAGCTCGCAGGAGTACACACCGCCGTCCCACAGCCGCACGGTGACGGTGAGACGGTTGCCGCGCCAGCTGCGTTCGACGTGCGCTATCTCGTCCCACGGGAAGTCCGCGGTGGTGCCCGCGAGCTCCAGGAGCACCCCGGTGGCGTTGACGACCACACCGGCCTGCGCGTCGGCGAGCACGGCCTCCGGGCTGCCGTACGGGACCGGCGGTCCGAAGCCGTAGGGGGGCGGGGGCACGGTGACGGGCAGGTGCGGGGGCGTGGCGGCCTGCACGGGCTGCTGGTACGGCGGTGTCGTGGGCGGCGGGGGCGCCCCGAACCCCTGCGGCGCCGGGAGGAACGCCGGCGGGGGCACGGCGGACACCTGCGGGGGCGTGGCCGGCACCTGCGGGGGCGCGGCGGTGCGTGTCGTCGGCGGGTACGGCGGGGCCAGCGGGTGGGCCGGCAGCGGTGCGGAGCCGGTCAGCCGGTCCAGCAGCGCGCTGGGCGTGGGCCGGTCCGCGGGCTCCTTGGCCAGGCAGGCGGCCACCACGTCGGCCAGGGCGGCCGGTACGGCGGACAGGTCCGGCGGCTCGTGCACCGAGCGGTACATCAGACCCATCGGGGTGCCCTCGCCCCAGGCGGTGCCGCCCGCCGCCGCCACCAGCACGGCTCCGAGGGCGAACACGTCGGCGGCGCCGGTCACGTCGTGCCCCAGGGCCTGCTCGGGCGCGAGGAAACCGGGGGTGCCGAAGGCGGTGCCGGTGGCGGTGAGGCGGGTGGACTCCACGGCCCGGGCGATGCCGAAGTCCAGGACCCGCGGACCGTCGTCGGCCATGATGATGTTGCCCGGCTTCAGGTCGCGGTGCACCAGGCCGCAGGAGTGGATGGACTCCAGGGCCTCGGCCAGGGCGGCCCCCAGGGCCCGCAGCCGCGGCTCGTCCATGGCGCCCTCGGCGGCGAGGCGGGCCGCGAGGGTGGGCCCGGGGATGTAGGCGGTGGCCAGCCAGAGCGGGTCGCCGGTGGCGTCGGCGTCCACCACCGGCGCCGTGTGGAAGCCGCCCACCGCCCGGGCGGCCTCGACCTCGCTGCGGAACCGCTCGCGGAAGACCGGGTCGGCGGCCAGTTCGGCCTTGGCGACCTTCAGCGCGACGGGCCGTCCGCCGCGCGTCCGTGCGAGATAGACCGTGCCCATGCCGCCCTCGCCGAGCCGGCGCTCGACGAGGTATCCCCCGATGCGTTCCATGCGGACAAGTATGGCCGCCGGACAGGGCCGTCCATCACCCCGTGCGCGCCCGGGAGCCCGCCCGTGCCCCGCTCCGTGTCCGGGCCGGAGCGGCCCGGAGCACGACGTCCACGTCGTACGTGCGCGGCCAGGCGTCCAGCTGGAGGGTCGTCTCCCGCGCGGCCCGGCTCATGCCCTGCTCCGGCGCCGCGGCGGACCAACTCGGCGAGGCGTTCACGCAGGGTCCGGTTGCAGGCCTCGGCCCGGATGGAGGGGTACGGCGTCCTGATGCGCTGGTCGACCGCCGTGGGCAGCAGACCCGTCATGTCCGCACGCAGCGGGCTCTTCTCCCGGCCGCCGGAACTCCTCGTCACCCAGGGGAGGTTGAGGGTGTACTCGGCCAGCCGGTGGTCGGCGAAGGGCACGCGGGGCCTCCGGTCCGCAGGCCGTGCTCATGCGGTCCTCGCGGTCGAAGAGCACCTGCCGTGTGGCGGGTGAGGGCGAGGTAGGTGACCTCGCGGCAGCGGGCCTGGGCGGGGTCGTCCAGGTGCCGGCCCACGTCGGTCTCGGCGACGGCCGCGCTGTGGCAGTCACGTTCGTAGGTGGCCGGGTCGAGCTCGGCGAGCAGGCCGGGGGTGAAGACGACCTCGTTGCCCTGGTGGTCGTGACGGCCCTCGTGGACCCGGTGAAGGTGGTGGAGAAGACCGCGTCGGGGTGGCGCTGCCAGCGGTCGAGATGCGGTCCATGCCAGGGGGCAGGGCAGGCGGCCGTTGTCCGGGGCGGTCACCGGGCAGGCCGCCCTCCGCGGCCGGCGAGGAAGGCCAGGGCCACGGCGGCCTCGCAGGCGATGCCCGTGGCGATGACCTCCTCGTCGATGTCCGTGCGGGACGAGTGCAGGGACGGGGACTCGTCCGGGGCCAGGCCCGGCGGGCAGGCACCGAGGAAGGCCAGGGCGCCGGGGACCTCCTGGAGGACGTAGGAGAAGTCCTCCGCCGTCAGCTGCGCGGCCGGCAGCACGCCCACCGCCCCGGCGCCGAGCGCCTCCCCGGCCGTGCGCAGGACGAACTCGGTGAACGCGGCGTCGTTGACGGTGACCGGATAGCCGGGTGTGACCGTCGCCTCCGCCGTCGCTCCGTGCGCGGCCGCCACCCCGTGCGCGACCCGGGCGATCGCCTCGTGCAGCCGCTGCCGGGTCCGTGCGGTCAGGGTGCGCACGGTGCCGCCCAGTTCCGCGGTGTCCGGGACGACGCCGGGGGCGGTGCCCGCGTCCAGCCGCGTCACGCTGAGGACGGCGCTGTCGTCGGCGGCGAGGCCACGGGCGACCGTCGTCTGGAGGGCGAGCACGATCTCGCAGGCCACCGGCACCGGGTCACATGTGGTGTGCGGTGCCGAGGCGTGCCCGCCGCGTCCGCGGACGAGGACCCGGAACCGGTCGGAGGCCGCCATCTGCGGTCCGGGGCGCAGCCGCACCGTCCCGGCGGGCAGGGTGGGCTGCACGTGCAGGGCGAAGGCCGCGTCGGCCCGGCTGCCGGACGCCTCCAGCACCCCTTCGCCGATCATGTGGCGGGCTCCGTGGTCGCCCTCCTCGCCGGGCTGGAACATGAACACCACGTGCCCGGCGAGCGCGTCGCGCCGCCCGGCCAGCAACCGTGCGGCGCCCACCAGCATCGCCATGTGGGCGTCGTGCCCGCACGCGTGCATCAGCCCGGAGGTGCGCGAGGCGAACGGCAGCCCGGTGTCCTCGGTGACCGGCAGCGCGTCCATGTCGGAGCGCAGCAGGATCGTCGGGCCGTCGGCGGCCCCGGTGAGGGTCGCGGTCACGGAGGACAGGGCCCGGCCGGTGCGGATCTCCAGGCCGAGGCCGTCGAGGGCGTCGAGGACCAGGCGCTGGGTGGCCGGCAGGTGCAGGCCCGTCTCCGGGGTGCGGTGCAGGGCGCGGCGCAGGGCGACCGCGCCGGGGGCCAGCCGGCGCGCCGCGCCGGGCAGGCCGGTCGGGTCCGGGCCGGCGGGGGCGGTGTCCGGCGTGCCGGGCGGGGTCCGGGGCGCAGCTGGCATACGACCGTTCTCCTTCCGGGCCCGGCCCTGCCGACGCGGCCCGCGTGGGCGCCTCACGGAGAGGCGGTACCCCTTCACCGTAAGGACGCCCCGGCCCCAGCGCACCGCCCCCGACGGGACTGGGACACGGCACGCGGAACACCGGACGCGGACGTGAACGGGAAGGGGGCGGGACGGGGAGGAACAAGGAAAGGAGGGGTGAGGAACAAGGAGGGGGACGGCCGTTCGACCGCGTGGCCCGCGCGAGTGAACGG
The DNA here is from genome assembly GCF_043080665.1 of Streptomyces sp. NPDC014991. Lineage (NCBI taxonomy): Bacteria > Bacillati > Actinomycetota > Actinomycetes > Kitasatosporales > Streptomycetaceae > Streptomyces > Streptomyces sp. NPDC014991. Next base: position 530,983 of record NZ_JBIBVY010000001.1, read on the forward strand.
GGACGGCCGCCTCGGCGTGGCGGCCACCGTTCGCAGCTCCTGTGAGGTCGTCAGGGCGGCTCCCCGAACGACGGACGCTCCGTCACCGGCGGTCCGGAGCCGCCCGGCGGCGCAGGCCGTCCCGGCCTCGGGGGGCGGCAGCCATCAGCGGCCGGCTGGATCGGGGACGCCGTCAGGTGCGGGCGTCGCACTGCCGTGCTTCCTCGAGGACCGCCGCCACGGTGGCGAAGTCGTCGTCCACGTGCAGCACGCGGCACGTGCGGCCCATCGGCCATGAGCCGCACGCCGGACACGCCGTGTCGGCCGAGTGTCCACTGCATTCTGGTGCGGGGCTAGAGTGAGGGCCTCACACGGTCCATGGGGCCCCGTCCTCTGTTCTCGCGGGTCGGAAGATTCCTCCGACCGATTTGGCGGTGGGGCGGGTGGGACTCGAACCCACGGCCGACGGATTATGAGTCCGCTGCTCTAACCGGCTGAGCTACCGCCCCATAGCGGCGTGTCGCGTACATGTGTGCGCGTCGTCTGCCGCAGCATAGCCGCTCATACGATCTCCTGCTTCGGATGGTCGGCTTCGCGCTGCTCATGATCCCGAGGACGGCGACGCCGGGCACGGCGGTTCCCGCGGACATGAAAAAGGACCCCTGCGGGGGCCCTCGTTCAGCGCTCCCCCGACTGGACTCGAACCAGTAACCTGCCGGTTAACAGCCGGCTGCTCTGCCAATTGAGCTACGGAGGACCGAAGCTCCCCCGACTGGACTCGAACCAGTAACCTGCCGGTTAACAGCCGGCTGCTCTGCCAATTGAGCTACGGAGGATCGCCTCGATTGCATCGATCGCGCCTACCTGGGTATTCGCCAGGGGGCGGGCGCTCGCTGCGTCACATACATTAGCGCAAGCAGGGGGGTGCTTCGCCAATCGGTTCCCCTCGGGGCGCCGCGCCGCACCAGAAACCTACGCACGGGAAGGGTGGCAGCCATGCGCTACCGGCTCACGTTCCTCGCCGGACTGTCCCTCGGTTACGTACTCGGCACGAGGGCCGGACGGGAGCGCTACGAGCAGTTGAAGAAGTCCGCACGGCAGGTAACCCAGAACCCAGCCGTGCGCAACACCGCCGAGACGGCCGCCCAGCAGGGCCGCGTCTACGCCGGCAAGGCGTTCCACACGGTCAGCGACAAGGTCGGCGACCGCGTCCCGGAGGCCGTCGCCCAGCGGGTGCGGTCCCTGCGTGAGCGCGGCGTCAACGGCCACCGTGAGGACGACTGGGGCACCAGCAACACCTGAGGCTCGTCGCGCGGCGCCGGCGACCGCCGCCGCCCCTCGGCCGGACCAGCCCCGCGGATGCGGCAAAATTCGTAGGCATGGGGATAGTCGCCGGCTTGGACAGCTCGCCCGATTTCACGCGCATCGTGGTCTGCGACACGGACACGGGCGCCGTGCTGAGGCAGGGGTACGCCCCCCATCCGGTCGACGCGCCGGACGGGGGGCGGCCCAGTGACGTCGACCCGCAGGCCTGGCTGCTCTCCCTGGGCGAGGCCGCGGGCGGCGGTCTGCTGGAGGGCGTACAGGCCATCGGCGTCTCCTCGCAGCAGAACGCGCTGATCCCGCTGGACGCCCAGGGCAACACCGTCCGCCCGGCGCTGGTCGGCGGCGACAAACGCGCGCAGGTCGCGGCGGCGGACCTCGTGGACGCGCTCGGCGGACGGGAGGCCTGGGCGCAGGCCGTCGGAAGTGTTCCGCAGGCCGCCCAGCCGGTCACCAAGCTGCGCTGGCTCGCGAAGAACGAACCGGAGAACGCGCGGCGCGCCGCCGTGCTGCTCCAGGCCCACGACTGGCTCGTCTGGCAGCTGCTCGGGCGGCCGGTGCGCCGCACCACCGACCGCGGCGGGGCCTCCGGCACCGGGTACTGGTCGGCCGCCACCGGCGCCTACCGGCCCGAACTGGTCGAGCTGGCACTCGGTCACCAGGCGATGCTGCCGGAGGTCATCGGCCCCTCGGACGCGGCCGGTACGACTCCGGAGGGGCTGCTGATCTCCGCCGGGACCGGGGAGACCATGGCCGCCGCGTTCGGGCTCGGCATCGGGCTCGGGGACGCCGTCGTGTCGCTCGGGGCGTCCGGATCCGTGATGGCCGTGCATCCGGAGGCGCTCACCGACCAGTCCGGGATGATCACCTCCCTCGCCGACGCCACCGGCATGCACCTGCCGGTCGTCACCACCCTGAACGCCGTACGCACGCTGCGCGGCACCGCCGAACTGCTCGGGCTGCCGGACCTGGAGAGCCTGTCCGACCTGGCGACGAAGTCCACGCCGGGGGCGCACGGCCTGGTGCTGCTGCCCTATCTGGAGGGCGAGCGGACGCCGAACCTGCCGCACACCGCGGGGACCCTCTCGGGACTGCGGCGGGAGTCGATGAAGCCGGAGCACCTGGCGCGGGCGGCGTTCGAGGGCATGCTGTGCGGGCTCGCCGACGCGCTGGACGTGCTGCGCGGACGGGGTGTGGCGGTGCGGCGGATCTTCCTGCTCGGCCCGGCCGCCGAACTGCCCGCCGTGCAGGCCTCGGCGCCCTCGCTGTTCGGCGCGCAGGTCGTCGTACCGCAGCCCGCGGACTACGCGGCGATCGGCGCGGCCCGCCAGGCGGCCTGGGCGCTCGGGGTGTCACAGGGCACCCTCGACCCCCGGAACCCGCCGGCCTGGCAGGGCGCGGCGGCGCAGGTCCTGGAACCCGGCGAGGAACTGGCGGTGGGACAGGCGGTACGGCAGCAGTTCACGGCGGTGCGGGAGCAGACCCATCCGGGGGCGTTCGGTCCCTGACGCACGCGCGCACCGGACCGGTCGGGTTAATCGGTTGGGGTAACACGGGTGGCGTGCACGACGATAGGGGCCAGGGGCAACCGTCCAGCCCCTGTCGCCGACTCCGAGAGACGTAGCGTGCTCATACGACTTCTGCGGACCTATCTCAGGCCCTACAAGAAACCCATCGCCTTCCTGGTGCTGCTCCAGTTCCTCCAGACCTGCGCCACGCTCTACCTGCCCACGCTGAACGCCGACATCATCGACAACGGAGTCGTGAAGGGTGACACCGGGTACATACTGACCTTCGGCGCCCTGATGATCGGCATCTCGCTGGCCCAGGTCGTGTGCAACATCGGTGCCGTCTACTACGGCGCCCGGACCGCCTCCGCCCTCGGCCGGGACGTGCGCGGTGCCGTCTTCGACCGGGTCCAGTCCTTCTCCGCGCGTGAGGTAGGTCACTTCGGGGCTCCCTCGCTCATCACCCGTACGACGAACGACGTGCAGCAGGTCCAGATGCTGGCCCTGATGACGTTCACCCTGATGGTGTCGGCGCCCATCATGTGCGTGGGCGGGATCGTGCTGGCGCTCGGCCTGGACGTACCGCTGTCCGGGGTGCTGGCCGCGGTCGTACCCGTGCTCGGCGTCTCCGTGACGCTCATCGTGCGCCGGCTGCGCCCGCTGTTCCGGTCGATGCAGGTCCGCCTGGACACGGTGAACCGGGTGCTGCGCGAGCAGATCACCGGCAACCGGGTGATCCGCGCCTTCGTCCGCGACGAGTACGAGCAGGGCCGGTTCGGCGAGGCGAACGCCGAGCTGACCGGGATGCAGCTGGCCACCGGCCGGATGCTCGCCCTGATGTTCCCGATCGTCATGACGGTGGTGAACCTGTCGTCCCTCGCGGTGGTCTGGTTCGGCGCCCACCGGATCGACAGCGGCGAGATGGCGATCGGTGACCTGACCGCGTTCCTCGCCTATCTGATGCAGATCGTCATGTCGGTGATGATGGCGACCTTCATGTTCATGATGGTGCCGCGCGCCGAGGTGTGCGCCGAGCGCATCCAGGAGGTCCTCGGGACCGAGTCCAGCGTCGTGCCGCCGGCCGCCCCGGTCCGGGAGCTGCGCGGGCACGGACACCTGGAGATCCGGGACGCGGGCTTCCGTTACCCGGGCGCCGAGGAGCCGGTGCTGAAGGCCGTCTGCCTGGTGGCCCGGCCCGGCGAGACGACCGCCGTGATCGGCTCCACCGGCAGCGGCAAGTCGACGCTGCTCGGACTCGTCCCCCGGCTGTTCGACGCCACCGAGGGCGAGGTGCTGGTGAACGGCGTGGACGTGCGGACCATCGATCAGCCGCTGCTCGCCAGGACCGTGAGTCTCGTCCCGCAGAAGCCGTACCTGTTCGCGGGCACCGTCGCCACCAACCTGCGCTACGGCAACCCGGACGCCACCGACGAGGAACTGTGGCACGCGCTGGAGGTGGCGCAGGCCGGGGACTTCGTGCGGAAGCTGGAGGGCGGCCTCGACGCGCCGATCGCGCAGGGCGGCACCAACGTCTCCGGCGGCCAGCGCCAGCGCCTGGCCATCGCCCGCACCCTGGTGCAGCGCCCCGACATCTACCTGTTCGACGACTCCTTCTCCGCGCTCGACTACGCGACGGACGCGGCCCTGCGTGCCGCGCTCGCCCGGGAGACCGCCGAGGCGACCGTCGTCATCGTCGCCCAGCGGGTGGCGACCATCCGGGACGCCGACCGGATCATCGTGCTCGACGAGGGCCGCGTGGTCGGCTCCGGCCGGCACGCCGAACTCATGGCGTCCAACGAGACCTACCGGGAGATCGTGCTCTCCCAGCTGACGGAAGCGGAGGCCGCCTGATGGCCGGGCCCATGGGACGCATGATGGCCGGGGGCGGCCCCGACCAGCGCTCGATGGACTTCAAGGGGTCGGGCAAACGGCTCGTCGCCCAGTTCAGACCGGAACGCGTCACGATCTACACGCTGCTGCTCTGCGTGGTCGTGAGCGTGGGCCTGAGCGTGATCGGCCCGAAGATCCTCGGCCGGGCCACCGACCTGGTGTTCTCCGGCATCATCGGCCGGCAGATGCCGGACGGCGCCACGAAGGCGCAGGTCCTGGCGAGGATGCGCGAGCACGGCCAGGGCCAGGTCGCGGACATGCTGCAGGGCACCGACTTCACGCCCGGCCAGGGCATCGACTTCGACGCCGTCGGCCGCGTCCTGCTGTTCGCGCTCGGCACGTTCCTGGTCGCCGGCCTGCTGATGGCGGTCGCGACCCGGCTGGTGAACCGGGCCGTGAACCGCACCATGTACCGGCTGCGGGAGGACGTGCAGAAGAAGCTGTCGCGGCTGCCGCTGTCGTACTTCGACAAGCGTCAGCGCGGTGAGGTGCTGTCCCGCGCGACCAACGACATCGACAACATCGGGCAGACGCTCCAGCAGTCGATGGGCCAGCTGATCAACTCGGTGCTGACCATCGTCGGCGTGCTCGCGATGATGTTCTGGGTCTCCTGGATCCTGGCGCTGGTCGCGCTCGTCACCGTACCGCTGTCGTTCGTGGTCGCCACCCGGGTCGGCAAGCGGTCGCAGCCGCACTTCGTGCAGCAGTGGCGGTCCACCGGCAGACTGAACGCGCACGTCGAGGAGATGTACACCGGGCACGCCCTGGTGAAGGTCTTCGGGCGGCAGGAGGAGTCGGCGCAGCAGTTCGCCGAGCAGAACGAGGCGCTGTACGAGGCCGGGTTCAAGGCGCAGTTCAACAGCGGTGTCATGCAGCCGCTGATGATGTTCGTGTCGAACCTCAACTACGTGCTGGTGGCGGTCGTCGGCGGGCTGCGGGTCGCGTCCGGCGCCCTGTCCATCGGTGACGTGCAGGCTTTCATCCAGTACTCGCGGCAGTTCTCGATGCCGCTGACGCAGGTCGCGTCGATGGCGAACCTGGTGCAGTCCGGTGTGGCCTCGGCCGAGCGGGTCTTCGAACTCCTGGACGCGGAGGAGCAGGAGGCGGATCCGCTGCCGGGCGAGCGGCCCGAGGAGCTGCGCGGCCGGGTGCGGCTGGAGCACGTGTCGTTCCGGTACGACCCCGAGAAGCCGCTGATCGAGGACCTGACCCTCACGGTGGAGCCGGGGAACACGGTGGCGATCGTCGGCCCGACCGGTGCGGGCAAGACCACACTGGTCAACCTGCTGATGCGGTTCTACGACGTCTCCGGCGGGCGGATCACGCTCGACGGGGTCGACATCCGGAAGATGTCCCGCGACGAACTCCGGTCCGGGATCGGCATGGTGCTCCAGGACACCTGGCTGTTCGGCGGCACCATCGCGGAGAACATCGCGTACGGCGCCTCGCGGGAGGTCACGCGCGGGGAGATCGAGGAGGCGGCACGGGCGGCGCACGCCGACCGGTTCGTGCGCACGCTCCCCGACGGGTACGACACCGTGATCGACGACGAGGGCACGGGCGTCAGCGCCGGCGAGAAGCAACTGATCACCATCGCGCGGGCGTTCCTGTCCGACCCGGTGATCCTGGTGCTGGACGAGGCGACGAGTTCCGTCGACACGCGCACGGAGGTGCTGATCCAGAAGGCGATGGCCAAACTGGCGGCCGGACGTACGTCGTTCGTGATCGCGCACCGGCTGTCGACGATCCGGGACGCCGACGTCATCCTCGTCATGGAGAACGGGTCCATCGTGGAACAGGGCGCGCACGCGGAACTGCTGGCCGCCGGCGGCGCCTACGCCCGCCTGTACCAGGCCCAGTTCGCCCAGGCCGTCGCCGAGGTGGACTAGGGTCTTTCGTTCGGGGGGCCGTCGCACGGCGGCCCCCGGCTTCAGTCCAGGTAGCCCCTGAGCTGGTCCGCGAAGGCATGGTCGCGGAGTTTGTTCAGGGTCTTGGACTCGATCTGCCGTATCCGCTCCCGGGTCACCCCGAAGATGCGGCCGATCTCCTCCAGGGTGCGGGGGCGGCCGTCGGCCAGGCCGTAGCGGAGCTGGACGACCTTCCGCTCCCGCTCCCCCAGCGTGGACAGCACCACCTCCAGGTGTTCGCGCAGCAGCAGGAACGCCGCCGACTCCACGGGACTGGCCGCGTCGCCGTCCTCGATGAGGTCCCCGAGGGCGACGTCGTCCTCCTCGCCGACCGGGGCGTGCAGCGACACCGGCTCCTGGGCGAGCCGCAGCACCTCGCCGATGCGCTCGGGCGACAGGTCCAGGTGGGCGGCGACCTCGTCGGCCGTCGGCTCGCAGCCGCGCTCCTGGAGCATCCGCCGCTGGACGCGGACGACCCGGTTGATCAGCTCCACGACGTGGACCGGGACGCGGATGGTGCGGGCCTGGTCGGCCAGGGCCCGGGACATGGCCTGGCGGATCCACCAGGTGGCGTACGTGGAGAACTTGTAACCGCGCGCGTAGTCGAACTTCTCCACGGCCCGGATGAGCCCGAGGTTGCCCTCCTGGACGAGGTCCAGCATGGTCAGGCCGCGGCCCACGTACCGCTTGGCGACGGACACCACCAGGCGCAGGTTGGCCTCGATGAGCCGGCGCTTGGCCATCCGGCCCATGACCACGAGCCGGTCCAGGTCCTGCGCCAGCCGGCTGTCCAGGTCGGGCGTGCTGCTCAGCTTCTCCTCGGCGAACAGGCCGGCCTCGACCCGGCGGGCCAGCTCGACCTCCTCGGCGGCGGTGAGCAGGGGGATACGGCCGATCTCGCGCAGGTACTGGCGGAACAGGTCGGCCGAGGGCCCGCCGGACTCGGCACGGGCGACGGCCGGGACCTCGACGGGTTCGGCGGCCTCGTCGGCCTCCTCGGTCTGAGCCGGTTCGGCCGGTTCCGCCGGTTCCCCGGGGTCCTCCTCGAGCACCCCGGCGGCCGGGGCCTCCGGCTGCCGGGCGGCACGGCTCTGCGGGGGCACGGCCCCGAGGACGTCCGTCTCCGCGTCCGGCTGGTCCGCGGTGGTGCTGGTGCTGGTGTCGGTCTGGGCGAGGGTCCGGGTCTGCACGTGGGCGACCTCCAGGATGATCGCTGCTGAAGGCGTGCGGCAGCGGCACTTCGGGAGCGGGGAGTCGACGGCCTGCGCTCCGAGGACTCGGGCACCGGCCCCCAGTGTGGAGTACGGGACAACGCCGCCACGAGGGGCGTGCGGTGACTTTTTGCATCCGGTCCGTGACCGCCCGCTGACCGTACCCGGACCGGCGGCCCCGACCCCGCCGCTGACCTGGCGGGATCCCGGGAGCCCAGAAATCGCCGGGACTAGAGCGCTTCCGCGCCGCGCTCGCGCAGGGCCTGGTCGTACTGCTGGAGGACCCACACCTCGTTCTGGACGGCGGCAAGCCGGGCCGGGTCACCGCCGGCGGCGAGACGGGTCAGCTGGGACTGGATGTCGCGGATACGGCGCTCCACGGCCCGGCGGCGGACCTGCACCAGGACCGTGCCGGCGTACGTCTCGTCCACCGTGCGGCGCAGGATCGGCTCGACGGCCAGCTCGGTGACCATCGCGCGGACGGTGTCGTCGGGGGCGGCGTCCCGCACCCGCACGACGTACTCCTGCGGGTCGGACACGCCGTACTCGGCGCCGCCCACCTCCGCGACGGCCTGGCGCACGGCGGCGTACGGCGGGGCGGTGAACTCGTCCATGCCGTAGGCGTCGAACGCCGGGGAGACCAGTTCGGGCCGCTGCAGAGCGAGTTTGAGCAGCTCGCGTTCGGCGGCGTGGACGGGGTTGCGCAGGGTCAGCGCCGGGCCGCCGGTGGGGCGGGGTGCTTCGGCCCACCGGGGGTCGGCCGGGCGGGACGGGCCCTGCCTCGGGTCGCCCTTGCCGCCGCGGTCGCGGGCCCAGCGGGCCAGCTGGCCGACCCGGCGGACGACGAACTGGGTGTCGAGGATGCCGAGCATGCCGGCCAGTTCGACGGCGACCTCGTGCTGGGCGCCGCTGTTCTTGATCCGGGCGACGATCGGGGCGGCCTCGTCCAGGGCGGCGGCCCGGCCGGCCGGGGTGTCGAGGTCGTAGCGGCTGAGGATCTGGCGGAGCGCGAACTCGAAGAGCGGGGTGCGGGGCTGGACCAGGTCGGCGACGGCCTCGTCGCCCTTGGCGAGGCGCAGGTCGCAGGGGTCCATGCCGTCGGGGGCGATCGCGATGTACGTCTCGGCGGCGAACTTCTGGTCGTCCTCGAAGGCGCGCAGGGCGGCCTTCTGGCCGGCCGCGTCACCGTCGAAGGTGAAGATGACGCGGGCGCTGCCGTTGTCCATCAGCAGCCGGCGCAGGATCTTGATGTGGTCGCCGCCGAAGGCCGTGCCGCAGGTCGCGATGGCCGTCGTCACCCCGGCGAGGTGGCAGGCCATGACGTCGGTGTAGCCCTCGACCACGACCGCTCGGCTCGCCTTCGCGATCTCCTTCTTGGCCAGGTCGATGCCGTACAGGACCTGGCTCTTCTTGTAGATCGCCGTGTCGGGGGTGTTGAGGTACTTCGGGCCGTTGTCCGCCTCGTACAGCTTGCGGGCGCCGAAGCCGACGACCTCGCCGCCGATGTCCCGGATCGGCCACATCAGGCGGCCCCGGAACCGGTCGATGGGGCCCCGGCGGCCCTCCTGCGCCAGGCCGGACAGGAGCAGTTCCTTGTCGCTGAAGCCCTTGCCGCGCAGGTAACGGGTGAGGTGGTCCCAGCCCTGGGGGCTGTAGCCGACGCCGAAGTGGACGGCGGCGGCCTGGTCGAAGCCGCGTTCGGCGAGGAAGACCCGGCCGGTCTCGGCCTCGGGGCTGGTGGCGAGCTGCTCCGCGTACCACTGCGCGGCGATCTTGTGCGCCTCGACCAGGCGGATCCGCTCACCGCGCTGGTGGGCCGGGTTGTATCCGCCCTCCTCGTACCGCAGGGTGATGCCGGCCTGGGCGGCGAGGCGCTCGACCGCCTCCGAGAACGAGAGGTGGTCCACCTTCATCACGAAGGTGATGGTGTCGCCGCCCTCCTGGCAGCCGAAGCAGTGGAAGAGTCCCTTGCTGGGGCTGACCTGGAAGGACGGCGACTTCTCGTCGTGGAACGGGCACAGGCCCTTGAGGTTGCCGCCGCCCGCGCCGCGCAGCTGGAGGTACTCGGAGACCACGGCGTCGATCGGGACCGCGTCCCGAACCGCCTTCACGTCCTCGTCGTTGATCCGTCCTGCCACGCGTGAATTCTACGGGGGTGGCGCGGCAGTGCCGGTGCGCGCGGTGGTCAGGAGGTGAGGCTGTCGAGGGGTACGTGCGGGTCCGAGAGTGCCTCGATGTTCACCGGGGACCGGGAACGGACGAGCCGCTGGATCTGTTCTGTGACATCCCACACGTTCACGTTCATCCCGGCCAGTACGCGGCCCTGCTGGACCCAGAACGCGATGAACTCCCGTTTCCCGGCGTCGCCGCGGATCACCACCTCGTCGTACGAGCCCGGCGGTGCCCATCCGCTGTACTCCATGCCCATGTCGTACTGGTCGCTGAAGAAGTACGGCACACGGTCGTGGACGACGTCCCTGCCGAGCATGGAGCGGGCGGCGGCCGGTCCGCCGTTCAGGGCGTTGGCCCAGTGCTCGACGCGCAGCCGGGTGCCGATCAGGGCGAGCGGGAAGGACGCCACGTCGCCGGCCGCGTAGATGTCGGGGTCACCGGTGCGCAGCCGCTCGTCGACGACGATGCCGCCGCCGAGCGCCGGGTCGGCGGTCTCCAGCCCCGCGGCCTCCGCGAGGCCGGTGCGGGGAGCGGCGCCGATCGCGGCGAGGACGTCGTGCGCGGGGTGTTCCTCGCCGTCGTCCGTGCGGGCGGCGAGGACCATGCCGTCCTGTCCGACGATCTCCGTGAGCCGGACGCCGAAGCGGAAGCGGACGCCGTGCTCGCGGTGCAGCTCCGCGAAGACGTTGCCCAGCTCGGGGCCGAGGACGCCGTGCAGCGGGGTCGGGGCCGGTTCGATCACCGTGACCTCCGCGCCGTACTCGCGGGCCGCCGCCGCGACCTCCAGGCCGATCCAGCCGGCGCCGGCGATCACGAGGTGCCCGTTGTCCCGGCCGAGCGCGGCCAGTACGCGCCTCAGCCGTTCGGCGTGGGACAGCCGGCGCAGATGGTGGACGCCCGTGAGATCGGTGCCCGGGATGTCGAGGCGGCGGGGTTCGGCGCCGGTGACCAGGAGCAGCTTGTCGTAGCGGACGAGCGTGCCGTCGTCGCCGAAGCGGACCGTCTTCGCCGCGCGGTCGATGCGGTCGACGGTCTGCCCGAGGTGCAGCTCGATGTCGTTGCGCGCGTACCAGGCGGGCTCGTGCACGAAGACGCTGTCGCGTTCCTCCTTGCCGAGCAGGTAGCCCTTGGACAGCGGCGGGCGCTCGTAGGGGTGGTCGCGTTCGTCGCAGATCAGTATCACCCGGCCGGTGAAGCCCTCCGCCCGGAGCGTCTCCGCCGCCTTCGCGCCGGCGAGACCGCCTCCGACGATGACGAATGTCTGATCCGCGTCGACCACGTGATGCCTCCTCATAAGGGTGCCGCCACCTGCGAGCCTCCCGCACGCAGCGTGATGCGGGAAGAGGGTGTGACCCGTTCAGGCCACGGACGGTCACATCCGCTTCACAGTCGTCCCGTCAGTCTCGCGTGCAGCGAGAGGGCGGAGGCGTCGGTGAGGGAGGCGATCTGGTCGACGATCACCCGCTTGCGCGCGTGGTCGTCGGCCGCCGCACCGAACAGCGCCCGGAACTGCGGGTCCAGGCCGTCCGGGGCGCGGGCGGTGAGCGCCTCGGCCAGCTCCGCGACGATCACCCGCTGGTCGGCACGCAGCCGCTCCTGCTCGGCGCGCTGTATGACGAACCGGTCGGCGACCGCCTTGAGCACCGCGCACTCCATGCGGGCGGCGCGGGGTACGACGAGTTCGGCGCCGTAGCGGGTGAGCCGGCCGGTGCCGTACGCGGCCCGGGTGGCGCCCTCCGCGGCCAGGCAGAACCGGCCGATGAGCTGGCTGGTGGCGTCCTTCAGGCGGGCCTGTGCCACCGCCGTGCCGTCGTAGCCGTGCGGCCACCACTCCTGGTCCAGGAGGCGGTCCAGGGCGGCGGCGAGTTCCGCCGGGTCGGTGTCCGCGGGGACGTACCGGCCGACGGCGGCCTCGAACACCGCCTGCCGTTCCGGTTCGGCGCGCAGGCAGCCGGGGTCGATGTGGCCCGCGTGCAGACCGTCCTCCACGTCGTGCACCGAGTAGGCCACGTCGTCCGACCAGTCCATCACCTGCGCCTCGAAGCAGGTGCGGCTGCCGGGGGCGTGCTGCCTGACCCAGTCGAACACCGGGCGGTCGTCCTCGTACACGCCGAACTTCCCCGACCCGGGGTCGGTGGGGTGCGCGCCGCGCGGCCAGGGGTACTTGGTGGCGGCGTCGAGGGTGGCGCGGGTGAGGTTGAGACCGACGGAGCCCCGCGGGGTGAAGCGCTTGGGTTCGATGCGGGTGAGCAGCCGCAGGGACTGGGCGTTGCCCTCGAAACCGCCGCAGTCGTCGGCGAACTCGTTCAGCGCGTGCTCGCCGTTGTGGCCGAAGGGCGGGTGGCCGAGGTCGTGGGAGAGGCAGGCCGCCTCGACCAGGTCGGGGTCGCAGCCGAGGGCCGCGCCCAGCTCCCGGCCGACCTGTGCGCACTCCAGGGAGTGGGTGAGGCGGGTGCGGGGGCTGGCGTCCCACACCAGGCTGCGCGTCCCGGGGGTGACCACCTGGGTCTTGCCCGCCAGGCGGCGCAGGGCGGCGGAGTGCAGGACGCGGGCGCGGTCGCGCTGGAAGGCGGTGCGGCCGGGGCGTTTGTCCGGCTCGGGGGCCCAGCGGTCGGCCGACGCCGGGTCGTATGCCGACGTGAGTGCGGTGCCGGTCCCTGCGGTGCTTGTGGTGTCTGCGGTGCCTGCGGTGCCTGCGGTGCCTTCCATGGTTCGACAGTACGGGGCGGCACCGACAAAAAGCGGGCTGCCCCCTGCCGTGCCCTCAGGCGGAGGCCAGTTCCGGCTCCCGGCTCACGTGTGCCTGGTCGTACCGGTGCATCACCAGGCGGGCCATCGCCTCGTGCGCGCCCAGGGGGGCCGAGGCGAGCCACGGGGCCTGGGCCGCGCACTGGGTGGCGAAGCGGCCCGGGGCCGTGAAGTACGACGCGACCGCCACCCGGTGCCGGCCGCGTGCCGCCAGGGCCCGCAGCGCGGCCGGGACCGCCGGTGCCGCCGCGGAGGCGTACGCGGGGACGACGGGGACGCCGAGGCGGGCGGAGAGCAGGCGGGCGGTGCGGCGGGTGTCGGCGGCCGAGTCGGGGTCGCGGGAACCGGCCGCGGCGAGGATCACCGCGCTGGTGCGCCGTGTGGCGGCGTCCATGGCAGTGGGCCAGCCGGCCTCCAGGAGGCGGTCGTGCAGGGTGCGGGCGAGGAGCGGGTGCGGGCCGAGCGGGGCGGCCACGCGTGCGCGTGCCGGTGCGGCGGCGGCCATCGCGGGGATGTCCTGCCGGACGTGGTAGCCGCGGCCGAGGAGCAGCGGGACCAGGACGGCGGGGGTGTCGCCGAGGGCGGCGAGGGTGTCGGGCAGCAGGGGCGCGTTCAGTTCGACGTGGCCCAGGTGGACCGGCAGGCCGGGGCGCAGCGCGCGGACCTGTTCGGCCAGGGCCCGTACGGTGGTGAGCGCCCGGGGGTCGCGGCTGCCGTGGGCGACCAGGACGAGGGCGGGCGGGGCCGGGTGGCGGGGCCGGAGCGGGGGGACGAGCCGGAGCCGGCCGGTGGGGCGGCCGGCGCTGCCGGTCCTCGGGTGCGCCGTGTGGCCGAGGGGGGCGCGGGGCTCGTCGCTGCGTGGGTTCGACGCCGTCATGGAACGATCCTGTCGGTCGGAGGTTGCGTCGCCGTTGCCGGCCCGTCACGGGTGTTTTCCGCCGTTTCACCGTGGACGGACGCGGGGTGTGAGGCGAAACCGGACAGGCGCCGGTCGCGTCCTCCGGATCGGAAGCGATCTCTGGGGGGCGTATGAGGATCCGTCGACCGCGGCTGCCGCGCAGCCGTGCCGGCCAGCGGCGGCTGGTGCAGGCCCTGATGGCCGGGTGCGTGCTGGCACTGCTGCCGGTGACCTGGCTGTACGTGTCCACGGCCGACCGGCTGCGCACCACGGCCGACGTGCCGCACACCGAGGTGGCGATGGTGTTCGGGGCGGGGCTGTGGAAGCAGGGGGAACCGTCGCCGTACCTCGCGCACCGGCTGGACGCGGCGGCCCGGCTGTACCACGCGGGGCGGATCGAGGTCGTCCTCGTCACCGGGGACAACAGCCGGAAGGACTACGACGAGCCGGACGCCATGCGCACCTATCTGACCCGGCACGGCGTGCCGGACTCGCGCATCGTCAGCGACTACGCCGGCTTCGACACCTGGGACTCCTGCGTCCGGGCCAGGAAGATCTTCGGAGTGGACCGGGCGGTGCTGATCAGCCAGGGCTTCCACATCCGGCGGGCGGTCGCGCTGTGCGAGGCCGCGGGCGTGGCGTCGTACGGCGTCGGGGTCGACGCGAAGCACGACGCGACCTGGTACTACGGCGGCACACGTGAGGTGTTCGCGGCGGGCAAGGCTGCGCTGGACGCGGTGTTCCGGCCGGACCCGCGGTTCCTGGGACCCAGGGAACCGGGGGTGGCGCGGGCGCTGGCCGCCGGTCGGTGACCGCGTCCTCACGGTCCCCGGACCGGCGCGGGGAGGTCGCCGTGCCGGGCGTGTAACGGGATCCGGCCAGGGGGCGTAACACGCCGGACGCACGCTGGGCGGCATGGAGAACACCTCGGCGCCCACCCACTGCCCGTACTGCGCCCTTCAGTGCGGGATGACGCTCACGCCCCTGTCCCAGGGGGGCGTCGAGGTCACCGAGCGCCCGGACTTCCCCGTCAACCGGGGCGCGCTGTGCGGCAAGGGCCGCACGGCGGCGCAGGTGCTGTCGCCGGCGGCACGGCTGACCGTACCGCTGGTCCGGGAGGGCGGCCGGCTGGTGGAGGCCGACTGGCCCCAGGCGCTGGACCGGATCGCCGAGCGGCTCGGGGCGGCCCGGGAGCGGTACGGCGCGGACGCGCTCGGGGTGTTCGGCGGGGGCGGGCTGACCAACGAGAAGGCGTACGCCCTCGGCAAGTTCGCGCGGGTGGTGCTGGGCACCTCGCAGATCGACTACAACGGCCGCTTCTGCATGTCGTCGGCCGCCGCGGCGGGCACGAAGGCGTTCGGACTCGACCGGGGGCTGCCGTTCCCGCTGGAGGACATCCCGCGGACCGGCTGTGTGATCCTCGTCGGCTCCAATCTCGCCGAGACCATGCCGCCGGCGCTGCGCTTCTTCACGGAACTCCGGGAGAACGGCGGCACGCTGATCGTCGTGGACCCGCGCCGGACGAAGACCGCCGAACAGGCCGACCTGCACCTCGCGCCGCGCCCAGGCACCGATCTCGCCCTCGCGCTCGGCCTGCTGCACCTGGTGGTCGCGGAGGGGCGGACGGACGAGGAGTACATCCGGGAGCGGACCACCGGCTGGGCGGAGGCCCGGGCCGCGGCGATGGCGCACTGGCCGGAGTACGTGGAGCGGATCACCGGCGTGCCCGTGCCGCGGCTCCGTGAGGCGGTACGGATGTTCTGCGCACCGGAGGCGGCGATGGTGCTCACCGCGCGCGGGCCGGAACAGCAGTCCAAGGGCACGGACACGGTGGGTGCGTGGATCAACCTGTGCCTGGCCACCGGGCGGGCGGGGCGCCCGCTGTCCGGGTACGGGTGTCTGACCGGGCAGGGCAACGGGCAGGGCGGACGCGAACACGGCCAGAAAGCCGACCAGTTGCCCGGCTACCGCAAGCTCGACGATCCGGAGGCCCGGCGGCACGTGGCCGGGGTGTGGGGCGTGGACCCGGACGCGCTTCCCGGCCCGGGGCGCAGCGCGTACGAACTCCTCGACGCCCTCGGCACGGACGTGCGGACGTTGCTGCTGATGGGCTCCAACCCGGTGGTGTCCGCCCCCCGCGCGGCCCACGTCGAGGAGCGGTTGCGCTCGCTGGACTTCCTGGCCGTGGCCGACGTCGTCCTGTCGGAGACGGCGGAGCTGGCGGACGTCGTGCTGCCGGTCGCCCAGTGGGCGGAGGAGACCGGCACGACGACCAGCCTGGAGGGCAGGGTCCTGCTGCGCCGCCAGGCCGTCGCTCCCCCGCCCGGCGTCCGCACCGACCTGTACGTCCTGCACGAGCTGGCCGCCCGGCTCGGGGTGGAGAAGGGCTTCCCGACCGACCCCGAGGAGGTCTTCGAGGAACTCCGCCGAGCCAGCGCGGGCGGCCCCGCGGACTACTCGGGCATCACCTACCGCCGCCTCGCCGAGGAGAACGGCGTCTTCTGGCCCTGCCCGGCCGAACCACCCACCCCGGAGACCGGGAGCGCCACCGCGGGCGGGACGGCCGCAGGCGGGGTCACCGACGCCGCCGGGGGCGCGGACGCCGACGGGTCCACCGGCGCCGCCGGGAACGCAGACGCCCACGGGGCCACGCGTAGGGCCCCGGCCAAAGACGCGAGCAGGGTGGCAGGGGCTGAGGGGGTCACCGGCGCCGCCGGGGGCGCGGACGCCGGCGGGGGCGCTGACGCGGGCGTGGCACCGCGTGCGGATGCCGGGGGGACAGACGGCGCCGGTCACGGCACGGCGCCGGGCGCGGACAGCGGCGCGGCGGCACGGCGGGAGGATCTCGCCGTGGCGCGGGCGGACGGCAGCCAGGTGGCCTCCGGCCGTGTCCCCGGCAGCGCTGCCGGCCCGGCCCCCGTTCCCGTGCCCGGGGTGCATCCCGGGTCGCCGCGGCTGTTCCTCGAGCGGTTCGCCACCGTCGACGGTCGCGCCCGGTTCGTCCCCGTCGTGCACCGGGCGACCGCCGAGGAGCCGGACGACGAGTATCCGCTGCTGCTGACCACCGGCCGGGTGGTGTCGCAGTACCAGTCGGGGGCGCAGACCCGGCGGGTGGCGGAGCTGAACGCGGCGGCGCCGGGACCGTTCGTGGAGCTGCATCCGCGGCTCGCGGCCCGGCTGGGGGCGTCCGACGGCGACCCGGTCGCGGTGGTCTCCCGGCGGGGCCGGGCCGTGGCGCCGGCGCGGGTCACCGCCACCATCCGCCCGGACACCGTCTTCATGCCCTTCCACTGGCCGGGCGAGGGCCGCGCCAACACCCTCACCAACCCGGCCCTGGACCCCACGTCGGGGATGCCGGAGTTCAAGTCGTGCGCGGTGCGGCTGGAGATCCCGGGGCCGCGGCCCAGGGACGGTCTCGCGTAGGTTCGGGGTATGGCCGACACCGAGCAGTACGACCTCGACGCCTATCTCGACCGCATCGGCTGGACGGGCGAGCGGCGGGCCTGCCTGGACACCCTGCGCGGCGTGCACCTGGCGCACGCCCTGTCCCTGCCGTTCGAGAACCTGGACCCGCTGCGCGGATCGGTTCCCTCGCTCGCGCCCGGGGACCTGATGGCGAAGATGGTGCACGGCCGGCGCGGCGGCTACTGCTACGAGCACAACACCCTGCTCCGGCTGGCGCTGGAGGCGCTCGGCTTCCGGGTGACCCCGCTGGCCGGCCGGGTGGTGCTGGGCGCGGAGCGCCCGGACAGCCGGCCGCGGACGCACACGATGCTCCAGGTGGAGGTGGCGGGCGAGGGCGGGCCGTATCTGGCGGACGTCGGCTTCGGCGCCCCGGGGGCGCTGCTGCTGCCGGTGCCGCTGGTCACCGGCACCGAGTCCGAGGGCGCCGGACGCCGGCACCGGCTGGCGCGGCTGCCGCACGACGGGCCGCTGGAGCTGTGGGAGCTGCAGACGTACGACCGCCGGGACGGGGTGTGGGCCGGGCAGTACGCGTTCACGCGGGAGCCGTTCACGGCCATCGACCTGGACGTCTTCAACTGGTATGTCGCCACGCACCCGCGTTCCCCGTTCACCCGCCGCCCCTATCTGCAGCGGACCACCGCCGAGCGTCATCTCGCCCTGGACGGTGCCCGGTTCACGCAGACCCTCGCCGACGGCACGGTGACCGGGCGCACGCTGACGGGGGAGGCGGAGGCGCGGCGCGTGGTGGCGGAGGAGTTCGGCATCGAGGTGCCCGAGGGGCTCGCCCTGCTGGGCTGAGTCAGCGGCGGTCCGGCCACTCGCCGCCCGGGATCGGCCGGCCCTGGGCCCGCAGCCGGTCCGCGACGCGCGGGGCGGCCAGGTACACCCAGGCGCGGACGGTGGCGCCGTCGGCGCGTTCGACGTCCCGGGTGACGCGCTCGTAGAGGTTGCGGGGGTCGCCCGGCACGTACCCCTCCAGCCGGTCGAGGTCGGTGAGCAGGCTCTCGTACGCCTCCGGGAGCGCGGTCACCAGTTCCCCGCGCACCCGTCCGCCGGACTCCTCGACGGCGTAGGGGTAGCCGGGGCCGTCGTACAGCACGGCGCCGGTCAGCCGGGCAGGTTCCCGGGCGAGGATGCGTCCGCGCAGGAACCGGTCGTGGTTCGCCCCGCCGGCGCGCAGGGTGCCGTAGACGAAGAACGGGCGGGGACCGCTGGGTCCACCGGGGCCAGTGCTGCGGGGCGGGGGGTCCTCGGCGATCACGGAAACGATTCTGTACCCGCGCCGGCTCCTCACACATCTCCATGAAGACGCTATGGACATGACATGTCATGCCCCCTTAAATCTCAGTGACATCAGCGCCACCCCCACGCCTGCCGGGCGCCTTCCCGAGGAGACAGATGAGCCGGATACGGCAGCACGTCCGAGGAACCCGTCGCATCGCCACCGCCGGCGCCGCCGTCACCAGCGCGGCCCTGCTGACCGTCACCCTCTCCCCCGCCGCCCACGCCGACGGCAGACCCACCCGCGCCACCGCGGTCGCCGACGCGGCCTCGGCACTCCTGGCCCACGCGGCCACCCTGGGCCTCACCGCCGACCAGGACACCAGCGTCCGGGACGTCATCGTGGACAAGGACGGCACCCAGCACGTCCGCTACGACCGCACCTACCACCGGCTCCCCGTCCTCGGCGGCGACTTCGTCGTCCACCTGGCCGGGGACGGCCGCTACCGCGGCGCCGACCGGGCCACCCGGCAGTCCGTCTCGCTGCCCTCCGTCACCCCGGAGGTCTCCGGCCCGAAGGCCGCCGGCCTCGCGGTGAGCGCCCTGCGCGCGGCCCACCCCGGCGACCGGCTCAAGCAGGTCAAGGCCAGGCCGCGGCTGGTGGTCGACGCCCTGCACGGCAGGCCCCGGCTGGCCTGGCGGACCGACGCCGTCGGCCTCGACACGCTCGGCAACCCCGTCGCCCGCACCGTGCTGACCGACGCCCGCACCGGCACCCGGATCGACGCCTGGGACAGCATCGAGACGGCCACCGGTGACGGCGCGTCCCTGTACAGCGGGACGGTGCCGCTGGAGACCACCCCGTCCGGGTCGTCGTACCAGCTGAAGGACCCGACGCGCGGGAACACCTACACCGGCGACGCCGCCAACAAGACCGACCTGTGCATCTTCGGCATCTGCATCAGCCGGGCCCCCGCGACCCTGTTCACGGACGCCGACAACCACTGGGGCACCGGTGCCACCGCGGACCGCTCCTCGGCCGCGGTCGACGCCCAGTACGGCATCGACGCGACCTGGGACTACTACAAGAACGTCCACGGCCGCAACGGCATCGCGAACGACGGCAAGGGCTCGTACAACCGCGTCCACTACGGCAGCAACTACAACAACGCCTTCTGGGACGACAGTTGCTTCTGCATGACGTACGGCGACGGTGACGGCACCACCTTCGGCCCGCTGGTGGCGCTCGACGTCGCCGGACACGAGATGACGCACGGCGTGACGTCCAAGTCGGCCGCGCTGGCCTACTCCGGGGAATCCGGCGGGCTGAACGAGGCGACCTCCGACATCCTCGGCACCATGGTCGAGTGGTACGCGGGCAACTCCTCCGACCCGGGTGACTACCTGATCGGCGAGAAGATCGTCCGCCCCGGCTTCGGCAAGGCCGCCCTCCGGTTCATGGACCGGCCCTCCAGGGACGGCAGTTCGGCCGACTACTGGAGTTCGTCGGTCGGCAACCTGGACGTCCACTACTCCTCCGGCGTCGCCAACCACTTCGCCTACCTCCTCGCCGAGGGCAGCGGCGCGAAGACCGTCAACGGCGTCAGCTACGACTCGCCGACCGCCAACGGCGCCACGCTCACCGGCATCGGCCGCGACAAGGTCGGCAGGATCTGGTACCGGGCGCTGACGGTCTACATGACGTCCTCGACGAACTACGCGGGCGCACGCACCGCCACCCTGAACGCGGCCCGGGACCTGTACGGCGCCGGCAGCGCCGAGTACAACGCGGTCGCCGCCGCCTGGAGCGCGGTCAACGTGAACTGAGCCGGAGCGGCGTCTCCCGCCGGCCCGTCCCGTCGACGGGACGGGCCGGCGGGTGGAGGCCAATCGTGTGTTTTTCATACTTAACCCCTCACACGGTCGTGACCTGCCGGAACACTCCCCGGCTGGGCCGTGTGGGGGGCCGTCCGCGCCACCCGTTCACCGCATTCGCGGCGGTGCCCCGGGAAGCGGATCCCCGTGAGTGCGACTTATCTCGGTAGGGCAGGGGCGCACCCCTGGACGAGTCGGACAAGCTCTGGGGAGCACCATGCGACGCACTGCCCGTCTGCTGGCCGGTACGGCGCTCGCCGTGACCGCCGCGGCGCCCGCCCACGGCCTGGCCGGGGGCACCGGCCGACTGGACGTGTACCCGTCCACCGTGGTGCCCGGCGGTCAGGTCACGGTGAACACCGCCGCGTGCGGGGACCGGGGTTCGGCGACGGGGGACGCGGGCGCGGTCGGCGCGGGCGTCTTCACGCTGGCGCCCACCGCGCACGACGGCGAGGCGATCGGCGAGTTCCGGGTGCCGCCGAGCGCCCAGCCCGGGACGTACGAGATCGTCGCCAGGTGCGCCGAGGGCAGCCGGCAGGTGGCGGGTGACCTGGTGGTGGCGTTGGGAGCGGCGCACGAACAGGTGCAGCCGCGGGGAAGTGTGAAGACGGGGGTCGGCGGCGGACTCGGTCCCGACCCCGTGCAGACCGCGGCGGGTGTGGCGGCGCTGGCCGTCGCCGCCGCGGGCGGTACCTGGCTCCTGCATCGCCGGGCGAGAGGCGACGGGATCTGACGGACACCCTCCGCTGTCCGTCCGTCGGTACCGCACGTCCCGCCCCCTCCGGGTCCGACGCCCCTCGCGGCCCGGAGGGGGAGGGGACCGGCCCCGAGGCCGGTCCCCTTCTCAGGGTCCCGTTCGGGGGCGCGCCCCCGGGAGAGGGGTTCGCATGCGCAGGAGAGCCAGGCTCGGCGACACCGCCATAGCCGCCGTCACCGTCGTCGCCCTCGGCTCGGGCGTGTGGCTGCTGGACGGCGGCACCGGCAGCCACACGCCCCCGCAGCCGACGGCCGCCGAGGGCCGCCCGGACCCGCGCGGTGAGCGGCTCGGGGCGTCCGCCCTCGCGCCGTCACCGCCGGTCCGCATCCGCATCCCCGCGATCCGCGTGGACGCCCCGCTGACCGGCCTGGCCCTCACCCGTTCCGGCAGCCTGGAGGCGCCGCCCGCCGGACGGAAGAACCTGGCCGGCTGGTACGAGGCCGGCACCGTGCCCGGCGAGACGGGCACCGCGGTCGTAGCCGGCCACGTCGACAACGCCGACGGCCCCGCCGTCTTCTACGACCTGGGCGCGCTGAAGCGGGGCGCCGCCGTCGAGGTGGACCGCCGGGACGGCAGCGTGGCCGTCTTCACCGTGGACGCGGTGGAGGTGTACCCGGCCCGGGGCTTCCCCGACGACAAGGTGTACGGCGCCGCGCCCCGCCCCGAACTGCGCGTCATCACCTGCGGGGGCGGCTACTCCCGGACGACCGGTTACCAGGGCAACGTGGTGGTGTTCGCGCACCTGACGGGCAGCCGCCACGGCAGCGGGCAGGCGGCGCCGGGCCGTTGACCGGCCGGGCGACCCGGCACACCCGGCCTCACACCCGTGTCATGCCGCCACTGAGGGCAGCGTTCCCCGTGGGAAACAGCAGTGATGCCACCGGGTAACGTCGGGACCGCACCCTCGGGACATGACCTCGAATACGCGTGTGGTGGTGATCGGCGCCGGCCTCGCGGGCGTACGGCTCGCCCGGCGGCTCGGCGAGCTGGGTACGCCCGCGCTGCTCATCGGCGAGGAGGAGCACCCCCCGTACAACCGCGTCCTGCTGGCCGAGGTGCTGGCCGGCCGGTACGCCCCGGAGGTGATCACCCTCCCGCCGCCCGCCGGCCTGCTGCGCGCCCGGATCACCGGCATCGACCGGGCCGCCCGGACCGTCACCCGCGCCGACGGCATGCCGATCGCCTACGACACGCTGGTCCTGGCCACCGGCTCCAACCCCGTACTGCCGCCGCTGCGCGGCCTGTTCACGGCCGATCGCCGGCTGCCCGAGGGCGTGCACGCGTTCCGCACCCTGGACGACTGCCTGGGCCTGGCGAAGGCCGTCCGGCCGGGGGTGCGCGCGGTCGTCATCGGCGGCGGCCTGCTGGGGGTCTCCGCGGCCCGCGCGCTCGCCGTGCGCGGCGCGCAGGTGGTCCTCGCCCAGCAGTCCGAACGGCTCATGGAGCGCCAGCTCGACCCGGACGCCTCCCGGCTGGTGCTGCGGCACCTCACCGACCTGGGCGTCGAGGTGCACACCGAGTGCCGGGTGCGGGACGTGCGCTGCGTGGCGGGCGCGGTCCGCTCGGTGGAACTGGCCGACGGCTACGCCCTGGACGCCGACCTCGTGGTGGTCGCCTGCGGGGTGCGCCCGCGCACCGGCCTGGCGGAACAGGCCGGGCTCGCCGTCCACAAGGGCGTCCTCGTGGACGACGCGCTGCGCACCTCCGACCCGCACATCCACGCCGTCGGCGACTGCGCCCAGCACGACGGCACGGTCTACGGCCTGGCCGCCCCCGCGCTGGAACAGGCCGACGTGCTCGCCCGGCTGCTCGCCGACGATCCGGGCGCCCGCTACCGCGGCACCCGTTCCCTGACCCGGCTGACCCTCGCCGGCGCCGGCTCCCCGTTCGACCTCGCCGCGTTCGGCGACACCGAGGTACGCCCCGGCGACGACGTGGTGCGGCTCGCCGACGCCACCCGGGGCACCTACCGCAAGGTCGTCGTCCGCGACGAACGCCTGGTCGGCGGGGTCCTCGTCGGCGAACTCGGCACCGTAGGCGCGCTCGCCCGCGCCTGGGAGGGAGCAGAGCCGCTCCCCGGTGACGGTCCCCTGCTCCACCTGCTCACCCACGATGGAGGCTCCTGAATGTCCGCCACCCCGGAGGCCACCCCCACGATCGTGCTCGTCGGCCACGGCATGGTCGGCCAGCGCTTCCTCGAAGCACTCGCCGAGCGCGGCCTGACCGCCACGCACCGCGTGGTCGTGCTGTGCGAGGAGCCACGTCCGGCGTACGACCGCGTCCAGCTGACCTCCTACTTCTCCGGCCGGACGCCGGAGGACCTGTCCCTGACCGACCAGCGGTTCATCGAGGACCACGGCATCGAGCTGCACCTCGGCGACCCGGCGGAGACGATCGACCGCGCGGCACGGCGGGTCACCGCCCGCTCCGGCCTGGTCGTCGGCTATGACGTCCTCGTCCTTGCCACCGGCTCCTACCCGTTCGTGCCGCCGGTGCCGAACAAGGACGCCACCGGCTGCTTCGTCTACCGCACCATCGAGGACCTCCTCGCCATCGAGGAGTACGCGGCGAGGAAGGCCTCGACGGGCGCCGTGGTCGGCGGGGGCCTGCTCGGGCTGGAGGCGGCGGGCGCCCTCAAGGGCCTCGGACTCGACGCCCACATCGTGGAGTTCGCGCCGCGCCTGATGCCGGTGCAGGTGGACGAGGGCGGCGGCGCCGCCCTCCTG
Source organism: Streptomyces sp. NPDC014991 (assembly GCF_043080665.1). Classification (NCBI taxonomy): domain Bacteria; kingdom Bacillati; phylum Actinomycetota; class Actinomycetes; order Kitasatosporales; family Streptomycetaceae; genus Streptomyces; species Streptomyces sp. NPDC014991. Next base: position 554,663 of record NZ_JBIBVY010000001.1, read on the forward strand.
CGGACCATCGAGGACATGGGCCTGACGGTCCACACCGGCGTGGGCACCCAGGAGATCGTGACGGACGGATCCGGTGCCGTCACCGGCATGCGGCTGTCCGACGGCTCCGAACTCGCCACCGACCTGGTGGTGTTCAGTGCCGGTGTGCGCCCCCGTGACCAGCTGGCCCGCGACTGCGGTCTGACGGTCGGCGAGCGCGGCGGCATCACGGTCGACGAGCAGTGCCGTACCGTCGCCGACCCGCACGTCTTCGCCATCGGCGAGTGCGCGCTGGCGGCGGACGGCCGGGTGTACGGCCTGGTGGCGCCCGGGTACGAGCAGGCGGCGACCGCGGCGGCGACGATCGCGGCCGACGAGGCGTCCTTCACCGGCGCCGACCTGTCCACCAAGCTGAAGCTGCTCGGCGTGGACGTGGCGTCCTTCGGCGACGCGCACGGCACCACCGCGGACTGCCTGGACGTCGTCTACTCCGACTCCCGCGCCGGCCTGTACAAGAAGCTGGTCATCGGCCGGGACGGCACGCTGCTCGGCGGCGTCCTGGTCGGTGACGCGGAGGCGTACGGGACCCTGCGGGCGCTCACCGGTTCGGTGCCGCCCGTCTCCCCCGAGTCGCTGGTGCTGCCCGCCGGCGCCGGTTCGGCGGACCGGCTCGGCCCGTCCGCGCTGCCGGACGACGCGGTCATCTGCTCCTGCCACAACGTCAGCAAGGGCACGATCCGCGGCGCGGTCACCGAGCACGCGTGCACCACCGTGCCGGAGGTGAAGAAGTGCACCCGGGCCGGTACCGGCTGCGGTTCCTGCGTGAAGGTCCTCGGCCAGCTGGTCACCGCCGAGCTGGAGGCGTCCGGCGTCGAGGTCGACAAGGGGCTGTGCGGCTGCTTCCCGCAGACCCGCGAGGAGCTGTACGAGATCGTCCGCGCCCTGCGTGTCGCGTCCTACCAGGAGCTGCTGGACCGCTACGGCCGCGAGGACGCCCGGGGCGGGGACGGCTGCGAGGTGTGCAAGCCGGCCGTCGGCTCGGTCATCGCCTCGCTCGCCCCGGCGATCGGCGCCAGCGGCTATGTCCTGGACGGTGAGCAGGCGGCCCTGCAGGACACCAACGACCACTTCCTGGCCAACCTCCAGAAGAACGGTTCGTACTCGGTGGTGCCGCGGATCCCCGGCGGGGAGATCGCGCCCGACAAGCTGATCGTGATCGGCGAGATCGCCCGGGACTTCGGCCTCTACACGAAGATCACCGGCGGCCAGCGGATCGACATGTTCGGCGCCCGGGTCGAGCAGCTGCCGCTCATCTGGGCGCGGCTGGTGGACGCCGGCTTCGAGTCCGGCCACGCGTACGGCAAGTCACTGCGCACGGTGAAGTCCTGCGTGGGCTCCACCTGGTGCCGCTACGGCGTGCAGGACTCGGTGCGGATGGCGATCGACCTGGAGCTGCGCTACCGGGGACTGAGGTCCCCGCACAAGCTGAAGTCGGCCGTGTCCGGGTGCGCCCGCGAGTGCGCGGAGGCCCAGTCGAAGGACTTCGGGGTGATCGCCACCTCCAACGGCTGGAACCTGTACGTCGGCGGCAACGGCGGTGCCACCCCGCGCCACGCCGACCTGCTGGCCCAGGACCTGTCCGATGCCGAACTGGTCCGTCTGATCGACCGGTTCCTGATGTTCTACATCCGTACGGCCGACCGTCTGGAGCGCACCAGCACCTGGCTGGAGCGGATCCCGGGCGGCCTGGAGCACGTCAGGGACGTGGTGGTGCACGACTCGCTCGGCATCTGCGACGAGCTGGAGAAGCTGATGCGGGCGCACGTCGCGCACTACCGCGACGAGTGGGCCGAGACCGTCAACGACCCCGAGCGGCTCGCCCGGTTCGTGTCCTTCGTGAACGCCCCGGACACCCCGGACCCGGTCGTCTCCTTCGTCCCCGAGCGCGACCAGATCAAGCCCGACCTGCCGCTGCTGAACATCGGTCTGCGGCCCGCCGACGACGTCCTGGAAGGGAGCGCCCAGCGATGACCCTGGCACTCGAGACGACCGACCTGACGGTACAGCTCCAGCTGGCGGACGGCTGGTTCACCGTCTGCGACCTGAGCACCCTGGTCCCGGGCCGCGGGGTGGCGGCCCTGCTGCCGGACGGCCGCCAGGTGGCCGTCTTCCGCGACCGCGCCGACCGGCTGTACGCCGTCGACAACCGCGACCCCTTCACCGGCGCGGCCGTCCTCTCGCGCGGCCTGACCGGCAGCCACGAGGGCCGCCCGTTCGTGGCGTCCCCGCTGCTCAAGCAGCGCTTCGACCTGGCCGGCGGACAGTGCCTGGACGACGAGGCGGTACGGGTGGCGACGTACGAGGTCCGGGCGGCCCCGCCCTCACTTGACTGATCGTTCCAGAAAAATCTAGGCTGCGCCCGTGGCCAGAACGAAGGAATTCGACCCCGACGCCGCGCTGCGGTCAGCCCTGGAGCTGTTCTGGCGGCGCGGCTACGAGGCGACCTCGATGGCCGACCTCGTGGCTCACCTCGGCATCGGCCGGGCGAGCCTGTACGCCACCTTCGGCAGCAAGCACGAGCTGTACCTGCGGGCGCTGGACCGGTACGGGCAGGAGCAGAACCCGAGGCTGACGCGGGAGCTGTCCCGGCCCGGCCCGGTGCTGCCGGCCGTGCGGGAGCTGGTCCGGCGGTTCGCGGCCGAGGCCACGGCCGAGGCGACCCGCGCCCAGGGCTGCCTGGTCACCAACACGGCCGTCGAACTGGCCCCGCACGACCCGGACGCCGCCCGCCGGGTCGAGCACAGCTGGGACACCCTGGAGACCCTGCTGCACTCCGCCCTGGTGCGCGCGCAGGCGCAGGGGGAACTGGCCGGGGACCGTGACCCGCCGGCCCTCGCGCGGCTGCTGCTCGTCCTGCTCCAGGGGCTGCGGGTGACCGGCAAGGCGTCCGCGGACCCGGCCCGGGTCCGGGACGCGGCGGAACAGGCCCTGACCCTGCTGGACTGAGCACGCGCCTCCTGCGGGAGGCGCGCTTTTCTCATGCCCTTGAAATGAACCGATCGGTCAAGAAAAGAGAGCCCGCATGACGACGTACAAGGCGCCGCACAGGACGCACCGCTTCTCCGGCCGGACCGCCCTCGTCACCGGGGCCGGCTCCGGCATCGGCCGCGGGGTGGCCCTCGCCCTCGCCCGGGAGGGCGCCCGGGTCGTCGTCGCCGGCCGGCGACACGAACCCCTGGCCGAGACGGTGGCACTGATCGAGGGCGAGGGCGGCACGGCGCTCGCCGTCACCGCCGACGTGTCCGGCTCCGACGACATGCGGGACCTGGTGGCCGCCGCCGTGGACCGGTTCGGCTCCCTGGACGTGGCGGTGAACAACGCCGGTGTCCTGGAGGGCCGCGGACGGGCCGTGGGCGATCTGTCCGAGGAGGACTGGCGCCGGATGATCGACATCAACGTCACCGGTGTCTTCCTCGCCCTCCGCGCCCAGATCGACCGGATGCGCACCCAGCCGGACGGCGGCGCCATCGTCAACATCGCCTCCCGGATCGGCGTGCACAGCCGGACCCCCGGCACCGCCGGCTACGCCGTCAGCAAGGCGGCCGTGTCGGTCCTCACCCGGGCCGCCGCCCTTGACCACATCGCCGACGGGGTGCGCATCAACGCCGTCAGCCCCGGCCCCACCGCCACCGACATGTCCTTCCGGCAGGGCGAGAGCGAGGCCGGCCGGGCCGCCCGCATGCGCTCCGAGGTGCCGCTCGGCCGGGTGTCCACCGTCGCCGAGGTGGCCGCCGCGGTGCTGTACCTGGCCTCGGACGACGCGGCCTCCGTGGTCGGTGCCGACCTGGTGATCGACGGCGGGTCCACGGCCTGAGCCGGCTCAGTCGATCCCGGACCGCTCCACCCCGGCCACGATCCACCGCTGGAAGCACAGGAACACCAGCAGCAGCGGCAGCACCGACACGGCGGCGGCGACGAACAGCTCGTGCAGCCGCACGACCTGGGCGGTGGTGAACGTCGACAGCGCCACCTGCACCGTCCAGGCGCCGCGGTCCTGCCCGATCACCAGCGGCCACAGGAAGGAGTTCCAGGCGCCCAGGAACACGATGGTCCCGACGGCCGCGAACACCGGCCGGGCGTTGGGCACGACGACCAGCCAGTACGTCCGCCAGTACCCGAGCCCGTCCACCTGCGCCGCGTCCTCCAGCTCGTGGGGGAACCCGAGGAAGTACTGCCGGAAGACGAAGCAGGCGAACGCCGGGAACAGCGTCGGGACGATCAGCCCCCGGAGCGTGGAGATCCAGCCCAGCGACGACACCAGCACGAAGCTGGGGACGAAGGTGACGGCCGCCGGTACCAGCAGGGTGCCCAGGACGGCGTAGAACACCTTGTTCGCGTGCCGGTAGGGGATGCGGGCCAGGCCGTACCCGGCGAGGGAGGCCAGGAGCAGGGTGCCCAGGGTGGTGGCGACGGCGATCAGCGCCGAGTTGAGCAGGGACCGGGCGAACGGCACGGAGGGATCGGCGAACAGCTCGCCGACGTTCCCCCACCGCACCCGGCGCGGGAAGAACGTCCACCCCGGGGAGGTGATGTCCCGCTCGGCGGCCAGGCCGTTGCGCAGGAGCAGGTAGAAGGGGATCAGGAAGAGCAGGGCGAGCGCGATCAGCAGCACCAGCCGCAGCGCCCGGCCGGCCCGCACCAGGGCGTCATCCATCGGCGTCCGTCCTTCCCAGCCTCAGCCAGCGCGCCTGCCCCACCGTGACGACGGCGACGACCAGCGCCAGGATCACCGCGCCCGCGCTGCCGAGCCCCAGGTTCTGCCCCTGCCCGAGCGCGGTGTAGTACAGGTAGACCAGGGGCGGCCGGGCGTACGGCGGATAACCCCGCGCGTCCGAGAGCAGGTTGTAGAACTCGTCGAAGGCCTGGAAGGCGTTGACGACGAGGAGCAGCACGACCGCGACCGAGGTGGCCCGCAGCTGGGGCAGGGTGATGTGCCGCAGCACGGTCCAGCCGGGCCGGGCCCCGTCCACGGCCGCCGCCTCGTACAGCACCGGGTCGATCCGCTGGAGCCCGGCGAGGAACAGGAGCATGTAGAACCCGGCCTGGAGCCACAGCCGTACGGTCACGATGACCAGCCAGTACCAGGGCGGGTCGGGGGAGGCCAGCCAGGCGACCGGGCCGGCGCCGAACCAGCCCAGCACGGTGTTCGCCAGCCCGAACCGCACCCCGCTGAAGACGGACATCTTCCACACGAGCGCGGCCACGACGTAACTGCACGCGGCCGGCAGGAAGAACACGGACCGGAAGAAGGCCCGGGCGCGCCGGACCCGGTTGACCATCAGGGCCAGGGAGAGGGAGCACCCGTAGGTGACGGGCACGATGAAGGCGGTGAAGACGAGGAAGGTGCGCAGGCTGTCGACGAAGGCGTGATCCCGCAGCATCGCCGTGTAGTTGCCCAGCCCGGTGAAGTGCGTGGGCATGACGGTGTTGTGCGCGTCGAAGAAGCTGAGCGCCACGCTCCACAGCAGCGGTACGTACGTGAACAGGGCGAGACCGAGTGCGAACGGCCCGACGAACACCCAGAACCACAGCGCCCGCCGACGCCTCACGGCTTCTTCCTCACCCGGTCGAGTTCGGCCGACACCTTCCGTACGACCGGCCTCAGCTCACCCGCGGGATCCGCCCCGTCCCTGATGATCCGGCTGAGCGCGTCCTGGTAGGCGGTCTGGCCGGCCGGGGTCCACAGCAGCGGCTGGGCGTAGCCGTGGTCGGTGGTGAACCGGACGGCGTCGGCGGCGGCCCCCGACCTCAGCCGGGCCGCCTTCTTCGCCAGGGAGATCCGGGCCGGGATGTGGAAGCCGTACGACAACGCGAAGTCCTGCTGGTAGTCGGTCCGTTCGACCCACAGCCACTTCACGTACGCCTTGGCGGCCTCCCGGTGCCTGCTGCGCGCGCTGACGGCGGACCCGTACGCGCCGACGGGTACGGCGGGCCGGCCGCCGGCACCGTCCGCGGGGAACGGCAGCACCCCGAAGTCGTCGCCGAGTTCCTTGCGCACCTGCGGCAGCGCCCACAGCCCGGACCACTGCATCGCGGTCAGCCCCTGGACGAAGGCGGACGGGTCGGACCAGTCGCTGGGCGCGCCCAGGAGCAGCGATCCGTCGGCGTACAGCCGGTGCAGCTTGCCGAGGGTGCGGGCGGCGGCGGGGTCGTCGAAGCCGGGCTTCCCGTCCTCGGTGACGAGGCTGAGTCCCGCCGCGTACAGGGGTGTCCCGCCGAGCACGCCCGCTCCCCCGTCGTTGCCGAGGAACAGGCCCTTGGTCCTGCGGTCGGTGAGTGTGCGCGCCGCGTCCACCAGGGCGTCCAGGGTGGTGGGCGGCTCCACGCCGGCGTCCTTCAGCAGGCTCTTGCGGTAGTAGAGCAGCTGCGTGTCGATGACCTGCGGGACGGCCCAGATCCTGCCGTCGTACGTCTTCGGCGCGAGCACGGCCGGCGCGAAGTCGTCCTTGACGCCCTCCAGCAGCCCGGTGACGTCGACGACCTGGCCGCCCCGGATCTGGTCGAGTGTCGGCCCGTTGACCTCGAAGACGTCGGGCCCGGAGCCGGTGAGCAGCGCGGCGGCGGTCTGCTGGTCGTAGTTCCCCGGCCGCCACTGCACGTCGACGCGCGCCTTCCTGTACGCGCCGGCGTAACGCTGCACGGCCTGTTCGGTGCCCTGCTCGCCGTACTGGTGGTACCACTGCGACAGCGACGGCCCCGAACCACCGCCTCCGCGCCCGGTGTTGCCCCCGCACGCCGTGAGCAGTCCGGCGCCCGCACCCGCGGCCAGCAGGGTCCTGCGGCTGATCGTCATCCTGTGCCCCCAGACATCCGTCATCGATGCACGGCCCAACGATCAACCATCCACGACGATTACGAAAGGGGTGTTGCACGCACGTGTCCGTCGCCGGGGGTTCCTTCCGTCCGCACCGCCCTTGTCCTCCTGTCAGCTCGGCCGTCCCATGCCGGGAACGACCTCGGGCCACTTGCGCAGTTCACTCAGGGTCTTCGTGAGCCCGAGTACCGCCTCGTCCGCCTGCTGTCGGTTCAGGGCGTATTCCATACCGGCCGAGTCCGCTCGCTTCCGCAACTCGGTGAGCACCTCACCGATCTCCGTCGCCCCGTCCACCATCGCGTTGATCTGCGTCGCCAGCTCCCGCACCAGGCGTTCGACTGCCTGGGCGTCGGTTTCGTCCGGTGCCTGCGCGGTGCTCGCCGTGTCCGCGCCGGCCGGGTTGCTTCCGGAACCAGCGAAGGCGTCGAGCGTCACGCCCGTGCCGCCGGTGTCCTGCACGACGGCCTGGGCGCGTTCGATACCCCGGCGTGTGTAGGGGCGGGTACCGGTCTCCTTGGGGAAGGTCCGGTTGAACCAGGCCCGGCTGGCCGTCCCGTCCAGCACGTCACCCAGCAGGGAGACCTTCCGTGGGGTCCGGCCCTCGTCCATGGCCAGGGCCAGCTCCCGCAGCAGGGGAACGGCCGCGGCCGGGTTGTTCCGCAGGGCGTTGAGGTTGTTCTTCACCGTCCGTCGGACGCGCTCGGCCTCCGTGCCGTCCTCGTCCACGGTCTTCTGGCCCTGGAGTGAACCACGGTCGGCATCGATGACGTCATAGGCCGCGAGCCAGTGCGCGGCCCGGAACATGACGAGTTCGTCGAAAGCCACCGGATCGTGGTCCGCGTCGGCGAGCAGCTCGTCCACAAGCCGCTCCGAGGGCGAGAATCCGGCCCTCGCCTGGCTGAGGGGGAACACCTCGGCGATACGCGGGTTCCAGGGCTCGGGGTAACTCTCCGAGGTCAGCGCGGACCACGCACGCGCCCGTCGGTTCGCCTCACGGGAGGTGAGCTGAGAGGGCGGCCCCTCGCTCAGGGCGCGACGAATGATCTCCCGCTTGCGCGGGTCCACGGGGAAGAACTCCCGCAGCAGGCGCATCGACCGCAGATCCCGCAGGGTCGAGATCGACGCGTTCTCCGGAACCCCCGGCAGTTCGGTGATCGGCGCCGCCCCGGACAGGACGTCCGCGGTGGCCTCGTCCAGCACCCCCTGGGCCACATAGGCGCCCAGCACGCTCCGCCCCAGCGCCCGGCCCTGGTCGTTGGGTGTGAACTCGAGCGGCGGATGGACATGGTCACGGCGGTTGCTCACCTGCACGATGCGGAAGAGGCGCATCGGCGTGGGGCTGCCCACGACCAGGTGGGCCTCCACGTCCGCGATCAGACGGGCTCGGTGTGCCCGCGCGTTCGGATCCGGCTTCGATCGCAGGGCAGCGCACTCGGTGTTGAGCCGCTCCGCCAGAGTTCGCAGCCAGTAGCCGGAGTTCACCGCCACGCCGTCGCCCTCGACACCCAGCTTCTTGAAGGGGACGCCGGTCAGCACCTCGGCGGAACTGATGTCGAATATCTCTTGCCGTCGCCGCGTGCGGTTGTTGCCGCGCACCGCCATCCAGCCCCAGTAGGAGGCGGGGCGCAGGGGCTTGCCGTCGGGGCCTTCGCCGATCTCCTCGTCGAGCCGGAAGTGGTGCGCCACCAGCATGCAGGGTTCGTGCTGTCCGTTCAGGACCAGGTCCTCGCCCAGGTTGTACGTGCGGTGACCGTCCCGGTTGTCCAGTTCGGCCGCCGCCTGTTCGACGTTGCCCAGCAGCCGCCCCAGGCTCTCCACGCGGCTCTCCAGCGCGGCGAAGACCTTCTCCCTGCCGTCTTCGGTGGTGCGCGTCCACGGCAGGACACGGGTGAGGGAGCGCCGTCCGGCGGCCGCGGGGTCGGCGGCGGAGTGCCAGGCCGAGCTGATCCTCTCGTTGTGCTCCCAGACAACGCCGCCCACGCCGTTCATGCGCACGACGAGCACCACCATCTCGCCGGCCTCGGTGTGCACCGTACGCAGCCGGTTGGCCTTCAGGCGGCGCCGGCCGTCGGGTTCGGCGTCCGTCAGCGCGTCCTTGGGGCGGACGATGAAGGGGGCGATGTTCTCCAGGGCGTCCCGTGGCACGTTCACCCCGGGCGCGGACACCACCGCGTCGATCCACTTCTCCTGCCAGTCCTGCGGTGCCGGAGCGTGGAAGGGGTTCGTCAGTGCGGCATCGGGCATGGCGGACGACCTCTCTCATGAGCAAGGGACGATCCGTTCGGGCCGGGAGGCCCTCGGGCCGTCAGGGAAGGAGACCGGGGAGGACACAGGAGACACCCGCCCGGATCCAGTAGACGATGCGGTCGTTGCGCCGTCGCCGCTCCAACTCGTCCAGACGGCGCTCGAGTACGCTCAGCCGCTGCGCGCAGTCACCTGCGTGCTCTTCTGACGAGGAGCTGTTCTCCACATGGGGCGAGGTGGGCATGACGGTTCCCTGGTGTCACGCGGTGCGATGGCGCCGCCGCTCAGTCCACCGCCGCCCGGCGGGCGGCGGAGTGGAGGTAGCAGGTGCCCCGCGTGGGGATCGTTGCCGTCACAGCGACCGTGATCCGCCAGAACGGCGGCAGCCGGCGCGATGACCGCCTTCCGGGCGTTCTCCCGTTGCTCCGGTGCTCGTGACGTGCACTGCACGCCTGCGGCACATGAGGAGGCGGACCCTCCGGTGGCATCCGGTACGGCCGACGGGAGTGGTGACCCAGCATGGGCGAGCTCCGCGATCCACTCTGCCCGTCCGGCATCGTCGTCACCCAGGGCTGATCGAAACACGTCACGATCTGCCCAATGGCTGGACATGATCCTCTGAAGGCCGGCCATGTCGTGTCGAGTCGCTTCGCGAATGATCTATTGGTACGTCTGATTCCGGAAGCCCGGACAGCGCACGCGAAGCGGCGGCACCCCCCGCACAGGGATGCCGCCGCTTCTCTTTTCGTGTGCCGGAGCCGTCGCCGATCGGATGAGGGTCGGGGACCGGTGACGGCTCCGGGGTCCGGACCGGACTAGGGTCTTTCGTTCGGATCAGGCCGGACCCGCGAGCCCGGCATGAGCCGAACGAGAGGGCCTAGCGGTGGTCGCTGCCCGTCGACTGCGTGGCCGCGCGGCCGGCCTCCAGGCGGGCGACCGGGATGCGGAACGGGGAGCAGGAGACGTAGTCCAGGCCGACCTCGTGGAAGAAGTGCACCGACTCCGGGTCACCGCCGTGCTCGCCGCAGACGCCGAGCTTCAGGTCGGGGCGGGTACGCCGGCCCGCTTCCGCCGCCGCCTTCACGAGGGAGCCGACGCCGTCCCTGTCGATCGTCTCGAACGGGGAGACGCCGAAGATGCCCTTCTCCAGGTAGGCCGTGAAGAAGGAGGCCTCCACGTCGTCGCGGCTGAAGCCCCACACCGTCTGGGTCAGGTCGTTGGTGCCGAAGCTGAAGAACTCGGCGGCCTCCGCGATCTGGCCGGCGGTCAGCGCGGCGCGCGGCAGCTCGATCATCGTGCCGATCGCCAACCTGAGCTCCGTACCGGTCGCCGCCTGGACGTCGGCGATGACCTGGTCCGCCTCCTCGCGGACGATCTCCAGCTCCTGGACGGTGCCGACCAGCGGGATCATGATCTCCGCACGCGGGTCGCCCTTGGCGGCCTTGCGCTCCGCCGCGGCCTCGGCGATCGCGCGGACCTGCATGGTGAACAGGCCGGGGATGGCCAGACCGAGGCGTACGCCGCGCAGGCCCAGCATCGGGTTCTGCTCGTGCAGGCGGTGGACGGCCTGGAGCAGGCGCAGGTCGTTCTCGTGCGGCTCCTGACGGGACTCGGCCAGGGCCACCCGGACCGACAGCTCGGTGATGTCGGGGAGGAACTCGTGCAGCGGGGGGTCGAGGAGGCGGACGGTGACGGGCAGGCCGTCCATCGCCTCGAACAGTTCCACGAAGTCCTTCTTCTGGAGCGGCAGGAGGCCCTTGAGGGACTCCTCGCGCTCCTCCTCCGTGTCCGCCAGGATCAGGCGCTCGACCAGCTCGCGGCGGTCGCCGAGGAACATGTGCTCGGTGCGGCACAGGCCGATGCCCTGGGCGCCGAAGCGGCGGGCGCGCAGCGCGTCCTCGGCGTTGTCGGCGTTGGCGCGCACGCGCAGGCGGCGCTTGCGGTCGGCGAAGGCCATCATGCGGTGGACCGCCTCGACCAGCTCGTCCGCGTCGTCGGCGCCGGGGTGCATCCGGCCCTCGAAGTACTCCACGACCGGGGAGGGCACGACGGGGACCTCGCCCAGGTAGACCTTGCCGGACGAGCCGTCGATGGAGATCAGGTCGCCCTCCTCCACCACATGGCCACCGGGGACCGTCATCCGGCGGCGCTTGGTGTCGACCTCCAGCTCCTCGGCGCCGCAGACACAGGTCTTGCCCATGCCGCGGGCGACGACGGCCGCGTGGGAGGTCTTGCCGCCGCGCGAGGTCAGGATGCCCTCGGCGGCGATCATGCCGTCGAGGTCGTCGGGGTTGGTCTCGCGGCGGATCAGGATGACCTTCTCGCCCGAGCGGGACCATTTCACGGCGGTGTAGGAGTCGAAGACGGCCTTGCCGACGGCGGCGCCCGGCGAGGCGGCGATGCCCCGGCCGACCTGCGCGGCCTTGGCGTGCTCGTCGAAGCGCGGGAACATCAGCTGGGCCAGCTGGGCGCCGGTGACGCGCTGGAGCGCCTCGGTCTCGTCGATCAGGCCCTGGTCCACGAGCTGGGTGGCGATGCGGAAGGCGGCACCGGCGGTGCGCTTGCCGACACGGGTCTGGAGCATCCAGAGCTGGCCGCGCTCGATGGTGAACTCGATGTCGCAGAGATCCTTGTAGTGGTTCTCCAGGGTCTCCATGATGTGCATGAGCTGGTCGTACGACTTCTTGTCGATCTGCTCCAGCTCCGCCAGCGGGACGGTGTTGCGGATGCCCGCGACGACGTCCTCGCCCTGCGCGTTCTGGAGGTAGTCGCCGTAGACGCCCTGGTGGCCGGAGGCGGGGTCGCGGGTGAAGGCGACACCGGTGCCGGAGTCCGGGCCCAGGTTGCCGAAGACCATGGAACAGACGTTGACGGCGGTGCCGAGGTCGTGCGGGATGCGCTCCTGCCGGCGGTAGAGCTTGGCGCGGTCGCCGTTCCAGGAGTCGAAGACCGCCTTGATGGCGAGGTCCATCTGCTCGCGCGGGTCCTGCGGGAAGTCGCGGCCGGCCTGCGCCTTGACGATCTTCTTGAAGGTCGTGACCAGCTTCTTCAGGTCGGCGGCCTCCAGGTCGGTGTCGACCGTGACCTTCTTGGCGTGCTTGGCCTTGTCGAGGGCCTCCTCGAAGAGGTCACCGTCGACGCCGAGGACGGTCTTGCCGAACATCTGGATCAGGCGGCGGTAGGAGTCCCAGGCGAAGCGGTCGTCGCCGGCCTGCTTGGCCAGGCCCTGCACCGACTTGTCGGAGAGGCCGATGTTCAGGACGGTGTCCATCATGCCGGGCATGGAGAACTTGGCGCCGGAGCGGACGGAGACCAGCAGCGGGTCGTCGGGCTGGCCGAGCTTCTTGCCCATCTTCTGCTCGAGGGCGTCGAGGTGCGCACTCACCTCGTCACGCAGTGCCGCGGGCTCCTCACCGCTGTCCAGGTAGACCTTGCAGGCCTCCGTGGTGATGGTGAAGCCGGGAGGGACCGGGAGACCCAGGTTGGTCATCTCGGCGAGGTTGGCACCCTTGCCACCGAGGAGGTCCTTGAGGTCCTTGTTGCCCTCGGTGAAGTCGTAAACGAACTTCGCTACGTGGGGATCTTTGTTTTCCGACACGGGTCTCGACTCCTTGAGGCCACGGTGGCTGCCCTGACGGCGAGGAACATACCCAGATCGAAGGCCCCTGGGTACGTCCACTTGCGCGTCATACGCCCGTAACCACCTGTCCGCCAGCGGATCGAAAGTCAAGGCTTGGCAAGCCAAGCGCGGTTTGTGTTTTCACTTCTTGAAGGCAACGCCTCCTCTGATGCGCAATTTCATGCTCATGTGAGCACCACTCGGCACGCCTGAGTTCGATCGATGAACGATCAGAGGGTGGCACCCAGTGCCACCCCTTGGAGAAGTGCAACCGCGCATGATCCGCTCATGTGAGCGCAACTCTTATCAGAGGTGGCGAGAATCACGCTGCCACACGGCGGCCCGTTCCACCATGCGGACCCGGTCGCGGACGGGCCGTGCCCCGCCGGTCCCCCGCGTCACACGCCCATCGCCGTGAGCCGCTCCTCCACCCGCTCCGGCGCGTACAGGTGCTCCACCACCAGCGCGCCGGCGCCCAGCAGCCCGGCCCGCTCCCCGAGCCGGGAGGTGACGACCTCCAGGCGGGCCGTGGAGCGGGGCAGCGCCCGCTGGTAGAGCAGCTCGCGCACGCCGGTGACGAACGGCGTCCCTGCCAGGTCACCCGCGATCATCAGAACCCCCGGGTTGAGCAGCGTCACGACGGTCGCCAGCACGTCCCCGACCCGGCGCCCGGCCTCCCGGGCCAGCGCGGCGGCCTCCGGATGGCCTGCGGCCAACAGGTCCCGTACGTCCGAGCCGGAGGCGGCCGGCACCCCGGACGCGGCGAGCCGGCGGGCCACGGCGCCACCGCTCGCGACGGCGGCGAGACAGCCGTACGAGCCGCACCGGCACAGCGTGTCGGTGCCCACCCGGATGTGCCCGATGTCGCCGGCGCCGCCGTCCACGCCCCGGTAGACCGAGCCGTGCACGACCACCCCGGCGCCGATGCCGGTGGACACCTTGACCAGAACGAAGGCCGTGCAGTCGGGGTGTCCGGCGCGCTGTTCGCCGTACGCCATCAGGTTGGCGTCGTTGTCGACCAGGACCGGGACCGGGTGGGCGCCGGTGTGCTCGGTGAAGGCCCGGGACAGCCGGCCACGTATGTCGTAACCGTCCCAGCCCGGCATGATCGGGGGCTGCACGACCCGGCCGGTCTCACTGTCCACCGGGCCGGGTACGCCGAGTCCGATGCCGCAGACCTCCCCGGCCCGGTGCCCGGTCCCGGACAGCAACCGGGCGAACCAGCGGCCCAGTTCGCCCAGGACGGCCTCCGGGCCGTCGTCGACGGCGAGCGTGCCGGAGTGTTCGGCGAGGAGCTCGCCGGTCAGGGTGAGGACGGCCGCGCGGGCGTGCCGGGTGTCGAGGTCGGCGGCGAGGACGACCGCGTGGGAGTCGTCGAACTCCAGGGTGAGGGCGGGGCGTCCGCCGAGCGGCGAGCCGGCCGGGCCGCCGGCGCCCTCGCGCAGCCAGCCGGCCCGGAACAGCCGGTCCAGGCGGTGGCCGACGGTGGCCCGGGACAGTCCGGTCGCCTGCTGGAGCGCACCCCGTGTCACGGCCCGTCCGCTGCGCACCAGTTCGAGCATGTCGCCGGAGCTGGCCTGCCCCGCGCCCCTGCCCGTCCGTCCCGCCCGCCCGGTCATGCGCACCCCCTTGTGTTCATCAAGCTTCCCTTACATATTGGGTTTTGCGTGTTAAATAGACGTAACCCTGCGGTAGCCGTAGCCAAACCCGGTCGGCCGGACGTCTTCGGGGAGCCCCGAGTGGATCGCACTGCCCAGCTCACAGCCTGTCCCACGCCCGGCGTGACCGCATACGATCCGCCGGGCGTGGCGGCCGCCGCCCACGTCGCAGCGGCCCGGGTGCTGGACGCCAACTGGACCGGCGGCTCGACGGTCCCGTCCCGCAACCTGTATCCGCACCAGTGGTCCTGGGACTCCGCGTTCATCGCCATCGGACTGCGGCACGTCTCGCCGCTGCGCGCCCAGACCGAGCTGGAGACGCTGCTGGCGGCCCAGTGGGCCGACGGGCGCGTCCCGCACATCGTGTTCAATCCCTCCGTACCGCTCGACGCGTACTTCCCGAGCCCCGACTTCTGGCGCTCCGCCACGGCCGGGCGTGCCGCGGGCGCCCCGCGCACCGTACAGACGTCCGGGATCGTGCAGCCACCCGTGCACGCGCTGGCGGCCTGGCTGGTGCACCGCGCCGACCCCGTACTGTCCCGGGCCCGCGGCTTCCTGGCCCGGGTCCACCCGCGGCTGGCCGCCTGGCACCGGTATCTGCTGCACCGGCGGGACCTCGGCGGCGGCGGCCTGGTGTCCGTCGTCCACCCCTGGGAGCAGGGCATGGACAACAGCCCCTGCTGGGACGCCCCGCTCGCCCGGATCGCTCCGGCCCCGGCCCGTTCCTTCCGCCGCGCCGACCTCGACCACGGCGCGCCCGGGGACCGGCCGACGGACCTGGACTACGGGCGGTACGTGCGGCTGGCCGCCGACTACCGGGACCGCGGATACACCCGGGAGGACGGGGAGTTCGCCGTCGAGGACCCGTCGTTCAACGCGCTCCTCATCGCCTCCGAGTACGCCCTCGCCCGGATCGCCCGGGAACTGGGCGCGGCCGGCACCGCCCGCCTCGCCCGCGCCGAACGGCTGACGGCGGCGCTGGTGGACCGGCTGTGGGACCCGCGGGCCGGGATGTTCCGCTGCCGGGACCTGCGGGGCGGGGGCCTCGTCGCCGAGCGCGGTGTCTCCGGCCTGGTCCCGCTGCTGCTGCCGGGCCTGCCCCGGGACATCGCCGCCGCGCTCGTCCGCACCCTGCGGGGGCCGCACTTCTCGTTCGGCGACCGCACCCGGCTCGTGCCGAGCTACGACCTCCTCGGCGAGGCCTTCGACCCGCACCGGTACTGGCGCGGCCCGGCCTGGTTCAACACCGGCTGGCTGGTGGAGCGCGGGCTGCGGGTGCACGGCGAGACGGCGGCGGCCGACGCCCTGCGCGCGGCCGTGGTGCGGCTGGCCGGCGCCTCCGGTTTCGCCGAGTACGTCGACCCGTTCACCGGTGAGGCCTGCGGCGCGACCGGCTTCAGCTGGACCGCCGCGCTCGCGCTCGACCTGCTGGCCACGGACCGCCCGGAGCCGGGCGTGTCCCCGACGGGCACCGGCGCGTTCGACAACAGTGACAAGGGAGGGGACCGGAGATGACGGAACGGCATCATCTGCTCGTGCACGGTGCGACGTTCGCCGCCGTGGGTGACCGGGGTGACATCGGCGGGGTGCGGGGCGGGTGTGTGCCGGACGGGTTGTTCGTCCGGGACGCCCGGCACCTCAGCCGCTGGCAGCTCACCGTCGACGGCGCGGTGCCCGAGGTGCTCGCACCGGTCGCGGACGGGGACGCGGCCCGCTGCGTGCTGGTCCCGCGCGGCGGCCGGCAGGAACCGCCGGCCCACACCCTCTTCCGTGAACAGGCCGTCGGGGACCGTTCGTTGGTGGACTCGGTGAAGGTGACCAGCAACCGCCCCGTGTCCACCACCGTGCGGCTCGCGCTCACCGTCGACGCCGACTTCACCGACCAGTTCGAACTCCGCTCCGACCACCGCACCTACGTCAAGGCCGGCGCCGTACGCTCCCGCGAGATCCTCGACGACGGCATCGAGTTCACCTACCGGCGCGCCGAGTGGCGGTCCAGTACGACGATCACCGCCGACCCGCCCCCCGACTCCGTGGAGGAGACGGGCACCGGCGCCCGCCGGCTGGTGTGGACCCTCGGTCTCGCACCGCACGGCACGACGGAGCTGGTGCTGCGGGTCATCGCCCGGCCGCACGGCGAGAAGCGCGCCGTGCGCGTGCCCCGCGACCCGGCCGCCGTGCACGCTCAGGTCCGGGAGCTGCAGGGCGAGTTCGTGGAGGGGGTCGCCTTCCCGACCGGCTGGCCGGAGCTGGCGACGGCCTGCGCGCGGGGCCTGGCCGACCTGGCGACGCTCCAGGTCCCGGCGCGCGGGCCCGACGGCGAGGAGCTGCGGGTCCCGGCGGCCGGCGCCCCCTGGTTCCTCACCCTGATCGCCCGTGACGCGCTCCTCACCTCCCTCTTCGCCCTGCCCTACCGCCCCCGGCCGGCCGCCGCCACGCTCCTCGCCCTGGCCGCCACCCAGGCGACCGGTGGTGGGATCTCCCCGCTGGCCCAGCCCGGCAAGATCGTGCACGAGGTCCGGCACGGCGAACTGGCCCACTTCGGGCAGGTGCCCTACGGCCGCTACTACGGCTCGGTGGACGCCACCCCGCTGTTCCTGATCCTGCTCGGCGCGTACGTCGAGCGGACCGGCGACACGGTCCTGGCCCGGCGTCTGGAGCCGCACGCGCGCGCCGCCGTCGGCTGGATGCTCGACCACGGCGGCCTCACCTCACGCGGCTACCTCGTCTACCGCGCCGACGAGGGCGGCCTCGCCAACCAGAACTGGAAGGACTCCCCCGGCGCGATCTGTTGCGCCGACGGCACCCGGCCCACCGGCTCGGTGATGGCGGCGGGCGCCCAGGGTTACGCGTACGACGCGCTGCGCCGCACGGCGGGGGTGGCGCGCGGGGTGTGGGCCGACGAGACGTACGCGGCGCTGCTGGAGCAGGCGGCGGCCGACCTCCGGGACCGGTTCCAGCGCGACTTCTGGATGCGCGAGCACTCCTTCCCGGCGCTCGCGCTGGACGGGCAGGGCCGCCGCATCGACGCGCTGGCGTCCGACGCCGGGCACCTGCTGTGGTCGGGGCTGCTGGACAAGGAGTACGGGGAGGTGGTGGGCCGGCGGCTGCTGGAGCCGGACTTCTTCTCCGGCTGGGGCGTGCGCACGGTCGCCGCGGGCCAGCCGGCGTACCACCCGCTGTCCTATCACCGTGGCTCGGTCTGGCCTCACGACAACGCGCTGATCACACTGGGGCTGGCGCGGTACGGGCTGCACGACGAGGCCCGTACGGTCGCGCACGCGCTGGTCGACGCGGCGGCGGCGACCGGGCACCGGCTGCCGGAGGTGTGGGCGGGGTACGGGCGGGACACCCGCGGTGAGCCGGTGCCGTATCCGCACGCGTGTGTGCGGGAGGCCCGCTCGGCGGCGGCACCGCTGGCTCTGCTGACCGCGGTCGGTGGCGTCTAGGTGTAGGAGGGCCGAACGTTGGTGACGCCGTTCTTGAGGCGTGCTGCGGGCGGCAGGCCGCCCGTTCCGCTGTGCGGGCGGTGGTAGTTGTAGTGGATGTTCCAGTTGCCGAGGGCGGCAGCGCGGTCTTCCTCGCTGGTGAACTCGCGGGCGTGGAGGATCTCTTCGGCCATGATCCGTTGGTAGCGTTCCACCTTCCCGTTGTGGCGGGGCGTGTAGGGCTTGGTCTTCTGGTGCCGGGTTCGGTTGCCGATGATGCGGGCGAAGTCGCGCGAGCGGTAGCAGGCGCCGTTGTCGGTGACGACGCGCTGGAGGTGGTTGATGCCGTGGGCGGCGAACCAGACCTTCGCCCGGGCCAGAAAAGCGGCTGCCGTGGCGCCCTTCTCGTCAGCGAGCGGCTCGGTATAGGCGAGCCGGGAGAAGCCGTCGATGGCGGAGTGGAGGTATACGTAGCCACGCTTCGCGCCCGCTGACTTCGCGCGGCCTGCTGCCTTGGCCTGTTTGGAGTCGCGACCGTGGATACGCCAGCCGCCACCGTGGGGAATCCGTCCGACCTTCTTCACGTCCAGGTGCACCATGTGGCCGGGCCAGCGGGCGGTGATCTTTCCTGGCGTCCGGTTGCTGGCTCCGCACGGATCGAGGAACCGGCGGCGTCCGAGTCCCAGCCGGTGCGGCGGTTGACCGTGTAGCCGAGCTCGGCCAGCTCGTAAGTGATCCGCTGCGCGGACCACTTCTTCTGGCGTCGCCAGGATTCGATCTTCTCGATGACCCATGCCGGGGTCGCACGCGGGATGTGGTGTGGGGTCGACGGACGGTCGAGCAGACCGAGGTCACCATGACGGCGCCACCGGTTGACCCACTTCGAGGCGCACGCCCGAGAGATACCCATCTCAGCGGCGACGTGCGCGATCGGGCGGGCGCGGCAGCGTTCGACGAGGCGACGTCGGCCTTCGATGGTCAGTGGTGCGTTGCGGTGTGGCGTCGTCATCGGATGATCGGGGCGGTGCCGGTCGCGGCGATGGACAGGTCCCACAGCCGTGCGGCTGCATCGGGGTCGATGGCGTAGGCGCGGACGCCGCCGTCGTCCATGGGCGCTTCGGGGGCGGAGATGCCGGCGATGTCGCAGTCCTCCAGGTAGAGGCCGCCGCAGTCGGCGAGGAGAGGGGAGGTGGCGGCCCACAGGCCGGTGGCGGCGCCCTGGGAGGGGGTCTTGAAGTCGGTGGCGATCACGTTGCCGTGCTCGTCCACCCACCCGCGGTCGATCTGTTCTTGGAGTGCCATTTCCCGCTGCAGCCCGGTGATGATCTTGCCTGGATGAAGTGAGAAGGCCCGGACGCCCTCGCCGCGCCCGAGCGTGTCGAGGTGTACGGCGAAGAGGGCGTTGGCGGTCTTGGCCTGGCCGTAGGCCAGCCACTTGTCGTAGCCGGTGCGGAAGTGCGGGTCGTGCCAGCGGATGTCGGTCAGGGTGTGGCCGGCGGAGCTGTTGACCACGACGCGTGCACCGTCGGCGGCGGCCAGGAGCGGGTAGAGCTCGCAGGCGAGGGCGAAGTGCCCGAAGTGGTTGGCGGCGAGCTGGCCCTCCCAGCCGGGTCCCACGCGCCGTTCGGGGGTGGCCATGACTCCGGCGACGGCCATGAGCAGATCGAGCCTGGCCAGGTAGTCGCGGATGTGTGCGGCGGCGGCCCGCACGCTGGCGAGGTCGGTCAAATCCATGGGGATGACCTCGCAGCCCTTCACATTCGCGAGTGCTGCCCGCGCGATGTCAGGCCGGCGCGCCGGAACGATGACGCGGGCTCCGGCGGCCGCGAGGGTACAGGTGGTTTCCAGGCCGAGCCCGGAGTAGCCCCCGGTCACCACGGCGTTCGTGCCGGACAGGTCGAGGCCCGCGGTGACGTCCTCGGCAGTGCTGGTGGCGGAGAAGGGCGAGCCGAGCGGCTGTTGATCAATGCTGGTCATGCCGTCGAAGCTACGATCTAGAGCGAGGTCTAGATCAAGTCCTAGACTGCGACGCATGGCTGACACCGAGACTCCTGCAACGCCACTGAGCATCGGCGACGTGGCCGAGCAGACCGGACTCAGCGTCCACGCGCTGCGCTTCTACGAGCGCGAGGGACTGCTCGTCGGACCGGTCCAGCGAACCTCCGGAGGCCGGCGACGGTACAGCGCGTTCGACGTCGACTGGCTGCTGATCTGCGTCAAGCTACGGGAATCCGGGATGCCGCTGGCCGACCTCAAGCAGTTCGCCGAGCTGGTGCGGCACGGTCCGGGAAACGAGGCGGAACGCCTGCAGCTTCTGGAAGCCCACCGGCGGCGCGTCGACGCACAGATCCAGGCACTGGAGGAGTGCCGGTCCGTCATCACCTGGAAGGTCGGCGTCTACGCCGACCACCTCGCCCGCGGCAAGGCCGAAGGACTCTGGGACCCCACGACCTGAAACCTCACCGGCAGCGTCAGCAACCTTCCACCCCGCAACATCTAGGGTCTTTCGTTCGGATCAGGCCGGATCAGGGAGCGGGTCCTGGTGCCGTGCATCGCACGGCGGAGGAGGGCGCCATGGCGGAGCCATGGCAACCGACGACAACGCGGCGAGGCGCGGCACCAGGACCCGCGAGCCCGGCATGATCCGAACGAGAGGGCCTAGGTCTCATCGGCGTGCGGGTGTCTCCCCGAGCCGCTACGGCCGCTGTTGACCAGGTGTTTGCCCGGCGGGCGTGAACGGTGCTTCCCGGTGAGCCGTAACGGTGGGCATGAGCTCGCTCCAGTCAGCCGAGGAGGCGGTTGCCGCAGAGGTGGCCGCACCTGCCCCGCGCCCCTTCCGCCGTCCCTGGGCCCTCTGGTCGGCGTGGCGGCGGCGGTGGCGGGAGGAGCATCCGGCCGCCGCCCGCGCGCTGTCCGTCGCCGTCACGGTGCTCGCCGCCGCCCTCGTCGTCGTCGCGCTGGTGATGCCCGACAGGACGGTGGGGCTGGGTCCCGCGAAGTTCCTGCGGATTCCCGCCGAGGCGGTCGTCGGCGCCGCCGTGCTGCTCGCGCTGCCGCGCCGGCCCCGGGTGGTGCTGGCGGCGGTGTCCGGGGTCGCGCTCGGGGCGATGACCGTGCTGAACGCCCTCGACATGGGCTTCAACCAGTACCTGGGGCGCGGCTTCAACGTGATCCTCGACTGGGAGCTGTTCGGCGACGCGGAGTCGTATCTGGAGGACTCCCTCGGCCGCACGACGACCCTGGCCGCCGTGGCCGGGGTGATCGTCGCCGTCCTGCTCCTCCTCGTGCTGCCGGCGCTGGCCATGGTCCGGCTGAGCAACCTGCTCGCCCGGCACACCGGCGCCGCGACCCGCGGCACGCTGGTCGCCGGGGTCGTCTGGATCACCTGCTCCTCACTCGGTCTGGAGGTCGCCGGCGTGCCGCTCGCCGCCGACCGCACCGCCACCGCGCTGAAGGCCCAGGCCCGCCTGGTCTCGGCCACGCTGCACGACGAGGCGGAGTTCCGGAAGGTGGCCCGCGTCGACGCGTTCGGGAACACCCCGGGCAGCCAGCTGGTCCCCGACCTGCGCGGCAAGGACGTGATCTTCACGTTCATCGAGAGCTACGGTCGCAGCGCCGTCGAGGACCCCGTCATGGCCCCGGGCGTCGACGCGACCCTCGACACCCGCACCAAGGCCCTCGCCAGGGCCGGCTTCCACGCGAAGAGCGGCTGGCTGACCTCGGCGACCTACGGCGGCAGCAGCTGGCTCGGCCACTCCACCACCATGTCGGGCCTGTGGATCAGCAACCAGCAGCGCTACCGCACCGTCATGGCCAGCGACCACCTCAGCCTGACGGAGGCGTTCCGGAAGACCGGCGCGTTCGACACGGTCGGGGTCATGCCGGGCGTGCAGAAGGGGTGGCCGGAGCAGAAGTGGTACGGCCTCGGCAAGGTCTACAACGCCTTCCAGCTCGGCTACCGGGGCCCGAAGTTCAGCTGGTCGACCATGCCCGACCAGTACGCCCTCCAGCAGTACCAGGAGCGGGTGCACAGCAAGCGGCCGGCCGACGGCAGGTCGCGGATGTCACTGCTCATCCTGACCTCCAGCCATCAGCCGTGGGCACCGATCCCGAAGATGGTCGGCTGGGACCGGCTGGGTGACGGCTCGGTCTTCAAGGGCATCGAGGCGGCGGGCAACGACCCGGCGGACGTCATCGCCGACACCGCCAGATCCCGCGAGGAGTACGGCAAGTCGGTCCAGTACTCGGTGACGGCGCTCACCCAGTGGCTGGAGCGCTACGGCAGCAAGGACACCGTCCTGGTGTTCCTCGGCGACCACCAGCCCATCGCCCGGGTCAGCGGCAACCACGCCAGCCGGGACGTGCCGGTCTCGATCGTCGCCAAGGACCCGAAGGTGCTGGACAAGGTCGCCGACTGGGGCTGGACCGACGGGCTGCGGCCCGCGCACGACGCCCCGGTGTGGAAGATGAGTTCCTTCCGGGACCGTTTCCTCAGGGCGTACGGCTCCACACCGCACCCGAAGAAGGGCTGATCAGCCGCCGGACGTGTCCAGTTCCGCGTCCTCGCCCACGCCCGCGCAGTCGTACGGGTCCCTCAGCCAGCCGTCCGGCAGCACCACCCGGTTGTTGCCGGACGTACGGCCGCGCGGCCCGTCCGCGCCGGCCGGCCACCCCTGGCCGAGGTCCAGCTCGTCCAGGCCGGCCCGCAGTTCCGCCAGCGAGGACGTCACCGCGAGCCGCTTGCGCATCTCCGAGCCGACCGCGAACCCCTTGAGGTACCAGGCCACGTGCTTGCGGAAGTCGATGACACCGCGCGCCT
Organism: Streptomyces sp. NPDC014991; assembly: GCF_043080665.1. NCBI lineage: Bacteria > Bacillati > Actinomycetota > Actinomycetes > Kitasatosporales > Streptomycetaceae > Streptomyces > Streptomyces sp. NPDC014991. The sequence goes on from NZ_JBIBVY010000001.1 coordinate 577,284, forward strand.
CGTCGCCGAGCCACTCCCCGAGCAGGGTGGCGTGCCGCACCATGACGTCGGCCACCTCGCGCAGGGCCGGCCGGCGGAAGTCCTCGCGCCCCTCGAACGCCGCCACCAGGTCCGCGAACAACCACGGCCGCCCCAGACAGCCGCGGCCCACGACCACCCCGTCGCAGCCCGTCTCGCGCACCATCCGCAGCGCGTCCTGCGCCGACCAGATGTCGCCGTTGCCGAGCACCGGGATCTCCGGGACGTGTTCCTTCAGGCGCGCGATGGCGTCCCAGTCGGCGGTGCCGCCGTAGTGCTGGGCTGCCGTGCGGCCGTGCAGGGCGATCGCGGTGACCCCCTCCTCGACGGCGATACGCCCGGCGTCGAGGTAGGTGATGTGGTCGTCGTCGATGCCCTTGCGCATCTTCATGGTCACCGGCAGGTCGCCCGCACCGGCGACCGCCTCGCGCAGGATGGCCCGCAGCAGGTTCCGCTTGTAGGGGAGGGCGGAGCCGCCGCCCTTGCGCGTGACCTTCGGGACGGGGCAGCCGAAGTTCAGGTCGATGTGGTCGGCGAGGTCCTCCTCCGCGATCATGCGGACGGCCTTGCCGACGGTCGCCGGATCGACGCCGTACAGCTGGAGGGAGCGGGGGCGCTCGCTCGCGTCGAACCTGATCAGCTGCATCGTCTTGTCGTTGCGCTCGACCAGCGCCCGGGTCGTGATCATCTCGCTCACGAACAGGCCCTTGCCGCCGCTGAACTCCCGGCACAGCGTGCGGAAGGGCGCGTTGGTGATCCCCGCCATGGGGGCGAGCACGACGGGCGGCACGACGGCGTGCGGGCCGATGGTCAGCGGGTGGGTCATCGCGGGGCTCCGGAACGGACGTACGGCACAGGGCGAGCACCCATTGTCCCTCACCGCGCGCGTCACCCGTCCGCCGGTGCCGCCGGCCTCTCCCCACCCCGAAAATGATGTATAGCTCATTAGTTAGCCGCACTATCGAAATCGGCGTACGATGGAGCGCATGCCCGAGCTGAGCCCTCGCCGACGTCTGCTCGTGCTCGCGATCTGCTGCATGAGCCTGCTGATCGTGAGCCTCGACAACACCGCCCTGAACGTGGCGCTGCCCTCCATGCAGCGCGACCTGCGCGCCGACACGTCCGGTCTCCAGTGGACGATCGACGCGTACACGCTCGTCCTGGCCTCCCTGCTCATGCTCGCCGGCTCCACCGCCGACCGCATCGGCCGCAAACGCGTCTTCATGGCCGGCCTGGTCGTGTTCTCCATCGGCTCGCTGCTCTGCTCCCTCGCCCCGAACCTGGAACTGCTCATCGTGTTCCGCATGGTCCAGGCGGTGGGCGGCTCGATGCTCAACCCGGTCGCCATGTCGATCATCACCAACACCTTCACCGACGCCCGGGAACGCGCCCGCGCGATCGGCGTGTGGGGCGCCGTGGTCGGCATCTCCATGGCGGCCGGCCCGCTGGTCGGCGGCCTGCTGGTGCAGTCGGTGAGCTGGCGCGCGATCTTCTGGGTCAACCTCCCGGTCGGCCTCGCCGCCCTCCTGCTCACCCTCCGCTTCGTCCCCGAGTCCCGCGCGCCCAGGGCCCGCCGCCCCGACCCGGTCGGCCAGCTGCTGGTGATCGTCCTGTTCGGCTCGCTGACCTACGCCATCATCGAGGCGCCGGACGCGGGCGCCGGCACGGTGGCGCCGTTCGCCGTGCTCGCCGTGGTGGCCCTGCTGGCCCTGCTCCGCTACGAGCCCCGGCGCGACGAACCCCTCATCGACCTGCGCTTCTTCCGCTCGGCTCCGTTCAGCGGGGCCACCGTGATCGCGATCAGCGCGTTCGCGGCCCTGGGTGGCTTCCTGTTCCTGTCCACCCTGTACCTCCAGAACGTGCGCGGCCTCGACGCGCTGCACGCCGGCCTGTGGATGCTCCCGATGGCGGTGCCGACGTTCCTGTGCGCACCCCTGTCCGGCCGCCTGGTCGGCAGCCGCGGCCCCCGCATCCCCCTCCTGGTGGCCGGTACGGCGATGACCGCGAGCGCCGTCCTGTTCGCCGCGTTCGACGCGCAGACCACCGGCGCCACCCGCCTGGCCGGATACGTCCTCTTCGGCATCGGCTTCGGCTTCGTGAACGCGCCGATCACCAACACGGCGGTCTCGGGCATGCCCCGGGCGCAGGCCGGTGTCGCCGCGGCCGTCGCCTCCACCAGCCGGCAGCTGGGGCAGACGCTCGGCGTCGCGGTGATCGGCGCGGTCCTGGCGTCCGGCATCGGCTCGTCGCCGTACCGGCACACGTTCGTCGCCGCCGCCCGCCCCGGCTGGTGGACTCTCGCCGGATGCGGCCTGGCCGTCCTGGTCCTCGGCCTGCTGACCAGCGGCCGCTGGGCCCGCCGCACGGCCGAACGCACGGCGGGCCAACTGGAGCCGACGGAGACACGCGAGCCGGTGGGGGCCACGCGCCGCTGACACACACCCGCTGCGGGTGCTGGCGCTCTCAGTTCCCCTGGACGCGAATCACGGGAGCGTGGGTGATGGGGAAGTTCACCGAGCGGGCGATGAAGCACACGGCGGGTACGTCGCCGTGCAGGGAGCGCGCCTTCTCCACCATCGACGCGTCGGCGACCGTCACCTCGGGGCGCAGGGCGACCTCGGTGATCCGGCCCCCTCCGCCGCTCTCGTCCATGGTCATGACTCCGTGGGCGTGGTCCTCGTAGTCCGTGACGACGACCCCGCCGACAGCACAGAAGTGGAGGTACCAGAGCATGTGGCACTGAGCGACGGACGCCACGAGCAACTCCTCGGGGTTCCAGCGCGCGGGGTCACCGCGGAACGCGGGATCCGAGGAGGCGGCGATCCCGGCCTTGCCGTCCGCCAACACCTCGTGGTCCCGGCCGAAGGACCGGTAACCGTCCGTGCCCGATCCGAGGTTGCCCGTCCACTCGACCGTGACGTCGTAGGTGTGCGTTGTCGTCGTCATGGGCCAGAGCCTAGAAGTCGCTCGGCCTGAGCGCCGTGGTTCCCCGTCAGGCAGGTGTACAACAAGTCGTTCTCCGGCCACCTCACGATGCTGCCCCCGCGATGAGTTCTGGCGGGGGGCGGGGTCGTAGAAGGTGACGGCCGCGCAGCGCCGTCGATCGCCGACCGGGAGCCGAGGAGCAGGACCATGACCGCACTGCACGCGATGCTGCACGGGTACGTCGAGAGCGGCGTCGTGCCCGGCGCCGTGGCCCTGGTCGCCCGCGGGGACGACGTCGAGTCGGTGGCCGTCGGGCACCGGCACGTGGGTGGTCCGGCGCCGATGACCCGGGACTCGCTCTTCCGGATCGCCTCGCTCACCAAGCCGGTGACGGCGGCGGGCGTGCTGACGCTGGTGGACGAGGGGCGGATCGCGCTGGAGGACCCGGTGGAGCGGTGGCTGCCGGAGCTGGCGCAGCCGGTGGTGGTGCGCACCCCGTCCGCCGCCGTGGACGACGTGGTCCCCGCGCGCCGGCCGATCACGGTCGAGGACCTGCTCAGTTCGCGCACCGGCTGGGGCTTCCCGTCCGACTTCGCGCTGCCGGCGGTCACCGCGCTGTTCCAGGTGCAGAAGGACGGCCGCGCCCCGCAGGCCTACCCCGCCCCGGACGACTGGCTGGCCGAGCTGGCCCGGGTGCCGCTGCTGTACCAGCCGGGCGAGGCCTGGCTGTACGGCACCTCGTCCGACCTCCAGGGCGTGCTGATCGCTCGGGTGTCGGGCCGTACGCTCCCGGAGTTCCTGGCCGAGCGGATCTTCGAGCCGCTCGGCATGCGGGACACGGCGTTCGAGGCGCCGGCGGCGAAGCGGGACCGGTTCACCTCCTACTACCGGCCGGGTACCGGTGGCGTGCCGGAGCCGGCGGACGGCCCGGACGGCGACTGGAGCCGGGTGCCGGCGTTCCCCTCCGGGCAGGGCGGCCTCGTCTCGACGGCCGACGACTGGCTGCGCTTCGCCCGCATGCTGCTGGCCGGCGGGGAGGCGCACGGCCGCCCGCTGCTCTCCGCGGCCTCCGTCAGCCGGATGACGAGCGACCAGCTGAGCGCCGGGCAGCGGGAGATCGGCCGGCTGTTCCTGGAGGGGCAGGGCTGGGGCTACGGCGGCCAGGTCGACATCAACCGGGCCGAGCCCTGGAACGTGCCGGGCCGCTACGGCTGGGTCGGCGGCACGGGCACCACCGCCCATCTGGTCCCGGCCACCGGCACGGTCGCGATCCTGCTCACCCAGGTCGCGATGACCGGCCCCACGCCGACCGCGCTGATGCGGGACTTCTGGCGGATCACGGCGTGACGCGTCAGGGCGTGCCGGGTGCGGACAGGCCGCGCACCAGCAGGTCCACCACGGCCTGGAACTCCTCCTCGGCGCCGGGGCGCCGCCACTCCCCGGCGTGGCAGGGGTCGTGGAAACGGCTGGTGGCGTGGAAGACCGCGCGCGCCGCGACGGCCGGATCGGGCACCGAGAAGACGCCCGTCACGGTCCCCGCCGTGATGATCCCGGTCAGCTGGGCGAGCAGATCGGCTATGTGCTCGCCGACCGCTGTCCCGTTCTCCGTGGTCAGCACCCCGTACGTGGCGAACAGCTCGGGATCGTCGTGCGCCTTGCGGCGTTTGGCGTCGAACAGCCCCGTCAGCCAGGCGCGCAGCCGCTCCTCCGGGTCACGGTCCTCGGCCGCGGTGCCGGCGAGCGACCGGCACGTACGGTCCAGCCACCGTTTCGTGACCGCCTCACGCAGCGCCGCCTTGGTCCGGAAGTGCCGGTAGACGCTGCCGTGGCTGACGCCGAGCGCGCGGGCCACGTCGACCACGGTGGCCTTGGCCGGGCCGTGGCGGCGCAGCACTTCCTCCGTCGCCTCGAGGATGCGCTCGGCGGTCAGGATCTCGCTGGTCGGTGGCATGCTCTAGACCGTACCCGCCGGGGGTTCAGCGCTCGCTGTCGAGGAGTGCCATCTGCGCGGCCGGGTAGCGCTCGCCGGCCGCCGCGTCCGCCGGGACGGCTTCCTCGACGGCCGCGAGGTCGGCCGCGTCCAGGGTGACGTCGAGGGCGCCCAGCGCTTCGGTCAGCCGCTCGCGGGTGCGGGCGCCGACCAGCGGGACGATGTCCTCGCCGCGGGAGAGGACCCAGGCGATGGCGATCTGGGCGACGGTGGCCTCCTTGCGCTCGGCGATCTCGCGGAGGGCGTCGACCAGGCCGAGGTTGTGCCGGAGGTTGTCGCCCTGGAAGCGGGGTGAGTGGGCGCGGAAGTCGTTCGCGGCCAGCTGCCTGTCGCGGGTGAAGTGGCCGGAGATGAGCCCGCGGGAGAGCACGCCGTAGGCGGTGATGCCGATGCCCAGTTCGCGGGTGGTGGGCAGGATGCCCTGCTCGATGCCGCGCGACAGGAGGGAGTACTCGATCTGGAGGTCGGCGATCGGGGCGGTGGCGGCGGCCCGGCGGACGGTCTCGGCGCCGACCTCGCTGAGGCCGACGTGCCGGACGTACCCCTTCTCGACCAGTTCGGCGATGGCGCCGACGGTCTCCTCGATCGGCACCTGTGGGTCGAGGCGGGCGATGCGGTAGACGTCGATGTGGTCGACGCCCAGGCGCTGGAGGGAGTAGGCGGCGAAGTTGCGGACGGCGGCGGGGCGGCCGTCGACGCCGATCCAGTCGCCCGCCGGGTCGCGCAGGGCGCCGAACTTCACGCTGACCAGCGCCTGTTCACGGCGGGCCGGCGGGGCGGTGCGCAGAGCCTCGCCGATGAGCATCTCGTTGTGGCCCATGCCGTAGAAGTCGCCGGTGTCGAGGAGGGTGACGCCCGCTTCCAGGGCGGCGTGGACGGTCGCCACGGACTCCACGCGGTCGGCGTCGCCGTAGAGGGCGGACATGCCCATGCAGCCCAGGCCGAGGGCGGAGACACGGGGGCCGGTGGTTCCGAGGTTTCGGGTTCGCAGCGTCATGCCTCCACACTGCCATGACAGATGACAGATTTCAATATCTGTCATTTGTCATTCCCTACCGCCTCCTTCCGTTTCGGTGCCTGGTCCAGACCTCTTGACGAAAGGTCTGGACCAGACGCACTGTCATAACCGCTGACTGTCATGCCTGCGACACCCCACCTCACCGCACCCCCACCTCACCGCACCCCACACCGGGAGGACCGCATGCTCCGCCGAACGTTGCGCCTGCTCACCGCCGCCGTCACCACGGCCGTCCTGGCCCCGCTCGCCGTCGCCACCGCACCCACCGCCTCCGCCGCCGCCGACACCTGCGCGGTGAAGTCACGGCCCGCGGGCAAGGTGCTCCAGGGCTACTGGGAGAACTGGGACGGCTCCGCCAACGGCGTCCACCCGCCCTTCGGCTGGACCCCGATCACCGACTCCCGCATCCCCGCCCACGGCTACAACGTGATCAACGCGGCCTTCCCGGTGATCCGTTCGGACGGCACGGCCCTGTGGGAGGACGGCATGGACTCCGGCGTGAAGGTGGCCACGCCCGCCGAGATGTGTCAGGCGAAGGCGTCCGGCCAGACGATCCTGCTCTCCATCGGCGGCGCGGCGGCCGGCATCGACCTGTCGTCCTCGACGGTCGCCGACCGCTTCGTGGCGACCATCGTGCCGATCCTGAAGAAGTACAACTTCGACGGCATCGACATCGACATCGAGACGGGCCTCACGGGCAGCGGGAACATCGGCCGGCTCTCCGCCTCCCAGGCCAACCTGATCCGCATCATCGACGGCATCCTCGACCGGATGCCGTCCGGCTTCGGCCTGACGATGGCCCCGGAGACCGCGTACGTCACCGGCGGCAGCGTCACCTACGGTTCGATCTGGGGCGCGTACCTGCCGGTGATCAAGAAGTACGCGGACAACGGCCGCCTGTGGTGGCTGAACATGCAGTACTACAACGGCAGCATGTACGGCTGCTCCGGCGACTCCTGGTCGGCGGGCACGGTGCAGGGCTTCACCGCGCAGACCGACTGCCTGGACAAGGGCCTGGTGGTGCAGGGCACGACGGTCCGGGTGCCCTACGACAAGCAGGTCCCGGGCCTGCCCGCCCAGCCCGGCGCGGGCGGCGGCTACATGTCCCCCTCCCTGGTCTCCCAGGCGTGGAAGCACTACGGCACCTCGCTCAAGGGTTTGATGACGTGGTCGCTCAACTGGGACGGCTCGAAGAACTGGACGTTCGGCGACAACGTCAAGGCGCTCCAGGGCCGTTGACCGGACAGCTCGGCCGCCGGCCCCGCCTCCCGGCGCCGGCGGCCACCGCGTCCTGTTCCCGCGGTTCCGCCAGGGCCCTGACGGCCGGCCGGAGCAGCGCGGCCGTGCGGTCGGCCGGGGCGTCCCTCAGCGGGGGCGGACCGAGGAGCTGACGGCCGATGGTGACACCGAGCAGGGTGGTGACGTCAGCGCGGCGCGCAGCTCGGGGTCCGCGCCCGCGGGCAGGGCGGCGGCGACGGCGACGGCGACGGCCTGCCGGCCGAGGGTGTCGCGGAGGTGGTCGGCGGTTGCCGGGCCGGTGAGCACGGACCGCACCATCGTCGGCGCGCCCTCGGGAAGACCGCCCAGTTCGAGGCCGAGCGCGGCCGGCGGCTGTTCGACGAGCGCGTCGGCGTCGGTGGCCGTCGGCAGCGCGGAGAACGTCCGCGCGGCGCGGTCGCTCCCGGCTTTCCCCCGTGCTTCGAGGGGCGCGAGGCGCTACGCGCGGGACACCGGGCGGCCTGGGGCGCCGGTCCCGCCCGGGTGCGGGAGATCAGGCAGGTCGCGGTGCTCGGCAGCGCCGACCCGGAGGTGCTCGTGGCCGAGCACGTCGTGGTGGGGACGCTGCCGCCCGGGGAGACGGCCTTCAGCGTCCCCGGCCTGCCGGCCCTCCACGTCCGCGACGGGCTGCTGATCCGGGTCCGCGACCACATGGACGGCGCGGATGTCGCCGCCGCGCGGGCCTGAACGGCACAAGACCCGTCCGGCGGCCCGAACAGCACAGGGCCCGCCCGCCTCCCTGAGTCCGGGAGGGCGGGCGGGCCCGGGTGGCCGGTGCGGCCGGGGTCAGCAGCCCAGCAGGCGGCTGGCCAGGTAGCCCTCGATCTGGTCGAGGGACACGCGCTCCTGCTTCATGGTGTCCCGCTCGCGCACGGTCACCGCGTTGTCCTCGAGCGTGTCGAAGTCGACGGTCACGCAGAACGGCGTACCGATCTCGTCCTGGCGGCGGTAGCGGCGGCCGATGGCGCCCGCGTCGTCGAACTCGATGTTCCAGTTCTGCCGCAGGGCCTGGGCGAGGCCCTTGGCCTTCGGGGACAGCTCCGGGTTGCGCGACAGGGGGAGGACGGCCACCTTCACCGGGGCCAGACGGTGGTCGAGGCGCAGTACCGTCCGCTTCTCCATCTTGCCCTTGGCGTTGGGCGCCTCGTCCTCGACGTAGGCGTCGAGCAGGAAGGCCAGCATGGTGCGGCCGACGCCCGCCGCGGGCTCGATGACGTACGGCGTCCAGCGCTCGCCGGCCTCCTGGTCGAAGTAGGAGAGGTCCTGGCCGGAGGCCTTGGAGTGGGCGCCGAGGTCGTAGTCGGTGCGGTTGGCGACACCCTCCAGCTCGCCCCACTCCGAGCCGCCGAACCGGAAGCGGTACTCGATGTCGGCGGTGCGCTTGGAGTAGTGGGAGAGCTTCTCCTTCGGGTGCTCGTACCAGCGCATGTTCTCCTCACGCAGGCCCAGCCCGGTGTACCAGTTCCAGCGCTGCTCCATCCAGTACTCCTGCCACTGCTCGTCCTCGCCCGGCTTGACGAAGAACTCCATCTCCATCTGCTCGAACTCGCGGGTGCGGAAGATGAAGTTGCCAGGAGTGATCTCGTTGCGGAACGACTTGCCCATCTGGGCGATGCCGAACGGCGGCTTGCGACGCGAAGTGGTCTGCACCTGGGCGAAGTTGGTGAAGATGCCCTGGGCGGTCTCGGGGCGCAGGTAGGCGACGGAGCCGGAGTCCTGGGTCGGACCGAGGTGGGTGGAGAGCAGGCCGGAGAACTGCTTGGGCTCGGTGAACTGGCCCTTGTTGCCGCAGTTCGGGCAGTTGACGTCCGCGAGGCCGTTCGCCGGGGCGTGGCCCTTCTTCTCCTCGTACGACTCTTCCAGGTGGTCGGCACGGAACCGCTTGTGGCACGAGGTGCACTCGGTCAGCGGGTCCGTGAAGGTGGCGACGTGACCGGAGGCGACCCAGACCTCGGAGGCCAGGATGACGGACGAGTCGATACCGACCACGTCCTCGCGCGACGTCACCATGTAGCGCCACCACTGGCGCTTGATGTTCTCCTTCAGCTCGACACCCAGCGGTCCGTAGTCCCAGGCGGCACGCTGTCCGCCGTAGATCTCACTGCACGGGAAAACGAAGCCACGGCGCTTGCTCAGGCTGACGATGGTGTCGATCTTGTCGGCGGCCACGGTGCTCTCTTCATTACGACGACGGGCGTTGAAGCGAGATGCTTCCAGCGAATGATTCAGGTTACCGGCGCATGCTCCCCCACGACCAAATCGGCCCCCGCGAAGACCGACTGGTGAGCGTAGTTGACAACGGTTTCCATGTTTGTTGAAAATGACTGTCATGAACGTACGACGACGCCTCATACCCGCCGCCGCGGCCGCCGCGGTCGCCGCCCTCGGGGCCGGCACGCTGTCCGGCTGCTCCGGCGGCACGGCGGTCGTGGCCAACACCAGCAAGTTCGACGTCGTCGCGTCGTTCTACCCGATGACCTTCCTCGCCGAGCAGATCGGCGGGAAGCACGTCCACGTCACCACGCTCACCTCCCCCGGCCAGGAGCCGCACGACCTGGAGATCAGCCCCCGCCAGATCGCCCAGCTCGAGGAGTCCGACGCCGTCCTGTACCTGAAGGGCCTCCAGCCCTCCGTCGACGAGGCGGTGGCCCAGTCCCCGGTCGGCACCAAGATCGACGCGGCCGGCCTGACCACGCTTGAGGAGCACGGCACCGAGGTCGGCGGCCACGCGGCCGGGAACGACACCCACCAGGACGGCGAAGGGGCGGGCAAGGACCCGCACATCTGGCTCGACCCGGTGAAGTACACCCAGGTCGCCGAGGGTGTCGGCAGGGCCTTCGAGAAGGCCGACCCCGAGCACGCGGCCGACTACCGGAAGAACACCGCGACCCTGGCCGGCAAGCTGGGCGCCCTGGACCTCGAGTTCCACCAGAGCCTCGCGCACACCCGGAGCAAGGTCTTCCTCACCACGCACGCCGCCTTCGGCTACCTCGCCGAGCGCTACGGCCTCACCGAGGAATCCGTAAGCGGCCTCGACCCCGAGTCCGAGCCGAGCGCCGCGCGCGTGAAGGACCTTGAGCGGACGGCCCGCGCCGACGGCGTCAGCACCGTCTTCTACGAGACGCTCGTCAGCGACAGGACCGCACGGACCCTCGCCCACGACACGGGCCTGCGGACCGACGTCCTCGATCCGCTCGAGGGCATCACCGACAGGTCCCGCGGCAAGGACTACTTCGCCGTCCAGCAGGCCAACCTCAAGGCGCTCCGCCAGGCCCTGGGCGCCAAGTGACCGGCACGGAAGGCAGGATCATGCGAGAGCCCGTCATAGCCCTGCGGGGAGTGAGCGCCGAACTCGGCGCGCGCCCCGTGCTGCGGGGCATCGACCTCACCGTCGGCCGCGGCGAGGTCGTCGCCCTGCTCGGCGCCAACGGCTCCGGCAAGTCGACGGCGATCCGCACCGTCATCGGCCAGGTGCCGGTCAGCGGCGGCACCGTCGAACTGTTCGGCACCCCGCGCCGGTCCTTCCGCGACTGGGCGCGCGTCGGCTACGTACCGCAGCGCACCACGGCCGCGGGCGGGGTCCCGGCGACCGTGACCGAGATCGTCTCCTCGGGCCGGCTGTCCCGCACCCGCTTCGGCGTCTTCCGCAGGGCCGACCGGCAGGCCGTGCACCGGGCCCTGGAGCTGGTCGGCATGGCCGACCGCGCCAAGGACTCCGTCGACGCCCTCTCCGGCGGCCAGCACCAGCGGGTGCTGATCGCCCGCGCGCTGGTCTCCGAGCCCGAGCTGCTGATCATGGATGAGCCGATGGCGGGTGTCGACCTGGCCAGCCAGGAGGTGCTGGCGCGGACGCTGCGGCAGCAGGTCGAGGCCGGTACGACCGTCCTGCTGGTCCTGCACGAACTGGGCCCGCTGGAGCCCCTGATCGACCGGGCGGTCGTCCTGCGGGACGGCTGCGTGCTGCACGACGGCCCGCCGCCCCGCGCGGTCGGCCAGCACGCGCTGCCCGGCCACGACCACGTACACCCGCACGCACCGGCGGGCACCGAACCGATCCGCACGGGACTGCTGAGCTGATGGAATTCCTGGACTACGCCTTCATGCAGCGGGCGCTGCTCGCGGCCGTGCTGGTCGGCATCACCGCGCCCGCGGTCGGCATCTACCTGGTCCAGCGCCGTCAGGCGCTGATGGGCGACGGCATCGGACACGTGGCCATGACCGGCGTCGGCCTGGGCTTCCTGCTGTCCACGTCCCCGGTGTGGATGGCGACGGCGGTCTCGGTGCTCGGCGCGGTGCTGATGGAACTGATCCGCTGGTACGGCAGGACCCGCGGCGACATCGCCCTGGCCATGCTGTTCTACGGCGGCATGGCCGGCGGCGTGATGCTGATCAACCTCGCGCCGGGCGGCTCCAACGCCAACCTGACCTCGTACCTGTTCGGCTCGCTGTCCACGGTGTCGCGTTCCGACGTGAGCACGATCTGCGTCCTGGCCGCCTTCGTGCTGCTGGTCACACTGGGCCTGCGCCGCCAGCTGTTCGCGGTCAGCCAGGACGAGGAGTTCGCGCGGGTCACGGGCCTGCCGGTGCGCGCGCTCAACCTGCTGACGGCGGTCACCGCGGCGGTGACCGTCACGGTGGCCATGCGGGTCGTCGGCCTGCTGCTGGTGTCCGCGCTGATGGTCGTGCCCGTGGCCGCGGCGCAGCAGCTCAGCCGCAGCTTCACCGTCACGCTGGTGATCGCGGTGGCGATCGGGGTGGCCGTGACCGTCAGCGGCACGGTCACCTCCTACTACCAGGACGTCCCGCCGGGTGCCACGATCGTCCTCCTGACCATCGCCGCTTTCGTCGCGCTGACCGCCCTGGCCGCCCCGCTGGCCAGGCGACGCGCCCGCGCGGCAGCCGCGGCCCAGCCCGCGGGCGACCCGGCGGAGTGCTCGATTCCGGCTACGCGGGGTGCCGGGGACCAGGTCGGCGCCTGACCGCTGTCGGTGCGGACTGGCACAATGGCCCGGCAGACGCCAGACGTGAGGAGGCAACCGGTGACCACCGCTGGACCGCCCGTTAAGGGCCGCGCGACCCGACAGCGTGCAGCCGTGGCGGCGGCCCTGGACGAGGTCGACGAGTTCCGCAGCGCGCAGGAACTGCACGACATGCTCAAGCACAAGGGCGACTCGGTCGGGCTCACCACCGTCTACCGCACGCTCCAGAACCTCGCCGAGGCCGGCGAGGTCGACGTCCTGCGCACCTCCGACGGCGAGTCCGTCTACCGCCGCTGCTCCACCGGCGAGCACCACCACCACCTGGTCTGCCGCGCCTGCGGCAGGGCGGTGGAGGTGGAGGGCCCGGCCGTCGAGAAGTGGGCGGAGGCGATCGCCGCGGAACACGGGTACGTGAACGTGGCGCACACGGTGGAGATCTTCGGCACGTGCGCCGACTGCGCGGCGGGCTGAGCGCACCTCCACGGCCGCGGGTCCGTCGTGGCCGTTCGCGCGGCTGCCCGCGCCCCCTCGGGCCGCCGGCTCAGTCCCGGCCGAAGCAGCGCTCCAGTTCGTCCAGGTCGTAGAAGGCGCTGTTCCTGGCGACGGGACGGCAGCCGGCCCTGAAAGCCGTCTCGTTCTCGTTGTAGAGCATGCGGACCAGGTAGCGGTCGCCCTTCTGGAACACGTCCCACTGGATGTTCGCGCCCAGCGGGGAGACCGAGGCGCCGCGCCACGGGTTGCCGGCGTACGTGTACGGCTCCCCCGGTGCCGCCGGCCGGGTGCTGCCCGGCAGGCCCATCAGCGCGGCCAGCGGGATGAGCTCCTCGGCGTGGGTGAAGCGCAGCTCGGCCCCGAGGTCGCTGGTCCCGGCGCGCTTGGCCTCGGCCTGCTCGAAGAGGTCGTCGAGCAGGACGCCGGCCATCCTGTAGGTGATGTCGCTGTCCGAGAAGCCGGGGCCCTTCTCGTAGAAGTCCTCGGCGTCGCCGAGGTAGCCGAACCAGGCCGCGTCCGTGCGGGAGAGGTAGCGCTCCAGGCCCCAGCCCTCGCCGTCCGGGCTCTCCTCGCTCATCGCGGGGGCGATGGCGTACAGGTCGTAGACGGCCTGGGCGGCGCCGGCCGGGTCCTGGATCCGTGCGACGAAGGAGTCCGTGAAGATCTTCCGCAGGACGCTGCGGGCGGCCTGCCGCGTGCGGTCCTGGCCGGTGATGCCGTTCAGGGTGTCCTTGAGGCGCTGGTCGTGGTCGATGTAGTCGCGGTAGGCCGCACCGCCCGCCGCCTTGTGGAAGTACAGCAGGTCCTTGTCGGTGCGGGTCGGCCCGATCAGCGGCCTCAGCGCGGGGTCGGCGTCGGCGAGGGCGCCGGCGAACACGTTGCCGCTGTCCACGGCCCGGCCCTGGCCGGAGCTGACGACGTCGATCTTCTCGCCGTCGCGGGCGATCGTCGCGAACAGGGAGGGCAGCCGCTTGTGCATGCGGGCGGCGGTGTCCGCCAGCTCCTGCCGGCCGCGCCCGCTGAGGCTGCCGTAGCCGGTCTTCGCCATGGCGGCGAGCAGCGCCCGCACCCGGGGCCCGAACTCCTCGCCCTTGCGGGTGAGTTGCCCCTCGGCCTCCGCCTCGTCCCACAGCGCGAGGATCAGATCCCCGTCCTCGCTGTCGGAGGCCGCGCGCGAACCGTGCCGGGAGACGTTCTCGGTGAGGACGGGAACGAAGCCGGCCGGGGGCCTCTGGTAGTCGCGCGGGTTCCGCTGGGGCGCATAGGGCGCCTTGGTGCCGTAACTCTCGCGGTGTGCGGGGCCGTCGTCGGCCGCGTGCGCGGGCAGGGCGGCGAGCAGCAGGGCGCCGAGGGTGAGGACAGGGGTGAGGCGTCTCATGATCCGCATCCTCGGCGGCCCGTGTGAACTCCCGGTGGCTACGAGGTGGAGTCGCCCCTCATGGCGGCCTCCATGGCCAGCAGTTCCTCGTTCGGGACGGCGCCGCCGAAACGCCGGTCGCGGGAGGCGAACTCGACGCAGGCCCGCCACAGGTCACGGCGGTCGAAGTCGGGCCACAGCACGTCCTGGAAGACCATCTCGGCGTACGCGCTCTGCCAGAGCAGGTAGTTGGAGGTGCGCTGCTCGCCGCTCGGACGCAGGAACAGGTCGACGTCCGGCATGTCCGGGTAGTACAGGTACTTCTGGATGGTCTTCTCGTTGACCTTGGCCGGGTCCAGCCGGCCGGCCTTCACGTCCTCGGCGAGGGCCTTCGCCGCGTCGGCCAGCTCGGCCCGGCCGCCGTAGTTCATGCAGAAGTACAGGGTGAGCAGGTCGTTGTCCTTGGTCTGCTCCTGGGCGACCTGCAGTTCCTTGGCGACCGACTTCCACAGTCTGGGCATCCGGCCCACCCAGCGCACCCGGATGCCGAGCGAGTCGAGCTGGTCGCGGGTGCGGCGGATGAAGTCGCGGTTGAAGTTCATCAGGAAGCGGACCTCGTCGGGCGACCGCTTCCAGTTCTCGGTGGAGAAGGCGTACAGGGAGATGTTGCGCACACCGACCTCGATGGAGCCCTGGAGCACGTCCAGCACGCGTTCGGCGCCGACCTTGTGCCCCTCGGTGCGCGGCAGCCCACGCTCCTTGGCCCACCGGCCGTTACCGTCCATGACGATCGCCACGTGCTCCGGGATCAGCTCGGCCGGGAGCTTCGGCGGGCGGGCACCGGACGGATGCGGCTCCGGCGCCGTGTACTCGCGCCGCTGGCGCCCCAGGAACCCGCGTACCACCATGTGCTTCTCGTCTCCTCGACCGTGGACTACTTCTCTACGTACCGCAGGGAGCGCAGCCCGCGCTCCAGATGCCAGTGCAGGTAGGCGGACACCAGTCCGCTGCCCTCGCGGACGTAGCGCGCCTCGCACGCGTCCGCCGTCTCCCAGTCTCCCGTAAGCAGCGCCCCCAGCAGAACCAGGGTCTGCGGGGACGGTACGACGCTGCCGGGCATCCGGCAGTCGACACAGACGGAGCCGCCCGAGGCCACGGAGAAGAACCGGTTGGGGCCGGGCATGCCGCACCGCGCGCAGTCGCCGAAGCTGGGCGCGTACCCGTTGACGGCGAGGGACCGCAGCAGGAAGGCGTCCAGGACGAGGTGGGGTGCGTGCTCGCCGCGGGCGAGCGTCCGCAGGGCCCCGACCAGCAGCAGGTACTGCTGTACGGCCGGCTCCCCCTCGTGGTCCGTGAACCGCTCGGCCGTCTCCAGCATGGCGGTGCCCGCCGTGTACCGCGCGTAGTCGGTGACGATCCCCCCGCCGTACGGCGCGATCGTCTCGCTCTGGGTGCACAGCGGCAGGCCGCGCCCGACCAGCTCGCTGCCGCGCGCGAAGAACTGCACATCCACGTGGGAGAACGGCTCCAGCCGGGCCCCGAACTTCGACTTGGTGCGCCGCACCCCGCGCGCCACCGCGCGTACGCGTCCGTGACCACGGGTGAGCAGGGTGATGATCCGGTCCGCCTCACCCAGCTTCTGGGTGCGCAGCACGATGCCGTCGTCGCGGAACAGACTCATGCCCCCATTCTCGCCCATGCGGCGAGCGGCCCGGGGACACCGGGCACTTTCCCGCCGCCTGACGGAACCACTCGGGACGACGCCGGCGCAGGTCGTCCATCGCGGGCAGGAAGCCGCGGAGTGCCTTCTGTACGGGCGCCATGGAGAACTCGTCGAACTCCAGGGTGCGGTGTCCGAAGGTGACGCGCGTGATGAAGTGACGACTGTCGTCCGAGAATCCTCCCTGATCCGTGACGGTGACCGTGCGGACCGTTTTGGACGAGGTGGCGAGGGACACGTCTTCGAGCGCGGAGTAGGGAATCCTCATCAAGGCCGAGGAGCTCAGACACAGGTGGGTGTCCGTGCAGGCCATCGCCCCCTTCTCGGCGTAGCCGATCAGGCGCTCCGCTCCGGAGGCACCGCATCTCTCCCTCAGCCGGCGGCCTCCGGGGTCGCCGTCGGGCAGGACGGTGATGCCCTGCCGTGCCAGCACCAGGCGCAGCGCGTCGACGAACTCGGTGGGTTCGGCGCGCTGCTGCTCGATATGGGCGTCGACCTGCCGCATGTCGTACCCCCAGATCCACCTGACCGACACGGTGCGGAAGTGGGGTGACCGGGCCCGCCACCCGAGGCGGGGATCCTCCACGGTCGCGAGGACGCCGTCCAGCTGCCGCTTGACCGCGCCGATCCGGTATCCGCCGCCCTTGACGGTGTCGAACGGGAACTCTGCGGAGAGGGCGGCCGAACGGGGTGCCGGGCCCGTCCCGGCGTGCGGGACGGGCCGGGGCGGTGCCTCCTGTGAGCCCTTGTCAGCGCGGTTGCGGACCCAGGACTCCTCTCCTGCGGCATTGTGGTCGGCGCACTGGGGCCGTGGACACCCCAGCCTCCGGAGGCGGTCCCCGGCCTCCTTCGCGATCCGGTCGAAGGTCAGCGTCGGTCCCGCCCCGGCGACCCCGTGCTCCAGGACGTCGATCAGGGCACCGGTGAAGTAGGGGTAACCGTGGGGTGGCGAGAACGAGAGTTCCGTCCTCGACGTGGATGTCATGATCCAGCTGGCGAAGCCGCTGTCGCCCGGCCCGCTGCCCTCCCCCGCGTCCGGTTCGCTCACCAGGTGGCCCAGAGCGGTGGCGGAGTCCCCCATCGGAATGGCCAGGCCGCTGTAGCAGCAGTCGAGGAGCATGACGCGACGTCGTGCACCATGCCCCGCCCTTCTGGCGAGGCCGAGCAGCAACGAATACGGCAACGCCCCGATCTCCACGTGGTCCCTGTCCGCCTCGGCCAGCGCCAGGTGCAGCTGATCACCGTTGTGCTCGCGCCGCCCGTGCCCCGCGAAGTAGACGAGAAGAGTGGCGGTCGTCGCCTGCCCGGCGTCGCGCACCGCCTTGAGGATGTCGTCCGCCGAGGCCCGGCCGCCGACGACGGTGACGTTGCGCCGGGGCAGGCCCCAGACCTCGCGGTCGCACAGCAGCTCGGCCAGTCTGCCGACACCGGCTTCGACACCGGGCAGGGGGTCGAGCTGCCGGTAGTCGTGCACGCCGATGAGCACGGCGTGGCTCTGTCCCGGGTCAGGCAGTGGCACGGCCGGGCGTCCCCTCGTCCGGCGCCGGGAGGAGGCCCAGCGCCCGCGCCACGCGCGCGGCGTCCTCCGGTGTCTCCTCGTCGATGAGGTAGCGTTTCCCGCCGTACTCCACCACCAGCCGCGCGGACGCCTGCTCACGCCGGGGCAGCGCGGCGCGGAAAGCGCCGAACAGCGCGATCAGGCCGGTCAGGAACGAACCGGAGTCGACGGCGAGGCTGATCCAGTCCAGCGCGCCCGGTGACATAGCGCCGTCGGGGGCCGGGACGCGCGTCCACCGTACGACGACGGAACGCCCCAGCCGGCGGTCTTCGGTGATCCAGCCGGCGAAGGACTCCGTCCATCCCCCGCTGCCGTGCCGCTCTTCACCCACGCTGCCCCCGGGCGGACGGACGTGCGCGACTCTGACCTGTAACTCCATGTGAGAGGCCCCCTCTTGGCCGCGGACGTCCGCGACCGGATCAGAGTAGAGCGCGCCCGGCGCCCGTGTCCGGACATCTGGCGTGATGGAGTGACTGGCCGGCCGGCGGAGCTAGAGCGCCTCTCCGCGGCTGCGCGCGTTGGCGTACGCGGTGGCCGCGCTCAGCCGTTCGGCGAGCGTCGCCCCGCGCAGCGCCTCCGGCTCGGCGTCCCACTCCCGGCCTCCGCCGTAGGGTTTCACCTGTACGTACGGCCCCTCGTGCCCCATGACGACGCCGACCCGGCCGGTACGGGTGTCGACCACATGGCTGCCGGCGGGAGGCTTCACCGCGCCACCCCCGGGGAAGCCGTCAGGGCCGCCGTGAGGCTCCGCGCGGTCTCCACCGAACAGCGGCCCAGTTCCACGAGCGGGCACGGCACCTCCCTCGCGAGACTCACCGGGTCGAGTCCCAGCGACGGGAGAACGACCCCGGCCTTCTCCAGAGCCGACCGCAATTCCCGCAACGTCTCCTCCGCCTCTTCGACAGCCCTCACTGTGCTTCCCTGCCTTTCCGGTTTTCACGCTTCGTGCACCCAGGGTGACGCTCCGCGTCCACACTCGGCAATCGCCCGCGCCCTACAAGCGCACGGCAGCTGAAGAGGGTTGGCCATGGCCGACGGTGCCCCTGATCGGATCGGCGGCGGAGGACTTCAGACGATGCGCGAGTACGACCTGAGCAACGCCCGCTGGAGCAGGAGCAGTCACAGCAACGGTGAGGGCGGCGACTGCGTCGAGGTCGCCGACGGGGTCCCCGGTGTCGTGCCCGTCCGGGACAGCAAGGTGCCCGACGGGGCCGTGCTGGTGGTCGGGGCCCCGGTCTGGGCGGAGTTCGTCGGCGCCTGACGGCCTGAGCGCACCGACTCGACAGCCCAGTTGCCGGTCGGCTCCGTCATTGGCCCGACCTCTGGCGACTGGGCCATTCGTGCATGCCGTCTTGACCGCCCCCACAGCCCCTCCTAAGGTCGCGCTACCGACCGGACGTAGGACGTAGGACGTCGTATCTCCCGCCCCTCCCCACCGACCTGCTGGAGGACCCGTGCGCGACGACGTGATTCCCGGCGTACCGGCGCCGCGCCGCCGGTCGTTCCTGAGGGGCGCCGGAGCGCTGGGGGCGGGCGCCGCACTGACCGCCTGCTCCGGCGGCCCGCAGTCCACGAACGACACCGGGCACGGGGGCAGCGGCAAGGAGCGGACGCTGACCGCCGTGATCGGGTACGGCAACGACGGCAGCTGGGACCCGACGCAGACGGCGTCGGCGTTCGCGATGGCCGCCAACAACCACGTCTACGAAGGGCTGCTGGACACCGACCCGATCACCCGGGTGCCGTATCCGGCGCTGGGCACCGAGGTGCCGGGGGATCCGGGCGCCACCCGCTGGCGGTTCACCCTCCGCCCGGGCGCCGTCTTCCACGACGGCAGGCCCGTCACCGCCGACGACGTCGTGTTCGTCTTCGAGCGGATCCTGGACCCGGCCACCCAGACTCTCGCCAAGGGGTTCTTCGCCGGCTGGCTGGACAGGGTGCGGAAGATCGACGCACGCACGGTCGAGCTGGTGCTCCGGTTCCCGTTCCCGGACGGGCTCGCCCGGCTCACCCTCGCCAAGATCATGCCGAGGCACGTCTTCTCCCGGCCGGGTGCCTGGGACGAGGCGGTCCGGGGGCTGGCCGTCGGCTCGGGGCCGTACCGGCAGACCGCGCACCACCCGAAGTCCAACACCACCTTCGAGGCGTTCGCCGCCTACAACGGCCCCCGCGAACCGGCCTTCACACGCATGAACTGGCTCACCATCGTGGACGCGGCCTCGCGCGTCGCGAAGATCTCGGGGACCGACGCCGGAGCGCAGATCGCCGACAACGTCCCCTACGCCAACATCCCGCGCCTGGAGCAGGGCGGGCTGAAGGTCGCGGGCGGCGCCGGGATGAACAACCTCTTCCTGATGTTCAACACCCGGCACAGGCCCTTCGACGACGTGCGGGTCCGCCAGGCGCTGCACCACGCCATCGACAGGGAGAAGATGGTGCGGGTGGCCCTCAAGGGGCACGGGAGACCCGCGTCCTCCTTCCTCGACGAGGGCAACCCCGCCTACCGGCCGGCCAGGACCGTCTACGGGCACGACCCGGAAAAGGCGAAGGCGCTGCTGAAGGCCGCCGGGGTGAGGAACCTCAAGGTCGAGATCCTCGCCGTCAACGTCAGCTGGATCGTCGACTGCCTGCCGACCGTCAAGGCCTCCTGGGACGCCATCGGTGTGGAGACCACCCTCGCCCCGCAGGAGACCACGGCCGTCTTCACCAAGATGGACCAGAAGCGGGACTACCAGGTCGTCGCCGCCGCCTCCAACCCCAACCAGTTCGGGCTCGACGCGGACCTGATCATGCACTACAACTACGGGCCCCAGAACCTGTGGATGCGCTACACCCGGTGGGCCGACGACCCCGTCGCCCGGCAGCTCTTCAAGGACATGGAGCGGGCGACCCGGGAACCCGACCCCGCGAAGAAGAAGGCCATGGTCCAGGACTACATCGACGTGGTCGCCGAACAGGCCGTGCTGTACCCGGTGGTGCACAACGAGCTGATGACGGCCTGGGACCCGCGCAGGCTCACCGGGATACGGGCCCAGCCGTACCCGGGCGTCAACCTGCTGCGCGCGCGGTGGACCTGACGGCATGACGGCCGTCGTACGCATTCTGCTCCGCCGGGTCGTCCTGCTCGTACCGCTGCTCCTCGGCATCGTGCTGTTCGTCTTCCTGGTGATGCGGTTCTCGGACGCCGACCCCGCGTCCGCGTTCTTCCAGGGCGCCAATCCGACCCCCCGGCAGCTGCACGACTTCCGGGAACGCAACGGGCTGCTGGACCCGCTGCCCGTGCGCTACGTCCACTTCGTCGGCGACCTGCTCCACGGCGACCTCGGCACCAGCGCCCTCACCCGTGCCCCGGTGGCCGACCAGGTCGCCACCGCGCTGCCGCTCACCCTCCAGCTGACCTTCCTCGGTCTCGCGCTCGCGGTCGTGGTGGCGCTGGCGGGCGGGGTGACGGCGGCCGTGTACCGGGACCGGGTGCCGGACCAGGTCATCCGGGTCGTCTCGCTGGTCGGCGTGGCGGCGCCGGGATTCTGGCTGGCGCTGCTGATGATCCAGTACCTGGCCGTCGACCGGGGCTGGTTCCCGACCGGCGGTTACGTCAACCTCGCCGACTCCGTCACCGGCTGGCTGCGGACCATGACCCTGCCCGCCGTCGCGCTGTCCCTGCCGGTGGCCGCGCAGCTGACCCGGATCGTGCGGACGTCGGTCGTGGAGGAGCTGGACAAGGACTACGTGCGCACCGCGATCGGCAGCGGCCTGCCGCCCCGGGTGGTGGTCGGCCGGAACGTTCTGAGGAACGCGCTGGTCAACCCGCTGACCGTGCTGGGGCTGCGCGTCGGCTACCTGCTGGGCGGTGCCGTCGTCATCGAGACGATCTTCTCGTTGCCGGGCATGGGCAAGCTGATGATCGACGCCGTGCAGAACGGTGACCCGGCCGTCGTGCAGGGGGTCGTCCTGACCACCGCCACCGGGTTCGTCGTCGTCAACCTCGTCATCGACCTCCTGTACCTGCTGGTCAACCCACGTCTGAGGGCGGGCTGATGATCACGCGTGCGCGTCTCACCGAGCGGCTCTCCCGGCCCGGCGTCCGGCTGCGCGGCTCGCGCCGGCTGCCGCTGTCGTCGAAGGCGGCCGTCTGCTTCCTGGCCCTGGTCGTCCTGGTCGCCGTACTCGCCCCGCTGCTCGCCCCGGACGACCCGCTGGACCAGCAGGACCCGGCCGGCGGCACCGGGCAGCCGTCCGCCGCGCACTGGATGGGGCAGGACAGCCTGGGCCGGGACGTCCTGAGCCGGCTGATGTACGGCGCGCGGTGGTCCCTCGCGATCGGGCTGGGCGCCACCGGACTGGCCCTGGTCGCCGGGGCACTGCTCGGGGCGCTCGCCGCCACCTCCCGCCGGGCCGTCGACGAGACGCTGATGCGCTGCCTCGACGTGGTGATGGCGTTCCCCGGCATCGCCCTCGCGGCCGTCCTCGTCGCCGTGTTCGGCGGTGGGATCGGCGTGCTGATCTGCGCCCTCGCCTTCCTGTTCACCCCGCCGGTGGCCCGCGTCGTCCGCGCCAACGTCCTGGACCAGTACGGCGAGGACTACGTCACCGCCGAACGGGTCATCGGCGCCCGCACCCCGCACATCGTGCTGCGGCACGTGGCCGTCAACTGTGCCGCCCCGGTGCTGGTGTTCTGCACCGTCCAGGTCGCCGAGGCCATCGTGTTCGAGGCGTCGCTGTCCTTCATCGGCGCGGGCGTACGACCGCCCGACCCGTCCTGGGGCAGTGTCATCGCCGACGGCAAGAACATGGTGCTGACCGGCGGCTGGTGGGCCACCGTCTTCCCCGGGCTGCTGATCCTGCTCACCGTGCTGTCGCTGAACATCCTGTCCGAGGGCGTCTCCGACGCCTGGGCGGCGCCCGCACCGCGCGAGGTGGCGGCGCCACCGGACCGGCTGGAGACACCCGAGCCCGGCAGCGGCGAGGTGCTCCCGCTGCCCGGCCTGACCGAGGCCGCCCGGCGGCTGCGCTCCCGGGCCCGGCCGCTGCCCTCCCGGGACGGGCAGCCGGTGCTCGCCGTGGAGAACCTCACCATCGGCTTCCCCGGCCGGCACCGGGGCGTGGACATCGTGGCCGGGGTCGGCTTCGAGCTGTACCCCGGCGAGGTGCTGGGCCTGGTGGGCGAGTCGGGCTGCGGGAAGTCGCTGACCGCGCTCACCGTCATGGGCCTGCAACCCGAGGGGGCGCGGGTCCGGGGCCAGGTACGGTTCCGGCAGCGGGACCTGCTCGCCGAACCGGCGCGGGCCCGGCGGCGGCTGCTCGGCCACGAGATGGCCATGGTCCACCAGGACGCCCTGTCCGCGCTGAACCCCGCCATGACCGTCCGCGCCCAGCTCCGGCAGCTGGTCCGGCGCGGAGGCCGCCGCAGCCCGCGCGAACTGCTGACGCTGGTCGGCCTCGATCCGGAACGCACCCTGCGCAGCTACCCGCACGAACTGTCCGGCGGGCAGCGCCAGCGCGTCCTCATCGCCATGGCCCTCTCCCGCGACCCGTCCCTGATCGTCGCCGACGAACCCACGACGGCCCTGGACGTCACCGTGCAGGCCCAGGTCATGGAACTGCTGCTGCGGCTGCGCGGGGAACTGGGCTTCGCGCTGCTCCTCGTCTCGCACGACCTCGCGCTCGTCGCCGACGTCACCGACCGGGTGGTGGTCATGTACGGCGGGCAGATCGTGGAGAGCGGGGTCACCTCCGACCTGGTGGCCGCGCCGGCCCACCACTACACGCGCGGCCTGCTCGCCAGTGTGCTGTCGCTGGAGTCCGCCGAGGAACGGCTGGCGCAGATCAAGGGGGTCGTACCGGCTCCCGCCGGGTTCCCCGCGGGCTGCCGCTTCGCCGACCGCTGCCCGCTCGCCGGCGAGGTGTGCCGTACGACCGCCCCGGTCCTCGCGGGCGCCCCCGCGCACACGGCCGCCTGCCACCACCCGGCGGTGGACCTGACGTCGGCGTGGAGCGAGGAGGCCCGGCCGTGACCGCTGTCGTCGAGGTACGGGACGCGCACGTCGTCCACCGGGCACGCGGCGGCGGCCTGTTCCGGCGCGACCGGGTGTACGCGCTGACCGGCGCCACCCTCGCCGTCGGTGCCGGTGAGACGGTCGGCGTGGTCGGCGAGTCGGGATGCGGGAAGTCGACGCTGGCGAAGGTGCTCGTGGGCGTCGAGCGGCCGGCCCGCGGAACGGTGTCGTTCCGGGGCCGGGACCTGTGGACGATGCCGCCCGCCGAACGCCGGGCCACGGTGGGCGCGGGCGTCGGCATGGTCTTCCAGGACCCGTCGACGGCCCTGAACCGCCGGCTGACCGTCCGCCGTGTCCTGCGCGATCCGCTGGACGTCCACGCACGCGGCACACGGGCCGAACGGGAGGACCGGGTGCGGGAACTGATGGGTCTGGTCGGCCTGCCCGGGGCCCTCGCCGACGCCGTGCCCGGGCAGTTGTCCGGCGGGCAGCGGCAGCGCGTCGCGATCGCCCGCGCGCTGGCCCTGGACCCCGTCCTGCTCGTCGCCGACGAACCGACCAGCGCCCTGGACGTCTCGGTCCGCGCGCAGATCCTCAACCTGCTGCTCGACCTGCGGGAACGCCTCGGCCTCGCCATGGTGTTCGTCTCCCACGACATCCAGACGGTGCGGCGGATGAGCGACCGGGTGATCACCATGTACCTCGGCCGGATCGTGGAGGAGACCCCGGCCGGCCACGTCACCCACGCCGCCCGGCACCCGTACACCCGCGCCCTGTTCTCGGCCACGCCCGGCCTGCTGGACCCCGTCGAACCGATCCCGCTGACCGGGCCGGTGCCCTCGGCGACCCGGCCGCCGAGCGGCTGCCCGTTCCGCACCCGCTGCCGGCAGGCGGACGCGGTGTGCGCCGAGGCGATGCCGGACTTCTCGGCCGCGTCGCAGCCGGGACACCGCTACCGCTGTCACCATCCTGTGGAGGAGGACCAGCCGACCCGCGACCCAGCTCGCCAGGAGCCCCGATGACCTTCCCCGTCCCGCTCACCGGTGTCGTCCCGCCCGTCTGCACGCCCCTGACCCCGGAGCGCGAGGTGGACGTGCCCTCGCTGCTGCGCCTGGTCGGGCACCTGGTGGAGGGCGGGGTGCACGGGCTGTTCCTGCTCGGCTCCACGTCGGAGGCGGCCTTCCTGACGGACACGCAGCGCAGCCGGGTGGTGGCGGCCGTGACGGCTCACGTGGCCGGTCAGCTGCCCGTCCTCGCGGGCGCCATCGACATGACCACCCCGCGGGTGCTCGAACACGTGGCGGCGGTCACCGCGGCCGGCGCGCAGGCCGTCGTCGTCACCGCGCCGTTCTACGCCCGCACCCACCCCGCGGAGATCGTCCACCACTACCGCCGGATCGCCGCCGCCAGCCCCGTCCCGGTCATCGCCTACGACATCCCCGTCGCCGTGCACACCAAGCTCCCCGCCGACCTGGTGCTGGGGCTCGCCGGGGACGGGGTGCTGGCCGGCGTCAAGGACTCCAGCGGGGATCTGGCCGCCTTCCGTGAGGTCGTCACGGGCGCCCGCGCCCACCCCGGGTTCAGCGTGCTGACCGGCTCCGAGCTGATCGCCGACGCGGCCCTGGCGCTGGGCGCCGACGGGGCCGTGCCGGGGCTGGCCAACGTCGACCCGCACGGCTACGTCCGCCTGTACCGGTTGTGCCGGGCGGGTGACGCGGAGGGCGCGCGGGCCGAACAGGAGCGGCTGTGCGCGCTGTTCGGGCTGACCGGGGCCGGGGACCCGGCGCGGATGGGCGGCAGCTCGTCGGCGCTGGGCGCGTTCAAGGCGGCACTGCACCTGCGGGGCGTCATCGACTGCCCGGTGACGGCCGAGCCGCAGGTGCCGCTGTCCGGCGAGGAGGTCGAGAGGGTCGGCAGGTTCCTGGCGGCGGCCGGACTGCTCGACCCCGGCTCTCAGGGCAGCGGGATCCTGCGGAACTCCAGCGACTCGTACGGACTCTGACCGCCGGTCTCGTACAGGACACCGACGGTGCCGGGGCCGAGCTGGACCAGGTCGGAGTAGGCGGCCGGGCGGTCCGGGAGGGTGAGCAGCCGGGTGAAGGTGTGACCGGCGTCCGTGCTGGACCACAGGGCCAGGGCGCGGCGGGCGGTCGGCACGGACGGCGCGGAGAACAGCAGCGGGCCACCGGGGCGCTGGAGCCGCAGGACGCTGCCCTGGACCACCGGGACGTCGTTCAGGGCCGGCTGGACGGCGTAGGGGCGGTCCAGGGTGCGTCCGCCGTCGGACGAGTAGCTGTCGAGGCGGTTGCCGGGGGCGGTGCCGTCCTGGTCGCGGGAGCTGAGGTACAGGCGGCCGTCGGCCAGTTCGGCGGCGCTGGTCTCGTCGGCGTCGGTCACGCCGTCGTAGCCGGCGTCCACGCCCAGGTGCCAGGTGCGGCCGGAGTCGTCGCTGTAGAGGGCGTGGCCGCCGTGGTAGCGGGGCTCCTGGCCGGTGTCCCGGGAACCGGCGGGCGGGGCGGCGGAGTGGTTGGCGGGGACCAGCAGGCGGCCGGCGTGCGGGCCGCGGGTGAGGGCGACCGCGTGGCCGGGGCCGGTGGCGTACCAGCGCCAGTCCGGGCGCGTCACCCCGGCCGTGATGTCCCGGGGGACCGTGAAGTGCCGGCCGTCGTCCACGCTGCGTTGCACGAACACCCGGCGGCCCCGCTCCGGGGAGACCTCGCCGCGCATGATCTGCGCCTGGGTGACGGCCCCGCTGTTGGCGCAGGTCACCAGGACGACCGCACCGGTGCGCGGGTCGATGACGGGCACCGGGTTGCCGCGGGTGTCACCCCGCCCGGCGGTCACGACCGCCGGCGGGCCCCAGGTGCAGCCGCCGTCGGTCGAGCGGCGCAGCACGACGTCGATGTCCCCGGTGTCGCCCACACCGTCCCGCCGTCCCTCGGCGAAGGCCAGGACGGTGCCCTGCCGGGTGACGACGACCGCGGGAATCCGGTGCGCGGCGTAACCGTGCCCGGAGACGTAGGGCACGGAGGAGACGCACCCGACGGGCGAGGCGTACGCGGGCGACGGCACGCCGCACAGGCCGAGCAGACCCACCCCGACGAACAACCAGCGGCACAGTCCGATCACCTCCTGATACTCCCCACATCCACCGACCCACCCCTCCACGGGACCCGAACGAGCGAGGACCAGCGGGGGGGGGCGGCCGGGCGGGCGCCGGGCAAGCGGGACCCGGAATCCCCGGACAGCGGCCGGACCGGGGCGGGGCGGGCAGTCGGACGACCAGGCGGGGGACGGCGGCCCGAACCGGCGGTCAGGTGCCTGGTCGGGACGCCGGGCGGGCAGGCGGGCCCCCAGGGGGCAAGCTGGGGGCGGGGAGCAGGCGGCCGGGCGGGTGAGCGGGTCGTGCGGGCGCCGGGCGGTGTACGGACCAGCGGCTCCGGGTCCCGGGCGCCCGGGCCGGGGCCAGTCAGGCGGACGCAGGCGGCCGGCCGGACGAGTGCCGGGAGCCGTCGGCGGTCACACGGGGGCAGGCAGGCCGGGCGGGCAGACGGACGCCGCACGAACGCCGGGTGGTCAGGCCCGGAGGCCGGGTCAGCACGAGTCGCCGCGGGGCAGGCCCCGGGCCTGGCAGAAGGGCGGGCGGCCGGACAGGCGCCGGGCAGACGGCGGCCCTGCGGGCGGCAGGCAGGCGGGCGGCCGAGCGACCAGGCAGGTGCCCGCGGCCCGGACCGGCGCTCAGCTGCCGGACGGGACACTGGGCGGGCAGGCGGGCAGGCGGGCAGGCGGGCAGGCGGGCCGCAGCGGGGCAGGCGGAGGTCAAGCGGACCACTTCGGGGCGCGGGCCCGGGATGCGCCGGCCCGGCGGCCGGCCGGCGGCGGTCAGGCAGGCGGACGCAGGCGGCCGAGCGGGCGGCCGAGCGACCGGGCGGGGACCCGGCGGTCCGAGCCGGTGGTCGGGTGACCGGACGGGGACGCTGGGCGGGCAGGCGGGCTTCCGGGGGACCGCCCCGGCGGGTGCCGGGGCGGAGGCCCGGAACCCCCCGGTGGTCAGGACGGCGTCCGGGCTGCTGTCAGGAGGCGGGTCACGTCGTCGGCGCAGATCGTGAGGGCCGCGCCCACCGTGGCGAGGGCGTCGCGTTCGGCCGGGGTGTACGGGCCGTCGGCGAGGGCGATGCGGGCTGCCTGCACGAGCAGCGCCTCACGGCCGGCCGGGGCCAGGTGCGGGGCGAGCGGGCCGAGGGCCTCGTGCAGCTCTATGGTCAGGCTCGTGCTGCCCGGCTGCTCGAAGAACCGGCCCGTGTCCGCGGCGAGCGCGTCGACCAGGGCGGCCAGCTGGTCCTCGGTGCAGTCGGTGAAGCCGGCGGCGCGGACGGCGGTGACGGCCGCCTCCAGGGCCGTACGGGAGCCGGTGCCGCCCGCGGCGAGCACGGCGAGGGCGACGGTGTGCACGGCGTCGCGGAGCATCGCGGAGAAGCGGCGGGTGGTGGGGTGGTCCAGGACGTCGGTGCCGTAGTGCCGGCGGCAGGCAGCGCACTCCACGACCGGTCCGGTCGCCCCGCGCGGCAGCACGGGCACGCCCAGCAGGGTGAGGCGGCGACGGCCGGTGAGCCGCTGGTAGTTGCGGTCGCCGCCGCAGCCGGGGCAGTAGAAGTCGCCGTCCCCGGCGGGGGTCCACGCGGTGCGGGTGCCCAGGATGCGCGCAGCCCTGGCGGCACGGCCGTCTCGTCCCCGTACTGGCAGCACGTCGCACCTCCGTAACCGCACGGCAACATCGCCGCACTGGCGTGATGTTAGCCACAGTCAGGACGCTGAGTCAGTACCCCGGAAGAGACCTTTCCGTGACCTGGGGCGCGCGATGGCCGAGAACCGACGGGGCCCCGACCGTCGTACCGCACGGTCGGGGCCTTGAAACAGCCGGTCGGAGGCGTCAGCGGGCGGCGCGGTTGACGGCGGAGACGACCGCCTTCAGCGACGCACGCGTCGTGTTCGCGTCGATGCCGATGCCCCACAGGACCTTGTCGCCGATCGCGCACTCGATGTACGAGGCGGCCTGCGCGGAGGCGCCCTCGCTCATCGTGTGCTCCTGGTAGTCCAGCAGGCGTACGTCGACGCCGACGGACTGGAGGGCGTCGAAGAAGGCCGAGATCGGACCGTTGCCGGAGCCGGTCAGGACGGTGTCCTCGCCGTCCACGGTGGCCTCGACGGTCAGGGTGTCCACCCCGTCCGTGTCGGTCGTGGACTGGCCGGTCTTCAGCTGGATGCGGCCCCACGGGTTGCCGGGGTTCGGCAGGTACTCGTCCTGGAAGACCGCCCAGATGTCCTTCGGCGTGATCTCGCCGCCCTCGGCGTCCGTCTTCGCCTGGATGATCTTGGAGAACTCGATCTGCATCCGGCGCGGCAGCTCCAGCTTGTGGTCGTTCTTCAGGACGTAGGAGACACCGCCCTTGCCGGACTGCGAGTTGACGCGGATGACGGCCTCGTAGGAGCGGCCGACGTCCTTGGGGTCGATGGGCAGGTACGGCACGGCCCACTCGAGGTCGTCCACCGTGACGCCCTTGGCCCTGGCGTCGGCCTCCATGGCGTCGAAGCCCTTCTTGATGGCGTCCTGGTGGGAGCCGGAGAAGGACGTGTAGACCAGGTCGCCCACGTACGGGTGGCGCGGGTGGACCTCCATCTGGTTGCAGTACTCCCACGTACGACGGATCTCGTCGATGTCGGAGAAGTCGATCTGCGGGTCGACACCCTGGGAGAACAGGTTCATGCCCAGGGTGACCAGGTCGACGTTGCCGGTGCGCTCGCCCTGCCCGAACAGGCAGCCCTCGATGCGGTCGGCGCCGGCCATCAGCGCCAGCTCGGCCGCCGCCACCGCCGTACCGCGGTCGTTGTGCGGGTGGACGGACAGGCACACGTACTCGCGGCGGGAGAGGTTGCGGTGCATCCACTCGAAGCGGTCCGCGTGCGTGGACGGGGTCGAACGCTCCACGGTGGCGGGCAGGTTGAGAATGATCTCGCGGCCCGGGCCCGGCTGATAGACGTCCATCACCGCCTCGCAGACCTCCAGGGCGAAGTCCAGCTCGGTGTCGGTGAAGATCTCGGGACTGTACTGGTAGCCGAACTCGGTCTCCGGGCCCAGCAGCTTCTCGGCGTACTCCATCACCAGGCGGGTGCCGTCGACGGCGATCTGCTTGATGTCGTCCTTGGAGCCGCGGAAGACGACGCGGCGGAAGACCGGCGCGGTCGCGTTGTACAGGTGGACGGTGGCCCGGCGGGCGCCCTTCAGGGACTCCACGGTCCGCTCGATCAGGTCCTCGCGGGCCTGGGTGAGGACGGAGACGGTCACGTCCTCGGGGATCGCGCCCTCCTCCTCGATGATGGAGCGCACGAAGTCGAAGTCGGTCTGGCCGGAGGCGGGGAAGCCGACCTCGATCTCCTTGTAGCCCATCGCGACCAGCTGGTCGAACATCCGGCGCTTGCGCTCGGGCGACATGGGGTCGATCAGGGACTGGTTGCCGTCGCGCAGGTCCGTCGAGAGCCAGCGGGGGGCTGCGGTGATCCGCTTCCCGGGCCAGCTGCGGTCGGGGATGTCGACCTGCTCGTAACGGCCGTACTTGTGGATCGGCATGCGGCTGGGCTGCTGGCGGTTGGCCATGATGCGTAAGGCTCCTCAAGGGGTCCGGAAGGACGGCCGACGACGCAACGCCAAGCTCCGCGGGGAGGGAGTCGGCCTCGACTACAGGCCCTCGCCGCGGCAGCTAAGAAGGAGCAGCCAGGAACGCATGATGCTCCGCAGCCTAGCCGAGCCGCTCCGGGGGCGGGGGCTCGTCCCAGTATGCGGGACCGACGACATCAGTCCATACAAAAGGTGCATAAAGTGCGTCGGACCACACCGTCCTACCACAGCGTGACGGAGCGTGGCGCTCCCTGTCCCGGTATTTCACCAATCATGGTGGCAGGTAGTGACATAGCCATCACGTAATGCAATGGTGCCGGACATGACGACCCACGGGGGCTTGACGCCCGTCTTCTGCACGATCGTGCCGCCGCACGTCCTCGACCGGCTCGCCCGCCACGAGGACCCCGCGCTCTCCGGCCCGGCCCGCCGGTCCCTGGAGCACGACGCCTACCAGCGCACCAAGCGCCGCCTGACCACGGTCGTCGGCGCGCCCGCCGTCGCCGCGCCGGCCGGCACCGCCGCCGACCAGCCGCACCGTACCGTCTACGACGCCGAGCACACCCAGGACCTGCCCGGCACCCGCGTCCGCACGGAGGGCTCCGACCCCGGCTCCGACGCCACCGTCAACCGCGCCTACGCGGGCCTCGGCGCCACCTTCGACCTGTATCTGAAGGCGTACGGCCGGCGCTCCATCGACGACGACGGGCTGCCGCTGGACGCCACCGTGCACTTCGGGGAGGGCTACGACAACGCCTTCTGGAACGGCGAGCAGATGGTGTTCGGCGACGGGGACAACGAGATCTTCCTCGACTTCACCATCCCGGTCGACGTCATCGGGCACGAGCTGACCCACGGCGTCACCCAGCACACCGCCAACCTGACCTACTTCGGGCAGTCCGGCGCGCTCAACGAGTCCCTCTCCGACGTCTTCGGCTCGCTGATCAAGCAGTACACGCTCGGCCAGACCGCCGCCGACGCCGACTGGCTGATCGGCGCCGGACTCCTCGCGCCGCGGGTCAACGGCACCGCCCTGCGCTCGATGAAGGCACCGGGCACGGCGTACGACGACGACGTCCTCGGCAAGGACCCGCAGCCGTCCACCATGGAGGACTACGTCCGCACCGGCCGTGACAACGGCGGTGTGCACATCAACTCGGGCATCCCCAACCACGCCTTCTACCTCGCCGCCACCGCCCTCGGCGGCTACGCCTGGGAGAAGGCCGGGCGCATCTGGTACGACGTGCTCACCGGCGGCCGGCTGAAGGAGGACGCCCGCTTCGGCGACTTCGCCACGCTGACGGTGAAGGCGGCGCGCGAGCGGTACGGCGCCGGGGACGAACTCCAGGCGGTGCAGAAGGCCTGGGAGGAGGTGGGGGTGCGGACGCTGTAGTTCCGTACTAGACAGGGACCCATGCGTATTCAAGTGCGGCGTACGGGCGGTTTCGCGGGCATCGAGCGCCGGGCCGAGGTCGACACCTCGGGCCGGCCCGACGCCGACGAGTGGCGGACCCTGGCCGAACACGTCCTCGCGTCCGGCCCCCACACGCCACCGGCGGGCGTCCCGGACGGCTTCCGGTACGAGATTACGGTGGACGGCCGCACGGTGTACGCGGCGGATCCCCGGCTCACCGAGGAGCAGCGGGAGTTGGTGTCACGGCTGCTGAAGGAGGGCGCCTGAGGCCGCCCAGTCCTCACGGAGGAGGCCGAACTCCACGGTGTCGTACCACTTCTCCCCCACGCGTACGGCGGCCCGCCGGCGCCCCTCCTCCACGAAGCCGAGGCGCCGGAACGCGCGCAGGGCACGTTCGTTCCCGCTCCAGGTGTCCAGCTCGACGCGGCGCAGCCGGCAGGCCCCGAAGAGATGGCCGAGCAGCAGCCGCAGCACCTCGGAGCCGTGCCCGCCGCCCCAGCGGTCCCGCTCGCCGATGGTGATGCCGACGGTCGCCCGCCCCGCGAACGCGTCCAGGCCGCGGTAGTCGGCCATGCCGATGGGGCGTTCGCCGTCCAGCTCCTCGACGGTGAAGGTGGCCCCGTCCCGCGGGTCCTCGCGCAGCCGGGCCTCGTGGAAGCGCTCCACGGCCTCCCGGGTCACCGGGCCGAAGTGCGGGTGGCCTCCGGTCGCCCAGTGCGCCACCTCCGGGTCGTTGCGCCAGCGCAGCTGGGCGTCCAGGTCGCCGGCGCGCAGGGCGCGGAGTCGTACGAGCTTGCCTTCGAACATCCGGTGATCATAAGGCTCCCGCGCAACAACCCTCGGACGCAGGGGCGTTGACGTGGATCACCCGGGGTGAGGATGATCCGGGCATGGCGACCGACGCGGGTACTCCCCGCCCTCACGCCCAGGGCCCGGGTGCTCCGGTCCCGCGGTTCCCGGACGGCTTCCTGTGGGGGGTGTCGACCTCGGCGCACCAGATCGAGGGAGCGGCCGGGCAGCGGGAGGCGTCCGTCTGGGACGTGTTCACGGCCGAGCCGGGCCGGGTGAAGGACGGCTCGACGGCGGCCGTGGCCTGCGACCACTACCACCGCTACGCCGAGGACGTGGCCCTCCTCGCCGGCCTCGGCGTGGACGCCTACCGCTTCTCCGTCTCCTGGCCCCGGGTGAACTCCCCCGGTGGCCTGGACTTCTACGACCGGCTGGTGGACGAGCTGTGCGCGGCGGGCGTACGGCCCGTGCCCACCCTCTTCCACTGGGACCTGCCCGCCTCGCTGGACTGGCTCCGGCGGGACACCGCGGAGCGTTTCGCCGCGTACGTCACGGTCGTCGCCGAACGGCTCGGGGACCGCGTCGGCACCTGGATCACCCTCAACGAGCCCGCCGAACACACCCTGCTGGGCCACGCGCTGGGGGTCCACGCACCGGGCAGGCAGCTGCTCTTCGACGCCCTCCCGGCCGCCCACCACCAGCTCCTCGCCCACGGCCTCGCCGTACGGGCCCTGCGCGCGGCCGGCGCGACCGACATCGGCATAGCCAACTCCCACGGCCCGACCTGGCCGGCCTCCGGCGACCCGGCGGACACGGAGGCGGCCGGCTTCCACGACGTCCTGCTCAACCGGTTGTTCGCCGAGCCGGTGATCCTCGGGCGGTACCCGGAGGGGATGGGCGCGCTGATGCCCGGTGACGTGGAGGCCGACCTGCTCGTGATCGCCGAGCCCGTCGACTGGTACGGCGTCAACTACTACGCCCCGACCCGGGTGGGCGCCCCCCGGGACGGCGGCACCGAGTACGGCGGGGTGACGCTGCCCGCCGGACTCCCCTTCTCCGTGCGGGAGATCGAGGGGCGGCCGGTGACCGACTTCGGCTGGCCGGTGGTGCCCGAGGGGCTGACGCAACTGCTGACGGACTTCCGCGACCGCTACGGCGACCGGCTCCCGCCCGTCGTCATCACCGAGAACGGCTGCTCCTACGAGGGCGTCGACGACCAGGAACGCATCGCCTACCTGGACGGCCACATCCGGGCGCTGCACACCGCGCTGACGGCGGGGGTCGACGTACGCGGCTACTTCGTGTGGTCCCTGCTGGACAACTTCGAGTGGGCGGAGGGCTACGCCCGCCGGTTCGGGCTCGTCCACGTGGACCGCGAGACGCTGCGGCGCACCCCCAAGGCCTCCTACCACTGGTTCCGGGACCTGCTGCGGGCCCAGAGGTGACGCCCGCCCGTGCCCGGGCGGGCGCCCGGGCACGGCCCCTGGGCGGCCGCTGCCGGGCCCGCCGGGACCGAACCTAGAAGCCCAGCTTGCGGAGCTGCTTCGGGTCGCGCTGCCAGTCCTTGGCCACCTTGACGTGCAGGTCCAGGAAGACCGGCGTGCCCAGGAGCGCCTCGATCTGCTGGCGGGACCTGATGCCGACCTCCTTCAGGCGCTTGCCCTTGGGGCCGATGATGATGCCCTTCTGGCTGGGGCGTTCGATGTAGACGTTGGCGTGGATGTCGAGCAGCGGGCGGTCGGCGGGACGGTCCTCGCGGGGCAGCATCTCCTCCACGACCACCGCGATGGAGTGCGGCAGTTCGTCGCGGACGCCCTCCAGCGCGGCCTCGCGGATCAGCTCGGCCACCATCACCTGCTCGGGCTCGTCCGTGAGGTCGCCCTCGGGGTAGAGCGCGGGGCCCTCGGGCAGGAGGGGGACCAGCAGGTCGGCGAGCAGGTCGACCTGCTGGGAGCCGACCGCCGACACCGGGACGATCTCCGCCCACTCGAAGCCCAGCTCCTTGCTCATCTGGTCGATGGCGATCAGCTGCTCGGCGAGGGCCCTGCTGTCGACGAGGTCGGTCTTGGTGACGACGGCGATCTTGGGGGTCTTGCGGATGCCCGCGAGTTCCTTGGCGATGAAACGGTCGCCGGGACCGATCTTCTGGTCGGCGGGCAGGCAGAAGCCGATCACGTCGACCTCGGCCCACGTGGTGCGGACCACGTCGTTGAGGCGCTCGCCCAGCAGCGTGCGCGGCTTGTGCAGCCCGGGGGTGTCCACCAGGATCAGCTGCGCGTCCGGGCGGTGGACGATGCCCCGCACGGTGTGCCGGGTCGTCTGGGGGCGGTTGGAGGTGATCGCCACCTTCTGCCCGACCAGAGCGTTCGTGAGGGTGGACTTGCCCGCGTTGGGGCGGCCCACGAAGCAGGCGAAGCCGGCGCGGTGGATGGTCTCCGCCGGCTGCTCGGATGACTGGGTACGAACACTCATGCCGCCCATTCTCCCTGATCCACGGAGCCCCGCCGTACCAGCGTCCGTGACCGCCTTCCACCCGTGAGCTTCCGGAAACCCGCTCGCAACGAAACGTCACGGAAACACACCCGTACGCGACCGGAAACGCCCACCGGTGACCCTCTGACGAGCCCGCACACCGTTGGAGACGCCCGTGACCCTGGCCGCACCCCACGTGAACACCGGCGACACCGCCTGGCTGCTCGCCGCCACCGCCCTCGTCCTGCTGATGACCCCGGGCCTCGCCCTGTTCTACGGCGGCATGGTCCGCACGAAGAGCGTCCTCAACATGCTGATGATGAGCTTCGTGTCGATCGCCCTGGTCACGGTGGTGTGGCTGGCGGCCGGCTACTCCCTCGCCTTCGGGGACGACTCGTTCGGCGGACTGATCGGCGGCCTGGACCACGCCGGCATGAGCGGACTCGGCCCGGACAGCGTCCACGGGTCGGTCCCGACGCTGCTCTTCGCCACCTTCCAGCTGACCTTCGCGGTCGTCACGGCCGCGCTGATCAGCGGCGCGGTCGCCGACCGCACGCGGTTCGCGGCGTGGCTGGTCTTCGTACCGGTGTGGACGCTGGCCGTGTACGTCCCGGTCACCCACTGGGTGTGGGGTCCCGGTGGCTGGATCCTGGAGCGGCTCGGCGCCCTCGACTTCGCCGGCGGCCTGCCCGTCGAGATCACCTCCGGCGCCTCGGGACTGGCCCTGTGCCTGGTCCTCGGGCCACGCCTCGGCTTCAAGAAGGACGCCATGCGCCCGCACAACCTGCCGATGGTGATCCTCGGCGCGGGTCTGCTCTGGTTCGGCTGGTTCGGGTTCAACGCGGGCTCCGCGCTCGGTGCGAACGGCCTCGCCGCCGCCGCGTTCCTCAACACGCTCGCCGCCGGCTGCACCGGTCTGCTCGGCTGGCTCTTCGTCGAGCAGCGGCGCGACGGCCACCCGACCACCCTGGGTGCGGCGTCCGGCGCGGTGGCGGGCCTGGTCGCGATCACCCCGTCGTGCGGGTCGGTCTCCCTGCTGGGCGCGCTCGCCGTGGGCCTGGCCGCCGGTGTCGTCTGCTCGTACGCGGTGAGCTGGAAGTTCCGGCTGAACTACGACGACTCCCTCGACGTCGTCGGCGTTCACCTGGTCGGCGGTGTCATCGGCACCCTGCTGATCGGCCTGTTCGCCGAGAAGGCGATGACCGGTGGCCCCCAGGGGCTGTTCTACGGCGGCGGACTCGCCCCGTTCGGCAGGCAGCTGCTCGCCGTGGTGGTCGTCGCGGTGTACGCGTTCTCGGTGACGTACGGCCTCGGGAAACTGCTCGACCGGGTGCTGGGCTTCCGGGCGAGCGAGGAGCAGGAGTACACCGGTCTGGACCTTACCGTGCACGCCGAGACCGCATACGATCACGGTGTACTGGGCCACGGCGCCCCGGTCAGCTCCTCCCTCCACACCTCCGGCCAGAAGGTCAGCAACCAGGCATGAAGCTCATCACCTCGATCGTCAAGCCGTACCGTCTGGACGAGGTCAAGACCGCCCTCCAGGAGCTGGGGGTGCACGGTCTGACCGTGACCGAGGCGAGCGGGTACGGCCGGCAGCGCGGTCACACCGAGGTGTACCGGGGGGCCGAGTACCGCGTCGACCTGGTGCCGAAGGTGCGCATCGAGGTCGTGGTGGAGGACGCGGTCGCCGACGACGTGATCGACGCGGTCGTCAGGGCCGCGCACACCGGGAAGATCGGGGACGGCAAGGTGTGGGCCGTCCCCGTGGAGACGGTCGTGCGGGTACGGACCGGCGAGCGCGGCCCCGACGCGCTCTGACCGGCACCGCCCCGGGCGGCCGGGTCAGCCCGCGGGGACGGTGAGGCGGACCGTTCCGTCGGCGCCGGCGAGCAGCACCGGTGTTCCCGCACCGCCGAGATCGGCGACGGCGGCCAGGTCGGCGGCGGGCACGGACTCCGCGTCGCTCACCACGGCCGCCGCCTCCAGCGACGTCGCGCCGGACGCCACGGCCATCGCCACGGCGGTGCGCAGGGCGCTGAGACTCAGCGAGGCCAGCTCCACCGACCCGGCGACGTACGTACGCCCGGTCTCGTCCCGTACGGCCGCCCCCTCGGGCACACCGTTGCGGGCCCGTGCCGAACGGGCCAGGGTGACGATCTTGCGGTCCTCGGGGTCAAGCGCGTTGGTCTCGGTCATGCCCAGAGCATACGAAGCCCCGGGGCCGGTCATCCCGCCACGGGGTACATCGCGCCCCGGCGGCCCTCCGGCGAGGCCAGCCACTCCAGCTTGGCCGCGGTGTTCGCCTCGTCCAGCGGGGTGTGCAGCACGATCATCAGATCGGGGCGGGACGGCACCTTCATCACCGTGGACTCCACGACCAGCAGCCCGACCAGGGGGTGGTCCAGCTCCTTGCGGAGCTGGCCCTGGTCCTCGATGTCACGCTCGGCCCACAGCGCCGTGAACTCCGTGCTGCGCGCCGACACCTCGGCGAGCACCGCCTGGAACCCCTCGTCGTCCGGCCGTGCCGCGCACGCGGCCCTGAACTGCGCCACGACCGTGCGCGCGTTCCGCTCCCAGCTGTTGCTGCGCGAGCGGTACAGCGGATCGGTGAAGAAGTCGACGAGGCAGTTCTGGGTGATGTCCGGCCGCATGCCGAGGACCAGCGTCGCCGCGTCGTTGTACATCACGCAGTTGTAGTACGGGTCCATGATGTGGGCCGGGTACGGCATCCAGGTGTCGATCAGCCGCCGCAGTCCGTCGCACATGTCCCTCTTCCCGGGCACGACCTGGGGCGCGGGCGGGTTCAGCCCGGCCAGCAGGTACAGGTGCCGGCGCTCGGCGTCGCTGAGCCGCAGCACCCGGGCCACGGCGTCGAGGACCTGCGGGGAGACGGAGATGTCCCGCCCCTGCTCCAGCCACTGGTACCAGGAGGCACCCACGCCGGCGAGCACGGCGACCTCCTCCCGGCGCAGCCCGGGCGTGCGGCGCCGGCCCCCGCCGCCCGGCAGCCCGGCGGCCTCGGGAGTGACCCGGGCCCGCCTGCTCATCAGGAACTCGCGCAGCTCCTCACGCCGATGACTCCTCGTCGCCTCCGCAGCAGGCACGTGCCGCTCCTCCCCCGTCGTGTCCGGTGGTGCCACCACCACCATAAGTTCCGACTCCCCACGGATGTTCCGGCCGCCGCAAGCTCGTGCCATGGCGATCGACACCACCACCCGGCCCACCACCCCCGCAGACACACCGCTCGGCACCCCCCGGCTGTCGACGCGCGACAAGCTCGTCCTCTTCGTGCTGTGCGCCGCCCAGTTCATGGTCGCGCTGGACTTCTCCGTCCTCAACGTGGCCTTGCCCGAGCTGGGTTCGGACCTCGGCATGAGCCGCTCCGCCCTCCAGTGGGCCGTCACCGCGTTCGCGCTGCCCTCCGGCGGCTTCCTGCTCCTCTTCGGCCGCATCGGCGACCTGTACGGCCGCCGCCGGCTGTTCCTGGCCGGCCTGGCCCTGTTCGGCGCGGCCTCGCTGCTGGCGACCCTGGCCTGGGACCCGGCGTCCTTCCTGGCCGGGCGGGCCCTCCAGGGTCTCGGCGCGGCGGCGATCGTCCCGGCCGGCATGTCCCTGCTGACGACGACCTTCCCGGAGGGCCCGGCCCGCGACCGCGCCCTCGGCATCTCCGGCACGCTGCTCTCGCTGGGCTTCACCGTCGGCATGGTCGCGGGCGGTGTGCTGACCGACGCGTTCGGCTGGCGCTCCACCATGGCCCTGCTCTCGGTGTTCGCGCTGATCGTGCTGCCGCTGGCCCCGGGCCTGCTGCCGGAGTCGCGCACCCCGGACCGCCCGCGCCTGGACGTGCCCGGCGCGGTCACCGTCACCACCGGCCTGCTGTCGCTGATCTACGCCCTGTCCACGGCCGCCGACCACGGCTTCGGCCGCGCGGACGTCATCACGGCACTCGCCGCCGGCCTCCTGCTGCTGACCGCGTTCACGGTCGTGGAGTCCCGCTCGGCGGCCCCCCTCGTCTCCCTGCCCATGCTGCGCCGCCGCACGGTGGCCTGGGGCAACGTGGGCGGTCTGGTCACCTTCTCGATGATGTCGACGGTCGTCTTCGTCCTGACCCTGTACTTCCAGGAGGTCCTGCGCCTGTCGGCCTTCGAGACCGGCCTCGTCTTCGGCGTCCAGGGCGTCATGTCGGCCGTCGCCGGCGGGCTCGCCGCGAAGGTGATCGGCCGCTTCGGCGCCCGCCGCACGCTGGTCGGCTCGCTGGCGGGTCAGGGCGCGCTGATCGCGACCCTGCTGCTGCTGAACGCCCACACCTGGTCGGTGTGGCTCGCCACGGCCGCCGTGTCCCTGGCGAGCATGTGCCACCTGGGCGCGATCGTGTCGTACGGCCTGACCGTCACCTCCGGTGTCCCGGACGAGGAACAGGGCCTGGCCACCGGTCTGGTGACCTCCACCCAGCAGGTCGGCATCACGGTCGGCATCCCGGTGCTGGGCGTCCTGGCCACCACCTCCGGCGACCTGCTGGCGGGCGTGCACACGGTCCTGGCCCTCGACGCGGCGGTCGTCCTGGCCGCCGCCGCCCTGGTCGGCCTGGGCCTGCGCCGCGGCCGGCCGAGGATCTGACCGGTCCCGCTCCGCGCGGCCGTGCCCATCGCACGGCCGCGCGCGCACCGGGTTCTCACGGCCGGTCCAGGCGCAGCCGCTGCGACCTGGGCAGACCGGCGACGACCAGGTCGTACGAGTCCTCGACCAGTTCCTCGACGAGGCGGTCGGGGAGC
This sequence comes from Streptomyces sp. NPDC014991, assembly GCF_043080665.1. Taxonomy (NCBI): domain Bacteria; kingdom Bacillati; phylum Actinomycetota; class Actinomycetes; order Kitasatosporales; family Streptomycetaceae; genus Streptomyces; species Streptomyces sp. NPDC014991. The sequence continues at coordinate 616,738 of NZ_JBIBVY010000001.1, forward strand.
CCGGCGTCGGCCGTCACGGTGTTCCAGTGGCGTTTGTTCATGTGCCAGCCCGGCACGATCAGCCCCTCGTGCTCGCCGCGCAGCCGGACGGCGTCCTCGGGGTCGCACTTGAGGTTGACCGTCAGGGGCCGCGCGTCCAGGTTCGTCAGGGCGAACATCCTGCCCAGCACCTTGAAGACCGAGACCTCCGGGCCGAACGGGAAGTCCTCCACGGCCGCGTCGAAGGACAGGCAGAGGGCGCGCAGCTCCTGCGGGGTCACCCGGACCGGCCCTCCCCGGCGACGGCCACGGGGAGCGGCTCCACCAGGACCGTCACGATCTTGTTCCGGCGTCCGGCCGCGGCCTCCGCGGTCAGCTGCAGCCGGCGTCCGTCGGGCAGGTCGACCTCGGCGGACGCGCCGGCGATGGGCACCCGGCCGAGGGCCTTGGCAAGCAGCCCGCCGACGGTCTCCACGTCCTCGTCGTCGTACTCCTCCAGGCCGTACAGCTCGCCGAGGTCGGTGATGTCCAGGCGGGCGGTGACCCGGAAGCGGTCGTCGCCGAGGTCCTCGACCGGCGGGAGTTCCCGGTCGTACTCGTCGGTGATCTCGCCGACGATCTCCTCCAGGATGTCCTCGATGGTGACGATCCCGGCGGTGCCGCCGTACTCGTCGATGACGACGGCGACGTGGTTGCGTTCCTTCTGCATCTCGCGCAGCAGGTCACCGGCGTTCTTGGTGTCGGGCACGAAGACGGCCGGGCGCATGGCCGTGGACACCAGGTCGCCCTCCGCGTCCCGGCTGATGTGCGTCTTGCGGACCAGGTCCTTCAGATACACGATCCCGACGATGTCGTCCTCGCTCTCCCCGGTGACCGGGATCCGGGAGAACCCGGAGCGCAGGGCGAGGGTGAGGGCCTGCCGGATGGTCTTGTACCGCTCGATCACCACGAGGTCGGTGCGCGGCACCATCACCTCGCGGACCAGGGTGTCGCCCAGCTCGAAGACGGAGTGCACCATGCGGCGCTCCTCGTCCTCGATCAGCGACTCCTTCTCGGCGAGGTCGACCAGCGCGCGCAGCTCCGCCTCGGAGGCGAAGGGGCCGCGCCGGAAGCCCCGGCCGGGCGTGAGCGCGTTGCCGATGAGGATCAGCAGCGAGGGGATCGGGCCCATCACGCGGGCGAGCGGCAGCAGCACGTAGGCCGCCGCGGTCGCCGTGTTCAGCGGATGCTGCCGTCCGATGGTGCGCGGGGAGACGCCGACGGCGACGTACGACACGAGCACCATCACGCCGATGGCGACGAGCAGCGCCTGCCAGGTGGCCGTGAACTCCTGGAGGCAGGCGTAGGTCACCAGGGCCGCCGCCGCCATTTCGCAGGCGACGCGGACCAGCAGGGCCAGGTTGAGGTAGCGGGTGGGGTCGGCGGCGAGCTGGGCGAGCTTGGCGCTGCCCCGGCGGCCGGACTTGACGGCCTCCTCGGCGCGGAAGCTGGAGACCCGCGCCAGGCCCGCCTCGGCACAGGCGGCGAGCCAGGCGACGACGACCAGCGCGATCGCGCCGACCACGATCTGCACGGACATGGGCGGCTACGAGACGGTCGGCGCCGGGGAGGGCCCGGTCAGGCCGTGCTCGGCCCGCCACCCGTCCACGATGGCGGCCTGGAGCCCGAACATCTCGGCCTTCTCGTCGGGCTCCTCGTGGTCGTAGCCGAGCAGGTGCAGCACACCGTGGACGGTGAGCAGCTGGAGCTCCTCGTCCATGGTGTGCCGCGTCGGCGCTTCCGCTCCCTGCCGGGCGGCGACCTCCGGGCACAGCACGATGTCGCCGAGCAGCCCCTGCGGCGGCTCCTCGTCGTCCTTGGACGGCGGACGCAGCTCGTCCATCGGGAAGGACATGACATCGGTCGGGCCCGGCAGGTCCATCCACTGGATGTGGAGCTGCTCCATGGCGTCGGCGTCCACGACGATCACCGAGAGTTCGGAGAGCGGGTGGATGCGCATCCGCGCGAGCGCGTAGCGGGCGACGTCGAGGATCGCCTGCTCGTCGACCTCGGTACCGGATTCGTTGTTGACGTCGATCGACATGGTCGTGCTGGTCTACTTCCCCTGGGGAGCCTTGGCGCCGGTCCTGCCACGGCCGCCCTTGTGGGTGCCGTTCTCCGTGCCGTGCTTGCTGTCGTACTGCTCGTACGCGTCGACGATACGGCCCACCAGCTTGTGCCGGACGACATCCTGGGACGACAGCCGGGAGAAGTGGACGTCGTCGACCCCTTCGAGGATCTCCTGCACCTGCCGCAGACCCGACTTCTGCCCGTTGGGCAGGTCGACCTGCGTCACGTCACCCGTGATCACGATCTTCGAGTCGAAGCCGAGGCGGGTGAGGAACATCTTCATCTGCTCGGGGCTCGTGTTCTGGGCCTCGTCCAGGATGATGAAGGCGTCGTTGAGCGTGCGGCCGCGCATGTAGGCGAGCGGCGCGACCTCGATCGTCCCGGCGGCCATGAGCCGCGGGATGGAGTCCGGGTCGAGCATGTCGTGCAGCGCGTCGTACAGCGGGCGCAGATAGGGGTCGATCTTCTCGTAGAGCGTGCCCGGCAGGAATCCGAGCCGCTCCCCGGCCTCGACCGCCGGCCGGGTCAGGATGATCCGGTTGACCTGCTTGGACTGGAGGGCCTGGACGGCCTTCGCCATGGCCAGGTAGGTCTTGCCGGTGCCGGCGGGGCCGATGCCGAAGACGATCGTGTGCTTGTCGATGGCGTCGACGTAGCGCTTCTGGTTGAGGGTCTTGGGGCGGATCGTGCGACCGCGCGAGGACAGGATGTTCTGCGTCAGTACCTGCGCCGGGGTCTCCGGCCCGTCGCTCGTCCCGTTCTCGCTCGCCTTGAGCATGGCGATCGAGCGTTCCACTGCGTCCTCCGTCATCGGCTGCCCGGTGCGGAGCACCAGCATCATCTCGTCGAACACGCGCGCGATCAGGGCGACGTCGACCGGGTCGCCCGCTGCGCTGATCTCATTGCCCCGGACGTGGATGTCGGCCGCCGGGAAGGCCCTTTCGATCACCCGCAGGAGGGCGTCGCCCGAGCCCAGCACGGTCACCATGGGGTGCTGGGCAGGGACGGTGAACTGCGCTCTCGCCTGCTCCTGCGCGGGGGTGTCAGCTGTGGGTGTCTCTGTCATGGGCCGGCGCTGAAGGCCTGCGCTTCCTCCTCGTCACGGCCGCGCTGTGGGCGGCCTCGCGCTATCAAGAGTACGACGCAGCACCGACAACACCGAAGGTCTTTTCGCACAACGCCTCACCCGGATCCGGGGTTCGCGGACCCCGGCGGGTCAGCCCGAGCGCCGGAACCCGATGGTCGGCACCGCCCGGCGCAGCGGCCAGAGCGGGGCCGGCTCGCGCGGGACCAGCCCCTCGAGGAACGCGTACCGCCGCAGCGCCTTCGGCTCCTGCCCCGGGAGGGACTGCACCCGGCGCCACCACGCCCCGATCTCCGACCAGCCCGGCGCCGACAGCGACCCGCCGAACTCCTGCACCGACAGCGCCGCGGTGAGCCCCGCGAAGGCCAGCCGGTCGGCCAGCGGCCAGCCCGCCAGCGACCCGGTCACGAACCCGGCGACGAACACGTCCCCGGCCCCCGTCGGGTCGAGCGCCTCCACCGCGATCGCCGGCACCTCCGCCGTCTCGCCCGTACGCCGGTCCACCGCGTACGCCCCCTGCGCCCCCAGCGTCACCACGGCCACCGGCACCCGCTCGGTCAGGGCACGCGCGGCGGCCCGCGGGCAGTCCGCCCCCGTGTAGCGCATGGCCTCCTCCGCGTTGGGCAGGAACGCCTCGCAGTGCTCCAGGTCGGCCAGCCCGGCCAGGTCCCACGCGCCCGTCTCGTCCCAGCCGACGTCGGCGAAGATCCGGGTGCCCTCCCGCGCGGCCTGCGCGAGCCACGGGTCCCGGGTGCCGGGCGTGAGGGAGGCGACGGCCGCCCGCGTGCGGGGCGGGCAGTGGGGCGCCGGCTCCCCGGGCGGCGGCTCGTGCCCGTGGGAGACCATGGTCCGCTCCCCCTCGTACGCCATGGAGACGGTCACCGGGGAGTGCCAGCCGGGCACGGTCCGCGAGGCCGAGAGGTCGATGCCCTCGCCCTGGGCGAGCGCGTCCCAGCAGTACTCGCCGTAGTGGTCGTCACCGAAGGCCGCGGCGAGGGACGTGCGCAGGCCGAGCCGGGCCAGGGCGGTGGCCATGTTGGCGACCCCGCCGGGGCTGGACCCCATGCCCCGGGCCCAGGACTCGGTGCCGCGCACGGGCGCCGAGTCCAGGCCGGTGAAGACGATGTCGAGGAAGACCGTGCCGGTGAGGTACACGTCCCAGGACGGGTCCCCCGGGGCGCGCAGCGCGGCGAGCGGATCGACCTGGGTCCGGCCGCCCGCTGCCTGCGTGAGGTGTTCCGGTTCCTCTCCGGTTGCCGTGTGCGACGGGGTCACGGTGCGCTCCCTGACGGTGGTGCGGTTCTGGCCAGTGTGCACCAGGCCACGCCCCCGGATCCCGTACGCCCGCGGTCACCAGCGGGGCATCGCCGGGGTCCGCCAGTCCGGCTCGGCCACCCGCATCGCCGCCGCGTCGTCCCGGTCCCGGTACCTGCCGTCGTCCCCGGTCCACCGCCGGTGCAGCCGGGCCAGCTCGTCGCGGTCCAGCTCCACGCCGAGACCGGGGGCGTCGCTCACCGCCATCCGGCCGCCCTGGAGGACGAGCCGCTCGGTGAGGACGTCCTCGGACTGCCAGGGGTAGTGGGAGTCGCACGCGTGGTGCAGGCCGGGGACCGTGGACGCCACCTGGGTCATCGCGGCGAGGCTGATGCCCAGGTGGGTGTTGGAGTGCATGGACACCCCGACCCCGAAGGCCGCGCAGATCGCGGCGAGGTGCTGGGTGTTGCGCAGCCCGCCCCAGTAGTGGTGGTCGGAGAGGACGACCTGCACGGCGTTCCGCTCGAACGCCTCCCTGATCTCGCCGAAGGTCGTTACGCACATGTTGGTCGCGAGGGGGACGTCCGTACCCGCGGCCACGGCGGCCATCCCCGGGGTGCCCAGCGTCGGGTCCTCCAGGTACTCCAGGACGTCCCCGAGTTCCTCCGCCACCTTCAGCGAGGTCGCCACCGACCAGGCGCCGTTGGGGTCCAGGCGCAGCGGATGCCCGGGGAAGGCCTCGGCGAGGGCGCGTACGGCGGCGGTCTCCTCCTCGGGCGGGAGGACGCCGCCCTTGAGCTTGAAGGAGCCGAAGCCGTGCAGTTCCCGGAGCCGGCGTGCCTGTGCCACCACCCCGGCCGGGTCCAGGGCGGGACCCCACTCGTCGGGTTCGGCCGGGACGCCCGCCGGGTGGGCGGCCCACTTGTAGAAGAGGTAGGCGCTGTACTCGACGGCGTCCCGGACCCGGCCGCCGAGCAGCGCGTGCACGGGCAGTCCGAGCGCCCTGCCCTGGGCGTCCAGGCAGGCGACCTCGAAGGCGGAGAGCACGGACAGCCGCAGTTTGTCGGCGCTCTGCACACCGCGCAGCCCGCCGGCGTCCGCCTGGCCCTCGACCCGGGAGGGGTCCACGGCGAGGTCGATCCCGAAGAGGCCGTTCACGTCCATGACCGAACGTCCGGTGAGCCGCCCGGCCAGCGGCCGTGCCAGTTCGAGGTACTTGGTGTCGCCGTAGGTCTCGCCGAGCCCGGTGATCCCGTCGGCGGTCACGACCTCCACGATCAGCCGGGGGGTGTACGGCTGGTGCACGCCCTGGGTGTTGAGCAGCGGCGCGTCGGCGACCAGGATCGGTGTCAGCCGCACCTCGGTGATGGTCAGGTCACGGGTCACAGGGAGGCTCCCACGAGGTCGAGTCCGGCGGCGAGGAGGGCCTTCAGGGCGGCGAGGTCGGCGGGCGCGGGGTCGGTGAGCGGGGCGCGTACGGGACCGACACGCCGTCCGCGCAGCCGGGCCGCCGCCTTCACCAGGGACACGGCGTATCCGGGTGCGCGGTCGCGGAGTTCGACGAAGGGGACGTAGAAGGCGCGCAGCAGCGCGTCGACGGTGGCGTGGTCCTCCTCGCGCAGCGCGGTGCGGAAGGCGCCGGCGATCTCGGGGGCGAAGGCGTGGACGGCGGAGGAGTAGGCGGGGACGCCGACGGCCGCGTAGGCGCGGGCCTGGATCTCGGCGGTGGCGGCGCCGTTGAAGAAGAGGAAGCCGTCGGGGGCGGCGAGGGTGAGGCGCTGGAGGCGGTCCAGGTCGCTGTGGCCGTCCTTGAGGCCGATGACGTTCGGGACGCGCGCGATGCGACGCAACGCGTCCACCCCGTAGGCGACCTGGCCGCGCTGGTAGGCGATCAGGGGCAGCCGGGTGCGGGCGGCGAGCTGTTCCAGCTGGGCGACGAGGCCGTCCTGCGGGGCGTCCACCAGGTAGTGCGGCAGCACGAGCAGGGCGTCCGCGCCGGCCTCCTCGGCGATCCGCGCGAACCGGGCGGCCTGCGCCCAGCCGTATCCGGTGCCGGCCACGACGGGCACCCTGTCCCCCGCCGGGGCGCCCTCGCCCCGGGCCGCCTCCTCGACGGCGACGGTGACGACCGTGCGGTACTCGTCCTCGTCCAGGGAGAAGAACTCGCCGGTGCCGCAGGCCGGGAAGAGGGCGCCGGGTCCGGCGGCGAGCTGGTCGGCGACATGGGCGCGGAAGCCGTCGGGATCGAGGGTGCCGTCATGGTGGAAGGCGGTGAGCGGGAAGGACAGCACACCTCGCGCCATCCCTTCCCGCAGCCGCCGCGCCACGTCCTGCGGAGCCGGGTCGCCACCCACTTGACCATCTCCCCTTATGAATGAAGGTCACATATAAGAACGGAGGCTAGACGGTCCTCCCCCGGTCCGCCATCCCCCTGCCTCATCGTGACCCGGATCACTCCCGACGGGGAGCATCGGTGGCGGGCCCCTACGACACCGCGTCGCCGAACTCGTAGGCGTCCACCTCGGCGAGGCAGCGGGCCCTGCGGTCCTCGTCGTCCTCCAGGAAGGAGGCGAGGAAGGAGTTGCGGGCCAGCTCGCGCAGCCGGTCCGGGGACAGGCCCAGGACCGTGCCGACCGCCGCGAAGTTGTCGCCGGCGTATCCGCCGAAGTACGCGGGGTCGTCGGAGTTGACCGTGCACAGCAGGCCGGCGTCGAGCATGGCCGGCAGCGGGTGGTCCGCCAGGGTGTCCACGGCGCGCAGCCGGACGTTGGACAGCGGGCACAGGGTGAGCGGGACGCGGTCCCGGACCAGCCGCTCGACCAGCGCAGGGTCCTCCATGCAGCGCAGGCCGTGGTCGACGCGCTCCACGCCGAGCACGTCCAGGGCCTCGGTGATGTACTCCGGCGGGCCCTCCTCGCCGGCGTGCGCGACGCGGCGCAGCCCGAGCGCGGCGGCGGCCTCGTACACCTCGCGGAACTTCACCGGCGGATGCCCGACCTCGGCGGAGTCCAGGCCGACCCCGGTGATCCGGTCCAGGTACGGCCGCGCGGCCTCCAGGGTGGCCAGGGCCGACTCGGCGGACTCGTCACGCAGGAAGCACATGATCAGCCGGGTGGAGACACCGTGCCGCTCCTCGCTGCGGCCGAGCGCCCGCCACAGCCCCTCCACGACCGTGCCCATGGCCACGCCCCGGGCCAGGTGCGCCTGCGGGTCGAAGAAGATCTCGGCGTGCCGCACGCCCTGCGCGGCGGCGCGCGCGAGGTAGGCGTCGGCCAGGTCGGCGAAGTCCTGCTCGGTGCGCAGGACGGCCATCAGCTCGTAGTAAAGGTTCAGAAAGGACTGGAGGTCCTCGAAACGGTAGGCCTCACGGAGCGCGTCCGTGTCGGCGTACGGCAGCTCGACGCCGTTGCGCGCGGCCAGCGCGAACGCCAGCTCGGGCTCCAGGGTGCCTTCGACGTGGAGGTGCAGTTCTGCTTTCGGGAGGGGCATCAAAGCATCGTACGGGTGCTTTACCGCCGTTTCGGAACCGGTACGCGGAGCAGGTCGTGGGCCACGGTCAGCTCGCCCTCGAAGCCCGCCGCCCGCGCCTGCCGCTCGAACTCCTCCGGTTCGGTGTAGCGCTGGCTGAAGTGGGTCAGCACCAGGTGCCGTACGCCGGCCTCGCGCGCCACCCGGGCAGCCTGACCCGCGGTCAGATGCCCGTGCTCGACGGCCAGTCCCTCGTCCTCGTCGAGGAACGTGGACTCGATGACGAGCAGGTCGCAGCCCTCCGCGAGCGCGTGGACGCCGTCACAGAGACGGGTGTCCATCACGAACGCGAACCGCTGCCCGCGCCGCACCTCGCTGACGTCCTCCAGCGACACGTCCCCGACCCTGCCCGCGCGCTGGAGCACGCCGACGTCCGGGCCCCGGACCCCGAACGCGGCGAGCCGGTCGGGCAGCATGCGGCGGCCGTCGGGTTCGACGAGGCGGTAGCCGTAGGACTCGACGGGGTGGGACAGCCTGCCGGCCTCCAGGGTGTACGACGGGGTCACGGCGAGGACGCCGTCGGCGGCGACCGGGGCCTCGGTGAGGCTGGCCGTCTCCCGGTAGGCGGTCGCGTGCCGCAGACGGTCGAAGAACACCTGGCCGGAGCGCGGGTAGTGCGCGGTGACCTCGTGCGGCACCCGGTCGAGGTTGATCCGCTGGATGACTCCCGCCAGGCCCAGGGAGTGGTCGCCGTGGAAGTGCGTGACGCAGATCCGGTTCAGGTCGTGGGCGGCGACCCCGGCGCGCAGCATCTGCCGCTGGGTGCCCTCGCCGGGGTCGAACAGGATGCCCTCGCCGTCCCACCGCAGCAGGTAGCCGTTGTGGTTGCGGTGCCGGGTCGGGACCTGGCTGGCGGTGCCGAGGACCACCAGTTCACGGACGGACACGGTGCCGGACCCGCCCTATCCGGGGGGCCACTGGAGGCCACGGCCGCCGAGGACGTGGGCGTGCGCGTGCCAGACGGTCTGGCCGGCGCCGCCACCGGTGTTGAAGACGGTGCGGTAGCTGTCCAGCGCCTCCCCTTCGGCCACGGCCCGGGTCTCGGCGAGGACGTCGGCCGCGATCTGCGGGGCGCCGGCGGCCAGGGCGGCGGCGTTCTCGTAGTGGGCCTTGGGGATCACCAGGACGTGGGTGGGCGCCTGGGGGTTTATGTCCCGGAACGCCAGGGTCGTCTCGGTCTCGCGGACGATCGTCGCCGGGATCTCACCCGCCACGATCTTGCAGAACAGGCAGTCGTCCTGCGGTTCTCCAGCCATTGCGCTGCGCTCGCTTTCGCCGGTGATCTCTACGGTGGCATCGTAGTCGTTCGCCCGCGGGCCGGGTGGTGGTCGCCCCCGCGGTTCCCCGCGCCCCCTCAGGCCGGCATGGGCGGAGGCGTCTTGGCGGGTTCCGACTCCAAAGCCTCCAGTGCCAGCCTCACCGCCTCGTCGAGTTGGGCGTCCCTGCCCTCCGCCCAGTCCTGCGGACGCTGGACCACCTCCACGTCCGGGTCCACGCCGTGGTTCTCCACGTCCCACCCGGAACCCTCCAGCCAGATCGCGTACTTCGGCTGGGTGACCAGGGTGCCGTCGACCAGGTGGTAGCGGCTGTCGATGCCGATGACACCGCCCCAGGTGCGGGTGCCGACGACCGGGCCGATACCGAGGGCCTTGATCGCCGCGTTGACGATGTCGCCGTCGGAGCCGGAGAACTCGTTGGCGACGGCGACGACCGGACCGCGGGGCGCGTCCAGGGGGTAGCTGGTGGGGCGCATGCCGCGCGCGAGGTCCCAGCCGATGACCCGGCGGGCCAGTTTCTCCACGACGAGCTGGGAGGTGTGGCCGCCGCGGTTCTCGCGGACGTCGACCACGAGGCCCTCGCGGGTGACCTCGACGCGCAGGTCGCGGTGGATCTGCGCCCAGCCCGGGGCCTGCATGTCGGGCACGTGGAGGTAGCCGAGACGGCCGCCGGAGACCGCGTGGACGTGGGCCCGGCGGTCGGCGACCCAGGCGTGGTAGCGCAGGGGTTCCTCGTCGGCGACGGGGACCACGACCGGGTGCCGGGGTTCGCCGCCGGCGGCCGGGGAGACGGTCAGCTCGACGGGGTGGCCGGCCGTGCCCGCCAGGAGGGGGCCGGGACCCCGCACCGGGTCGACGGGGTGCCCGGCCACGGCGATGATCGCGTCCCCGGGGCGGACGGCGACACCCGGTGCGGCGAGCGGAGAACGGGCGTCCGGGTCGGAGGTCTCCGCGGGCAGGATGCGGTCGATGCGCCAACTGCCGTCCTCGTGGCGGGAGATGTCGGCGCCGAGCAGACCGTGCCGGGCGCCGGCGCCGGAGCCGCCGCCCGGGGTGACGTAGGCGTGCGACGTGCCGAGTTCGCCCTGCACCTCCCACAGCAGGTCGACCAGGTCGCTGTGGGTGGCGAGGCGGGCGAGCAGCGGGCGGTAGCGGTCCAGTACGCCGTCCCAGTCGACGCCGCCGAGGTCGGGGCGCCAGAAGTGGTCGCGCATGAGGCGGCCGGTCTCTTCGTACATCTGCCGCCACTCGGCGGCCGGGTCGACGGTCTGCCGGACGCGGGCGAGGTCGACGGTGACGCTGGTGTCGCCGTCGTCGTCGGCGCCGGTGCGGCGATCGCCGGGGACGACCCGCAGGCGGCCGTCGCTCCACAGCAGCACACGCCGGCCGTCGCCGCTGACCTCGAAGTGGTCGGCGGCGGAGGCGAGGTGCTCCAGGCGGCGCTGGACGAGGTCGTAGCGCTCCAGCTCGGTGTGCGGATCGGGGTCCTCGGGGTGGGCGCGGGCGGCACCGAGGACGCCCTGCACCGGGTGGCGCAGCCAGAGGACGCCGTCCTTGGCGGCGCGCAGCGTGGAGTAGCGGCCGGCCTCGACCGGGAAGGGCACGATCCGGTCGGCGAGCCCCTCGAGGTCGATGCGGGTGGCCGGGGTGCCCTCGCTGTCCGGGGTCTCGTCCTTGTCCGGCGTCTCGAAGGAACGGCCGTGGCGCTGCGGGCCGAACGGCGAGGGGGTGGTGGCGGCCAGGGTGATCAGGTGCGGGCGGGCACCGACCACGAACGCGAGGTCGAAGACGTGTTCGTCGTAGACCGGGTCGAAGGCGCGGTTGGAGAGGAACGCGAGGTGCCGGCCGTCGAGGGTGAAGGCGGGCGCGTAGTCCTGGAAGCGCAGCGGGGTCGCCTCGGTGACCGACAGGTCGGTGGTGTGGGCGAGACGCAGCTGCGACAGCGGGCGGGGGCCGGGGTGGGCCCAGGCGAGCCAGGCGGAGTCGGGGGAGAAGGTGAGGCCGGAGACCTCGCCGTCGTCGCTGCGGTCCACCTCGCGGACCTCGCCGGTCTCCCGTTCGACGAGCAGCAGCCGCCCGTCGTGCGCGGCGACGGCGGCCCGGCTGCCGTCGGGCGCCATCGCCAGCTCCAGGACCCGGCCGAGCTGCCCGGCGGCGAGCCGGCGCGGCGGGGCGCCGGGCACGGTGCCGGTCGCGGGGGCGAACTCCAGGGCGTCGTCGCCCTCGGCGTCCGTCACCCACACCACCCACTCCTCGCCCGCGGCGCGGAAGGCGCGCGGCATCCGGGCGCGCACGCCGGGGGTGGCGGCGAGGGCGCGGGCGGGTCCCAAGCGGTGGGTGACCCAGTGGACGCCGCCGCGCACGCACACGGCGCTGCCGCGCGCGGTGTGGTCGGGCGACGCCTCGCCGAACCAGCGGGCGGCGTTGACCGGGCGTGGCCGCAGGTCCGTCCGGGGCCCGCCCGGCGTCACGTCCAGGCGGCGCGGCTCGCCGCCCTCCAGGTCGTCCAGGAGCCAGAGTTCACCGGCCGAGCTGTAGACGACCCGGTCGCCGTCACCGGCCAGGTGACGGGCGTAGAAACCGGCGAGCGGGGTGTGCCGGCGCAGGTCGGAGCCGTCGGCGAGGGAGGAGTAGACCGCTCCGGTGCCCTCGTGGTCGGAGAGGAAGGCGAGCCGGTCACCGGCCCACACCGGGCACTCGATGTTCCCGGCGATGTCCTCGTGCAGCCGCACGAACCGGCCGTCGCCGCCGTGGTCGATCCACAGCTTCCCCGCCGTACCGCCCCGGTAGCGCTTCCAGTAGGCGGCCTCGCGGCCCATCGGCGCGGACAGCAGCACGGTGGCCGGTCCCGGCGCCACGTCCCCGACCGGCCCGTACGGCAGGGTCTCGGCCGGTCCGCCGTCGAGCGGGACGGCGTGCGCCCAGGTGTGGCGGGAACTGTGCCGGCCCTGCGCGCCGAGCGTGAGCACCCGCCCGTCCGCCGTCCAGCCGCGCACCTCGGTACGGCGGTCGCCCCAGTACGTCAGCCGGTCGGCGGGGCCCCCGCCGACCGGGGCGACATGCACCTCGGGGGCGCCGTCGCGGGTGGACGTCCAGGCGAGGTGCCCGCCGTCCGGGGATATCCGGGGCAGCGACACCGGCCGGTTGTCGGCGCTGACCCGCCAGGCCCGGCCGCCGTCGAGCGATGCGAGCCAGACGTCGTCCTCGGCGACGAAGGTCACCAAGTCGCCGTGCAGATGGGGGAATCGGAGATAGGCGGCGGTTTCCGTCGTTCCCGTGGAGGCACCCTGAGTCACCCCGTCACTCTACGCAGCGCCCGGTGCGCCCCGCTGCCGGTTCCCCTCACTTGCCCTGCACGGACCCGCAGGCGGCCTCGGTCCGGCACCGGACGGTCCGGGTGACGGTGACGGTGACGGTCACGGTGGGTTCCGGCCGTCCCACCGTGGGCGGGCGGTAGGTCGGTCCGGGCCTGGCGGCGCAGTCACCGAGCCCGTCGACGTGGAAGACCTGTCTGCCGCCGGCCTTCGCGGTCAGGTCCCCGCGCACGCAGGCGCCGTCGACGGCCCTGGTCACCAGCCCGGTGACGACGATCTTCTGCCCGTGGCCCGTCCGGCCCTGGCAGTCGACGGAGACGACGGTGGTCTCGCCCGGACCGGGTGAGGCGCCGTGCGTGCGTCCGCCGCCGTCACTCCCGGTGCAGGTGAGCCAGGCGACGTCCACGTGCCGCCGTTCCAGCGCGGCGGTCGCGGTCCGATCGGTGGTGTACGCGACGGTCATGGAGCCGAGCCCGTCCGGCCGGCACGCCACCGCGGCACCCGTCGCCAGCACGACGAGCCCCGCCACTGCCATCGCCCGCGATCCCTGCCGCATCCGCCCGCATGCCCCCATACAGGGCAGCGTGCCATCGGCCCGGGCCGCGCGGTAGACCGCATACGGCCACTCACCCGTCCGGAGCAGCGCCCGGATCCGGCAGCCGGGCACGGCGACGTGCACCGGGCGACCAGCACCACCGGTACGGTCGAGCGGCCGTCCGGTGGCAGCATCACGGCCGCCACGCCTGCCGCGCGGAGCACACCACGATCCGGCGGCCGGGACCGAGCCGCCCGCCGCCCAGGCCGTCGCGGTCAGCCGCGCAGCAGCAGCCACTCCTGCAGTTCGACGAGGTTGCCCTCCGGGTCCTTCAGGTAGGCCACGCGCATGCGGTCGGTCAGGGGGGCCGGGCCGTGCAGCAGGGTCGCGCCACGGGCGGTCGTCCGCGCGCAGCAGGCGTCGAGATCGTCCACGCGCAGCACGACCAGGGAGCGGTGGCCGGTGGCGGTATCGCTCAGCTCGGGCAGGACCTCGGCCATCATGGCGCGGTCCTGCAGCGCGATCCCGGCGGAGCCGGCGTGCGGGCTGAACTTCTCGTACGGGCCCCGCTCCGCGCCGGACTGCGGCGTGAGGCCCAGCACGTCGGCGTAGAAGCGGTAGCAGGCGGCGAAGTCGGTGACGAGCAGCCGGATCTGGGCGAGTTCCATGGAGCCTCCCGGGTGGTCAGGACCAGCGGCCGGTGCGGCCCAGCAGGAGGGCCGCGGCCGCGGTGCCGGCTGTGGACGTGCGCAGCACGGTGGGCCCGAGGACGTACGGCCTCGCGCCGGCCTCGGCGAACAGGGCCAGCTCCTCGGGGGAGACACCGCCCTCGGGGCCGACGACCAGCACGATCTCGCCGCCGGCGGGGAGCGCGGCGGTGGCGAGGCGTTCCTCGCCGCTCTCGTGGAGGACGGCGGCGAGGTCGGCGCGGGCGAGCAGCTCGGCCACCTGCCTCGTCGTCGCCGTGTCCCCGACCTCGGGGAAGCGGACCCGGCGGGACTGCTTGCCGGCCTCCCGGGCGGTGGCCCGCCACTTGCCGAGGGCCTTCAGACCGCGCTCGCCCTTCCACTGGGTGATGCAACGGGACGCCTGCCAGGGCACGATGGCGTCGACACCGACCTCGGTCATCGTCTCCACGGCCAGTTCACCCCGGTCACCCTTGGGCAGGGCCTGTACGACGGTGATCCGCGGGCGGGCCGGGGGCTCCTCGTGCACGGACTCCAGGTCCGTGACCACCAGGCGGTCCTTGCCCTCGGTGGCCTTCACGACGCCCTCCGCCCAGCGACCCCGCCCGTCGGTGAGGACCACGTCCTCGCCCGCCCGCAGCCGCTTCACGGACACCGCGTGCCGCCCCTCGGGGCCGTCGAGCACGAACTCCGGGCCGATCCGGTCGAGTCGGTCCACGATGAAGACGGGAGCGGTCATCGCGCCTCACCTCCGTGCCGCGGCAGGTCCGACAACGCCGTTCTGGACTCCGCGAGTTCGGCCGCCAGCACCTCCACCAGCTCCCGGGCCGGCAGCGCCCGGGCCAGCCGGTGCCCCTGGCCCGCCCACAGCGCCATGCCCTGCGCGTCCCCGGCCTTGGCGGCGGCCTTGCGCAGCGGGGCCGTCATGTGGTGGACGTCCGGGTAGGCGGCGGGCGCGTACGGGCCGTGCTCGCGCAGGAAGCGGTTGACCAGGCCGCGGGCCGGGCGGCCGGAGAAGGCGCGGGTCAGCTCGGTGCGGGCGAACAGGGGGTTGGTCAGCGCCTGCTTGTGCAGGGCGTGCGCGCCGGACTCGGGGGTGGCGAGGAACGCGGTGCCCAGCTGGGCCGCGCTCGCGCCGGCCGCGAGGACGGCGGCGATCTGACTGCCGCGCATGATGCCGCCGGCGGCGACGACCGGGACGCGGACCGTCTCACGGATCTGCGTGACCAGCGACAGCAGTCCGGTGCCGGAGCCGTCGTTCTCCGGGAGGTCCCGGTGCGTGCCCTGGTGACCGCCGGCCTCCACGCCCTGGGCGATCACCGCGTCCGCACCGGCCCGTTCGACCGCGCGGGCCTCCTCCGCGGTGGTGGCGGTGACCAGCGTGAACGTGCCCGCGCGGCGGAACCGGTCGAGCACCTCGCGGCTCGGCACGCCGAAGTGGAAGGAGACCGCCGGCACGGGGTTGTCGAACAGCACGGCGAGCTTGGCGTCGTAGCCGTCGTCCCGGCCGCTGTCCGGGTCCCCCAGCTCGGTCTCGTACCAGGCGGCCTCACCGGCCAGTTGGTGGGCGTACACCTCGACGGCGCCGGACGAGGGCGCGGCGCCGGCCGGCGCGCTGACGCCGGTGGCGGCGCCGGGGTACTCCGGCTGCGGCATGAACACGTTCACGCCGAAGGGCCTGCCCGTCAGTCCCCGCAGCTGCTTGATCTCCTGGTACATCCCGTCGGCGGTCTTGTACCCGGCGGCCAGGAACCCGAGTCCGCCGGCCTCGGAGACGGCGGCGACGAGCTGCGGGACGGAGACGCCGCCCGCCATGGGGGCCTGCACGATCGGATGGCGAAAAAGATCGGTCAGCGCGGAGGACATGACCGCATGGTGTCACGTCCCCCGTACAAGACCGAATCCGGGCTTCCGCCGGCACACGCCGCCGGCACAAGGGGATCCCGGGGGTCGCCCCCCGGGAATCCCGGCCCCTCCCCGACCGACTTCGACCGCCCCCGGCCGCCCGCCTCAGCGGCCGTCGAACGCGTCCTGCAACCGCCTCAGCGGCCGTTGAACGCGTCCTTCAACCGGGAGAACAGCCCCTGCTGTCCCGGCTGGAACTGGCCCTGGGGGCGTTCCTCGCCGCGCAGCTTGGCCAGTTCGCGCAGGAGGCGTTCCTGCTCCGGGTCGAGCTTGGTCGGGGTCATGACCTCGACGTGGACGATCAGGTCACCCCGGCCGCCGCCGCGCAGGTGCGTGACGCCCCGGTCGTGCAGCGGGATCGACTGGCCGGACTGGGTGCCGGGCCGGATGTCGACCTCCTCCATGCCGTCCAGGGTCTCCAGCGGCACCTTCGTGCCGAGGGCCGCCGCCGTCATCGGGACGGTGACCGTGCAGTGCAGGTCGTCACCGCGCCGCTGGAACATCGCGTGCGGCAGCTCGTGGATCTCGACGTACAGGTCACCGGCCGGGCCGCCGCCGGGGCCGACCTCGCCCTCACCGGCGAGCTGGATCCTCGTGCCGTTGTCGACGCCGGCCGGGATCTTCACGGTGAGCGTACGGCGCGAGCGGACGCGGCCGTCGCCGGCGCACTCCGGGCACGGGGTCGGCACGACCGTGCCGAAACCCTGGCACTGGGGGCAGGGCCGGGAGGTCATGACCTGGCCCAGGAAGGACCGGGTGACCTGCGACACCTCGCCACGACCGCGGCACATGTCACACGTCTGCGCGGACGTGCCCGGGGCCGCGCCCTCGCCGTTGCAGGTGTTGCAGACGACGGCGGTGTCGACCTGGATGTCCTTGGTCGTCCCGAAGGCCGCCTCGTCCAGCTCGATCTCGATCCGGATCATCGCGTCCTGGCCGCGCCGGGTGCGCGAGCGCGGCCCGCGCTGCGACGCCGTACCGAAGAACGCGTCCATGATGTCGGAGAAGTTGCCGAAGCCGCCGGCGCCGAAGCCGCCCGCGCCCGCCCCGCCCGACTGGGAGAGCGGGTCGCCGCCGAGGTCGTAGACCTGCTTCTTCTGCGGGTCCGACAGCACCTCGTAGGCGGCGTTGATCTCCTTGAACCGCTCCTGGGTCTTCGGATCGGGGTTGACGTCCGGGTGCAGCTCGCGAGCGAGCCGACGGAACGCCTTCTTGATCTCATCCTGCGACGCGTCGCGGCGCACGCCGAGAACGGCGTAGTAGTCCGTGGCCACTTACGACTCCGCCAGGATCTGTCCGACGTACCGTGCCACTGCGCGTACCGCTCCCATCGTTCCCGGGTAGTCCATGCGGGTCGGTCCGACCACGCCGAGCTTGGCGACTGCCTCGCCGCCCGAACCGTAGCCCACCGACACGACGGAGGTGGAGTTGAGTCCTTCGTGGGCGTTCTCGTGGCCGATGCGCACGGTCACGCCGGGGTCCTTCGCCTCGCCCAGGAGCTTGAGGAGCACGACCTGCTCCTCCAGTGCCTCCAGGACGGGCCGGATCGTGAGGGGGAAGTCGTGCCCGAAGCGGGTGAGATTGGCGGTACCGCCGATCATCAACCGCTCCTCGTTCTCCTCGACGAGTGTCTCCAGAAGGGTGGAGAGCACCATGGAGACCGTACCGCGGTCCTCGTGTTCGAAGGCGTCCGGCAGGTCCTCGACCAGTTTCGGCACGTCCGCGAACCGGCGGCCCGTGACCCGGCTGTTCAGCCGCGCCCGCAGATCCGCCAGCGACGCCTCGCCGAACGGCGCCGGGCAGTCGACCATCCGCTGCTCGACCCGGCCGGTGTCCGTGATCAGCACCAGCATCACACGCGCGGGAGCCAGCGAGAGCAGCTCCACGTGCCGGACCGTGGACCGGGTCAGCGACGGGTACTGCACGACGGCGACCTGCCGGGTCAGCTGCGCCAGCAGCCGGACCGTGCGCGCCACGACGTCGTCGAGGTCGACGGCGCCCCCCAGGAAGTTCTGGATGGCCCGCCGCTCGGGCCCGGTCATCGGCTTGACGCCGGCGAGCTTGTCCACGAACAGCCGGTAGCCCTTGTCGGTGGGGATACGCCCCGCGCTGGTGTGCGGCTGGGCGATGTACCCCTCGTCCTCCAGGGCCGCCATGTCGTTGCGGACGGTCGCCGGGGAGACACCGAGGTTGTGCCGTTCGGTGAGCGCCTTGGAGCCCACCGGCTCCTCGGTGCCGACATAGTCCTGAACGATGGCGCGCAGCACCTGAAGCCTGCGTTCACTCAGCATCCGCGCGCACCTCCAGCACGTCGTCCCCTGGTCCGTTCGTCCGTTCGGGCCGGCCGCCTGGCACTCCGCCCGTGCGAGTGCCAGCCTTCCCCGGCCCAGTGTACGGCCGCCGGGTACGCACCGGGCAAGGCCGGGCCCGCCGTACCGGCTCGTAGCGCTAGCGTCGCCGGTATGACGGTGACTTGGGAAGACCTGGGCTGGGAACGGTTGGCCGCCGGGGTGGGGCGGTGCCGGCTGCCCGGCTGGGACTGCACCGCGGGCCTGGTACTGGGCGCGGGCACCGCGCTGGTGGTGGACGCGGGATCGAGCCTGGCGGAGGGGGCCCGGCTGCGGTCCCGGGCCGAGTCGCTGGCCGGCGGCCGTGTGACCCATCTCGCGCTCACGCATCCCCATTTCGACCACGTCCTCGGGGCGCCCGCGTTCGCCGGCGCCGAGACGTACGCGGCCGTGGGCGTGGACGCGGTCCTGGTCCACCAGCGCGAGGAGCTGCGCCTGGACGCGCTCCGGAACGGCCTGCCGCCCGCCGACGCCGCCGAGGCGGTGGACGCGCTGGTCCCGCCCGGCCACGCGGTCTGCGGCGAGTGGACGCTCGACCTGGGCGGCGGCCGGCAGGCGCTGCTGGCCGACGTGGGCCCCGGCCACACCGCGCACGACCTCGCCGTGCTCGTCCCCGGCGATCCGGAGGTGGTGTTCTGCGGCGACCTGGTGGAGGAGTCCGGCGAACCGCAGGCGGGGCCGGACGCGGTCCCCTCGCGCTGGCCGGCCGCGCTGGACCGGCTGCTGGCGCTCGGCGGCGAGGGCGCGCGGTACGTACCGGGGCACGGAGCGGTGGTGGACGCCGCCTTCGTGCGGCGTCAACGGGACGCGCTGGCCGCCCGTTTCGGCGTGCGCTGAGCCGCTCCGCCGGCCGGTTCCCGGCGTGTCGTGAGCGTCTCCGTACGGCTTCTCCTATCGTCATCCGAATGCGCCAGTACTCCGCCGATCTGACCCCGTCGTGGAAGAAGCCGAAGCCCGTGCCGGAGGTGGCGGCCGAGCCGGGCCTGGTGGTGGAGGAGCCCGGCAGCGGGTTCTGCGGGGCGGTGATCCGCTGCGAGGCCGGCACGGTGACCCTGGAGGACCGTTTCGGCAAGCACCGGGTGTTCCCGCTCCAGCCGCGCGGCTTCCTGCTGGAGGGCCGCGCGGTCACCCTCGTACGGCCGTCCTCGGGTCCCGTACGCCCCACGCGCACGGCGTCCGGCTCGGTCGCCGTACCGGACTCACGCGCGCGCGTGGCCCGCGCCGGCCGCATCTACGTCGAGGGCCGGCACGACGCCGAACTGGTCGAGAAGGTGTGGGGCGACGACCTGCGCGTCGAGGGCGTGGTGGTGGAGTACCTGGGGGGCGTGGACGACCTGCCGGCGATCGTCGCGGAGTTCGCGCCGGGCCCGGACGCCCGGCTGGGCGTGCTCGTGGACCACCTGGTGCCCGGCACGAAGGAGTGGCGCATCGCACAGTCGGTGACCAGCGAGCACGCGCTCGTCGTCGGTCACCCGTACATCGACGTCTGGGAGGCGGTGAAGCCGTCCGCCCTGGGTATCCCGGCCTGGCCGGCGGTACCGCGCGGCCAGGACTGGAAGACGGGAGTGTGCCGGGCGCTGGGCTGGCCGGAGAACACGGGCGCGGTCTGGCAGGGGATCCTGGCGCGGGTGCGGTCGTACAAGGACCTGGAGCCTGAGCTGCTGGGACGGGTCGAGGAGCTGATCGACTTCGTGACCGCGCCCGAGTGAGTCCGACCGCGCCCGCTTGCCGGGGTCAGTCGACCAGGTCCCGCACCACCGCGTCCGCCAGCAGCCGCCCGCGCAGGGTCAGCGCGGCGCGCCCCTCCTCGTACGGTCCCGTCCGGAGCAGTCCGTCGGCCAGGGCCCGGCGTGCCGCGGCGAGTCCCTCCTCGCGGAGCAGATCCAGCGGCACGCCCTCGCGCAGCCGCAGCTCCAGCAGGACGCGCTCGACCCGGCGGTCCTCTTCGGACAGCAGCTCCCGGCCCGCGCCGGGCGAGCGTCCCGACGCCAGCGCCGCCGCGTACGCGCCCGGGTGCTTCACGTTCCACCAGCGCACCCCGCCCACGTGGCTGTGCGCGCCCGGTCCGGCGCCCCACCAGTCGGCGCCCCGCCAGTACAGCTCGTTGTGCAGGCAGCGGGCCGCCGGGGAGGTGGCCCAGTTGGAGACCTCGTACCAGTCGAAACCCGCCGCGCTCAGCATCTCCTCGGCGATCAGATAGCGGTCGGCGTGGACGTCGTCGTCCGTCATCGGGATCTCGCCCCGGCGGACGCGGCCGGCCAGCCGGGTGCCCTCCTCGACGATGAGCGCGTACGCGCTGACATGGTCGGGGCCGGCGCCCAGGGCCGCCTCCAGGGAGGCCCGCCAGTCGTCGTCCGACTCCCCCGGGGTGCCGTAGATCAGGTCCAGGTTGACGTGCTCGAAGCCCGCCGCCCTTGCCTCCGCCACGCACGCCTCGGGCCGGCCGGGGGTGTGGGTGCGGTCGAGGATCCTCAGCACGTGCTGCCTGGCGCTCTGCATGCCGAAGGAGATCCGGTTGAAGCCGCCCTCCCGGAGGGCGTCGAGATATGCCGGACCGACCGACTCCGGGTTCGCCTCCGTCGTGACCTCCGCGTCCGGCGCGAGACCGAACTCGTCACGGACCGCAGCCAGCATCCGCACCAGGTCGTCGGCGGCCAGCAGGGTCGGCGTACCGCCGCCGACGAAGACCGTGCGGACCTCGCGCGGATCGTCGCCCAGCGCCTTCCGGGCCAGCCGGACCTCGTCGGTCAGCGTCTCGGCGTAGTTGTCCCGGGAGGCGAGCACCCCGCCCGTGCCGCGCAGCTCGGTCGCGGTGTAGGTGTTGAAGTCGCAGTAACCGCAGCGGGTCGCGCAGTACGGCACGTGGAGGTAGAAACCGAGCGGGCGGTCGCCGGCCCCGGCGAGCGCGTGCGCGGGCAGCGCACCGTCGGCGGGGACGGGCTCGCCGTCGGGGAGTGCGGAAGGCATGCCACCCATTGTCCCGCACGCGGGCGGACACTCCGGCTGGAGCGTACGGGGCGGTCGGGCCGCTCGGGGCGGACCAGGGCGGGCGCTCCACCCGGGGCGTGCGGGGGCGGTCACGCCGCCGGGGCGTGCGGGGGCGGTCAGGCCACCCGGAGCGTCCGGGGGCGCAGTCAGGCGGGCCTGAAGCGTGCGGGGGCGGTCATGCGGGCCTGAAGCGTGCGGAGGCGGTGACGCGAGCCCGGGACGGACGAGGACCAGCGCTCCCCCAGGCGTACGAGGACGGACAGGCCACCCGGAGCGTCCGGGGGCGGTGACGCGAGCCCGGAGCGGACGAGGGCGCGCACGCCGCCCGGAGCGGACGGCGGCCGGGCACGCCGCCCGGGTGCCGGTGACGGGTCGTCGTCGGGCGGGCCGCCGCCGGGGCCGTGGGCCGGGCGGCGGACCTGCCCCTCCCGCGGCGCCCTACTGCTCCCGCGTCCCCGCGTACATCTCGTCGATGAGGTGCCGGTACTCCCGCTCCACCACCGGCCGCTTCAGCTTCAGGCTCGGTGTGATCTCGCCGTGCTCCACGTCGAGGTCGCGCGGCAGCAGCCGGAACTTCTTGATGGTCTGCCAGCGCTGGAGCCCGGTGTTGAGCTGCCGGACGTACCCGTCGACCATCTCCACCGTCTGCGGCGCGGCGACGATCTCCGCGTACGGCCTGCCCTCCAGGCCGTTGTCCTTCGCCCAGTCCTGGAGCGCGAGTTCGTCCAGGGCGATGAGGGCGGTGCAGTAGTTCCGGTCGGCGCCGTGCACCAGGATGTTGGAGACGTACGGGCACACCGCCTTGAACTGGCCCTCGACCTCGGCCGGCGCGACGTACTTGCCGCCGGAGGTCTTGATGAGGTCCTTCTTGCGGTCGGTGATGCGCAGATAGCCGTCGGGCGAGAGTTCACCGATGTCGCCGGTGTGGAACCAGCCGTCGGACTCCAGCACCTCGGCGGTCTTCCCGGGCTGCTGGTGGTAGCCCTCCATGACGCCGGGGCCGCGCAGCAGGATCTCACCGTCGTCGGCGATGCGCACCTCGGTCCCGGGCAGCGGCTTGCCGACCGTGCCGGTGCGGTAGGCCTCGCCGGGGTTGACGAAGGAGGCCGCGGAGGTCTCGGTGAGGCCGTAGCCCTCCAGGATGTGGATGCCGGCACCGGCGAAGAAGAAACCGATCTCCGGGGACAGCGCGGAGGCGCCGGAGACACAGGCGCGCAGCCGGCCGCCGAAGGCCTCGCGGAGCTTGCCGTAGACGAGGGTGTCGGCGACCTTGTGCCGGGCGGCGAGACCGAAGGGCACGGAGGCGGTGCCGGTGCGCCGGAAGTTGTCCTGGCTGGCCTTGGCGTACTCGCGGGCGACCTCGGCCGCCCACTGGAAGATCCTGTACTTGGCCGCGCCGCCCTCGCGGGCCTTGGCCGCGACGCCGTTGTAGACCTTCTCGAAGATGCGCGGCACCGCCGCCATGTACGTCGGCCGCACCACCGGAAGGTTCTCGATGATCTTGTCGACGCGGCCGTCGACGGCGGTGACGTGCCCGACCTCGATCTGCCCGGACGTGAGCACCTTGCCGAAGACGTGCGCCAGGGGCAGCCACAGGTACTGCACGTCCTCGACGGTGACCAGGCCGGTCGCCGCGATCGCCCGCGCCATGTACGCCCAGTTGTCGTGCGGCAGGCGCACGCCCTTGGGGCGGCCGGTGGTGCCGGAGGTGTAGATGAGGGTGGCGAGCTGGTCCCTGGTGATCGCGCCGACCCGCTCCTTGATCAGCTGCGGGTGCTTCTCCAGGTAGGCGTTGCCGCGCTGCTCCAGCTCGGCGAGGGTGGTGACCCAGTCGTTCGTCTCGACGCCGGCCGGGTCGACGACCACCACCTTGGTGAGAGCGGGCAGCTCGGCGCGCTTCTCCACGGCCTTGGCGAGCTGGGCCGCGTCCTCGGCGATCAGTACCCGGCTCTCGGAGTCGGACAGGATGAACGCGGACTCGTCGGCGTTGGTCTGCGGGTAGACCGTGGTGGTGGCGCCGCCGGCGCACATGATTGCCAGGTCGGCGAGGATCCACTCGACGCGGGTGGAGGAGGCGAGCGCCACCCGCTGCTCGGGCTGGATGCCCAGGTCGATGAGACCTGCCGCGATCGCGTGCACCCGGTCGGCCGCCTGGGCCCAGGTCAGCGACTTCCAGTCGTCGGGGCCCTGTCCGGAGGCCGGCGGTACGGGGTAGCGGTAGGCCTCCGCGTCCGGTGTGGCCGCGACGCGCTCCAGGAAGAGGGCCGCCACGGACGGCGGACGGGTCTCGATCAGGGTCTGTGTGTCGCTCACGACATCCTCCGGGGGCCCGCGACGGTGCGGCGTACTCGGTGCGGCTGGGTTAACTCACGGTGGGGGTTCGGGCTGCTTGTTTAACTCGCGAGTAACTATCGAGCAGGGATCAGAGTAAGGGGCGACCGGCCGCTGCGTAAGGGGCATCGGCCTGTCACTTTCCCCATATCGTGACGCTCCGCACGCGCAGGGGCCCGCCGTGCTTTCGCACGGCGGGCCCCCAAGTGCCCGGTTTACGGACGTAACCCGCTGTTACCTCTGGTTACTTCTTGCCCTTGACCGACCCCGCGCTGTCATCGCTGGACAGGACGGCGATGAAGGCTTCCTGCGGAACCTCCACGGAACCCACCATCTTCATCCGCTTCTTGCCTTCCTTCTGCTTCTCCAGCAGCTTCCGCTTCCGCGAGATGTCACCGCCGTAGCACTTGGCGAGGACGTCCTTGCGGATGGCGCGGATGGTCTCGCGGGCGATCACCCGGGAACCGATGGCGGCCTGTACCGGCACCTCGAAGTTCTGCCGCGGGATCAGTTCCTTGAGCTTGGCGACGAGCCGCACGCCGTACGCGTACGCCTGGTCCTTGTGGGTGATCGCCGAGAAGGCGTCCACCTTGTCGCCGTGCAGCAGGATGTCGACCTTGACCAGCGAGCTGCTCTGCTCACCCGTGGGCTCGTAGTCCAGCGAGGCGTAACCGCGCGTCTTGGACTTCAGCTGGTCGAAGAAGTCGAAGACGATCTCCGCGAGCGGGAGGGTGTAGCGGATCTCGACGCGGTCCTCGGAGAGGTAGTCCATACCGAGCAGGGTGCCGCGCCGGGTCTGGCACAGCTCCATGATCGCGCCGATGAACTCCGTGGGCGCGAGGATCGTGGCCCGCACGACCGGCTCGAAGACCTCGTCGATCTTCCCCTCGGGGAACTCGCTGGGGTTGGTGACCGTGATCTCGCTGCCGTCCTCGAGGATCACGCGGTAGACCACGTTCGGGGCGGTGGCGATCAGGTCGAGGCCGAACTCGCGCTCCAGCCGCTCCCGGATCACGTCGAGGTGGAGCAGGCCGAGGAAGCCGACACGGAAACCGAAGCCGAGGGCGGCGGAGGTCTCCGGCTCGTAGACCAGGGCCGCGTCGTTGAGCTGGAGCTTGTCCAGCGCCTCACGCAGCTCGGGGTAGTCCGAGCCGTCGAGCGGGTACAGACCCGAGAAGACCATCGGCTTCGGGTCCTTGTAGCCGCCGAGCGCCTCGGTGGCGCCCTTGTGCTGGCTCGTGACGGTGTCGCCGACCTTGGACTGGCGGACGTCCTTCACGCCGGTGATCAGATAGCCCACCTCGCCGACGCCGAGGCCGTCCGCCGGCAGCATCTCGGGCGAGTTGGTGCCGATCTCCAGCAGCTCGTGGGTGGCGCCCGTCGACATCATCCTGATGCGCTCGCGCCGGTTGAGCTGGCCGTCGATGACACGGACGTACGTCACGACACCGCGGTAGGAGTCGTAGACCGAGTCGAAGATCATCGCGCGGGCGGGCGCGTCGGCCACCCCGACCGGCGCCGGGATCTCCTTGACGACCTTGTTCAGCAGCACGTCCACGCCGAAGCCGGTCTTCGCGGAGACCTTCAGCACGTCGTCCGGGTCGCAGCCGACCAGGTTCGCCAGCTCCTCGGCGAACTTCTCCGGCTGCGCGGCCGGCAGGTCGATCTTGTTCAGCACCGGGATGATCGTGAGGTCGTTCTCCATCGCCAGGTAGAGGTTGGCGAGGGTCTGCGCCTCGATGCCCTGGGCGGCGTCGACAAGGAGGACGGTCCCCTCGCAGGCGGCCAGCGACCGCGAGACCTCGTAGGTGAAGTCGACGTGCCCCGGGGTGTCGATCATGTTGAGGATGTGCGTCGTGCCCTGGTCGGGGCCCTCGGTCGGGGCCCAGGGCAGACGCACCGCCTGGGACTTGATCGTGATGCCGCGCTCGCGCTCGATGTCCATCCGGTCGAGGTACTGAGCACGCATCTGCCGCTGCTCGACCACACCGGTCAGCTGGAGCATCCGGTCGGCGAGCGTGGACTTGCCGTGGTCGATGTGCGCGATGATGCAGAAGTTGCGGATCTGAGCCGGGTCGGTACGGCTCGGCTCGGGCACATGGTTAGGGGTCGCGGGCACGCAGGGTCCTGTCTCTTGAGGCGCCTTATGCCTCGGGTCGGATCGATACGTAGTCTCCATGGTCCCACGGCGAGGGACCGGGGGCCGTTTTGGGCCGCCCGGAGGGCCACTGGTACTGTGGATGGCTGCGCCTCATGCCCTCTCAGCGCGAGGCGCTACAGACAATTTTGGATCACCGGAGCGGGACCCTTGCGGGCCCGCTCCTGAACCTGAAAAGGCTCCTTCGTGGCGAACATCAAGTCCCAGATCAAGCGGATCAAGACCAACGAGAAGGCCCGGCTGCGCAACAAGGCCGTCAAGTCCTCCCTGAAGACCGCGATCCGCAAGGCTCGCGAGGCCGCTGCCGCGGGTGACGTCGAGAAGGCCACCGAGCTCCAGCGCGCTGCCGCGCGTGCGCTCGACAAGGCCGTCTCGAAGGGCGTCATCCACAAGAACCAGGCCGCCAACAAGAAGTCGGCGCTCGCCGGCAAGGTCACGTCCCTCAAGGGCTGAACCCCCTTCTTGATCTGACCGCCGGAAGGACCCAGAGCGGGCCCTCTCTCTCCGCTCCCGTCCGGCATCCCGAGCCTGTACGCGGCCTGCGTTCGCCACGCGGGTACGGGCTCAACAGCTTGGTCCGAGGCCCCGGCTCCCACCCTTCCCCAGGGCGGACGCCGGGGCCTTCGGCATACACCGGCTCCCGGACACTCCTGACCCGGCCGCCGGCTCCGGACCCGGTTCCGGGCCGGCCCGGTCAGCGTCTCCTCAGCCCCGGCCCCGGGAGCGTGCCGCCCGGGCGATCGTCACGACCGCCTTCTCCAAGGCGTACTCCGGATCGTCACCGCCGCCCTTCACCCCCGCGTCGGCCTCGGCGACCGCGCGCATCGCCAGGGCGACACCGTCGGGCGTCCATCCCCGCATCTGCTGCCGGACCCGGTCGATCTTCCACGGCGGCATCCCCAGCTCGCGCGCCAGATCGGCCGGCCGTCCCCCGCGCGCGGAGGACAGCTTCCCGATCGCCCGCACGCCCTGCGCCAGCGCGCTGGTGATCAGCACGGGGGCCACCCCCGTCGCCAGCGACCACCTCAGCGCCTCCAGCGCCTCCGCCGTGCGCCCCTCCACGGCCCGGTCGGCGACCGTGAAGCTGGATGCCTCGGCCCGTCCGGTGTAGTACCGCCCGACGACCGCCTCGTCGATCGTGCCCTCCACGTCGGCCACCAGTTGCGACACCGCCGAGGCCAACTCCCTCAGGTCGCTCCCGATGGCGTCGCACAGCGCCTGGCAGGCCTCCGGGGTGGCCGACCGCCCGGTCGAGCGGAACTCCCCCCGCACGAAGGCCAGTCGGTCCGCCGGCTTGGTCATCTTCGGGCAGGCCACCTCCCGTGCGCCCGCCTTGCGCGCGGCGTCCAGCAGCCCCTTGCCCTTGGCCCCGCCGGCGTGCAGCAGCACGAGGGTGATCTCCTCGGCGGGCGAACCGAGATACGCCTTCACGTCCTTGACCGTGTCGGCGGACAGGTCCTGCGCATCGCGTACGACCACGACCTTGCGCTCGGCGAAGAGCGACGGGCTGGTCAGCTCGGCGAGGGTGCCGGGCTGTAGCTGGTCCGGGGTCAGGTCACGTACGTCCGTGTCGGCGTCGGCGGCCCGGGCTGCGGCCACCACCTCCCGCACGGCACGGTCGAGCAGGAGATCCTCCTGGCCCACGGCAAGGGTCACCGGGGCGAGAGGGGCGTCATTCGCAGTTTTCCTTGCCATCGCCTCAAGCATCCCACGCGGCACTGACACCGAACCGGCCCGAACACCCTGACCGGCCCCGGACCCGGCCCCGAGCCGGCCTCAGGGCTCTGGCCGTCCCCGGCGGAGGTTCGCTTCGCGACGGCGACGGCGACGGCGAGGATCACGGGCCACGGGTTACGGGCCACAGCCACAGCCACAGCCACAGCCACCCACGGTGCCCACCGTGCTCGCCGTGTCCACCACCCCGGCCGTGTCCCCGTGTCCCAATGTCCGCCGTCCGCCACGGCGCCGCGCATCCGGAGACCGCCGCGAGGCTCACGGCTCCTCGCGCCAGCCCTCCCACTCCCCCGCGAACGCGTCCAGCTCGGCGGGGTCGAGCCGCTCGTTCCCGTCCCGCAGGACCACCAGCCACTGGGCGTCCTCGGCGTCGTCCTCACCGGCCAGCGCGTCCCGGACGAGCCGGGGCTCCTCGTCGACGCCGAACCGCTCCCTGAGCGCCTCGGCCGCCTCCTCGGCGGCGTCACGGTCGGGCAGCACCAGCACGTGTCTCACATCGCTCACGGCCCCATTCTCCGGCACGGGTCCACACGCCGAAGCGGCAGGTCAGCCCTCAGCCCAGCCCCTGCCAGCGCCCTCCCGCCACCCGTACCTCCCCGTCCGCCCCTCCGGTTCCGCCGACCGCGAGCGCGCCGTCAGTCAGAGACAGGACCCCTCCTTCTCGGCGCTGTCGGCCCTGATGCACGACGTCCCAGCGGCGTACCGGCCGCCACGGTCGAAGACCTGGATCACCGAGGTCTCGTCGATCTGCCACCACGCGGCGAACGCCCCGGCGATGTACTGGGACTGCTTCTCCAGGGCGAGGACCTTGTCCGGGGCATCGGCGGCCTCGTAGTCGATCGTCGGGTGGTCGGACGCCACCTCGATGGCCGGGTACGCCTTCCGCTCGTACCCCCGCCACCTCGTCAAGTGCCTGACGGCCGTCTTCTGCGCGGTGGTCCCGTGCTCCGCGACGAACTTCTGGAACTGCGCCAGGGTGCCAGGAGTACCGACGATCTCCGCGAGGGGCAGGGCTACCTTCTTCGGCATCTGCCGGGCGGGCTTCGACGGGCCGGCCGTGGCGCCGGCAGTAGCGCTGGGCTTGGGCGTTGACGCGGCGTCCGACGTGCCGTCGCCACCGCCGCATTGCGAGGCCATCGACCAGACGAGCGCGATGACCAGAAGAACACCACATCCCAGGGCCGACTCGCTCGTGCTCCTGCTGCTGCCCACGTACTGGTCTCCGTTGAGTGCTGGAGGTCACCGACAGGCCTCACCGCGGGTGGAAGCTCTCTCATCCACCGGCTCGTGAGCGTGCGTGTGACGCATCGTGAAGAGGGCGCGCGCCACGGCGCCGGCTACTTCGGCAGGACCTGGCCCTGGTCCGTCACGTAGTAGTTGTTCCTGCACTCCAGGAGCGCGGCTTCGTCGACGTCGGTCGGCCCGCCGGCCTGTTGATTGCAGAACTTCACCAGGATCTGGAACTTCTGCGCGGTGGACACCCCGGCAGGCTGATCGTCCTGCTGCTGGTTGTTCCGCGACTCGTCGTCGACCTGCCCCTGCACCCAGGGATCCGGGGACGAGGCCCCCGAGCCGCCGTCAGATCCCAGGACCGCACCGCCCAGGAAGAACGAGGCCACGGCGACGGCGACCACGCCTCCCGCCAAGACCACCGGCCGCTTCCACCAGGGTGTCTCCACCCTCGCGAGAATGGCCTGGTACTGCGGGTCGGCCTCGTACTCGTCCCGCCAGCCGTCCGCCGGCTCCGTCGCGTCAGCCGTCGTGCGTGCCACGGGAGCGCTGGACGGGCGCGGGGGGACATTCGGGGGAAGTGGTGACGTGTTCTCCACCGGGAGCTCCTCAGGGCCCTGACCGGCAGCCAGAACGTGCACGGAGAGTCGGGCGCCACAGATTAGCCACGAGACATGCGTGGAAGCTACACGCACTCTCAACCGTGATCATGCCGTGAACTTCCGACGGGCCCCGAAGCCGCCGGTGTCCGCCCGGGTCCCGCAGCAACAGCCGCCGTGGCTCAGCGTTCTCTCGTCACCCGTACCTCCCCGTCCGTCCCTCCGGTGCCGCCGACCGCGAGCGCGCCGTCCCGGTCCGTGCGCAGCACCACCGCGCCGCCGGCCCGCAGCGCTGCCACGGTCGCCGGTGCCGGGTGGCCGTACGGGTTGTCGGCGCCGGCGGAGACGAGGGCCACCCGGGGTGCCGCGAGCCGTATCAGCTCGGGGTCCTGGTGGGCCGAGCCGTGATGGGCCACCTTCAGGACGTCCACCCCGGCCAGCCCGGCCGCCGCCGGGGACCGCAGCAGCGCCTGCTGGGCGAGGGGTTCGAGGTCTCCGAGCAACAGCAGCCGCAGCCCGCCGGTGCGCACGAGCAGGGCCACGCTCGCGTCGTTCGGCCCCTCCGGTTGCGGCAGGGCGCCCGGCCGGGCCGGGAACGCGCGCGTACCGGTGGGAGACCGCGTGCCCTCCGGCGGCCACAGGACCCGCCAGGCGAGCGGCCCGGCGCGCCGTTCCTCTCCCGCGACGGCCGTCGTGACCGGGATGTGCCGTCCGGCCGCCTCCCTCATGACGAACTCCGCCTGTGCGGCCGGTTCCGCGAACCCGGTGGTCTCGATCGCGGCCACCGAGCGGCCCCGCAGGACGCCGGGCAGTCCCGCGACGTGGTCGGCGTGGAAGTGGGTGAGCAGCAGGAGGGGGATCCGGGTGATGCCCAGCCGTGTCAGACACCGGTCGACCAGTACCGGATCGGGTCCGGCGTCCACGACCACCCCGGCGCCGTCTCCCGCCGCCAGCACCGTCGCGTCACCCTGTCCGACATCGCACATCGCGAACCGCCAGCCCGGCGGCGGCCAGCCCGTGATCACCCGGGTCAGCGGTGCCGGCCGCGTCACCAGCAGCAGGAGCAGCACCCCGAGCGCCCCGCACCACCACGGGTGCCGGACCAGTCTCCGGCCGGCCAGGACGATCACCACGGTGACCGCGGCGAGCAGCAGCGCCCCCGGCCAGCTCCCCGGCCAGTCCACACCCGCGCCGGGCAGCGCCGCCCCGGTCCGGGCCACCCCCGCGATCCAACCGGCCGGCCAACTCGCGCACCAGGCCAGCGCCCTGGCCACCGGCATCGCCACCGGTGCCGTACCGAGCGCCGCGAATCCCAGCACCGTGGCCGGTGCCACCGCCAACTCGGCCAGCAGGTTGCACGGCACCGCCACCAGGCTCACCCGGGCCGACAGCACCACCACGACCGGCGCGCACACCGCCTGCGCGGCGGCTGCCGCCGCCAGGGCCTCGGCGAGCCGCGGCGGCACCCGGCGCCGCCGCAGCGCCGCGCTCCAGCCCGGGGCCAGCACGAGCAGCGCGCCGGTGGCCAGGACGGAGAGCAGGAAGCCGTGACTGCGGGCCAGCCACGGGTCGTACAGCACCAGCAGCAGGACGGCCGTGGCCAGCGCCGGTACGAGTGATCCGCGACGGCCGGTGGCCAGGGCGAGCAGGGCGACCGCGCCACAGGCGGCGGCCCGCAGAACGCTGGGATCGGGCCGGCACACGAGCACGAAGCCCAGCGTCAGTACTCCCGCGAGCAGGGCCGTCGCCCGCAGTGAGAGCCCCAGCCGCGGGGCCAGTCCACGGCGCTCGGCCCGTCGGGCCAGGCCTGGTGGTCCGATCAGCAGCGCCAGCAGGATGGTGAGGTTGCTGCCCGAGACGGCGAGCGTGTGCGCCAGGTCCGTCCTGTCGAAGGCGTCGTCCAGCTCGGGCGTGATCCGCGAGGTGTCCCCGACGACCAGCCCGGGCAGCAGCGCCCGCGCGTCTGCGGGCAGGCCGTCGGTCGCCCGTCGCAGGCCGGCCCTGAGTCGCGCTGCCAGTCGCTGCGGGCCGCTCGGCCCCGCCACGATGCGCGGCTCCGGCCGGCCGCGCACCCGCAGCACGGCCGCGGTACGGTCGCCGCCCGTCAGCGCGGGCGCCAGCCGCCCGCTCACCCGCAGCCGCGTGGACGGCGTCAGCCCGAGCCAGGCCGCGCGCCCGGCGGGCCTGTCGCGTCCGGCGGCCGGCGGTGCGAAGCCGTGGCCGTCCCCGGCGCTGCCCCCAGGCGCCGGGACGTCCGTGTCGACGATCAGCAGCACGGGGGTTCGTGTCCGCGCACGCCTCCCGTCGGGCTCCTCGACGCCGCGCACCTCCGCCCGGGCCAGCACCGCCACGGGTGCCGCGCGGTCGCCCCGCGCCCGTGGCCTGCTCAGCCAGGGATCGCCGGTGATCTCGGCCTCGGCGGTCACGGTCGCGGACCGCCGGGCCAGCTCGGGTACCGGGCCGCGCCGCACGTCCGCCCCGTGCAGCCCCGCGGAGACGGCTGCCGCCGCGGCGCAGAGCAGCACCGCGGCGACGGGGGCACGAGTCCAGCCGAGCCGGCCACGCACCCATGCCGCGTCCCCCTCAGGCACCGTCCGCCGGACAGCCACCACCCGCCCGTCCGCCCCCGGTGCCGGCACCGGCACCGAGGTCACCGGTGTTCCCGGCAATGCCGGGGTGGCCGTCCCGGACCTGGGGTCGGCCGGGCCGTTCCGTGCGGTCCGGGCCGGCCGCCGCGCCGACAGCAGGGCGATCCCGCCGGCCAGACAGGCGGTCACGATCGCGACGGTCCAGGCCGGAGCCGCGTCCAGGGTCAGGGCCGCTGTGGCCCAGGCCGCGAGGGCGGGCGGTACCAGGCGCAGGTCCAGGGGGTCCGTCCGGCCCGTGTCCGTGACCGCGGACTCCTCGGGCCCCCCGGGCTCCTCCGGGCCGGCGCGCCCGCCCGCCTCGTCCGGTGCGCTGCTCATGGCCGGACCAGGTCGCGCAGATCGGTGAAGCGGCGGTCGCCGATGCCGTCGACCTGGCGCAGCTCGTCCACCGAGCGGAAACCGCCGTGCTGGGAGCGGTAGTCGATGATGTGCCGGGCCAGTACCGGGCCGACGCCGGGCAGGGCGTCGAGTTGGTCCACGGTGGCGGTGTTGAGGGGAACGGGCGGCGTGGGGCCCGTGCCCGCCGGTCCCGAGAGCGTGCCCGTGAGCGCTCCGGCGGCCGGGCCGGGTGGGGCGGCGGCCCCGGCCCCCGGGGTGCCGACGACCACCTGTTCGCCGTCGACCAGGAAGCGGGCGCGGTTGAGCCCTTCCGTGCTCACACCCGGCCGGACCCCGCCCGCCGCCCGCAACGCGTCGGCCACCCGGGCACCGGCCGGCAGCCGCCGGATCCCCGGCCTGCGGACCTTGCCGCCGACGTCCACGACGATCTCCGCCCCCGCTGTCGCCGACGCGCCGCTGCCCGCCCCGGCCGTG
Organism: Streptomyces sp. NPDC014991; assembly: GCF_043080665.1. NCBI lineage: Bacteria > Bacillati > Actinomycetota > Actinomycetes > Kitasatosporales > Streptomycetaceae > Streptomyces > Streptomyces sp. NPDC014991. The sequence continues at coordinate 649,258 of NZ_JBIBVY010000001.1, forward strand.
GCCGCACCGTTCCTCTGTGGGGACGGCGTCTGCGCGCGCACCAGCTGCGGTGCGCTCACGGGCTGGGGGCGGGCCGCCCAGAAGTGCTGCACGGCGAGGACGGCGGCGGCCACGAGCAGCACGGTGAGCGCCAGAACTCCCCGCCGCTCCACCGCGTACCGCGCCTGGAGCCATACCGGCATCCGTTCCCGCAGTGCCAGCCCGGCCCGCTCCCGCCGGCCCGGCACCGCTTCCTCCAAGTCCCTCGAGTCCCCCAAGTCCGTCAGGCCCGCCGTGTCCTGCGGGCCGCCCGGGCCCTCCGCCTCCGACGACCCGCGCTCACCGGCCCGTTGGGGTTTCGAGGGGGTAGCGGGCACCGGAGCCGGCCCGTCGGCCGGGGCGGACGCCGTGACCGGTCCCGGTGCCTTCGCGGACCAGGGCGTCGCCCGGGCGAGGCCGGGTGCCGGTCCTGTCCCCGCCGCCGTTGCCGTTGCCGTCCGCGTGGACCCGGGCGTGTCCGGCGGCGCGTTTCCCGACTCCCGCCACGGTGTGGCGCGTTCGCCGAAGAGGAGTTCCGCACGACGGCGCAGTTCCTCCGCGGGTGCGGGCGGGCGGTGGCGGGTGCCGCCGTGGCCGTGGCCGGTGGGGCGGCGGTGGCGGACGCGACCGTCGGAGGTGGGAGAGCGGCCGGGACCGCTGGTCGGCGTCGCCGTGCGTGGACGTGATCGAAGTGCCATGCGACGAGGATGGGACAATCCGCCGTCCCGCGATGATCTTGGTCAATTCCGGTGGACGACGGCCCTGTTGTGGACAACACCTTCACCCGAACGAGTGAATCGGTGCCCAGCGATCACGTTCGGGCCGGTGTGCGGCGCCCCCGGTGTCAGCGGGGTGAGACGACCGCGCCCAGCAGCCCGGGCCCGGTGTGTGCGCCGATCACCGCTCCGACCTCGCTGACATGCAGGTCGGCCAGGCCGGGGACACGTACCCGCAGCCGGTCGGCGAGCGCGGCGGCACGGTCCGGGGCGGCGAGGTGGTGGACGGCGATGTCGACCTCGGCGCCGGCCGCCCGCTCTGCGGCGAGTTCCTCCAGGCGCGCGATGGCCCTGGAGGCCGTACGCACCTTCTCCAGCAGCTCGATACGGCCGCCGCCCAGCTGGAGCAGGGGCTTGACGGCGAGCGCGGAACCGAGGAGGGCCTGCGCGGCTCCCATGCGGCCGCCTCGGCGCAGATAGTCGAGCGTGTCGACGTAGAAGTAGGCGGAGGTGCCCGCGGCCCGCTTCTCAGCGGCCGTGACGGCCTCGTCCACGGTGCCGCCCGCCGCCGCGGTCTCGGCCGCGGTGAGCGCGCAGAAACCGAGCGCCATGGCCACCATGCCGGTGTCCACCACCCGCACGGGCACCGGCGCCTCGCGTGCGGCGAGGACGGCCGCGTCGTAGGTGCCGGACAGCTCGGCGGACAGGTGCAGGGAGACGATGCCGTCGGCGCCGGACGCGGCGACCCGGCGGTAGGTCTCCGCGAACACCTGGGGGCTGGGGCGGGAGGTGGTGACGGAGCGCCGTTTCTGGAGCGCCTGAGCCAGGGAGCGGGTGGAGATCTCGGTGCCCTCTTCGAGGGCTCGGTCGCCGAGGACCACGGTCAGCGGTACCGCGGTGATGCCGTGACGCTCCATCGCCCGGGGCGGCAGGTAGGCCGTTGAATCGGTGACGATCGCGACATGGCGGGACATGAGCTGGAGGTTACCTGGCGGGGCGCTCGTGCGGCAGCCCGGCCCGTGCGGCGCGGGCGGACAGCGGTCCGCTCATGTGGTCTTCTCGGGACGGGACTTCTTCTGCCAGGGGAAGGAGGTGCGCCCGGCCGGCGGGGCGATCGCCTCGGGGGCCGGCTCTCCGGCGGGGCCGCCCGGTGCGGGGCGGGCACCCGGTGTGCGGGGCCAGGTCTGCTCCGTGGCCGGCCCGTCGGACGTGGAGGGGGCGGGCGCTTCGGGCCACTGCGGGGGTGCCTCGGCGGGCTCGGTACGCGTCCAGTGACGCAGGGCGCCCGCTTCCATGTCGATCTGGGCGCTGAGGCTGCCCAGGTCGTCGTCGGCGAAGCGGCGGGCCCGGTCGTGGACGGCCCAGCGCAGGGAGTCCGCGGACCGGGTGATGCGCTCGGTGCGTTCCCGCAGCCCGGGCAGGCGCTCGGCGAGCGTGGCCCGGTCCGGCTCGGACTCCAGGCGTTTGAGGTCGGCGTCCAGCTCGTGTCCGTGCACGCTGAGCCGCTGGAAGAGGCCGAGGGACTCCTTGAGCGACTCGTCCTCGGCCGCGCCCACGTCCAGCGCGTCCTGCGTGGCACGCATGGAGGTGCGCAGCGCGAGCCGCAGCTGGGCGATCTCGCCGGCCGGGCCGATCTGGGCGAAGGACTTGGCGCGCAGGGTGTGGTCCTCCACCGTGCGGCGGGCCTGTGCGATCGTCCGGTCGACCCCGCGCCTGGCGGCGCCGACCGCTTTGACCGTGGCGTACGTTCCCAGACCTACGAAGAGCAGGAAGAGCAGGGCGAACACGGCGATCACTACTTCCATGACGCTCCTCCTCGGGTCGGTACGGCGGGCCGCCGCGCTCTCCACGGTAAACGCAGCGGGCAGGCCCGGGGTTCCGCGAGAACCCCGAACCTGCCCGTAGGGGACTACCCCGACGCCGGTCGCACCCGGCACCCGGTGATCACGCCGGGACGATGTTCACCAGCTTCGGCGCCCGCACGATCACCTTGCGGATGCCCGCGCCGCCCAGCGCCGCGACGACCTTCTCGTCCGACAGGGCCGCCTTCTCCAGCTCCTCCTCGGAAATGGCGGGCGGCACCTCCAGACGCGCCTTGACCTTGCCCTTGATCTGCACGACGCAGGTCACGGTGTCGTCCACCACGTACCGCGGGTCGGCGACCGGGAAGTCCCGGTGGACGACCGATCCGGTGTGGCCCAGCCTGCGCCACAGCTCCTCGGCGACGTGCGGGGCCAGCGGCGCGATCATCAGCACCAGCGGCTCGGCGACCGAGCGCGGCACCGGGCCGCCCGCCTTGGTGAGGTGGTTGTTCAGCTCGGTGACCTTGGCGATGGCGGTGTTGAAGCGCAGGCCCTCCAGGTCCTGGCGGACGCCGTCGACGGCCTTGTGCAGGGCGCGCAGGGTCTCCTCGTCGGGCTCGGCGTCGGTGACGGTGACCTCGCCGGTGTTCTCGTCGACGATGTTGCGCCACAGCCGCTGGAGCAGCCGGAACTGGCCGACCACCGCGCGCGTGTCCCACGGGCGGGAGACGTCCAGCGGGCCCATGGCCATCTCGTACAGGCGCAGTGTGTCGGCGCCGTACTCCGCGCAGATCTCGTCCGGCGTCACCGCGTTCTTCAGGGACTTGCCCATCTTGCCCAGCAGGCGGCTGACCTGCTCGCCGTCGTGGTAGTAGGCGCCGTCGCGCTCCTCCACCTCGGCGGCCGGCACCGCGATGCCGCGGCTGTCGCGGTAGACGTAGGCCTGGATCATGCCCTGGTTGTACAGCTTGTGGAACGGCTCCGCGGAGGAGACGTGCCCCAGGTCGTGGAGGACCTTGGACCAGAAGCGCGCGTACAGCAGGTGCAGCACGGCGTGCTCGGCGCCGCCGACGTACAGGTCGACGCCGCCGTGCGGCCGGTCCTCGCGCGGGCCCATCCAGTACCGCTCGACCTCGGGGTCGACCAGTTGCCGGTCGTTGTGCGGGTCCAGGTAGCGGAACTCGTACCAGCAGGATCCGGCCCAGTTGGGCATGGTGTTGGTCTCGCGGCGGTACTTCCTGGGGCCGTCGCCCAGGTCCAGGGTGACGTTGACCCAGTCCTCGTTGCGCGACAGGGGCGTCTCGGGCCGGGTGTCGGCGTCGTCCGGGTCGAAGGTGCGCGGGCTGTAGTCCTCGACCTCGGGCAGCTCCAGCGGCAGCATCGACTCGGGCAGCGCGTGGGCGATGCCGTCCTCGTCGTAGACGATCGGGAAGGGCTCGCCCCAGTAGCGCTGGCGGCTGAACAGCCAGTCGCGCAGCCGGAAGTTGACGGTGCCCTCGCCGAATCCCTTCTCCCGCAGCCACTCGGTGATGCGGGCCTTGGCCTCGGTGACGCCCAGGCCGTCCAGGGACACGTCGCCGTTGGCGGAGTTGACGATCTTCGCGTCGTACGAGGCGAAGGCGTTCTCCCACGCCGAGGTGTCCGTGCCCCGGCCGTCGGTCGGTTCGACCACACAACGGACCGGCAGCTCGAAGGCGCGCGCGAACTCGAAGTCGCGGCTGTCGTGTGCCGGGACGGCCATGATCGCGCCGGTGCCGTAGCCCATCAGGACGTAGTCGGCGATGAAGACGGGGACCTGCGCGCCGTTGGCCGGGTTGGTGGCGTAGGCGCCGATGAAGACGCCGGTCTTGTCCTTGGCCTCGGCCTGCCGCTCGACGTCGGACTTGGCGGCGGCCTGCGCGCGGTAGGCGGCGACGGCCTCGGCCGGGGTCGCGTGGCCGCCGGTCCACGCCTCCCGGGTGCCCTCCGGCCAGGTCTCGGCGGTGAACTTCTCGACCAGCGGGTGCTCGGGGGCCAGCACCATGTAGGTCGCGCCGAACAGGGTGTCCGGGCGGGTGGTGAAGACCGTGATGCGCTCGCCGTCGATCGGGAAGCCGACGCGGGCGCCCTCGCTGCGGCCGATCCAGTTGCGCTGCTGGAGCTTGATGGCCTCGGGCCAGTCCAGCTCCTCCAGGTCCTCCAGCAGCCGGTCGGCGTAGGCGGTGATGCGCATGTTCCACTGGCGCAGCTTGGACTTGAAGACCGGGAAGTTGCCGCGCTCGGAGCGGCCGTCGGCGGTGACCTCCTCGTTGGCCAGCACGGTGCCCAGGCCGGGGCACCAGTTCACGGGCGCGTCGGAGGCGTAGGCCAGGCGGTACTCGCCCAGGATCTCGGCGCGCTCGGCGGCGGTCAGCTCGCTCCACGCGCGCGTGGTGCCCGGAACCGGCCGCTCACCGGACTCGAAGCGGGCGATCAGCTCGGAGATCGGGCGGGCCTTCCCCGCTTCCTCGTCGTACCAGGAGTTGAAGATCTGGAGGAAGATCCACTGGGTCCACTTGTAGTACTCCGGGTCGATCGTGGCGAACGACCGGCGCTTGTCGTGGCCCAGGCCCAGCCGGCGCAGCTGGGCCTTCATGTTCTCCATGTTGGCCTCGGTGGACACGCGCGGGTGCGTGCCGGTCTGCACGGCGTACTGTTCGGCCGGCAGGCCGAAGGCGTCGAAGCCCAGGGTGTGCAGGACGTTGTGGCCGGTCATGCGCTGGAACCGGGCGTAGACGTCGGTGGCGATGTAGCCCAGCGGGTGGCCGACGTGCAGGCCGGCGCCGGAGGGGTACGGGAACATGTCCATGATGAACTTCTTGGGCCTAGCCACCAGCTCGGGGTCGCCCGCCAGGTCGCCCGTGGGGTTCGGCGCCGCGTAGGTGCCGTCGGCGTCCCAGAAGTCCTGCCAGCGTGCCTCGATCTCGGCCGCCATGACGGCCGTGTAGCGGTGCGGCGCCGCCTCCGCCGGGGCGGCGGCGGTGGCAGCGGGGTTCGTCTCGCTCATGATCCTCAAAGCTCCATCGATCGTCTCTGCCCGCGGAAATGAAAAAGCCCCTCACACAGGAGGGGACGCCGCGCCGATGCCGACCTCACGGCTGACCGCCGGGTCGGTACTGATCAGCGCGGCCCGCTAAGCAGAAGGCGTACGGCACGCATGGCGTTAGGGTACCGCAGCCCTTGAGCAAGCGGCGACGCGCTTCCGTATGCCTGAGGGACATGTCACGCAGCCCGCCGGAACTGAATGAAGGTCAACGATGACCAGGCGTACCGTCCTCCAGGGACACCGCTCCAGTCGCATGGTCCGTTGATAACAACGCGATGACTCAAACCCCGTACTGATCGGTATGGCGCCACCTAGAGTGCGGCAGCGGGACCGCTTTCCCGAAACTGCTCGGAGTTGCCCCCATGAACCCTCGTCGTAGTACCAGCTCGCTCCCCAAACCGGGCCGCTCGGCCTATGGGGTGGCGTCCGCTGTCGTCCTGCTGCTGATACCCGTGTCCGTGCTGGTCGGAGGCAGCCAGTTCCGCGAGTTCCTGAACTTCGGCGCGGGCGTGCTGTCCCTCGTCTCGCTGAGCTGCTCGGTGATCTGGGGCCTGTTCGCCCAGGACCGGATCTTCCTGAACACCCGGCAGCGGATCGTCGGCCAGGCGGTGCACCGTACGACCGCGGTCGCCTCGATCGCGTTCCTGCTGCTCCACATCACCGCGAAGATCGCGCTCGGCCACACCCAGCTGATCGCCGCTCTCGTCCCGTTCTCGCTCGGCGTCACCGGCATCGCCGGCCTGATCGGTCTCGGTTCGCTCGCGGGCCTGCTGATGATCTTCGTGGGCATCACGGGCGCGCTGCGCAGCAACTTCGCCGCCCCGGCCCCGGTCGCCGCCCGCTGGCGGGCCATGCACATGCTGGCCTACCCGGCCTGGTGCGCGGCGCTGATCCACGGGCTCTACGCGGGTCGCGCGGCCAAGCCGGTCTTCGTGATCCTCTACAGCCTGTCCCTGCTGGGCGTGATGGGCGCCCTCGCGCTGCGTGCCGCCCCACGGCCGGTCAAACGCAAGGTCGCCGACCGGCTGGTGGCTCTGTTCGGCAGCTCCGAGCGGCCCGGGCTGGACGAGCTGGACGCGAGCCGCTCCCGGGCGTCCGAGTCGGCGCTGCCCGGTTACGGGAGCCGGCGGGAGGCCAGGCCGTCGCCCGCCGGACCGGCGACCTCCACCGCGCCGCTGTACCAGTCCCCCGCGGCGCCCGCGCCGGATCCCGCCGCGGGCTTCGCGGCGGCCTACCGCGCGGTGTCGACGCCGGGCACCCCGGGCGGAGCGTTCCCGGGCAGCCCGTTCGCGGCCGGCCGGACGACCCGCGCGGACCTGCCGCTGGACCTCCAGCCCACGGAGGCCGTCCCGCGCGTGGACGGCCCCTCCAGCACCTCGGGCAGCTGGCCGGTACCGTCCCCGCCGCCGGTCGGCGAGGCCCCGCCGTCCGCGTACGACCCGCTCCAGGACACCGGATACACCATCCCGGTCTACGGCAATCCGGACGCCGGCGGATACGGCGGAAGTGACGTGTACGACACCGGTGAGACAAACGGCCTCTACGGCACGTACAACCCGAGTGACACGTACAACAGCGGTCCCGCCACCGAAACGCTGCCCGGCGCGTCCTACGACACGTCGGGTTCGGGCGAACCTTGGAACACGCCTTCCGGAGGCTTTAAGTGAACGAGGCCCTGCCCGACGTCCCCGAAGTCCGCGTGGTCGGGCTTCCCCAGCTCACGTCGGGCTTCGACCTTGTGGAGCGGCTCGATCTGCCCATGCACCTCAAGGTGCACGGGCCGCTCGACCCGCTGGGCGGCGAGCAGCTCGCCCAGCTCTCCGAACGCATCAATCTCAAGGGCCGCGGCGGGGCCGGCTTCCCCTTCCACAGGAAGCTGCGCTCGGTCGCCGAGGCGGCGATCAAGCGCGGGGTGCGGCCGGTCGTCGTCGTCAACGGCAGCGAGGACGAGCCCGCCTGCCGCAAGGACACGGTGCTCATCAACCGCGCCCCGCACCTGATCCTGGACGGCGCGCTGCTGTGCGCGGAGGCACTCGGCGCGCGCACCCTGGTCATCGGGGTCACCCGGGAGTCCACCCAGCGCTCCATGGAGGCGGCGCTCGCCGAGCGGGGCCTGAGCAACAGCCGTAGATCGGCGCTGCGCGCGTGGGTGCAGCGCAATCCGGTGCGCATGGTCACCGGCGCCGCCGCCTCGCTGATCCGCTCGGTCGACGGCGGTCCGGCGATCCCGCCCGGCCGCAAGATCAGCGCCTCGCAGAGCGGGGTCGGCGGAGCGCCCACGCTGCTGTCGAACGCGGAGACGTTCGCGCAGCTGGCCATCGCCGCCCGCATCGGCCCGGAGCGGTACGGCAACACCGGCCTGTACGACGAGCCGGGCACCGTGATGCTCACCGTGTCCGGCGCGGTCGCCCGTCCGATGGTGATCGAGGTCCCGACCGGCGTGCCGCTGCGCTACGTGCTCCAGCTGGCGGGCGCCCCGCCGGTGCCGCAGGGCGTGCTGACCGGCGGTTACCACGGCAAGTGGATCGACGCGGCGACGGTCGACGAGGCGATCGTCTCCCGCAACTCACTGGACGCGGTGGGCGGTTCGCTGGGCGCGGGCGCCATCCTGCCGATCAGCCAGGACACCTGCCCGCTGGGCGAGTCACTGCGGGTGGCGCAGTGGCTGGCCGAGGAGAGCGCCGGCCAGTGCGGCCCCTGCTACCTGGGACTGCCCGCCGCCGCGCGCGGGCTGGAGGACATCCTCAACGGCGGCGGACCGGCCGCCCTGGAGGCGCTCAAACAGGTCGCCAAGAACGTCAAGCGGCGTGGGGCGTGCTCCCATCCGGACGGCTCGGCGATGTTCCTGGAGTCGACCATCAAGGCGTTCACCGACGACCTGGCCGCCCATGTCCTCGGGAACGGCTGCGGGCGGCCCGTGGCGGGCGTGCTGCCGCTCTTCGAGGGGGGCAGGGGCCCCACGGGCATCGCGGGCGGCGCGGAGCCGGAGGAGACCGGCGGCAGCCGTCAGAAGATCTACGTCGACTGGACGCTGTGCCGGGGCCACGGGCTGTGCGCGGACATCCTTCCGGAGGTGTTCGAACTCGGCGCCGACGGCTTCCCGACCGTCGCCCAGGCGCAGGTGCCCCGGTACGCCGAGGCGAAGGCGCTGCGCGCGGTGCGCCGCTGCCCGGCGCTGGCGCTGCGCCTCGAGGAGGACACGCGCGGGCAGGCACCGGCGCGCAATCTGCCCGTTCTCTCCCAGGGGCGCGGCCGGCGCGCGCTGGGCCGCTGATCCCACGGCGAGGGGGGGGGCCCCCGGCCGGGGGCCCCCCCCCCCCCGCGCGGGGGCGGGGGGGTTGGGGCCCCGGGGCCACCCCCCCCCACCCGGCCCACATACGGAAACGACACCCCGGGAAAACAACAACCCC